>NZ_JOGB01000086.1 GCF_000719335.1 Streptomyces sp. NRRL S-87
GGGTGCGTGGGTGCGTGGGTGGGTGGTCGGAGCGCGGGTGGGGGCGGGTTCCAGGGGGGTTGGTGGTGGGTCGGGGGCCCGGGGTGGACATCGTGCAGGATATACGGTGCAAAAGGTGCAAGGTGGGCGGTGGGGGCGCCGGGTTCGGCGATTGCGGACAGGAACCGACCGCAAGGGTGGTTAGCGTGGCCGGTATGGACGCTACGACCCGTGCGCTCGGCCGGGCCACCCTCGCCCGCCAGCTCCTCCTCGAACGTGCCGAGACGTCCCCCGAGGACGCCGTGGCCCACCTGCTCGGCCTCCAGGCCCAGAACGTGAAGCCGCCGTACTTCCAGCTCTGGTCCCGGCTGCGCGGCTTCGAGCCCGAGTCCCTGTCCGCCCTCATGGAGTCGCGCCGGGTGGTCCGCATGGTCACGATGCGCTCCACCATCCACACCCACACGGCCGAGGACGCCCTCACCCTGCGCCCCCTCGTCCAGCCCGCCCGGGACCGGGAGCTCACCAACTTCCGCAAGGGCCTCGACGGCGTCGACCTCGACCGCCTGACCGAGCTCAGCCGGGCCTTCGTCGAGGCCGAGCCCCGCACCATGCAGGAGATCCGCACCGAACTGCTCACCCACTGGCCCGACGCCGACCCGCCGGCCCTCTCCGTGGCCGCCCGCTGCCGGCTGCCGCTCGTCCAGGTCACCCCCCGGGGCCTGTGGGGCCGCCCGGGCCAGGTACGGCTCACCACGCTGCGCTCCTGGCTCGGCCGGGACGACGACTCCGCCCTGCCCGACCCCGTCGACCCGGCGGCCCGGGCCGCCCTGCTCGACCGTACGGTGCTCCGCTACCTCGGTGCCTTCGGCCCCGCCTCGGTCCAGGACATGCAGACCTGGGCCGGCCTGACCCGGCTGCGCGAGGCCTTCGAACGGCTACGGCCCCGGCTGGTCGTCCTCCGCGACGAGCGCGGTACGGAGCTCTTCGACCTCCCCGACGCCCCGCGCCCCGACCCGGACGTGCCCGCGCCCCCGCGCTTCCTCCCCGAGTTCGACAACCTCCTGCTCTCCCACGCGGACCGCACCCGGATCGTCCCGGCCGACCTCAAAGGCCGGTCGTTCCAGGGGAACCAGGCGTACTGCACGCTGCTCGTCGACGGCGTGCTCGGCGGGCTGTGGCGGCTGGACACGGCCAAGGGCCCGGCCGGAAAGCCGGCCGAGCCCGCCCCCGCGGACGGCCGCGGGACCGGCGGCACCGCCACCCTCACGGTGGAACTCTTCGGCCGCGCCTCCAAGGCCCTGAAGGAGGAGATCGCCGCCGAGGGCGAGCGGTTGCTCGCCGTCATGACTCCCGCCGCCGCGCGCTCCCTGCGTTTCGGTCCGATCAGCGGCTGACGCGCCACTGGTGTGCCGGCCCGCCCAGCGGGCACGATGCCCATGATCCACCCAGCCCGCCGATCGACACTCCGGCCCCTCGCGGGGCGGAGCCCGCCGCTCGACCGTCGACGAGGGGCTGCGGCGCCCCACCCGGCGGCCCGCGGGTCCGTACGGGTCCCACCGAGACAGCAGCAGGAGTGAGCAGTGCGGGTTCCCATGACGGTCGCGGACTTCCTCGAACGGGCGGAGCTGGGGTTCTCCGGCAGCCCCGGCGTGATCGACGAGCCGAACCAGCCCGGTCCGCCGGTGCCGGAGTCGACGTACGGGCGGCTGGGCGACCGCGTCCGCGCCTGGCAGGCGGGCTTCGACGCGCTCGGGGTGGGTGAGGGCGAGCGGGTGGCGGTGGTCAGCCACAATTCGGCGCGGCTGCTGGAGCTGCTGTTCGCGCTGCCGATGAGCGGCCGGATCTGCGTACCCGTGAACTTCCGGCTCAAGCCGGACGAGGTCGAGTACGTGGTGCGGCAGAGCGGGGCGTCGGTCCTGCTCGTGGACCCGGAGCTGGACGAGGCGCTGGCCGGCGTCACGGTGCGGCACCGGTTCGTGCTCGGTGCCGAGACCGACACCGTGCTGATGCGGTTCGGTGTCGAGCCGCGCCCCTGGTCCCACCCGGACGAGGACGCCACCGCGACGATCAACTACACGTCAGGCACCACCGCCCGCCCCAAGGGCGTGCAGCTCACGCACCGCAACATCTGGGTCAACGGCCTGACCTTCGGCCTGCACACCCGCGTGTGGGAGCGCGACGTCTACATGCACACGCTGCCGATGTTCCACTGCAACGGCTGGGGCATGCCGTACGTGATGGCCGGACTCGGCGTCAAGCAGGTGGTCCTGCGCAAGGTCGACGGCGCGGAGATCCTGCGCCGGGTCGACGAGCACGGCGTCACCCTGATGTGCGGCGCGCCCGCGGTGTGGAACGCGGTCCTCGACGCCGCGGCCTCCTGGGAGGGCGAGATCCCCGGCCGCGACCGGGTGCGGATCGTCTGCGCGGGAGCCCCGCCGCCGAGCCGGACGATCCAGCGGGTGGGCGAGGAGCTGGGCTGGGAGTTCACCCAGATCTACGGCCTGACGGAGACCTCGCCGCTGCTCACCTTCAACCGGATCCGGCCGGGCGACGCGGACCTGCCGCCCGAGCAGCGGGCCCGCAAGCTGTCCCGCGCGGGTCTGCCGGCGCTCGGCGTCAAGCTGAAGGTGTCCGAGGAGGGGGAGGTCCTGGCGCGCTCGAACGTCGTCCTGGACGGCTACTGGGAGAAGCCCGAGGAGACCGCGGCGGCGCTCCGGGACGGCTGGTTCCACACCGGCGACGGTGGCACGGTGGACGAGGCCGACGGCCACCTGACGATCTCCGACCGCAAGAAGGACGTGATCATCACCGGTGGCGAGAACGTGTCGTCGATCGAGGTGGAGGACACGATCTTCAGCCACCCTGCGGTCGCGGAGGTCGCCGTCATCGGGGTCCCGCACGAGAAGTGGGGCGAGACGATCAAGGCCCTGGTGGTCCTCGCGGAGGGCGCGACGGCTGACGAGGCCGAGATCATCGCGTACTGCAAGCAGCGCATGGCCGGTTACAAGGCGCCGACCTCGGTGGAGTTCCGCGAGGTCATCCCGCGCACGGCCACCGGGAAGATCCAGAAGTTCAAGCTGCGCGAGCCGTACTGGGCCGGGCTGGACCGCGGGGTCAACTGAGGCCCGCTCCCCCGCGGGGCCGCCGCGCGCGAGCGGCGGCCCCACGGGAGCGGCGGCCCCCCGGGAGCGGCTGCCCCGCGGGAGCGGCGGTCCGCGGGAGCGGCGGCCCCGCGGGAGCGGTGGTCCGCGCCGCCGATCAGGCCGGCAGGACCGCCTCGATGGCGGTGACGACCTCGTCCGACTCGGGGTCGGTGCGCGGCCGGAAGCGGTTCACGACCTGGCCGTCAGGTGAGATCAGGAACTTCTCGAAGTTCCACTGGACGTCGCCGGCCTCGCCGTCCGCGTCCGGCGTCTTGACGAGCTCGACGAACAGCGGGTGCCTGTTCTCGCCGTTGACCTCGCTCTTCTCCAGCATCGGGAAGGTCACGCCGAAGCCGGCCGCGCAGAAGGTCTGGATGTCCTCGGCCGTGCCCGGCTCCTGGCCGCCGAACTGGTTGCACGGCACGCCGATGACGGTGAAGCCCTTCTCGGCGTACTTGAACTGGAGCCGCGCGAGGCCCGAGTACTGCGGGGTGAGGCCGCACTGGGACGCCGTGTTCACGACCAGGACGGCCTTGCCCTTGTACGGCGCCAGGCTGGTGGGCTCGTCGGACAGGGTGGTCAGGGGGATGTCGTACAGGCTCAAGACGTCTCCTCGGCAGGACGGGCGTGTGCCGTCGATCATGCCCCATCAGCGCGCCGGGCCCGGCACCCCCCGGGTCTAGGCTCCCTTCGCGACGAGTGCGTCGGCCGGGTCGTTCACCGGCTGCGGGGACCCGGTCAGGTCCATGACGAACAGCGGTATGCCCAGCTCGTCGGCCCGTGCCCGGGCCGCCTCCGTGTAGCCGGCCAGGGCGAAGTACGCACTGGTCGCGGAGGCGGTCAGGCCGTTCAGCCACACGCACTCCACCGCCCGCAGGTCCGCCGGCGCGGTGGTCGGGTCCACCTGCGCGACCAGCCCCGGGGCCCGCAGGTCCACCACCTCGGAAGGGATGGGCCGGGCGTCAGGCTGGCGCACGTCGCGGAAGCCGAGCCAGCGCAGGTAGAGCGCGGCGGCCGACACGGCGTCCCGGGCGGTACGGATGGTCAGCGGGCGGAAGGCGGGCCGCGGGACCGGCACCCCCGCCGGGCCGGAGGGCGTCCCGGCGGACCGGCCGTCGGGTGCGGGGGCTCCCCGGGGCGTCGTACGCGCGTCCTGGCCGGTACCGGCGGCAGCGGCGGTCGGCGCGCCCCGCCCCGGCCCCGTACCGCCGCCGGGGTCCGTGCCGGCACCGGGGCCCGTACCGGAGGCGCCCGCCCCGCCCGGCGCCGCCGCCACCTCCGCCGCGGAATCCGTCCCGGACGGGGAGCCGGAGGCCGCACCGGCCCCGGCACCGGAGGCCGCCCCGGACGCCGGGCCGGACGCCGGGCCGGACGCCGCACCCGAGGGGCCGCCGACGGCCGGCCCGTGAACCGCCCCGGAGGCAGCCCCCGAAACCGCCCCGGAAGCCCCGCCGGGTGCGCCGGCGCCCTGCTCCTCGCTCCCCGGCGGCCGGACCGCCAGCCGCACCACCGTTCCGCACGAGCAGCCCACCTCCGGCTGCGGCCAGTGGTCCTCGCGCCCGCACGACGGGCACCGCACCGCGACCCACGTGTCGTCCCAGTTGCGGTGCGTCAGCGGGACCGGAGCGGCCACCGGGTCGAGCGGCGGCGTGACCGGCGAGCCGCAGGCGCACGGGAAGACCGGTGGCACGTACGTGTTCTCGCGCCCGCACGCCGGACAGCGCACCGGAAACGTCTCGCCCACCCTGGCCGCCATACCTGCCCCACCTCCGCTTGCGCGGCCGCCTGCCGGCGGACCGGTCGTCGCTGTGCGTACTCCATCGTCCACGACGCGCGACGAGGCGGGTGCCCGGTCGCCGGGATTCGTGCAAACGACGGGGCCTTACGCGGCTTTTGGTGGCTTCCGGTGTCCGGACGCGCCTTGACGGCCTCGGGACTCGCCTCCTAGATTGTTTCGTATAGCAGAACTGAACTTCCGGATGCCGGAAAAAGCCTGATCGCAGGAGTGCCAGATGCCCCGTATGACAGCCGCCGCCGCGGCAGTTGAGATCCTCAAGCGCGAAGGAATCACGCAGGCCTTCGGCGTGCCCGGTGCCGCGATCAACCCCTTCTACCGCGAGCTCAAGAACGTCGGCGGCATCAACCACACGCTGGCCCGCCACGTCGAGGGCGCCTCCCACATGGCCGAGGGCTACACCCGCGCCAGGGCCGGCAACATCGGCGTCTGCATCGGCACCTCCGGCCCCGCCGGCACCGACATGATCACGGGCCTGTACTCCGCCATCGCGGACTCCATCCCGATCCTGTGCATCACCGGCCAGGCCCCGGTCTCGAAGCTCCACAAGGAGGACTTCCAGGCCGTCGACATCGCCACGATCGCCAAGCCGGTCACCAAGGCCGCCACCACGGTCCTGGAGGCCGCCCAGGTCCCCGGCGTCTTCCAGCAGGCCTTCCACCTGATGCGCTCCGGCCGTCCCGGCCCGGTCCTCATCGACCTGCCGATCGACGTCCAGCTGACCGAGATCGAGTTCGACCCGGAGACCTACGAGCCGCTGCCGGTCTACAAGCCGCAGGCCACCCGCGCCCAGGCCGAGAAGGCCCTGGGCTTCCTGCTCGAGTCGGAGCGCCCGCTGATCGTCTCCGGCGGCGGCATCATCAACGCCGACGCCTCCGACCTGCTGGTCGAGTTCGCCGAGCTCACCGGCATCCCGGTCATCTCCACCCTGATGGGCTGGGGCACCATCCCGGACGACCACGAGCTGGCGGCCGGCATGGTCGGCGTCCAGACCGCGCACCGCTACGGCAACGCGACCTTCCTGGAGTCGGACTTCGTCCTCGGCATCGGCAACCGCTGGGCCAACCGCCACACGGGCTACAACCTGGAGGCGTACACCAAGGGCCGCAAGTTCGTCCACGTCGACATCGAGCCCACCCAGCTCGGCAAGATCTTCGCCCCGGACTACGGCATCGCCTCCGACGCCAAGGTCGCGCTGGAGCTCTTCATCGAGATCGCCAAGGAGTGGAAGGCCGCGGGCAAGCTCCCCGACTTCACCGCCTGGGCCGCCTCGGCGCAGGAGCGCAAGGCGACGCTGCAGCGCCGCACGCACTTCGACAACATCCCGATGAAGCCGCAGCGCGTGTACGAGGAGATGAACAAGGCCTTCGGCCCGGAGACGCGCTACGTCACCACCATCGGCCTCTCCCAGATCGCGGCCGCGCAGTTCCTGCACGTCTACAAGCCGCGCCACTGGGTCAACTGCGGTCAGGCCGGCCCGCTCGGCTGGACCATCCCGGCCGCCATCGGTGCCGCCACCGCGGACCCGGAGACCCCGGTCGTCGCCCTCTCCGGCGACTACGACTTCCAGTTCATGATCGAGGAGCTGGCGGTCGCCGCCCAGCACAAGGTCCCCTACGTCCACGTCCTCGTGAACAACGCGTACCTGGGCCTGATCCGCCAGGCGCAGGGCGGCCTCGGCATCAACTTCGAGGTCAACCTCGAGTTCGAGAACATCAACACCCCGGAGATCGGCGTCTACGGCGTCGACCACGTCAAGGTCGCCGAGGGCCTGGGCGTCAAGGCCATCCGCGTCGAGGACCCGAACAAGCTGGGCGAGGCGCTGGAGGAGGCCAAGAAGCTGGCCCAGGAGTTCCAGGTCCCGGTCGTCGTCGAGGCGATCCTGGAGCGCGTCACCAACATCGCGATGAGCAAGACGGTCGACATGAGCGACGTCACCGAGTTCGAGGAGCTCGCGACCGAGCCGGGCCACGCCCCGACCGCCATCAAGGCCCTCCAGGTCTGACCGCACACGTGAGGTCCTGAGACCCTGCCCTCTCGGGACCTCGCACCACAGAACGACCCCCGCCCTTCGCTCCGGAGGGGCGGGGGTCGTTCTGGTTTGGGGGGAGGGGGCGCGGAGGTGCATGGGGCCGGCTCTCAGTTCGTGCAGCGGGCTGTGGGGGGGGCGTTGTTCGTGCGCAGGTGTCCCGGCCGTCGTGGGGCTCTGTGGGGATGGTTGTACGGTGCCGGCGCGGCCGGGGGTGGGATCGGGCGCCGCAGCTCCGGCCCGCCTTGTGCCAGGGCCCGCTGGGGTGGGGCGCCGCTGTGCCGCGGGTGGGCTGCGGCCCGTCGGTTGCGGGGTGGGCTGCGGTCCGCCGGTCGGGGGCTGGGCTACGGCCCATCGGTCGGGGGTGGGCTGGGGCCCGTCGGTCGGGGGCCAGGTACGCCCCGTCGGGCGGGCTTCTGCGGCGTGCCCCGGTCGGGTGTGCGGGGCCGGCCTCGGGTTGGGCTCGCTTCGGGGTCGGCCTTCCCGTGGTGTGTGGTTCCCTCGGCGCTTGACAGGGGTGGCCTGCAGGCCTCCCCCCAGGGCTGCGGGAGCTGCGACGGCGCCTACGACTCCACGCCCTGTACATGCGCAGGCACACGGCAGAGCGCCGGGTCACGGGACCGTCCGTGACCCGGCGCTCGGCCTGGGTGATGATGACCGCCCGACGGAACGAGGCTGGCGCGACAGGACGTTCGCACCGCCGGGCGGGGTTTGTGGGTCGGGAGGTTCCTCCGGCGCCCGAGGGCGCGGGGATCGCTCCTTATATACAGGGGGCTCTGTGCGTGGCCCCTGTATATAAGGAGCGGCTGGGACCGTGGCGGCGAGCGACGGGAGTCCCGGTGTCCGTCCCCCTCAGGTCAAGGGACGGGCCTTTGGACGCCCATTACCACCGCACTGGCTCGCAAGCCGCCACGGTCCTCGTCCTGAACCCGTAACCGACGAACCACCCCTCATCCGGGTCCGCGGTGCCGGGCTCAGCGCCTGGATCCTGACCTCCCGTCAGGTCCCAGGCGCGGCCTGGATGGGCTCAGTCCTCGCGCAGGGCGCGGACGGCCTCCTCGACGCGCTTGCCGTAGTCGGCGTCGGCGGCGTGGAAGTGAGCCAGGTTCTTCTCGATGACGTCCTCGCGGGAGACCTGGGACAGGCCGCCGGCGATGTTCGCCACCAGACGCTGCTTCTCGTCCTCGGACATCAGGCGGTAGAGCTCACCGGCCTGGAAGAAGTCGTCGTCCTTGGTGTGGGCCGGGGCGGCGTGGGTGCCGGTGTAGCCGGAGACCGCCAGCGGGGCGCCGAGCGCGTCGCCGGTCTCGGCCGGGCCCTGGTACGAGTTGGGCTCGTAGTTCTTGTCGTGGCGCGAGCCGTTGCGCAGCGCCATGGCGCCGTCGCGGCCGTAGTTCTGCGCCGTGGTGGCCTTGGGGGCGTTGACCGGCAGCAGGGTGTGGTTCACACCGAGGCGGTAGCGCTGGGCGTCCGCGTACGCGAACAGGCGGCCCTGGAGCATCTTGTCCGGCGAGGCGGTGATGCCCGGGACGAAGTTGTTCGGGGAGAAGGCGGACTGCTCGACCTCGGCGAAGACGTTCTCCGGGTTGCGGTCGAGGACCAGGCGACCCACGCGCTGCAGCGGGTAGTCGGCGTGCGGCCACACCTTGGTGAGGTCGAACGGGTTGAAGCGGTAGTCCGCGGCCTCGGCGGCCGGCATGATCTGGACGTAGAGGGTCCAGGACGGGTTCACGCCGCGCTCGATGGCCTGGAGCAGGTCGGTCTGGTGCGAGTTCGCGTCGCTGCCGACGACCTCGGCGGCCTGCTCGGAGGACAGGCAGCGGATGCCCTGGTTCGTCTTGAAGTGGTACTTGACGAAGAAGGCCTCGCCCTGGGCGTTGGTCCACTGGTAGGTGTGGGAGCCGTAGCCGTTCATGTGGCGGTAGGAGGCCGGTATGCCGCGGTCACCCATCAGCCAGGTGATCTGGTGCGTCGCCTCGGGGGCGTGCGCCCAGAAGTCCCAGACGTTGTCCGGCTCCTGCTTGCCCGTGAAGGGGTCGCGCTTCTGGGAGTGGATGAAGTCGGGGAACTTGATCGGGTCCTTGATGAAGAACACCGGGGTGTTGTTGCCGACGAGGTCGTAGTTGCCGTCCTCGGTGTAGAACTTCAGCGCGAAGCCGCGCGGGTCGCGGACGGCGTCCGCGCCACCGAGGGAGTCGGCGACGGTGGAGAAGCGCAGGAAGGTCTCGGTCTTCTTGCCGACCTCGGACAGGAACTTCGCCGAGGTGTAGGCGGTGACGTCGTCGGTCACCTCGAAGTAGCCGTACGCGGCCGAGCCGCGGGCGTGCACGACGCGCTCCGGGATGCGCTCACGGTTGAAGCGGGCGAGCTTCTCGAGGAGCTGCTGGTCCTGGATGAGGAGCGGGCCACCGACGCCGGCGGTGGCGGAGTTCTGGTTGTCGGCGACCGGGGCGCCGGACTCGGTCGTAAGCACGCGCTTCGACATGGTGACCTTCCGTACGGGAGCTGCTGACGGAAAGCGTCTTCCGCCATGCGGATGAGCCTAATTTCCGGCTGAACGCAGCGTCAACAGTTTGTTGAAGAAAGTTGAAGGGGTGATCCGGACGGCGTCGGCGCTTGGGCGCGACAGGACAGGTTGTCAGCGCCGACGCCATCCGGAAACTCAGTTCCCCGAAGGGATCGCACGTCCCCTCGCGGGGGCCCGGACCTGCTCGGAAGCGGTCTCGGACCCCGTGCGCGAGCCGGGTCCTCAGACCCCGTGCGGGAGCCGGGTCCTCAGACCCCGTGCAGGAGCCGAGTGCTCAGCCCCCATGCAGGAGCCGGGTGCTCGGACCCCGTGCGGGAGCCGGCTGCTCAGACCTGGGCGCCCGAGAGGCGCTCGACGGCGCGCAGCAGGGCGGAGTGGTCCAGGCCGCCGTCGCCCTGGGCGCGCAGGGAGGCGACCAGCTGGGCGACCACGGCGCCGACCGGGAGGGCCGCACCGACGTTGCGGGCGGCGTCGGTGACGATGCCCATGTCCTTGTGGTGCAGGTCGATCCGGAAACCGGGCTTGAAGTCGCGGTTCAGGAAGTTGTCCTTCTTGCGGGTCAGCACCGTGGAGCCGGCCAGACCGCCGTTGAGGACGTCCAGGGCGGCCTGGAGGTTCACGCCGGACTTCTCGAGGAAGACGACGGCCTCGGCGCAGGCCTGGATGTTGACCGCGACGATGAGCTGGTTGGCGGCCTTCACCGTCTGGCCGGAGCCGTGCGGACCGCACAGCACGATGACCTTGCCGAGCGCCTCGAGGATCGGGAGGGCCTCGTCGAAGTCGGCCTGCTCGCCACCCACCATGATCGACAGGACGGCCTCGATGGCGCCGGCCTCGCCGCCGGAGACGGGGGCGTCGATGACGCGGATGCCCTTCTCCTTGGCGTTCTTGGCCAGGTCGACGGAGGTCTGCGGGGTGATCGACGACATGTCGATGACCAGGGCGCCGGGCCTGGCGTTCTCCAGGATGCCCTCGGGGCCGTAGGAGATGGCCTCGACCTGCGGGGAGGCGGGCACCATCGTGATGATCACGTCGGCGTCCTTGACGGCCTCGGCGATCGAGCCGGCCGCGGAGCCGCCGGCGGCCGCGAGGCGGTCCAGCTTGTCCTGCTCCAGGGTGAAGCCGGTGACCGAGTAGCCGGCCTTCAGGAGGTTCTCGGACATGGGGGAGCCCATGATGCCGAGGCCGATCCACGCGATCTTGGGGAGGTTGCTCATGACGAGGGTTCCTTCTCTAAAGCTTCGTACGAAAAGTTCGGGGGGCGCCCGGTCGTTCGTCCGGACTTTCCGGCCCGGGTGGGGCCGGTGGCCCGTGCCGCTGCGTGGCCGCTACCGGGCCGCGCGGGCCTCGGCGGGCAGCCAGGCGAAGGACGCGGCGGCGTCGGCGGCCTTGTACTCCAGGCCCACGTAGCCGTCGTAGCCGGCCTTCCGGAGCTGGTCGAGGAGGTCCTCGAGGGGCAGCTCGCCGGTGCCCGGGGCACCGCGGCCCGGCTTGTCCGCGATCTGGACGTGCCCGGTCTTGGCGGCGTACTTTTCGATGACCTCGGAGAGGTCCTCGTCGTTCATCGCCAGGTGGTACAGGTCGAGCAGGAACTTGGCGTTCCCCAGGCCCGTGGCCGCGTTCACCTTGTCCACGACCTCGATCGCGGACGGCGCGCTCACCAGCGGGTAGAGCGGCGACTCGGGCTTGTTGAGGGTCTCGATCAGGAGGATCGCACCCACCCGGTCGGCGGCGCGGGCCGCGACGACCAGGTTCTCCAGGGCGAGTTCGTCCTGGACGGCCGGGTCCACACCCTCCACGCGGTTGCCGTAGAGCGCGTTCAGCGCCTTGCAGCCCACCGAGGCCGCGAAGTCCGCGGCGACGTCGATGTTGGCGCGGAAGCGCTCGGACTCCTCGCCGGGTACGGACAGCGCGCCGCGGTCGGGGCCGGGCAGCTGGCCCGCGTAGAAGTTCAGCCCCACCAGCTGGGTGCCCGCGTCCTCAAGAGCCTTCTTGAGGGCGTCGAGCTCGGCCTGGGCCGGCGTGGGGGTGTCGATCCAGGGCCACCACAGCTCGACCGCGGTGAAGCCGGCCGCGGCGGCAGCCGCAGGACGCTCCAGGAGCGGGAGTTCCGTGAAGAGGATCGACAGGTTCACATCGAAGCGCTGGTCCGTGTATCCCATGAGGGGTCGGCGCTCCTTCCGTATTGCGGAAGTTACTTTCTGCTTGATGGAAGGTTGCATGGGCTGCGGGGCTGATGTCAAGTGGGCGCTGCCGGTTTTCGCGTACCTCGGGGTAGCTTGACCGCGTGCGATTGAGAGTGGAGTTCACGACCGAGCCCTTCGACCTCGACGAGGCCCCGGCCCACGCCGTGGCGGCCCGCGGCGTCATCCAGAAGGCGCAACTGGACGCGGTGGACGTCGGTCCCTTCGGCAACACCGCCGAGGGTGAGGCCGGCGAGGTGCTGGCGGCCGTCACCGCGCTGCTGCGCGACTCGCTGGAGGCCGGGGCCACCCGGGTGTCGCTCCAGGTGAACGTGATCGGAGAGGGCGACTCATGACCGAGCCCCGCGACCACCCGTTCGTCACCGCGGTCAAGCCGCTGGTCGACGCCATGGGCGGCGAGCTGATGGATCCGGCCCGGGCGGCGCCCGACGACGTCGTGCTGGCCTGGGAGGGCGAGGACGTGGTCGCCGTGCGCCTGCCTCAGCTGTCGGAGTCCCTGGACCACATCCTGGCGGCCCTCGAGCGGCGCCACGGGATGCCGCTCGCCGAGCTGGACCGCAAGACCAAGCAGGACGTGGTGCGCATACTGGAGGCGCGAGGCGCCTTCTCGGTGCGGCACGGGGTCGAAACGGTCGCGGGTGCGCTCGGCGTCAGCCGCTTCACGGTCTACAACTACCTGAACCGCGAGAACCCCAACAAGAACACCCGCGGGTGAGGGTCCCCTCACCCCGCGTCATGAGCCGCCGCCCGAAAGAACCGGGCGGCGGCTTTTGTGTACCCGAAATTTCAACAAAGTGTTGACGCGGTGTTGCGGAGGGCGTTAGCTATGCGCAGCCCGTCAAAGCACATGGCCACGGAGGCTGACCCGTGACTTCGAGTACCACACCGGGCCTCGCCCGGTTCAACACCTTGGTGGACGCCGCGGCCCAGGCCGAGCTCCACGAGGTGTGCGCCAGCTCGGCTTGGGTGAGCAAGCTGCTCGCCCAGCGCCCCTACGCCAGCGCGGACGCCCTGTTCGCCGCGAGCGACGCCGCCATGGCGGAGCTCACCGCGACGGACCTGGAGGAAGCGATGGCGGGCCACCCGCCGATCGGCCGCCCGAAGCCGGGTGACCCGACCTCCGCGCGCGAGCAGCGCGGCATGGCCGGCGCCTCCGAGGAGCTCAAGGCAGAGCTGCTCGAACTGAACCTGGCCTACCAGGACAAGTTCGGCCACGTCTTCCTGATCTGCGCCACCGGTGCGACCGGTGAGCAGATGCGGGACGCGGTCAAGGTCCGGATCGAGAACACGGCCGAGGTCGAGCGGGAGATCGCCCGCGGCGAACTCGTCAAGATCAACCGGATCCGTCTGACCCGCCTCGTAGAAGGAGAGTGAGCATGAGCACCGACACCACGGCTTCGGTGTCCACGCACATCCTGGACACCAGCATCGGCCGCCCCGCGGAGGGCGTCGCCATCTCCCTGTCGGCCCGCAGCGGCCTCGGCGCGGAGTGGACGGCCCTCGGTGGCTCCGCCACGGACGCGGACGGCCGCTGCAAGGACCTCCCGGCTCTGCCGGAGGGCACCACCCACGTACGCCTCGACTTCGAGACCGAGACGTACTTCGCCAAGAAGCAAGCCGCCGAGGCGCAGCAGGACGCCCCCCGCGTAAGGGACAGCGGTACGTTTTTCCCCGAGGTCGCGATCACTTTCGCCGTGAACCCGGGCGAGCACTACCACGTACCGCTGCTGCTCAACCCGTTCGGCTACTCCGTTTACCGAGGGAGCTAGCAGACCATGCCCACGATTCTCGGCCAGAACCAGTACGGCAAAGCAGAGAACCGCGTCGTCAAGATCACGCGGGACGGCGACACGCACCACATCAAGGACCTGAACGTATCGGTCGCCCTCTCCGGCGACATGGACGACGTCCACTACTCCGGCTCGAACGCCAACGTCCTGCCGACGGACACCACCAAGAACACGGTGTACGCGTTCGCCAAGGAGTACGGCATCGAGTCCGCCGAGCAGTTCGGCATCCACCTGGCCCGCTGGTTCGTCAACAGCCAGGAGCCGATCCACCGGGCGCGCATCCGCATCGAGGAGTACGCCTGGGAGCGGATCGCGACCTCGGACGCGAACTCCAAGTTCATCGGCGCCGACGAGGTGAAGCACTCCTTCGTCCGCAAGGGCCAGGAGACCCGCGTCACCCAGATCACGTACGACGGCCAGAACTGGGAGGTCATCTCCGGCCTCAAGGACCTGATCGTCATGAACTCCACCAACTCGGAGTTCTGGGGCTACGTGAAGGACAAGTACACGACCCTGCAGGAGGCGTACGACCGCATCCTGGCCACCCAGGTGTCGGGTCGCTGGCGCTTCAACTGGACCGACGACGAGCAGCGCATGCCGAACTGGGAGAAGTCCTACGAGGCGACCCGCAAGCACATGCTCGAGGCCTTCGCCGAGACCTACTCCCTCTCGCTGCAGCAGACGCTGTACCAGATGGGCTCGCGCATCATCAACCACCGTTCGGAGATCGACGAGGTCCGCTTCTCGCTCCCGAACAAGCACCACTTCCTGGTCGACCTCGAGCCCTTCGGCCTCAAGAACGACAACGAGGTGTACTTCGCCGCGGACCGCCCCTACGGTCTCATCGAGGCGACGATCCTCCGCGACGGCGCCGACGCGCGCATCCCGGTGGACATGACCAACCTCTGACGCAACCTCTGAGGCAACCTCTGAGGCAACCTCTGACGAGGCTTCCGCGTCCCGGGGCACCGCTGTGGTCCCGGGGCGCGCCCCCCGCAACACCTACGCACTTCCTGAACTCGGCACCCGGAGCATCACACGGGGCGGCAGTACTGTCAGCTGCCAGGCCCCCGGTTTCGGCACTCAAATCCCCTGGGTCCTGCCGTGCCCGCACCGCCACTGAAAGCACGAGGAAGCCCCATGGCAGCCACTGACAGCGTGGTAGAGCGCATCGTCATCGAGAACTGTGCGATCGCAACCGTCGACGCCAACGACACCGAGTACGCCTCGGGTCACATCGTCATCGCAGGCAACCGGATCGAGGCCGTCGGCGCGGGCAAGGCCCCCGAGAACCTCGAGAACGTGGTACGCCGCATCGACGGCACCGGCCACCTCGTGACGCCCGGTCTGGTCAACACGCACCACCACTTCTATCAGTGGATCACGCGCGGGCTGGCCACCGACCACAACCTCTTCAATTGGCTCGTCGCGCTCTACCCCACCTGGGCGCGCATCGACGAGCAGATGGCGTACTCGGCGGCGCAGGGCTCCCTGGCGGCGATGGCCCGCGGCGGTGTCACCACCGCGATGGACCACCACTACGTGTACCCGAAGGGCGCCGGCGACCTCTCCGGCGCGATCATCCGCGCCGCGTCCGAGATGGGCGTCCGCTTCACCCTCGCCCGCGGCTCCATGGACCGCAGCGAGAAGGACGGCGGCCTGCCGCCGGACCACGCGGTCGAGACCCTCGAGGGCGCGCTCGCCGACACCGAGGCGACCGTCAGGAAGTTCCACGACGCCTCCTTCGACGCCATGACCCAGGTCGCCGTCGCCCCCTGCTCCCCGTTCTCGGTCTCCACCGAACTGCTCAAGCAGGGCGCCGAGCTGGCCCGCCGCCTGGGTGTGCGCATGCACACCCACGGCAGCGAGACGGTCGAGGAGGAGAAGTTCTGCCACGAGCTCTTCGGCATGGGCCCGACCGACTACTTCGAGTCGACCGGCTGGCTCGGCGAGGACGTGTGGATGGCGCACAGCGTCCACATGAACGACTCCGACATCGCCGCGTTCGCCCGTACCAAGACCGGTGTGGCGCACTGCCCGTCCTCCAACGCCCGCCTGGCCGCCGGCATCGCCCGGGTCCCGGACATGCTGGCCGCGGGCGTCCCGGTCGGCCTCGGCGTCGACGGCACCGCCTCCAACGAGTCGGGTGAGCTGCACACCGAGCTGCGCAACGCCCTCCTGATCAACCGCCTGAACCCGGTGCACCGCGAGGCCGCGCTCAACGCCCGCCAGTCGCTGCGCCTGGGCACCTTCGGCGGTGCGCAGGTCCTCGGCCGCGCCGACAACATCGGCTCGCTGGAGGTCGGCAAGCTCGCCGACCTGGTGCTGTGGAACCTCAGCACCTTCCTGCACTCGTCCATCGCCGACCCGGTCACCGCGCTGGTGTTCGGTGCGGCCGCCCCGGTCACCGCGTCGTTCGTCAACGGCAAGCAGATCGTCGAGCACAACCGACTGCTCACCGCCGACGAGGACGCCATCGCCCGCTCCACGCGGGACGAGGCCCAGCGCCTCGCGCGGATCGTCGCGCAGGCCTGATCCCCACGGAATCCGGCCGGGGGGGACGGCCCCCGGCCGGCGGCCGCGGACCCGAGCGGGGTCCACGGCAGCCGATCCGGGGGGTGCGGGCGCCTTGCGCTCGCACCCTCCGGGGCGGTGACTCGTGTGCGCACGTTTCTTTCTTTGACGCCGTACGCCCAGCTCCACGGGGCGATTTGGCATGCTCCGAACAGGTACAGGTCGTGTGCCTGTCGGGCAGAACCCCCCACCCGGCGCCGCGCCGCCTTCGCACCACCTCCCTGACACCCACGTCACCCTGCTGACGTGTTAACCGACCGGAGGACGCTGTGACCACACAGCCCGGGAATCCCACAGACGAAGTCGCCGCTCCGGCGGGGCCGCATCCGGTCGACGAGACCTTGCCCCCGCTGCGCATGTTCACCAGCGGACTCCAGCACGTGGCCGCCATGTACGCGGGCGTTGTCGCCCCACCCATGATCGTCGGGCCCGCCGTCGGCCTCTCGGCCGCCGAGACCGCGTTCCTGATGGGGGCCTCGCTCTTCACCGCGGGCCTTGCCACCCTGCTCCAGACGCTCGGCTTCTGGCGCGTCGGCGCCAAGCTCCCGTTCGTCAACGGCGTCTCGTTCGCCGGCGTCACCCCGATGGTCGCCATCGGCAAGAGCGCCGGGGCCGACGCCCTCCCCGTCATGTTCGGCGCGATCATCGTGGCCGGCGTGCTCGGCTTCCTCGCCGCCCCCTACTTCGGCCGACTGGTCCGGTTCTTCCCGCCGGTGGTCACCGGCACCGTGATCACCCTGATCGGCGTGTCCCTGCTGCCGGTCGCCTTCAACTGGTCCCAGGGCGGCAACCGCCGCGCTGCCGACTACGGTTCCCTCACGAACATCGGCGCGGCCGCGGCCACGCTCGTCATCGTGCTGCTGCTGCGCCGGTTCCTGCGCGGCTTCCTCCAGCAGATCGCGATCCTGCTCGGTCTGGTGGCCGGGACCCTGATCGCGATACCCGTCGGCCTGACCGACTTCAGCCCGATCCGCGAGGCCGATCTGATCGGCTTCCCGACGCCGTTCCACTTCGGCGCGCCGCAGTTCCAGGTCGCCGCCGTCGTCTCGATGTGCATCGTGATGCTGGTCTGCATGACCGAGTCCACGGCCGACATGCTGGCGCTCGGTCGGATCGTCGGCCGACCCGCCGACGCGCGCACCATCGAGGGCGGCCTGCGGGCCGACGCCCTCGGCAGCGCCCTGAGCCCGGTCTTCAACGGCTTCATGTGCAGCGCGTTCGCCCAGAACATCGGGCTGGTCGCCATGACCAAGGTGCGCAGCCGGTTCGTCGTCGCCGCGGGCGGCCTCATCCTCATCGCCCTCGGGCTGTGTCCGGTGGCCGCCTCGATCATCGCGCTGGTCCCGCTGCCGGTGCTCGGTGGCGCCGGGATCGTGCTCTTCGGTTCGGTCGCCGCCAGCGGAGTGCAAACCCTGGCGGGCGCGGCCATGGAGAAGGGCGAGAACGCCCTGATCGTGGCGGTCGCCCTGGGCGTCGGGTTGATCCCGATCGCGGCCCCGGACTTCTACCACGCCTTCCCGAAGGACCTCCTGGTCGTGCTCGACTCCGGGATCAGCACGGGGTGCGTGGTGGCGATCGTGCTCAACCTCGCCTTCAACCACCTGGGTGTGCGGGGAGCGGAGGCCGCGGGTGCTGCCGCTGGTGGTGGAGTCGAAGCGGTGCGGGTGCACTGAGGGGCCGGCTCGGGGCGGGGACTGGTGGGGCCCGCCGGCTCGGGGCGGGGGCTGGTGGGGCCCGTCGGCTCGGGGTGGTGGGGCCGGCTCGGGCCGGTGGGTTCGGCTCGGGCTGGTGGGGCCGGCTCGGACCGGCGGGGCCGGCTCGGACCGGCGGGGCCGGCTCGGACCGGCGGGGCCGGCTCGGGCCGGTGGGGCCGGCTCGGGAGTCGGGCGATAACGGGGTCTCGTCCCCGGCCCCCGGCGCCGGGTCGGACCAGATGTCCGGGGTCACGCACCGCACCCGCCGCCCCTGCCGGTCCAGTTCCTGCGCCGTGGACTTCCGTACGTAGAGGGAGACGGCCGTGTCCGCCACGCGCAGGGCCGGCAGCCGGCGGGTCAGCTCCGCCGTGTAGCGCGAGAGGTCCTCGACCGCCCGGAGCCGCGCGGTGACCACGAGGTTCCACGGCCCGGTCGTCGACATGCAGGCCCGGGTCTCGCGCAGCCCCGCCGCCGTCGCCGCGCACTCGGGCACCTCGTGCTCCGCCACCTCCGCCCACAGCGTCGCGGACACCGGCCACCCCGAGTGGACGTGCGCCAGCACGCACTCGAAGTGCAGGGCCCCGGCCGCCTCCAGCCGGGCCAGCCGGCGCCGTACGGTCGACTCGCTCATGTCCAGCTCCCGCGCCAGCGAGGCGACGCTGCGCCGCGCGTCCCGGGCCAGCGCCATCGCCAGCGGCCGGTCCCCCTCCGTCATCGGCGCCGCCCCCGGCGCGGCGGCCGGCAGTGCCCGGCTGCCCTGGCCGAGCGGCGCCAGCTGCGCCGACTGCGCCGGGGTCAGCTGGTCCAGGCGCCAGCGGTCGGGCCCGTAGTGCACCGCCGTCACCATGGACGTACGGGTGCCCACCACGCCGGGGATGCGCTGCACGCGGCAGGAGAGGTACCGGTACAGGCCCGGCAGGTCCGGCACCACCACGTACAGCAGCAGGTCCCGGCCTCCGGTCACGTGCTCCACCCGCAGGGCGTGCGGATCCCCGGTCAGCGCCCGGCCCACCCCGGGCGCGCTGCCAGCGGCGCAGGTCACCTCGATCCAGGCCATGCTGGGCGCGTGCACCCCCGTGCGCAGGGCCAGCGCCGAAGCCCAGGCGTCGCCCGAGGCGGTCAGCCGCTCCCAGCGGCGCGCGAGGGTGTCCGGCCGGGTGCCGAGTACCGGGGCCAACCGCTCCCAGCTGGCGCGCGGAGCGAGTTGTAGTGCGTGGACGAGCGCCCGGTCGGTGTCGTCCATGGCGGAAATGGCTGAGTCCATACCTTCCCCTGGCGGTTCTCCCGGTCGTGGGGCGGGGGACCGGGGTGACGGCCGATGATCTCTCCTTCCTGCATTCAACTGGTTGCGCGGGCTGTTGCGTTGCAGTTCAGGGAAATCCGGGATCGCGCGGATCGCGCGGATCGCGCGGGTCACGGGGATCGCGCGGATCGCGCGGGTCACGGGGATCGCGCGGATCACGGGGATCACGGGGAACTCGGGGGAGGGCGCGTGGGGTCGTCCGGCTCGGGCGTTCGCGCCACGGTGCCTGCCGAACTGTCCAGCTTCGTCGGCCGTGGGCGAGAACTGGCCACCGTCGCCGCGCTGCTCGCCACGGAGCGTCTGGTCACCCTCACCGGCCCGGCGGGCATCGGCAAGACGCGGATCGCGATACGGGCGTTGCGGTCGTTGCGGGAGGGGCGCGAGGTACGGGGCGGGCGGGGTGTGGTGTGGGCCGACCTGGGCGGGCTGCCGGAGGCCTGCTGGGCCGCCCTTGAGGGCGAGTTGCTGGACGTGGTCGCCGGGCGGGACGTCCTGCTCGTACTCGACGGCTGCGAACGACTCGGCGACCTGAGCGCGGGCCTGGTCGCCGAACTCCTCCTCCGGTGCCCGCGGCTGCAGGTCCTGGCCACCTCGCAGCGGCGGCTCGGCACCGAGGGCGAAGCCGTGCTGGCGGTTCCGCCGCTGGGTGTGCCGCCGTCGGGCACCTTGACGACATCCGGTTTGTCGGCTTGGGGCTCTTCGGCCGGTACGCGGGCGCGGATCGCCGATTACCCCGCCGTACGTCTCTTCGTCGAGCGCGCCCGCGGGGCGGATCCCTTCTTCGAGATCACCCGGCGCAACGCCGAGCACGTGGCCCGCCTCTGCCGCGCCCTCGACGGCATCCCCGGCGCGCTGGAACTGGCTGCCGGGCGGCTGCACCAGTACGACCCCGAACAGGCCCTGCGCAAGCTCGCCGCCGACCCGCTGGCCTTCCTCACCGGGGGTGCGGGCCGGGGGACGCACGCTGACGCCGAGCGCAGCCACCGGCTCTGCTCGCCCGCCGAGCAGCTGCTGTGGGAACGCCTGTCGGTGTTCGCCGGCTCCTTCGACCGGGCCGCCGTCGAGGCCGTCTGCGCGTTCGGCCGGCTCGGCCGGGCGGCCGCCGGCGCGGCCCTCGCCGGGCTGGCCTCCGGGCTGCTGCTCGACACCGGCCCCGGCCGCTACCGGCTGCCGCTGTCCGTACGGGCCCACGCCGCCCGCCGGCTGTTGGCCCGTGGCGAGCAGGCCGAGGCCGCGCGGCACCACCACGCCTGGTACGGAGCCGTGGCCGACCGGGCCGCCCGGCTCTGGCAGGGCGGCCACCAGCGCGAGGCACGCGCTCTGGCCCAGCGGGAACTGCCGGACCTGTACGCGGCGATGAACCCCCTGGCCGGATCCGGCCCCGGTCCCGCACTCGAGATCGCGGTCTCGCTGTGGTTCCTGTGGGTGGCCTGCGGCCTGCTCGCCGAGGGACGCCGGCATCTGGAGCGGGCACTGGCCCTGCACCCCGCCCCGCGGCCGGCCCGCGCCCTGTGGCTGACCGCCTGGATCGCCGCGTGCCTGGGGGAGTGCGACGGCGCGGATCCGCTGCTGGTGGAGGGCTGGACGGCCGCCGTGCACGAGGGCGAGGACGCGTCGCTTGCGTACCTCGGGCACGTCCGCGGCACCGTCGCGGTGTGGGAGCTCCGTACGCGCGACGCGGTGGCGGAGTTCACCGAGGCCCTGGAGCTCCTGCCCGCGGAGCCCGGGTTCGGACCCGGCCGGGCCGCGCTCGTGGCCTCGTACACCCTGGCGCTGGCCCGGGTGGACCCGGCTGCGATACCGGTCGGGGGCGGCCCGCCGGAGCTGCCCGACGTGCCCGACGACGCTTGGGCCAGCTCGTGGATCCGGTACGCGCACGCGTCCCTCCTGCGGTCGGAGGCGCAGGCGGAGGCCGCCCGTGCGGAGCTCCTGCGTGCCCTGGAGACGCAGCTGGCGCTCGGGGACCTGCTGGGGCTGGCGGCCTCGGGCGAGCTGCTGGCCGCGGCGGTGGCCGATCTGGGCCGGCACCAGGACGCCGCCCGGCTGCTCGGCGCGGTGGACCGGATCCGGGCCGCGTTCCTGCGGGACGCCCGGGCGGTGGCCTACTGGGCCCGCGGGCGCGCGCCGCGCGAAGCGCTGCTGCGGGCCCGGCTCACCGAGCCGGTATACGAGCGGGCGTACGAGGCGGGGGCGCGGGCGGGGCTGGGGGCGCTGGTGGGGGA
>NZ_JOGB01000087.1 GCF_000719335.1 Streptomyces sp. NRRL S-87
GAGGCGGCCGTCCTCGGGTCGCTGCGGCGTGGTGAGGGTGGCCTGGAGCGGTTGCGGTTGTCGTTGGCCGAGGCGTGGGTGCGGGGTGTGGAGGTGGACTGGGGATCGGTGTTCGAGGGCACCGGGGCCCGTCGGGTCGAGCTGCCCACGTACGCCTTCCAGTCGCAGCGGTACTGGCCGGAGGCGGCTCCCGTGGCGGTGGCGGCCGCTCGGCGAGGTCCTTCCGGGGCTCTCCTCGTGGCGGCGCCGGAGCCGTGAGGAGTCCGCGGTCGACGGCTGGCGCTACCGCGTCACCTGGAAGCCGCTCGCGGACCCCACCGCCCCGCGCCTCTCCGGGACCTGGCTGGTCGTCGTGCCCGAGGCGCCGTCCGGTCCCGGCGCCGAGGCCGTCGACGCCGTGCTGCGGACGCTCGCCGAGCGCGGCGCCCAGGTGCGTACCGTGACCGTCGCGGCGGCCGCCGCCGACCGCGCGACGCTGACCGCCGCGCTCGAGGCGGCGGCCGGGGAACCCGCCGAATCCGGCGTCCTCTCCCTCCTCGCCCTCGGCGGCGGGGAGCACTTCGGCGCGGGCCTCGCGCTCTCCCAGGCGCTCGGCGACGCCGAGGTCGCCGCGCCCCTGTGGTGCGTGACGCGCGGCGCGGTCGCCTGCGGGCGCTCCGACCGGGTCGAGGACCCGGAGCAGGCCCTCCTGTGGGGTCTGGGCCGGGTCGCCTCCATGGAGCAGGGCGGCCGCTGGGGCGGTCTGGTCGACCTGCCCCCGCAGACCGACGCCCGGACCCTCGACCGGCTCGTGGCGGTGCTGGCCGGTGACGGCTCCGAGGACCAGGTTCACGGGCGGTACGGGCGCGCTCGGCGGGCACGTCGCCCGCTGGCTCGCGGCGAACGGCGCCGAGCACCTGCTGCTCGCCGGCCGCCGCGGCCCCGACGCCCCCGGGTGTCCGCCGTCCTGCGGGTCAAGGTCGACGCGACCCGGCACCTGCACGAGCTGACCCGGGACCTGGACCTGTCGGCCTTCGTGCTCTTCTCCTCCTTCGCCGCCACCGCCCCGACCGGACCCTGACCGCCCTCCGGCACGCCCTCGACCGCGACGAGACCGCCCTCACCGTGGTCGACATGGACTGGAAGCGGTTCACGCTCGCCTTCACCGCCGACCGGCCCCGGCCGCTCCTGCTCGAACTCCCGGAGGCCCGGCAGACCGTCGAGAGCGTGGAACGGGACTCCGTCGAGGACCTGACCGGGGGAGTGCCGCTCGCCCGGCAGCTCGCCGGGCTGCCCGACGTCGAGCAGGAGCGGCTGCTGCTGGACCTGGTGCGCACGGCCGTCGCGGCCGTCCTCGGCCACCCCGACCTGACCTCCGTCGAGGCCGCGCGCGCGTTCAAGGACCTCGGCTTCGACTCCCTCACCTCCGTCGAGCTGCGCAACCGGCTCGGGGCGGTCAGCGGCCTGAAGCTGCCGGCCAGCCTCGTGTTCGACCACCCCACCCCGGCCGCCGTCGCCGCGTACCTGCGGGCCGGGATCGTGCCCGACGCGGCCGCGGGCGGCGCGCCGCTGCTGGAGGAGCTCGACCGGCTGGAGACCGTCCTGGAGCGCGGGACCTCCGACGGCGTCGTCCGGGCACGGGTGACGATGCGTCTCCAGGCGCTGCTGGCGAAGTGGAACGACGGCGGGGGGCCGGGCGCGGGCCCGGCCGGCGGTACGGCCGCCGGCGACGGCGCGGGGACCGGCCACGGCGGCGCGGAGGGTGCCGCCGGCGACGGGGTGGCGGACGGGGCCGACCTCCTCCGGGACGCCAGCGACGAGGAACTGTTCGCCTTTATCAACGAGGACCTCGGACGTTATTGACGATTCCTCGTCCCACCGGTGAAGATGGCCAGCCCCCTGCTGAATTCGAGCAGGGGGCTGGCCCCATTTCGCAGCTCAATGCAGGGGTGCCTAGGGGGCGGCTAGGGGTTGTAGCCGGGATTGCGCCGTCAATAGCCTGCCAATCGAGCGGTCATTCCGATATCCACGCTCCGGCACGTCGTTCCGATCGGCCGGACC
Source organism: Streptomyces sp. NRRL S-87 (assembly GCF_000719335.1). GTDB lineage: Bacteria > Actinomycetota > Actinomycetes > Streptomycetales > Streptomycetaceae > Streptomyces. The sequence continues at coordinate 2,041 of NZ_JOGB01000087.1, forward strand.
GGACGGCGGAGCGACCTCATCTTCCAATTCGTTCTCGGCTCAGCACAGTATTCCGATGCCGTCGGCTGCAAATGGGTGGTTGCGTTACATGGCGAATGAAGAGACGCTGCGGGACTACCTGAAGCTGGTCACGGCGAACCTGCGGGAGACGCGGCAGCGGCTCCGCGACGCCGAGGCGAAGAGCCAGGAGCCCGTCGCCATCGTCGGCATGGGCTGCCGCTACCCCGGCGGGGCCGCCTCGCCGGAGGAGCTGTGGCAGCTGGTCGTCGACGAGACCGACGCCATCAGCGGGTTCCCCGCCGAGCGCGGCTGGGACCTGGAGACCGTCTACCACCCCGACCCGGAGAACCCGGGCACGAGCTACGCCGACCAGGGCGGCTTCGTCAGGGACTTCGCCCGCTTCGACCCCTCGCTGTTCGGGATCTCGCCGCGCGAGGCGCTGGCGATGGACCCGCAGCAGCGGTTGCTGCTGGAGACGTCCTGGGAGGCGTTCGAGCGCGCGGGAGTCGACCCGACGTCGCTGCGCGGCAAGCAGGTCGGCGTGTTCGTCGGCACCAGCAGCCACGACTACCTGACGGCGCTCCTGAGCTCCTCCGAGAACGTGGAGGGCTACCTCGGCACCGGCAACGCGGCGAGCGTCGCCTCGGGCCGCCTGTCCTACACCTACGGCCTGGAGGGCCCGGCCGTCACCGTCGACACCGCCTGCTCCTCCTCGCTCGTCGCCCTGCACCTGGCGGTCCAGGCCCTGCGCAACGGCGAGTGCTCGCTCGCCCTCGCCGGCGGCGCCACCCTGATGGCCGCCCCCGGCACCTTCATCGACTACAGCAAGCAGCGCGGCCTCGCCGTCGACGGCCGCTGCAAGGCGTTCTCGCCCGACGCCGACGGCTTCAGCCTCGCCGAAGGCGTGGGCGTCCTCCTGGTCGAGCGGCTCTCCGACGCCCGCCGCCGGGGACACCACGTCCTCGCCGTCATCCGCGGTTCGGCCGTCAACCAGGACGGCGCCTCCAACGGGCTGACCGCCCCCAACGGGCCCGCCCAGCAGCGCGTCATCCTGCAGGCGCTCTCCAACGCCCGGCTCACCCCCGACCAGGTCGACGCCGTCGAGGCGCACGGCACCGGGACCGGCCTCGGCGACCCGATCGAAGCACAGGCGATCATCGCCACGTACGGCCAGGACCGTCCCGACGGCCGCCCGCTGTGGCTGGGCTCGCTCAAGACCAACATCGGCCACGCCCAGGCCGCCGCGGGAGTCGCAGGCGTCATCAAGAGCGTGATGGCCATGCGGCACGGGCTGCTGCCGCGGACCCTGCACGTGTCCGAGCCCACCCCGCACGTCGACTGGTCGGCGGGGGAGGTGTCCCTGCTCACCGAGGCCCGGCCGTGGCCGCGCACCGAGGGCCCCCGCCGGATCGGCGTCTCGTCCTTCGGCATGAGCGGCACCAACGCCCACCTCATCCTGGAGAGCGGCGACGAGCCCGCCCCCGACGCCAGCGCCCCCGACGGCAGCGCCCCGGACCAGTCCGCCCCCGACGCCACCGCGGCCGCGACCGTCCTGCCGGTCGTCCTGTCCGGCAAGACCGAGGCCGCCCTGCGCGCCCAGGCCGCCGCCCTGCACACCCACCTCACCGACCGGCCGGGCCTCCGCGTCGAGGACGTCGCCCCCGCCCAGGCCCTCACCCGCGCCGCCCTCGACCGCCGCGCCGCGGTCGTCGCGCAGGACCGCGACGGGCTGCTCGCCGGACTGGCCGCGCTCGCCGAGGGCCGCCCCTCGGCCGACGTGGTCGAAGGCACCGCCACCGAGGGCAAGCTGGCGTTCCTGTTCACCGGGCAGGGCAGCCAGCGGCTCGGCACGGGCCGTGAACTGTACGCCGTGGAGCCGGTGTTCGCCGGAGCCCTGGACGCGGTGTGCGAGCGGATCGACCCCCTGCTCGGGCGCCCCCTGAAGGACGTGCTGTTCGGGACCGACGCGGCCCTCCTGGACCGGACGGAGTACGCCCAGCCGGCCCTGTTCGCCGTCGAGGTCGCCCTGTTCCGGCTGGTGGAGTCCTGGGGGCTGAAGCCGGACTTCCTGGCCGGCCACTCCGTCGGCGAGATCGCCGCCGCGCACGTGGCGGGCGTGTTCTCGCTGGACGACGCGTGCACGCTGGTGGCCGCCCGCGGCCGGCTGATGCAGGCACTGCCCTCCGGTGGCGCGATGATCGCCGTCCAGGCGTCGGAGGACGAGGTCCGCCCGCTGCTGGCCGGCGCCGAGGGCGTCGCCGTCGCCGCGGTCAACGGCCCGCAGGCCGTCGTGGTCTCCGGCGACGAGGCCGCGGCGGTGGCGGTCGCCGAGGCCTTCGAGGCCCGGGGCCGCAAGACCAGGCGGCTCACGGTCAGCCACGCCTTCCACTCGCCGCACATGGACGGCATGCTCGACGCCTTCCGCGAGGTGGCCGACGGACTCACCTACCGGACCCCGCAGATCCCGGTCGTCTCCTGCCTGACCGGCGACCTCACGGCGGACCTGGCCTCCGCCGAGTTCTGGGTCCGGCACGTCCGCGAAGCGGTCCGCTTCCTCGACACCGTCCGCTGGCTGGAGAGCCGCGGCGTCACCGCCCACGTCGAACTCGGCCCCGGCGGCGTCCTCTCCGCCCTCGGCCAGGACTGCCTGACCGCCACCGGCCCCCGGGCCGCCGCGTTCCTGCCCGCCCTGCGCCCCGACCGCCCCGAGGCCCGCACCCTCGCGGCCGCCGTGGCCGGCGCCCACGTCCGCGGGCTCTCCCCGGACTGGACCGCCCGCTTCGCCGGTACCGGCAGCCGCCGCGTCGAGCTGCCGACGTACGCCTTCCAGCGCGAGCTGTACTGGCCCCGCGACCCGTTCACCGACGCCGCCGAGCCCGCGGACGGCCGGGCGACGGGCGCCCTCGACGCCCGGTTCTGGGCCGCCGTCGACAGCGAGGACCCGGGCGCGCTGGCCGGCATCCTCGGCGTCGCCGGCGACGAGCCGCTCAGCAGCGTGCTGCCCGCCCTGTCGGCCTGGCACCGCCGCCACCGCGACCACGACACCGTCGCCGGCTGGCGCTACCGGACGACCTGGAAGCCGCTCGCCGACCCCGCCCCCGCGGCTCCGGCCGGCGGCCACTGGCTCCTCGCCGTGCCCGCCTCCCACGCCGCCGACCCCTGGGCCGTCGCCGCCGCCGAGGCCCTGGCCGCCCGCGGCGCCACCCTGGCCACCCTGGCCGTCGACACCGCGTCGGACGACCGGGCCGCCCTCGCCCACCGGATCGGGGCGCTCGCGGCGGACACCGGCGCGCCGGCACCCGCCGGAGTGCTCTCGCTGCTCGCCCTCGACGAGCAGCCGCACCCGGAGGACCCGGCGCTCACCGCCGGCCTCGCCGCCACCCTCGCCCTCGTCCAGGCCCTCGGCGACGCCGACGTCCACGCACCCCTGTGGGCCGCCACCCGCGGCGCGGTGTCCACCGGCCGCTCCGACCGGCTCACCGCACCCGCCCAGGCCGCCGTCTGGGGCTTCGGCCGCACCGCCGCCCTCGAACTCCCGACGCGCTGGGGCGGCCTCGTCGACCTGCCGCCGACCCCCGACGAGCGGTCCGCCGCCCGCCTCGCCGACCTCCTCGCCGCCGCCGGCGCCGAGGACCACCTCGCCGTCCGGTCCACCGGCGTCTTCGTCCGCCGACTGGTCCGCGCCCACCGGGACGAGGCCCCCGCCGCCGACTGGACCGCCTCCGGCACCGCCCTGGTCACCGGCGGCACCGGCGCCCTCGGCGGCCACGTGGCCCGCTGGCTCGCCCGCAACGGCGCCGCCCACCTGCTGCTCGTCAGCCGCCGCGGCCCCGAGGCCGACGGCGCCGCCGACCTCGCCGCCGAACTCCGCGACCTGGGCGCCCGTGTCACCCTCGCCGCCTGCGACGTCACCGACCGCGACGCCGTCGCCGAGCTGCTCGCCGGCATCCCGGCCGAACTCCCGCTGACGGCGGTCGTCCACGCCGCCGGAGTGCTCGACGACGGTGTCCTCGACGCCCAGACCCCGGCCCGGCTGGCCGGCGTCCTGCGCCCCAAGGCGTACGCGGCCGGGATCCTGCACGAGCTGACGCGCGGGCTGGACCTCTCCGCGTTCGTGCTCTTCTCCTCCGTCGCCGCCGCCTTCGGTGCCGCCGGCCAGGCCAACTACGCCGCCGCCAACGCCTCCCTGGAGGCCCTCGCCGAGGTGCGCCGCGCCGAGGGACTGGCCGCCACCGTCGTCTCCTGGGGAGCCTGGGCCGACGGGGGCATGGCCGCCGACCGGCAGGTCGCCGAGCGGCTGCGGGCCGCCGGCCTCCCGGCGCTCGCCCCCGGACCCGCCCTGTCGGCCCTGCACACCGCCCTCACCCTCGACGAGACCTCGTCCGTCGTCGCCGACATCGACTGGGAGCGGCTGGCGCCCGGCCTGACCGCCGTACGCCCCTGCCCGCTGATCGCCGACCTGCCCGAGGCGGTACGCGCCCTCTCCGCGACCGGTACCCCCGACACCGCGGCGGCCGACCCGGCCGCCGACTCCCTCGCCCTCCGGCTCGCCCACGCGCCGGCCGGTGAACGTGACGCGCTCGCACTGGAGTTCGTCCGCACCCAGATCGCGGCCGTCCTCGGCCACCCCGGCCCGGCCTCCGTCGATCCGGCCCTCGCCTTCCGCGACCTCGGCTTCGACTCCCTCACCGCGGTCGAGATCCGCAACCTCCTCACCGCCCGGACCGGCCTGCGCCTGCCCGCCACCCTGATCTTCGACTACCCCAACTCCCTGGCCCTGGCCGCCTTCCTCCAGGACGAGCTGCTCGGCGCCGCGGGCCCCGCCGCCCAGGGCACCGCGGCGCACCGGCAGGGCCCCGGGGACGCCCGGGACGCCGAGGACGACCCCATCGCGATCATCGGCATGAGCTGCCGCTTCCCCGGCGGCGTGGACACCCCCGAGCAGTTGTGGGAGCTCCTCCTCGACGGGCGCGACGCCGTCGCCGGATTCCCCACCGACCGCGGCTGGGACCTGGAGGGCCTCTACGACCCGGAGTCCCTCACGGAGAACACGACGTACGTCCGCGAGGGCGGGTTCCTCGCCGACGCCACCGGGTTCGACCCGGCCTTCTTCGGGATCTCCCCGCGCGAGGCCCTGGCCATGGACCCCCAGCAGCGGCTGCTGCTGGAGACCTCGTGGGAGGCCTTCGAGCGGGCGGGCATCGCCCCCGCGACCGTGCGCGGCGAGCGGATCGGCGTCTTCACCGGAACCAACGGGCAGGACTACCTCGACGTCATCCTCGCCGCCCCCGACGGCACCGAGGGCTTCCTCGGCACCGGCAACGCGGCGAGCGTCGTCTCCGGACGCGTCAGCTACGTCCTGGGCCTCGAAGGCCCGGCCGTCACCGTGGACACCGCCTGCTCGTCCTCGCTGGTCGCCCTGCACTGGGCCATCCAGGCCCTGCGGGCCGGCGAATGCACCATGGCCCTGGCCGGCGGCGTGACCGTGATGTCCACGCCCGCCTCGTTCATCGACTTCAGCCGCCAGCGCGGCCTGGCCGCCGACGGGCGCATCAAGGCCTTCGCGGCCGCCGCCGACGGCACTGGCTGGGGCGAGGGCCTCGGCATGCTGCTCGTCGAGCGGCTCTCCGACGCCCGCCGCAACGGCCACCCGGTGCTGGCCCTGGTCCGCGGCTCGGCCGTCAACCAGGACGGTGCCAGCAACGGGCTGACCGCCCCCAACGGGCCCTCCCAGCAGCGCGTCATCCGCCAGGCGCTGGCCGCAGCCGGACTGTCGGCCGCCGACGTGGACGCCGTCGAGGCCCACGGCACCGGCACCCGGCTCGGCGACCCGATCGAGGCCCAGGCCCTCCTGGCCACCTACGGCCAGGACCGGCCGGCCGGCCGACCGCTGCTGCTCGGCTCGATCAAGTCGAACCTCGGCCACACGCAGGCGGCCGCCGGCGTCGCCGGAGTGATCAAGATGGTGCTCGCGATGCAGCACGGGGTGCTGCCGCAGACCCTGCACGTCGACGAGCCCACCCCGCACGTCGACTGGACCGCCGGCGACGTCGCCCTGCTGACCGGGGCCACGGCCTGGCCGGAGACCGGACGCCCGCGCCGCGCCGGCATCTCCTCCTTCGGCATCAGCGGCACCAACGCCCACACCATCGTCGAACAGGCCCCGGCGACGGAGCCCGCCCCCGCGACGGAGCCCGCGACCGCGACGGAGCCCGCGACCGCGACGGAGCCCGCCCCCGCGACCGAACCGGCGACCACGCCGGAACCCGCGACCACGCCGGAACCCGCCACCGTGGCGGGACCCGGGACCCGGACGGGGTCCGAGGCGGAGCCCGCCGACACCCGCCCGGCCGCCCCCCTCCCCTGGATCCTGTCCGCCCGTACCCGGGACGCCCTGCGCGACCAGGCCCGCGCCCTGCACGCCCACGCCCTCCGCCACCCCGAACTGCGCCCGGCCGACCTCGGCTTCTCCCTGGCCGTCGGCCGCTCCGCGTTCGAGCACCGCGCCGCCGTGGTCGCCGCCGACCGCGCCTCGCTGCTCTCCGCCCTGGAGACCCTGGCCGACGGCGGACCGTCCGCCGCCCTCGTCGAGGGCACCCCGCTCGCGGGCCGGACTGCGTTCCTGTTCACCGGGCAGGGCAGCCAGCGCCCCGGCACGGGCCGCGAACTGTACGCCGCCCACCCGGTGTTCGCGGACGCGCTCGACGCCGTCTGCGCCCGCCTGGACGCCCACCGCGAAATCCCCCTGAAGGACGTACTGTTCGGGGCGGACGCGGAACTCCTCGACCGGACGGAGCACACCCAGGCCGCCCTGTTCGCCCTCGAGGTCGCCCTGTTCCGGCTCGTGGAGTCGTGGGGCCTGAGGCCCGACGTCGTGGCCGGCCACTCCGTCGGCGAGATCGCCGCCGCCCACGTGGCCGGAGTGCTCACGCTCGACGACGCGTGCGCGCTGGTCGCGGCCCGCGGCCGCCTCATGCAGGCGCTGCCCGCAGGTGGCGTGATGATCGCCGTGGAGGCCGCCGAGGAGGAGGTGCTGCCGCTGCTCGCGGGGCGGGCGTCCGTCGCCGCGGTCAACGGCCCCCGGTCCGTGGTCGTCTCCGGCGACGAGGCCGCCGTCGCCGCGGTCGCCGGGGCCTTCGCGGCGCGGGGCCGCAGGACCAGGCGGCTCACCGTCAGCCACGCCTTCCACTCGCCGCACATGGACGGCATGCTGGACGACTTCCGCCGGGTGGTGGAGGAGCTGTCCTTCGAGGCCCCGCGCATCCCGCTCGTGTCCGCCCTGACCGGCGCCCCCGTCACCGACGAGACGGGCACGGCCGACTACTGGGTGCGGCACGTCCGCGAGACCGTCCGCTTCCTCGACGCCGTCCGCGCCCTCGAAGCCGGCGGCGCCACCTCGTACGTCGAACTCGGCCCGGACGGCGTCCTCTCCGCCCTCGCCCAGGAGTGCGTCACCGAGGACGCGGTCTTCGTGCCGCTCCTGCGCAACGGCCGCGACGAGGCCGCCACCCTGACCACCGCCCTCGCCCGCGCCCACGCCCACGGCCTGCGCGTCGACTGGCGGGCGTACTTCGAGGCCACCGGCACCGCCCCCCGGCGCGTGGACCTGCCCACCTACCCCTTCCAGCGGCAGCGGTACTGGCCCGCGGTCCCCGCCGGCGCCTTCCTCGGCGACGTGGCCGCCATCGGCCTCGACGACGCCGCCCACCCGCTGCTCACCGCCGGCGTCGCCCTGCCGGACTCCGACGGCATGGTGTTCGCCGGACGCCTCTCCCTCACCACGCACCCCTGGCTCGCCGACCACTCCGTCCTCGGCAGCGTCCTGCTGCCCGGCACCGCCTTCGTCGAACTCGCCACCCGGGCCGGCGACCAGCTCGGCTGCGACCACCTCGAGGAGCTCACCCTCGAAGCACCGCTGGTGCTGCCCGAGCACGGCGGCGTCCAACTGCGCCTCGGGGTCGGCGCCGCCGACGCGGCCGGCCGCCGCCCGTTCGCCCTGCACTCCCGCGCCGAGGGCCTGGCCGCCGAGGAGCCCTGGACCCGGCACGCCGTCGGCGTCCTCGCCGAGGGCGCCCGCCCGGCCGCCGGCTTCGAGCTGACCGCGTGGCCCCCGCCCGGCGCCACCCAGCTGCCGCTCGAGGGCCGGTACGACGCCCTCGACGCCATCGGCTTCGCCTACGGCCCCGTCTTCCGCGGCCTGACCACGGCCTGGCAGCTCGACGGCGCCGTGTACGCCGAGGTCCGGCTGCCCGAGGGCTCCGAGGACCAGGCGGGCCGGTTCGGCCTGCACCCCGCGCTGCTCGACGCCGCCCTGCACGCGATCGGCCTCGCGGGCATCGGCGCCGACGACGGCCGGGGCCGGCTGCCCTTCGCCTGGAGCGGGGTCTCGCTGTACGCGGGCGGGGCCGCGGCGCTGCGCGTCCGCCTCACCCCCGCCGGAGCCGAAGGCGTCCGGCTGGAGATCGCCGACACCGCCGGCGCGCCGGTCGCGCTCGTCGAGTCGCTGGGCCTGCGCCCGGTCAGCGCCGACCAGCTGCACCCCGCCCGCACCCACCACGCGTCCGTGTTCCGCCAGGAGTGGAGCCGGCCCGCCGGCCCCGCCGCCCAGGAGCCGGCCGCCACGGCCCGGTACGCCGTCCTCGGCGACGCGGACCCGGTGTGCCCCGCGGACGCCGAGCGGTACCCCGACCTGGCCGCGCTGGCCGCCGCGGTGGACGCGGGCGCACCCGTACCGGACGAGGTCCTCCACGCCCTCGCCCCGGCGCCCGGACCCCTGACCGCGCAGGCCGTGCACGCCGCGGCCCACGACGCCCTGGCCCTCGCCCAGGCATGGCTCGCCGACGAGCGGTTCGCGACCGCCCGGCTGGTCTGCGTCACCCGCGGCGCCGTCGCCGCGGCACCCGGTGAGGACGTGACCGACCTCGCCGCCGCCACCGTCTGGGGCCTGCTGCGCTCGGCGCAGACCGAGAACCCGGGCCGGATCGCCCTGGTCGACGCCGGGACCGGCTCCGACACCGGCGCGGGAGCGGGGACCGGGGACCAGGCCGCCCTGCGGGCCGCGCTCGGCACGGACGAGGAGCGGTTCGCCCTGCGCTCCGGCACCGTGCTCGTCCCCCGCCTGGCCCGCGTCGAAGCGGCGGAAGCGGACGCACCCGGCGCCGGCGCCCGGACCGCAGGTCCCGACGCCCCCGCCCGGACCGCCGCCCCCGACCGCACCCCGGCCTTCGGCCCGGACGGCACGGTCCTGGTCACCGGCGCCACCGGCGCCCTCGGCGGGCTGGTCGCCCGCCACCTGGCCGCCGTCCACGGCGTACGCCACCTGCTGCTCGTCGGCCGCCGCGGCGCCGCCGCCCCCGGCGCCGCCGAACTGGCCGCCGACCTGGCCGGATCGGGCGCCACCGCCACCTGGGCCGCCTGCGACGCGGCCGACCGGGACGCCCTCGCCGCCCTGCTCGCCGGCATCCCGGCCGAGCACCCGCTGACCGGGGTCGTCCACACCGCCGGCGTCCTCGACGACGGCGTCCTCTCCTCGCTGACCCCCGACCGGGTCTCCGCCGTGTTGCGCCCCAAGGTGGACGCCGCCTGGAACCTGCACGAGCTGACCCGGGACCTGGACCTCACCGCCTTCGTCCTGTTCTCCTCCACCTCCGGCCTGTTCGGCGGTCCCGGCCAGGCCAACTACGCGGCCGCCAACTCCTTCCTCGACTCCCTCGCCCACCACCGCCGGGCCGGCGGCCTGCCGGCCACCGCGCTCGCCTGGGGCCTGTGGGCCGTCGCCGACGGCATGGCCGGCGCCCTGGACGCCGCCGACGTCAACCGGATGCGCCGGGCCGGACTGCCCCCGCTCACGGCCGCCGACGGCCTGGAGCTCTTCGACACCGCCGTCCCGCTCGACGAGCCCGCCGTGGCCCTGATGCGCCTCGACACCGACGCCCTGCGCCCGCTGGCCGCCGCGGGCGCCGTCGCCCCGCTGCTGCGCGGCCTCGTCCGGGGGGTGGCGCGCCGGTCCGCGGCCGCCGCGACCGCCGCCGGCGGAGAGTCCGGGCTGCCGGCCCGGCTGGCCGGGATGACCGCCCCCGAACAGGACCGGGCCCTGCTCGACCTGGTGCGCACGCAGGTCGCGGCGGTGCTCGGGCACGCCGGGCCGGCCGAGGTCGACTCCGGCCGGGCGTTCAAGGAGCTGGGCTTCGACTCCCTCACCGCCGTGGAGCTGCGCAACCGGCTGGGCGCCGCCACCGCCCTGCGGCTGCCCGCCACCCTGATCTTCGACTACCCGGACCCCACATCCCTGGCCCGCCACCTGCGGACCGAGCTCGTCGGCGACCCTCAGCCGGACACCGCGGCCGGCCCCGGGGCCCCCTCGGTCCCGGCGGCCGCGGCCGACGACGAGCCCGTCGCCATCATCGCGATGAGCTGCCGCTACCCCGGTGACGTCCGCACCCCCGAGGACCTGTGGGAGCTGCTGGCCGCCGGCCAGGACGGCATCACCCGCCTCCCCGAGAACCGCGGCTGGGACACCGAGGCCCTCTACCACCCCGACCCCGAGCACCCGGGGACCTCGTACGCCCGCGAGGGCGGCTTCCTGCACGACGCCGCCGAGTTCGACGCCTCCTTCTTCGGGATCTCCCCGCGCGAGGCCCTCGCCATGGACCCCCAGCAGCGCCTGCTGCTGGAGACCACCTGGGAGGTCTTCGAACGGGCCGGCATCGCCCCGTCCGCCGTCCGCGGCACCCGCACCGGCGTCTTCGCCGGCGTCATGTACCACGACTACGGCGCCCGGCTCCACGCCGTGCCCGACGGCGTCGAGGGCTACCTCGGCACCGGCAGCTCCAGCAGCGTCGTCTCGGGCCGCGTCGCCTACACCTTCGGCCTGGAGGGCCCGGCGGTCACCGTCGACACCGCCTGCTCGTCCTCGCTGGTCGCCCTGCACCTCGCGGCGCAGGCCCTGCGCAACGGGGAGTGCTCGCTGGCCCTGGCCGGCGGCGTGACCGTCATGTTCACGCCGGGCACGTTCATCGAGTTCAGCCGCCAGCGCGGCCTGGCCGCCGACGGCCGCTGCAAGTCCTTCGCGGCCGCCGCCGACGGCACCGGCTGGGGCGAGGGCGCGGGCGTGCTCCTGCTGGAGCGGCTCTCCGACGCCCGCCGCAACGGCCACCAGGTCCTGGCCGTGCTCCGCGGCTCCGCCGTCAACCAGGACGGCGCCTCCAACGGCCTGACCGCCCCCAACGGGCCCTCCCAGCAGCGCGTCATCCGCCAGGCCCTGGCCCACGCCGGCCTCACCGCCGCCGACGTCGACGTCGTCGAGGCGCACGGCACCGGCACCACCCTCGGCGACCCCATCGAGGCCCAGGCCCTGCTCGCCACCTACGGCCGGGAGCACACCGGGGACCGGCCGCTGCTGCTCGGCTCGGTCAAGTCCAACCTCGGGCACACGCAGGCCGCCGCCGGTGTCGCCGGCGTCATCAAGATGGTCATGGCGATGCGCCACGGCGTGGTCCCGAAGACCCTGCACGTGGACGAGCCGACCCCGCACGTCGACTGGTCCGCGGGGGCCGTGTCCCTGCTCACCGAGCAGGTGGCCTGGCCCGAGACGGGCCGCCCGCGCCGCGCCGGCGTCTCCTCCTTCGGCATCAGCGGCACCAACGCCCACGCCATCATCGAGGAGGCCCCCCGGCCCGCCCCCGCCCCCGCTCCCGCCCCCGCCCCGGAGGCCGGGCGGCTGCCGGTCGTGCCGGTGGTCCTGTCCGCCCGCGGCGAGGACGCCCTGCGCGCCCAGGCCCGCCGCCTGCACACCCGCGTCCTCACCGACACCGGCCTGGACACCGCCGACCTCGCCCTGACCCTGGCGGCCGGCCGCTCGGCCCTGGAGCAGCGCGCCGCCCTCCTCACCACGGACCGCGACGGACTGCTCCGCGGCCTGGACGCCCTGGCCCGCGGCGAGGACGCCCCCGCCCTCGTCCGCGGCACCGCCCGCGAGAACCGCACGGCGTTCCTCTTCACCGGGCAGGGCAGCCAGCGCCTGGGCACCGGCCGTGAGCTGTACGACGCCCACCCCGCCTTCGCGGCCGCCCTGGACGAGGTGTCCGCCGAACTCGACCGCCACCTCGAACACCCCCTGAAGCAGGTGCTGTTCGGCTCCGACCCCGCCCTGCTGGACCGGACGGAGTACGCCCAGCCCGCCCTGTTCGCCGTCGAGACCGCCCTGTTCCGACTGCTCGACGGCTGGGGCCTGCGCCCCGACCTGCTCGCCGGCCACTCCATCGGCGAGATCACCGCCGCCCACGTCGCAGGGGTCCTCTCCCTCCAGGACGCCGCCGAACTGGTCGCCGCCCGCGGCCGGCTGATGCAGGCCCTCCCGGCCGGCGGCGCCATGATCGCGCTCCAGGCGTCCGAGGACGAGGTCCGCCCGCTGCTGACCGACCCCGACCGCCTCGCCGTCGCCGCGGTCAACGGCCCGCGCTCGGTGGTCGTCTCCGGCGACGAGGACGCCGCCCTCGCCGTCGCGGCCGCGTTCGAGGCCCGCGGCCGCAGGACCAGGCGCCTGACCGTCAGCCACGCCTTCCACTCGCCGCACATGGACGGCATGCTCGCCGACTTCCGCAAGGTCGCCGAGGGACTGGTCTACGAGGCCCCGCGCCTGCCCGTCGTGTCCCTCCTCACCGGCGCGCTCGTCACCGACGAGATGGCCTCCGCCGACTTCTGGGTCCGGCACGTCCGCGAGGCCGTCCGCTTCCTCGACGGCATGCGCGCCCTGGACGCGGCCGGCGCGACGGCGTACCTGGAACTCGGCCCCGACGGCACCCTGTCCGCGCTCGCCCAGGACTGCCTGGCCGACACCGCGGAGCCCGCCCCCTGCGTCCCGCTGCTGCGCAAGGACCGCCCCGAGCCCGAGGCCCTCGCCGCCGCCCTGGCCCGGGTCCACGTCCACGGTGTCGCCGTCGACTGGACGGCGTTCCTCGCCGGCACCGGCGCCCGGCCCGTCGACCTGCCGACCTACCCCTTCCAGCGCCGGCGCTACTGGCTCGACGTGGGCGTCTCCGTCGAGGACGTGCTGGCCGCCGGCCTCGACACCCCCGACCACCCGCTGCTCGGCGCCGCCGTCCCGCTGCCCGCCTCCGACGGCCTGGTCCTCACCGGACGCCTGGCCGTGACCACCCACCCCTGGCTGGCCGACCACACGGTCATGGACACCGTCCTGCTGCCCGGCACCGCCTTCGTCGAACTCGCCCTGCGGGCCGGCGCGGACGTCGGCTGCGACACCCTCGAGGAACTGGCCATCGAGGCCCCGCTCACCCTCGCGGACCAGGGCGCCGTCCAGCTCCAGGTGGCCGTCGACGCCCCCGACGACGCGGGCCGCCGCGCCCTGACCCTGCACGCGCGGCCGGCCGACGCCCCCGCGCACGAGCCGTGGACCCGGCACGCCACCGGCGTCCTCGCCCCCGCCGCCCCGCACCGCCCCGCCGACCTGGCGACGTGGCCGCCGGCCGGCGCCGAACCGGTGCCCACCGAGGGCTTCTACCCGGCCGCGGCCGCGGCCGGCCTCGGCTACGGGCCGGTGTTCCAGGGGCTGCGCGCCGCCTGGCGCCGCGACGGCGAACTCTTCGCCGAGGTCGCGCTCGACGAGGCGTACGGGACCGACGCCGCCGCCTACGGCGTGCACCCGGCGCTCCTCGACGCCGCCCTCCACGCCATCGGCCTCGGCGCACCCGGTGCCGCCGGAGCCGAACCGGACGGCGCCCGGCTGCCGTTCGCCTGGACCGGCGTCCGGCTGCACGCGGCCGGCGCGACCGGACTGCGGGTCCGCATCACCGCCGGCGCCTCCGGCGGCCTCGCCCTGGACCTCGCCGACCCCGCCGGCGTCCCGGTGGCCTCGGTCGAGTCGCTGGTCCTGCGGCCCGTCGCCGCGGACGCGCTGGGCACCGATCGCACCGCCCACCACGAGTCCCTGTTCGGCGTGGAGTGGACCGGCCTGCCGCCGGCCGCCGGCGCGGTCCCGGCCGGCGAACGCTGGGCCGTGCTGGGACCGGACCGGGCGGAGTTCCGCATCGGCGGCGAGCCGCTCGACGCCCACCCGCACCTCGCCGCGCTGCGCGCACGGCTCGCCGCGGGCGCCCCCGCACCGGACGTCGTCATCGTCCCCCTGACCGGCACCGCCGCCGCCGACGGCCGGGGCACCGCCGCCCGCACCGCCGCGCACCACGCGCTCGCCCTGGTCCAGGAGTGGCTGGCCGAGGAGCGGCTCGACGGCTCCCGGCTGGTCCTGCTCACCCGGGGCTCCATGGCCGCCGTACCGGGGGACCACGTCACCGACCTGGCCCACGCCACGGTCTGGGGCCTGGTGCGGTCGGCCCAGTCGGAGAACCCCGGCCGGTTCGTCCTGGCCGACACCGACGGCTCGGACGCCTCCCTCGGCGCCCTGGCCGCCGCGCTCGCCGGCGACGAGCCGCAGTTCGCCCTGCGGGCGGGCCGGGCGTACGCCTTCCGGCTGCGCCGCACCGCCCGCACGGAGGCCGGCCGGCACCCGGTCGACCGGGCCCGCCCCGACCACGCCGCGTCCGACACCGGCGGCACCGTCCTGGTCACCGGCGCCACCGGCACCCTCGGCAGGCTCGTCGCCCGCCACCTCGCCGCGACCCACGGCGTACGGAACCTGCTGCTGCTCAGCCGCCGCGGTGACGCGGCGCCCGGCGCGGCGGACCTCGCCCGCGAACTGGCGGCCCTGGGCACCGAGGTGACCTGGGCGGCGTGCGACGCCGCCGACCGGGACGCGCTGGCGGCCGTCCTGGCCGGCGTACCCGCCGACCGGCCGCTGACCGCGGTCGTCCACGCGGCCGGCGTCCTGGACGACGGCATCATCGACTCCCTGACCCCCGAACGCCTCGACACGGTCCTGCGGCCGAAGGTCGACGCGGCCTGGAACCTGCACGAGCTCACCGAGGGCCACCCGCTCTCCGCCTTCGTGCTGTTCTCCTCGGTCGCCGGCTCCTTCGGAGCTCCGGGGCAGGGCAACTACGCCGCCGCCAACGCGTTCCTGGACGCCCTCGCCCAGCACCGGGCGGCCCGCGGCCTGACCGCGAGCTCCCTGGCCTGGGGCCTGTGGGCCACCGCCGACGGCATGGCCGGCGCCCTCGACGAGGCCGACCTCACGCGGATGGCCCGCGCCGGTGTCACCGGGCTCACCCCCGAAGAGGGCCTGGCCCTCTTCGACACCGCCCGGACCATGGACGAGGCCGTCCTCGTCCCGATGCGCGTCGAACCGGCCGTCCTGCGCGCCCAGGCCGCCGACGGCACCCTGCCGCCGCTGCTGCGCGGACTCGTCCGCACCCCGGCGCGTCGGGCCGCCGCCCCCGCGGCCCGGACCGCCTCCGCAACCGCCGCCGAACCGGTGGGCACCCTGGCGGACCGGCTCGCGGGCCTCTCGGCCGCGGAACGGGACCAGGCCCTGGACGAGCTGGTCCGCGGCCAGATCGCCGCGGTCCTCGGCCACGGCACGGCCGACGACGTCGACGCCGAACGGGGCTTCCTCGACCTGGGCTTCGACTCGCTGACCGCGGTCGACCTGCGCAACCGGCTCACCGCCGCCGCCGGGCTCCGGCTGCCCGTCACGCTGATCTTCGACTACCCGTCACCGGCGGCGCTCGCCGCGTACATCGGGGAGCGGATCGGCCGCGACGCCGCCGCCCGCCCCTCCGTCCACGCGGAACTCGACACGCTCGAATCCCTCCTCGCGGCCGTCGCGCCCGACGACGCCGACCGCGCGGGCATCACCGCCCGGCTGCGAGACCTCATGGCGAAGTGGAATGACACGCACAGTGCACCGGACAGCGCCGCCGAAGAGCGGGACATCCAGGCCGCCACGGCCGACGAGCTCTTCGACCTCCTCGACGACGAACTCGGCCTGTCCTGACCGGCGCCGGGACGACCGGCGCCGGGACGACCGGCACCGGGACGACCGGCACCGGGACGACCGCCACCGGGGCGACCGGCGCCAAGGCCTCCGGCACCGGGACCACCGGTCCCGGGACCGGCGGCACCAGGACGACGGGCACCGCGAACGGCGGAGCCCGGACCACCACCTGCGCGGAACGGCCGTGACCGCTCCGACGACCTTGACGAATCTGACCACTTCGAGCACGGGGATGGCGTAAGACATGGTGAACGAGGAGAAGTACCTCGATTACCTCAAGCGGGCGACGGCCGATCTCCGCGAGGCGCGCCGCAAGCTGCGCGAGGTCGAGGAGCGCGACCAGGAACCGATCGCGATCGTGGCGATGAGCTGCCGCTACCCCGGCGGCGTCGACACGCCCGAGGCGCTGTGGGAGCTCGTCGCCGGCGGCCGGGACGCCGCCACGCCGTACCCCGCCGACCGGGGCTGGCCGCAGGAGGTCCTCTTCGACCCCGACCCGGACAGCGGCATCGACGCGTACGAGCAGGTGGGCGGATTCCTGCACGACGCCCACCACTTCGACCCCGGCTTCTTCGGGATCTCCCCGCGCGAGGCCCTCGCCATGGACCCGCAGCAGCGGCTCCTGCTCGAGACCTCGTGGGAGGCCTTCGAACGGGCCGGCATCGACCCGACCTCGCTGCGCGGCAGCCGCACCGGCGTCTTCGCGGGCCTGATGTACCACGACTACGCCGCCCGGCTGTTCAGCGTCCCCGAGGAGATCGAGGGCTTCCTCGGCAACGGCAGCTCCGGCAGCATCGCCTCCGGCCGGATCGCCTACACGCTCGGGCTCGAGGGCCCGGCCGTCACCGTCGACACGGCCTGCTCCTCCTCCCTCGTCGCCGTCCACCTCGCCGCCCGGGCCCTGCGCAGCGGCGAGTGCACCCTCGCCCTGGCGGGCGGCGTCACCGTCATGTCGACACCCGGCACGTTCACCGAGTTCAGCCGCCACCGCGGCCTGGCCGGCGACGGCCGCTGCAAGTCCTTCGCGGCCGCCGCCGACGGCACCGGCTGGGGCGAGGGCGCGGGCATGCTCGTCCTGGAGCGGCTCTCCGCCGCCCGCGCCAACGGGCACCCGGTCCTCGCCGTCATCCGCGGCTCCGCCGTCAACCAGGACGGCGCGAGCAGCGGCCTCACCGCCCCCAACGGCCCCTCCCAGCAGCGCGTCATCCGCGACGCGCTGGCCGGCGCCGGCCTCTCGCCCGCCCAGATCGACGCCGTGGAGGCCCACGGCACCGGTACCACGCTCGGCGACCCGATCGAGGCGCAGGCGCTGCTGGCGACCTACGGGCAGGACCGCCCCGCCGACCGGCCGCTGCTGCTCGGCTCGATCAAGTCCAACATCGGGCACACCCAGGCCGCCGCCGGCGTCGCGGGCATCATCAAGATGGTCATGGCGATGCGCCACGGCACGCTGCCCAGGACCCTGCACGTCGACCGGCCCACGCCGAACGTCGACTGGACGGAGGGCGCCGTACGGCTGCTCACCGAACCGGTGCCGTGGCCCGAGACCGGGGCCCCGCGGCGGGCCGGCGTCTCCTCGTTCGGCATCAGCGGCACCAACGCCCACACCGTCATCGAGCAGGCGCCGGAAGACACGGGGACCCCCGACTCCGCAGCGGCCCCGGAGCTCCCCGGTGCGGAGCCGCCGGCCGGCCCGGCCGCCGCCCGGACGGACCGTGCCCCCGTGCCCCCGCTGTGGACCCTCTCGGCCAAGTCCCCGGCCGCCCTGCGCGCCCAGGCCCGGAAGCTGCACGCGCACCTGACGGCCCACCCCGGACTGCGCGCCGGGGACGTGGCCCACTCGCTCGCGAGCGGACGCACCGCCTTCGACCACCGGGCGGTCCTGACGGCCGCCGACGGGACCGCACTCCTGCGCGCCCTGGAGTCCCTCGCCGACCTCGGTCCGGAGGACTCCGCCCCCGGCGTCACCCGGGGCCGCCCGGTCGCCGGGAAGCTGGCCTTCCTGTTCACCGGCCAGGGCAGCCAGCGCCCGGGGGCGGGACATGACCTGTACGCGGCGCACCCGGTGTTCGCCGCCGCGCTGGACGGGATCTGCGAGCGGTTCGACGCACACCTGGAACTGCCCCTGCGCCAGGTCCTGTTCGGCACCGACGCCGACATGCTGGACCGGACGGAGTACGCCCAGCCGGCCCTGTTCGCGGTCGAGGTGGCGCTGTTCCGGCTGCTGGAGTCGTGGGGCGTGACACCGGACTTCGTGTCCGGCCACTCCATCGGCGAGATCGCCGCCGCCCACGTGGCCGGCGTGTTCTCCCTGGACGACGCCTGCACCCTGGTCGCGGCCCGCGGGCGGCTGATGCAGGCGCTCCCGGCGGGTGGTGTGATGATCGCGGTCCAGGCCTCCGAGGCGGAGGTCGCGCCGCTGCTCACCGAGGGCGTGGGCATCGCCGCGGTCAACGGTCCGCAGTCGGTGGTCGTCTCCGGCGACGAGGCCGCGGCGGTCGCGGTCGCCGATGCCTTCGAGGCGCAGGGTCGCAAGACCAGGCGTCTGGCGGTCAGCCACGCCTTCCACTCGCCGCACATGGACGGCATGCTCGACGCCTTCCGGGAGGTCGCGGAGGGCCTGGCGTACGCCGCCCCCCGGATCCCGGTCGTCTCGAACCTCACCGGCGCGGTGGTCACCGACGAGATGGGCTCCGCCGACTTCTGGGTCCGGCACGTCCGCGAGGCCGTCCGCTTCCTCCACCGCCGCCTTCGTACCCGTCCTGCGCACCGGCCGGCCCGAGGCCGAGACCCTGGCCGCCGCCCTCGCCCGGCTGCACGTCCGCGGCACCGCCGTCGACTGGGACGCCTACCACGCCGGCACCGGCGCCCGCCGCGTCGACCTGCCCACGTACGCCTTCCAGCGCGAGCCCTACTGGCTCGACGCCGGACGCCCCGCCACCGACCTCTCCGCCGCCGGCCTGGGCGCCGCCGGACACCCCTTGCTCGGCGCCGCCGTCGCCCTCGCCGGCCTCGACGGCGTCCTGTGCACCGGCCGGCTCTCGCTCGACACCCACCCCTGGCTCGCCGAACACGTCGTCCTGGGATCCGCCGTACTGCCCGGCAGCGCCTTCGTGGAGCTGGCCGTCCGGGCGGGCGACCAGGTGGGCTGCGACCTCCTGGAGGAACTCACCCTCCACGCGCCGCTCGTGCTCCCCGAGACCGGCGGCGTCCAGGTGCAGCTGTGGGTCGGGGCCCCCGACGCCACCGGCCGCCGCACCCTCGGCGTGCACTCCCGACCCGAGCCCGCCGACGGCGCCGCTGCCGGCGCCGACGCGGCCGACCCGGCGTGGACCCGGCACGCGGAGGGCGTCCTCGCGACGGGCGCCCCCCAACCGTCCTTCGCCCCCGGAGCCTGGCCGCCGGCCGACGCCGTCCCGCTGCCCGTCGACGGACTGTACGCCGGGCTCGCCGAGGCCGGGCTGGACTACGGCCCCGCCTTCCGGGGCGTCCGGGCTGCCTGGACCAGCGGTGACGCGACCTACGTCGAGATCGAGCCGGCCGTTGGACCCGAGCCCGGGACGGACCGGTTCGGCCTGCACCCCGCCCTGCTCGACGCCGCCCTGCACACCATCGGCCTCGCCGGACTCGTCGAGGACGCCGGCGGCGCCCGACTGCCGTTCTCCTGGTCCGGGGTGGCCCTGCACGCCGCGGGCGCCGCCACCCTGCGCGTACGGCTGTCCAAGGCCGGACCCGACACGGTGTCGCTGGCCCTGGCCGACGGCGCCGGGGCGCCCGTCGCCGACATCGCCGCACTGACGCTGCGCACCGTGTCGCCCGAGCACCTCGACGCGGGCCCGGGCGGGCCCCGCGACCACCTCTTCCACGTGGACTGGACGCCGTTCACCCTCCCCGCCCCCGGCACGCCGCAGGCGCCGGCGCTCGTCCTCGACGGGCCGGCCGCCGCCCAGGCGCTGGCCGCGGCCCTCGACTCCGGCACCCCCGCGCCGGGCACCGTCGCGGTCCACCTGCCGGCCGCGCCCGCACTCACCCCCGAAGCCGTGCACGGGGCCGCGCACGACGCGCTCCACCTGCTGCGGACCTGGCTCGCCGACGACCGCCTCGCCGACAGCCGGCTCGTGCTCCTCACCCGGGGCGCGGTGCCGGTCCGTACCGGCGACGGCGCGGCCGACCCGGTGGCCGCCGCCGTCCGGGGCCTGGTGCGCTCGGCGCAGTCCGAGCACCCGGGCCGCTTCGTCCTCCTCGACACCGACGTACCGCCCGGCGAACTCCCCGGATCCGTCCTCGACGCCGTCCTGGCGTCCCAGGAACCGGAGGTCGCCCTGCGCGCGGGCACGGCGCACGCCCCCCGCCTGGCCCGGACGCCCGCCGGCAGCGGCACCGGCACCCCGGTCGGGGCGCCCGCCCACGACGCCGACGGCACGGTCCTGGTCACCGGCGCGTCCGGCACCCTCGGCCGGCTCGTCGCCCGGCACCTCGTGGCCGAGCGCGGCGTGCGGCACCTGCTGCTCCTGAGCCGCCGCGGGGCCACGGCGCCCGGCGCCGGGGACCTGACGCGCGACCTGACCGACCTGGGCGCCGAGGTCACCTGGGCGGCCTGCGACGCCGCGGACCGCGAAGCGCTGGCCGCCGTCCTGGCCGGCATCCCGGCCGAGCACCCGCTGACGGGCGTGGTCCACACGGCCGGCGTCCTGGACGACGGCGTCGTCGACTCCCTCACCCCGCAACGCCTGGACTCCGTCCTGCGGCCCAAGGCCGACGCCGCCCTCCACCTGCACGAGCTGACCCGCGACGCCGACCTGTCGGCCTTCGTGCTGTTCTCCTCCGCCGCGGGCGTGTTCGGCGCGCCCGGCCAGGGCAACTACGCCGCCGCCAACTCCTTCCTGGACGCCCTCGCGCAGCACCGCCGCGCCCACGGGCTCCCGGCCCTCTCCCTGGCCTGGGGCCTGTGGGAGGACGCCGACGGCATGGCGGGCGCCCTCGACGGGACCGCCCTGGAACGCATGCGGCGCGGCGGGGTCCAGGGACTCACGGCCGCCGACGGCCTCGCCCTCCTCGACCTCGCCGACACCCTCGCCGCGGCCGGGACCACGGCGGCCGCGGCCGCGGCGGGCGGTGCCGCGGCCGGGCACGGCGACGACGGCGCCGCCGGCCGGGCCCACCTCGTGCCGATGCGGCTGGCCCTGCCCGCCACCGGCCCGGGCGTGCACCCGCTGCTGCGCGGCCTGGTCCGTACGCCCGTACGGCGCACCGCCGCCGGCCCCGCGACCGACAGCCGGATCCGGACGGAGCCGTCCGGCCTGGAACAGAGCCTGCGCGGCCTCGACGCCGCGGGGCGGGAGAAGCTGCTCCTCGACCTCGTCCGGGGCCACGTGGCCGGTGTCCTCGGCCACGGCACGCCCGACGCCGTCGAGCCCGAACAGGCCTTCAGCGAGCTGGGCTTCGACTCCCTCACCGCCGTCGAGCTCCGCAACCGCGTCGGCGCGGCCGCCGGCCGCCGCCTCCCCGCCACGCTGATCTTCGACTACCCGACGTCGCTGGCCCTCGCCCGCCACCTGGCCGTCGCACTCGGCGGGGACGACGACCGCCCGCCCCGCACGGCGGCCGTCACGGCGCACGCCGCGCCGGCCGGTGCCGACGACCCGATCGCCATCGTCGCGATGAGCTGCCGCTACCCCGGCGGCGTCACCACCCCCGAGGAGCTGTGGCGGTTGCTGGAGGGCGGCGGCGACGCCATCACCGGCTTCCCTGCCGACCGCGGCTGGGACGTCGAGACCCTGTACCACCCCGACCCCGACCACCCCGGCACCTCCTACACCCGCCACGGCGGCTTCCTGCACGACGTCGCCGGGTTCGATCCGGCGTTCTTCGGGATCAGCCCGCGCGACGCCGTCGGCACCGACCCCCAGCAGCGGCTGCTGCTGGAGACCACCTGGGAGGCCTTCGAGCGGGCCGGTATCGACCCCGCCGACGTGCGCGGCAGCCGCACCGGTGTCTTCGCCGGCGTGATGTACCACGACTACGCCGCGCTGCTGGAGCGGTCCACCGACGGCGCGGACGGCTCGCTGGGGTCCGGCAGCACCGGCAGCATCGCCTCCGGCCGCATCTCGTACACCTTCGGCCTCGAAGGCCCCGCCGTCACCATCGACACCGCGTGCTCGTCCTCACTGGTCGCCCTCCACATGGCCGCCCAGGCCCTGCGCAGCGGCGAATGCGACCTGGCCCTCGCGGGCGGCGTCACCGTCATGGCCACCCCCGGCACCTTCGTCGGCTTCAGCCGCCAGCGCGGCCTCTCCGCGGACGGCCGCTGCCGCGCCTTCTCCGCCGACGCCGACGGCACCGGCTGGGGCGAGGGCGTGGGCATGCTGCTCGTCGAGCGCCTGTCGGACGCCCGCCGCAACGGCCATCCGGTCCTGGCGGTGGTGCGCGGCTCGGCGATCAACCAGGACGGTGCGAGCAACGGCCTCACCGCCCCCAACGGTCCGTCCCAGCAGCGCGTCATCCGCGCCGCGCTCGCGAGCGCCGGCCTGGCGGCCGCCGACGTCGACGCCGTCGAGGGCCACGGCACCGGCACGACCCTCGGCGACCCGATCGAGGCGCAGGCCCTCCTCGCCACCTACGGACAGGACCGCCCCGCCGACCGACCGCTCCACCTCGGCTCCATCAAGTCGAACCTCGGCCACACCCAGGCCGCCGCCGGCGTCGCCGGCGTCATCAAGATGGTGCTGGCCATGCAGCACGGCGTCCTGCCCCGCACCCTGCACGCCGACCGGTCCTCGCCGCACGTCGACTGGTCGCAGGGCGCCGTCAGCCTGCTCACCGAGCCCGTGCCGTGGCCCCGGACGGGCCGCCCGCGCCGGGCCGGGGTCTCCTCGTTCGGCATCAGCGGCACCAACGCCCACACGATCATCGAGCAGGCGCCGACCGCCGAGGACCCCGCCCCGGACCAGGCCCCCGAACCCGCGCCGGCCGAGGCCGTGCTCCCACTGCCCCTGCCCCGGCCCTTGCCCCTGCGCCTCGCCGGGCGCACGGCGGAGGCGCTCGCCGACCAGGCCGGAGCCCTGCGCGCGCACCTGGACCGCCGCCCCGACCTGGCGCTCGCGGACCTCGCCCGCTCCCTGGCCACCACCCGCGCCGCCTTCGACCACCGCGCGGTGGTCGTGGCGACGGACCGCGCCTCGGCCGCCACCGCCCTCGACGCCCTCGCCGCCGGCCGCACGGCAGCGGGACTGCTCCGGGGCACGGTCGCCAGGAGCGCCGGGACGGCGTTCCTGTTCACCGGTCAGGGCAGTCAGCGGCTCGGTATGGGGCGTGAGTTGTACGCGGCCCAGCCGGTGTTCGCGGCGGCGTTGGACGCGGTGTGCGCGTCCTGTCGCTGGCCGATGCCTGCGAACTCGTTGCGGCGCGCGGCCGGTTGATGCAGGCGCTGCCGACCGGCGGCGTGATGATCGCGGTCCAGGCCTCCGAGGCGGAGGTCGTGCCA
>NZ_JOGB01000088.1 GCF_000719335.1 Streptomyces sp. NRRL S-87
CAGGCCCACCCCTGGGGCTTTGGGGCTTCGCCCTGGCCTTCGGCCACCCCAGGCCCGGGCCTGCCTCCGGACCAGCCTGCCATGACGCCTCAAGAGGCTCCCCCACACACCACTACCGGGACCGCGGGGCGCTACGGACCTACGGACCTACGCACCCTCGGCCCCGGACGCCTCCGTGAGCAGCGCGTCCAGCTGGTCCGCGAACCAGCGGGCCGGCGGCAGCGCCACCGCCGCCGCGGCCAGCCGCTTCGTGCGGTCCGCCCGCTCGGCGTCGCCCATCGACAGGGCCTCGTGCAGGGCCGCGGCCGTCGCCGAGACGTCGTACGGGTTCACCGTCAGCGCGTCCTCGCGCAGCTCCCCGTAGGCGCCCGCGCCCATGGAGAGCACCAGCGCGCAGCCGCGCTCCGAGACCACCGGGATCTCCTTGGCGACCAGGTTCATGCCGTCCCGCAGCGGGTTGATCAGGGCGACGTCGGCCAGCCGGTACGCCGCCAGCGAGCGCGGGAAGTCGTCCTGCACCGAGAGCAGGACCGGCGTCCAGTCCGCCGTGCCGAACTCGTCGTTGATGTCCGCGGCGAGCGTCGCGACCGCCGCCGTGTACTCCCGGTAGACCGCCAGGTCCTGGCGGGAGGGGTAGGCGGAGGCCAGGTGCACCACGCGGCCGCGCCACTCCGGGCGCTCCCGCAGCAGCTCCCGGTAGGCCAGCAGGCCGCGCACGATGTTCTTCGACAGCTCGGTGCGGTCCACCCGGACGATCGTCTTCCGGTCTGCCACCTCGGCGCGCAGCGCGGCCAGCCTCTCGTCCACCTCCGGCCGGCGCGCCAGCGCCCGCAGCTCGTCGCCGTCCACGCCGAGCGGGCGCGCCATCACGCGGGTGCGCCGCCGCGGACCGCCGCCCCGGCGGTGCACGACGCCCCGCCAGGGGTCACCGGTGGGCCAGACCGGGTCGGCCACCCCGCCGGGGCCGTCGAGCCGGGCGCCGGACATGAACGCCGACGCCCACGCCCACGTGTGGAACCCCAGCTCGTCCGCCCCGAGCATCCCCCACACCAGCTCCTCGCGGATGTCGTCCGGCAGCATCGCCAGCTGGTCGGCCGAGGCCCACGGGGTGTGCGTGAAGTGCCCGATCCGCAGGTCGGGGCGGGCCTCCCGGAGCAGGCCCGGGGCCAGGGAGAGGTGGTAGTCCTGGATCAGCACGGCCGCGCCGGGCGCCGCCTGCGCCGCCAGCACGTCCGCGAAGGCCCGGTTGTACGCCCGGTACGAGGCCCAGCGGCGCCGGAACTCCGCGTCGAAGACGGGCTCGCGCGGGACGTCGTACAGGCCGTGGTGGGTGAACCAGAGGACCGAGTTCGCGATCCCGTTGTACGCGTCGTCGTACACGTCCGGGTCGATCTCCAGCATCCGGACCCCGGGCTCGGACACCCCGCGCCGCACCGCCTCCCGGTCGCCCCGTCCCAGCGCCGCGCACACCCACAGTGATCCGGGGTGCTCGGCGAGCGCGGCCGACAGGCCGGAGACCAGGCCGCCCCCGCCGCGGCGGGCACTGAGCGTGCCGTCCTCGGCGAGGGCGTACGAGAGGGGGCCGCGGTTCGCCGCGACGAGCACGCGCGGGGGTGCGGAATGGTCCTTGGGTGCCTCGGAAGCCATGCCGCGAACCTAGCCCGCCTCGCGCCCGCTCAAACGTGTGTACTCCTCGATCTCGAGCATCGGGGGCCGCTCCTCGGTGTCCACGGAGTACGTCCGCGGCTCGAACCCGGACTCGCCCCGCTCGAACTGCGTCAGCACCGGCCGCACGAGGTGCCCGCGGGAGAGCCGCAGCTGCGCGGTCCGGTAGATCGCCGCCGCCATCCGCCCCAGCGCCTGCCCGTCCTGGTGCCGGTGCACCCGTACGCCGACGTCCACCTGGGCCAGCGCGTCCAGCCCCACCGTGTGCAGCGCGTCCACCAGCAGCCCCAGCTCCACCCCGTACCCCACCGGGAACGGCAGCCGCTCCAGCAGCGAGCGGCGCACCGCGTACTCGCCGCCCAGCGGCTGCACGAAGCCGGCCAGCTGCGGCCAGTGCAGGTTGAGCAGCGGCCGGGCCACCAGCTCGGTCACCCGCCCGCCCTGACCGGTCCGGCCCGCGGCGACCGAGTCGAGATCGGCACTGCCGAGCGGACGGTCGTACATCGCCTTGACGAACTGCACCTCGGGTTCGGTCAGCAGCGGCCCGACGATCCCGGACACGAAGTCCGCCGAGAAGTCGCGCAGGTCCGCGTCCACGAAGCACACGATGTCGCCGGAGGTCACCAGCAGCGACCGCCACAGCACCTCGCCCTTGCCCGGCAGGGCGGGTATCCGGGGCAGGATCGCGTCCCGGTGCACCACGCGCGCACCCGCCTTGGCCGCCACCTCCGCCGTACGGTCGGTCGAGCCCGAGTCGACGACGACCAGCTCGTCCACGAGGGGCACTCCCTCGACCAGTTCGCGCCGGATCGTCTCGACGATGTCCCCGACCGTGGCCTCCTCGTCGAGGGCGGGCAGCACCACGCTGACCGTGCTGCCCGTCGCCCGTTTGGCCGCCACCAGCTGGTCGAGCGTGCGGTCGGCCGCCGACCAGGACCGACCGGCCAGCCAGCGCTCCACCTCTTCCAGCACGCGGATCCCCTCGCTCGTCGATGCCCTCGGCGATCCCCCGGCCGGTGGATCACCATCTCGCCGTTCGGACGGAACCTTCCGCCTCCCGGCCCTTCGGTTACAGTCTTGAACAACGCGGATGACCATCGCATGTCGGGGGTCGAATGCCGCGTTGACAATCGAATACCGCTCATCCAGAGGGGCAGAGGGACACGGCCCGTTGAAGCCCCGGCAACCCTCCAGCCGGTCTCGTGCGCACCGTCGCGCCGCGAGGCTCCCGGCTAGGGAAGGTGCCAATTCCGTCTCATGGCGACGTCCGCCATGGGGAAGATGAGGAGAAAGGGCCTCGCCATCATGGCTGCACAGTCTGCTACCCCCACCCAGGTCGACCTCGGTCCCGCCGCCGCGCTCTCCTGTCGCGAGTGCGGGACGCGCTTCGACCTCGGTCCCATCTTCGCCTGTGTCGAGTGTTTCGGTCCTCTCGAAGTGGCCTACGAGCTGCCCGTCGGCGACCCGGAGACCCTGCGCAAGGCCATCGAGTCCGGCCCGGACAACATCTGGCGCTACGCCCCGCTGCTGCCCGTCCCCGCCGACGTGGCCGACAAGCCGAGCCTGAACCCCGGATTCACCAAGCTGGTCGACGCGCGGAACCTGGCCGCCGAGCTGGGCATCACCGGCAAGCTGTACGTCAAGGACGACTCCGGCAACCCGACGCACTCCTTCAAGGACCGCGTCGTCGCGATCGCCGTCGAGGCCGCCCGCGCCTTCGGCTTCACCACCCTGTCCTGCTCCTCCACCGGCAACCTGGCCGGCGCCGTCGGCGCCGCGGCCGCCCGGGCCGGCTTCCGCTCCTGCGTGTTCATCCCGCACGACCTGGAGCAGGGCAAGGTCGTCATGGCCGCGGTCTACGGCGGCGACCTGGTCGGCATCGAGGGCAACTACGA
This sequence comes from Streptomyces sp. NRRL S-87, assembly GCF_000719335.1. Lineage (GTDB taxonomy): Bacteria > Actinomycetota > Actinomycetes > Streptomycetales > Streptomycetaceae > Streptomyces. The sequence goes on from NZ_JOGB01000088.1 coordinate 3,561, forward strand.
CGACGTCAACCGCTTCTGCTCCGAGCTCATCGGCGACCCGCTGGGCGAGGGCTGGGGCTTCGTGAACGTCAACCTGCGCCCGTACTACGGCGAGGGCTCGAAGACGCTGGCGTACGAGATCTGCGAGCAGCTCGGCTGGCAGCTGCCCGACCAGATCGTCATCCCGATCGCCTCCGGCTCCCAGCTCACCAAGATCGACAAGGGGCTGCAGGAGCTCATCAGGCTCGGCCTGGTCGAGGACCGGCCGTACAAGATCTTCGGTGCCCAGGCCGAGGGCTGCTCCCCGGTCTCCACCGCCTTCAAGGCCGGGCACGAGGTGGTCCGCCCGCAGAAGCCGAACACCATCGCCAAGTCCCTGGCGATCGGCAACCCGGCCGACGGCCCGTACGTGCTCGACATCGCCCGCCGCACCGGCGGCTACGTGGAGGACGTGAACGACGAGCAGGTCGTGGACGCCATCCGGCTGCTCGCCCGGACGGAGGGCATCTTCGCCGAGACGGCGGGCGGCGTGACCGTCGGTGTCACGAAGAAGCTGATCGACAACGGTGTACTGGACCCGACCCTGACCACGGTCGTCCTCAACACCGGCGACGGCCTCAAGACCCTGGAAGCGGTCTCCGGCACCGGCCAGACCGCGACCATCCGCCCGAGCCTGGACGCGTTCCGCGCCGCCGGCCTGGCCTCCTGACCACCCCCGCACCCCCGTACCTCCCGGAAGGCGACAAGCGCATGAGCGTCAACGTCCGCATCCCCACCATCCTCCGCACCTACACCGGCGGCCAGGCCGAGGTGCCCGCCGAGGGCGCGACCCTCGCCGAGGTCATCGGCTCCCTGGAGAAGGCCCACCCGGGCATCGCCGCCCGCGTGCTGGACGACCAGGGCAAGCTGCGCCGCTTCGTGAACGTGTACGTGAACGACGACGACGTGCGCTTCGAGGGCGGTCTGCAGACCCCGACGCCGGACGGCGCGGGCGTCTCCATCATCCCCGCCGTCGCCGGCGGCTGCTGAGAGCCCCGAAGTCGACCCCATCCTGTTAATCGAAAGTCCGTCGAATGTCCGCGGGCAGTCGATGAATGCTGCACGGGTAGTCCATAGAATCGCCCCCTCCGCAAAAAGCGGAGGGGGCGATTCTGGTTGGTTGCGCGCGGTAGGGTTGGGGTAGTCCCCCCAGCTGTTCATGCCATACGCATATGAGCGGGCGCCGCCATGGTCGACATCGGGTCAACATGTGTGTGCGATATGGGCTGTTGGCGTGTTTCATCCGGCCCGAATTGCCCCCCGATGACGTGACTCCTGGGGCTATTTGCCGATATCAGGGTGTCCTGAATTCTCGTCGGAATGACCTGTTGCAGACAGCGTCCATGCAGATACATTCAGCCGCGGTCGGCGCGTTACGGCGCAAGGTCTGACCCGGGTCCGCGAAGTGCGGATCCGCGCAAGGGCCAGTAATAGGGGAGTTAGGCATGGCTCAGGGCACCGTCAAGTGGTTCAACGCGGAGAAGGGCTACGGCTTCATCGCGGTCGACGGTGGTGCGGACGTCTTCGTCCACTACAGCGCGATCCAGATGGACGGGTACCGCACCCTTGAAGAAGGTCAGCGAGTCGAGTTCGAGATCTCGCAGGGCCAGAAGGGTCCGCAGGCGGACATGGTCAAGCTGGCCTAAGCCGCGCGCGAGCGACCGCACGACGCATACGGCCGAGGGGCCCGCATCCCGTGAGGGAGGCGGGCCCCTCGCGCGTGTCCGGGCCGCCGCGGCGCACGCGGGCGACCTGCGGGAGGGGTGGCCGACGGGGCGGCGGCGGGGTGCCGGACGGGCGGCCGACGGTGCGGCAGAGGCGGCCCGCTTCGCGAGAGCCGCTTGCACTCGGGGGTGCCGAGTGCTAATCATGGGCGTTAGCACTCTCCGGGTGAGAGTGATAAAGACGAGGATCGGGTCGGTGAGGCCCGCAGGCCTGGCGGGAAGGAACTGCCAGGCACGCAGGCCGTCCGTCGCGGGCGCCAGACACGGTCCCGGAGCAATCCACCCCAGTCCGGGAGGACCACTTCACATGGCCAAGATCATCGCGTTCGACGAGGAGGCCCGGCGCGGTCTCGAGCGCGGCATGAACCAGCTCGCCGACGCCGTCAAGGTCACCCTTGGCCCCAAGGGTCGCAACGTCGTCCTTGAGAAGAAGTGGGGCGCGCCCACGATCACCAACGATGGTGTCTCCATCGCCAAGGAGATCGAGCTCGAGGACCCGTACGAGAAGATCGGCGCCGAGCTGGTCAAGGAAGTCGCCAAGAAGACGGACGACGTCGCCGGCGACGGTACGACCACCGCCACCGTGCTCGCCCAGGCGCTCGTCCGCGAGGGCCTGCGCAACGTGGCCGCCGGTGCCAACCCGATCGGTCTGAAGCGCGGTATCGAGAAGGCCGTCGAGGCCGTCTCCGGCGCCCTGCTCGACCAGGCGAAGGAGGTCGAGACGAAGGAGCAGATCGCCTCCACCGCCTCCATCTCCGCCGCCGACACCCAGATCGGCGAGCTCATCGCCGAGGCCATGGACAAGGTCGGCAAGGAAGGCGTCATCACCGTCGAGGAGTCGCAGACCTTCGGTCTGGAGCTCGAGCTCACGGAGGGCATGCGCTTCGACAAGGGCTACATCTCGGCGTACTTCGCCACCGACATGGAGCGTATGGAGGCCTCGCTCGAGGACCCGTACATCCTGATCGTCAACTCCAAGGTCAGCAACGTGAAGGACCTCCTTCCGCTGCTGGAGAAGGTCATGCAGTCCGGCAAGCCGCTGCTGATCATCGCCGAGGACGTCGAGGGCGAGGCCCTGTCGACCCTGGTCGTCAACAAGATCCGCGGCACCTTCCGGTCCGTCGCGGTCAAGGCCCCCGGCTTCGGCGACCGCCGCAAGGCCATGCTGGGCGACATCGCCATCCTCACCGGTGGCACGGTCATCTCCGAGGAGGTCGGCCTCAAGCTCGAGAACGCGGGCCTGGACCTGCTCGGCCGCGCCCGCAAGGTCGTCATCACCAAGGACGAGACCACGATCGTCGACGGTGCCGGTGACAGCGACCAGGTCCAGGGCCGCGTCAACCAGATCCGCGCCGAGATCGAGAACTCCGACTCGGACTACGACCGCGAGAAGCTGCAGGAGCGCCTGGCGAAGCTCGCCGGCGGCGTGGCGGTCATCAAGGCCGGTGCCGCGACCGAGGTCGAGCTCAAGGAGCGCAAGCACCGCATCGAGGACGCCGTCCGCAACGCGAAGGCCGCCGTCGAGGAGGGCATCGTCGCCGGTGGTGGCGTGGCCCTGCTGCAGGCCTCCCAGGTCTTCGAGAAGCTGGAGCTCGAGGGCGACGAGGCCGTCGGCGCCGCCGCCGTCCGCCTGGCGCTCGAGGCCCCGCTGAAGCAGATCGCCGTGAACGCCGGCCTCGAGGGCGGCGTCGTGGTGGAGAAGGTGCGCAACCTGACCGTGGGCCACGGTCTGAACGCCGCCACCGGCGAGTACGTCGACATGATCGCCGAGGGCATCATCGACCCCGCCAAGGTGACCCGTTCCGCGCTGCAGAACGCCGCCTCCATCGCCGGTCTGTTCCTGACCACCGAGGCCGTCATCGCCGACAAGCCGGAGAAGGCCGCGGCCGCTCCGGGCGGCATGCCGGGCGGTGACATGGACTTCTGATCGACCTGAGGGCCGATCGGGAGATCCCGAGCTGTACGCCGAGGGCGGCACCCCCACCGGGGGTGCCGCCCTCGGGCGTTCGTGCGGGCGTTCCGTGCGGACGCCCGCGCGTGGCGGGCCGTCGGGCGGGCCGTCGGGCGTCGGGCGGGCCGCCCGGTGGTGCGTGGTGCCGGCGGCCCGCCCGCGCGGGGGCCTCAGCCGATCTGCGGGTAGACGTTCCAGTTGTGGGTGGCCCCGACCTGACCGTCCGGGCCGTCGCCCTTCACGGCCTTGCGGGCCGCGAACGTCGCCGTGCCGGAGCCGCCGGTGGCGTAGTAGGCGTACACCTGCCCGGCGCCGTCGCGGCCGATGATGTCCGCCCGGCCGTCGCCGTTCTGGTCGCCCGTGGCAGCGATGGCGTTGTACGTGTTCCAGCCGCCGCCGATCAGCTGCCGCGCCTTGAAGGGCGTGGTGGTGGTGCCGTTGCCCGGGAAGATGTACAGGTTCCCGTCGGTGCCGTGGGCGAGCAGGTCCGTCCGGCCGTCGCCGTTCACGTCGCCGCTGCCGACCAGCGCCTTGTACGCGCCCCAGCCGGTGCCGACGCGGACCGGGGCCGCGAAGCCGGTGCCGTTGCCCTGGCCGGCGCGCAGCCACAGCGTGCCGGAGGTGTCCCGGGTGAGCAGGTCGCCGCGGCCGTCGCCGGTCAGGTCGCCGGGGCCGGAGACCAGGTTCGTGGTGGTGAAGTCGCCGGAGACCGGAGCGTTCTTCTTCACGTTCAGCAGCTGGCCGCCGCCGAAGGCGAGCACGGCGGCCTGGCCGCTGCCGTCGATGCCGGTGGCCATGACGAGCTTCCTGCCGGCCGGGAAGGTGCCGCTGGTGTCGTACGACGGGTCCAGGCCGTCGGACCGGTTCGTGTGGAAGTGGAGCTCACCGGCGGCGTTGACGCCCGTGATTCCGTTCTTGCCGTAGACGGGGGCGCCGCCCTCGTTCGCGGCCCGGGCGATCCACGTCCAGCCGTTGCCCCAGGTGCTGCGGGGCCAGAAGGAGCCGCCGCCCTTGGACAGGTAGTAGTAGACGTCGCCGCTCGGCTTGACGGCCATCAGGTCGGCCCGGCCGTCGTGGTCCTGGTCGCCCTCGGCGATGAGCTTGCTGTACGTGTTCCAGCCGCTGCCGACCTTGACGCGGGCCTTGAACGGGGCGCTCGCGCTGCCGGTGCCCTTGTAGTACCAGAGGTACCCGGAGCGGTCCCGGGCCAGCACGTCGCCGACCCCGTCGCGGTCCAGGTCGCCGGCGCCGAGCACCTGGTCGTAGCCCCACCACCCGGAGGCGATCTTCGCACGGCCGGAGAAGGGGTTGCCCGTGGCGCTGCCGGTGCTGCGGTACAGGTAGACGTCGCCGGAGGGGGTGCGGGCGATGAGGTCGGGGCGGCCGTCGCGGTTCAGGTCGTCCGCCGCGATCACGCGGTCGTACGCCTGCCAGCCGGTGCCGGTCCAACTGGGCGCGAGGGTGCCGGTGACCGTGGCCGTGTGCAGCGAGAGGCGGCCGTCGGCGGTCAGCTGGAGGAGCTCGGGCCGGGAGTCGCCGCGGACGTTGCCCAGGCCGATGATGTCCTTCGGCTGGGACGCCGGGTAGCCGTAGTACCGGTAGTCGGTGACCTGGATGCCCTTCGTGGACCAGATCGTCCCGGCGCCCGTGGCGTACCGGAACAGCAGGTCGTTGAGGCCGTCCCCGTCCACGTCGGTGCGGGGCTTGAGGACGGTGGCCGCGTGGGCGGCGGCGCCCCCGGCGTCCGCGGGGACGGCGGCGGGCAGGGCGGTGGCGAGGCCGCTCGCGGACAGGACGAAGGCGGCGCAGGCCGCGAGGCGCCGCAGGCGCGGCTGCCGGTCGCGGCGGGTGGGACTGGACAACTGACTCCCCTGGAAACGGAAGGCTGGCGACCGCACCCTAACCGCGGGGATCTTGAGGTGTAAGAGGCACGGGGCACAACCTTTTCGCTGCTCGGACGTCCTGCCCCCTGCCGCCCGTGCTCTGGTTCACTGGACGCATCATGAGCGACCTCTTCGTGAAGATCTGTGGCCTGCGCACCGAGCAGGACGTCGAGACCGCCGTCCGCGACGGCGCCGACGCGGTGGGCTTCGTCTGCGCCACCAGCCCCCGCACCGTCGAGGCCGCCACCGCCCGCCGGCTGGCCGCCCTGGTGCCTCCGCACGTCCTGACCGTCGGCGTCTTCCGAGGCCAGTCCGTGGACGAGGTGCGGCGCTACACCGAGGAGGGCGGCCTGCGGGCCGTCCAGCTCCACGGGGAGGAGGGCCCGGAGTTCTTCGAGGCGCTGCGCGCCGAGGGCCGCACCCTCCTGCGGGCCACCTCGCGGACGGACGTCGCGCGGTGCGGCGAGTACGGCGAGGACCTGCTGCTGCTCGACGCCCCCGACCCGGGCTCGGGCAAGCCGTGGAACTGGGGCGCGGCCGACTTCACCGCCCCCGAGGGCCGCTGGCTGCTGGCCGGCGGCCTGCACCCGGGCAACGTCCGCGAGGCGGTGGAGACCACCGGGGCGTGGGGCGTGGACGTCTCCAGCGGGGTCGAGCGGGAGCGGGGGGTCAAGGACCCGGCGCTGATCACTGCGTTCATCCGCGCGGCGCGGGCTCAGCGGCTGTAGTCCTGTCCGCCGCCGCGTAGCTCCTCCAGTTTCCCGTTGATGAACCCGATCCGGACCGCCTCGGGGGCGGCGTGCGCGAGTTCTTCGAAGTCCGCGACGGGCATTTTTGCGGCGTCGACGTCCGTCATGCGCGCATCCAGTCGCGGATGTGGGAGGCGTGGGCGCGGACCTGGTCGGGGGTGAGGAGTCCGCGTGACGGGGGCGGGGGTTCGTGTCGGCAGGGGGCGCAGAGTCCGTCGGTGAAGGCGGCGGGTCTGCCGGGGGTGCGGCAGGTGCGGCACTCCATCAGGGCCGATGCGGGGCGCGGGGTGCGGTCGGGGTCCGGTCCGGGGTCCCGCTGCGGTGGGATCTTGGTTTCCAGGCGGCGGCGGACGAAGGCGGCCGGGTGGTGCACGCCCTCGGGCGGCAGTCCGGCGGTCAGGGCGCGGACCATCTCGGCGGGCGAGGCTCCGACGCGGAACCACGCGTCCGCGAGCGGGGCGAGGTCGGTGCAGTCGGCCTTGGAGAGCGTGAGGGCGGGTGCGCGCCGGCCGAGGTCGGCGAGGACGCCGTAGGCCGTGCCCGCACCGTTCGGAACCGTGTTCCCGTCAGGTGCGGGCGGTGGCTCCGGCTGGGAGGGTGGCGGCGGGGCGATAGGCGCCGGTACGTCCCTGCGGGTGAACCGGCCCCACCAGGCGCCGTCGCGGGCCGTGCGCGAGAAGTAGGTGCGGGTGACCCAGCGGACGCCTTCGGCGCGTTCCCGGACGCGGTGCAGGTGACCTGCGGTTTCGAGGCGGCCGAGGGCGGTGCGGACCGCGCACTGGCCCCACAGCGGTAGCACCGCCGCCAGCGTCTTGACGCTGATGTCCGCCCCGTCGGGCAGCCGGTCGAGGTACGCGGCGATGGCGGCCTCGCGGAGCGGGAGGTGGGCGAAGTCGCGGCCGGTGCCGGGGGTTTCGTCCGACGCGGTGACTTTGCCGAAACCGGGCTTGGCGAGGGGGTGCGGGGCAGCACTAAACTCGAAGTCAGACATGGGGATCGTTGTGTCCGATCTCAATGGTTAGACCCTCGTTCGGTGTTGGCGCACCGGCGGGGGTCGATTTTTTCCGTCCAGCGGAAAGCTAGAGCCTCCCTACGGTTCGTCGCAACCCGATCACGATTAGTCATCTCGCCTGGTATGCGCGTGCGTTGGCGCGCGCGGGCGGGTACGGGGGAGGGTGGGAGGGTGGGTTGTACCCACCTCCCATTCCTTCAAGAAGTCGCTCGGACGCGGCCGCTTGAGCTTCGGGCGCGGCTGCTCAGCGGGTGGGCTGCAGCGCCCCGTCCCGGACGCCGTCCACGAAGGCCGCCCACGCCGTCCCCGGGAACACGAGCTTCGGGCCGCGGGGGTCCTTGGAGTCCCGGACGGGGACGTGGGTGGGGAGGCCGCGGCCGACTTCGACGCAGTCGTCTCCGCCGCCGCCGCTGTAGCTCGACTTGAACCACTCGGGCGTGTTCAGGTCGTACTTACTGATCGTCATGGCCGTAATCCTCCGCCGTCGACTCGATCAACGCCAGGGACGACTCCGGGGGGAGGGCGGTGGCCACGACGAAGTCATACGTCAGTTGGTAGTTGGCGACCGTGCCGGGATCGTCGACGAGTTGCCCCGTGCCGAGTCCTTCGAGGTAGGCAAGAGGCGGAGCGTCCTCGAAGGACATCAGCTTCAGCGCGCCGTTGGACGCCGGATGGGCTCCTGCGGCGTGCGGCAGAACCTGCACGACGATGCGATGTCGGCGAGCGAGGCCTGCGATGTGGCCGAGGGCCTCAGCCATGATCGCAGGACCCCCGATCCGGCGCCTCAGGACCGATTCGTCGAGGACGGTCCACAACAACGGCTTTGTTGGATTGGTCAGGAGCCGGGCGCGCTCCAATCGAGGTGCGACCAGTGCTTCGATGTCCTCCGCTGTGGCTGTCGGGAGGAAACCGCGCGATACCGCTCGGGCGTAGCGCTCCGTTTGGAGAAGGCCCGGGATGAGCAGGGGCGCGTACTGCCTGATCTGCGTCGCCGTCGCTTCCGCTTCGGCTGCCGCGATGAAGTGGTCCGGGTAGCCCGTCTCCGTTCCCGCACGGCAGTTGCGCTCGAAGTAGCCATCCGTGCCCAGGACCCGGTCGATCTCGCGGGCCTGTTCCGGCTGCATGCGACGGGTACCGGCCTCCAACTGGCCGATGAAGGAGCCGCTCACGAACAGCGGGGCGCCCAGTTCGTCCTGGGTCTTGTCAGCCTGCTTCCGGCGGAACCGCAGCTCCGCGCCCAGCATCGCCCTCGGTGACGAGGCGGGATCGAGGTCGTGGGGTCCAGGCATGGCGGACGGCCTCCCAACGCTCGGTCCAACAGAAGGGTTTGTTGGACGCGCCGCTCTACCCAGGCTAGCCGCGCGCCGCCACGCTGTGTAGGCGAAGCAGGTACGGAGCGTGGAGGGAACAGCGCATGGACATGGACCTCGTACAGGTGGCCGAGGAGGCCCTCGCCGAGCTCAAGGAGGGACTGGAGGCCGCCGGTATCACGCTGCCCTCGCTGCGGCTCGATCCCGTGTCGAGTGCGGGCAACTACCCGCGCCCCCTCATCGACCTGGGACGCTGCAACCCCGCCACCGCCCGCGAGCTGGCCGCAGCCCTGAGGGGCGACCGGCTGCGCGGGCGGGTGCGCGAGTTGAACCGGACCTCTCAGCAGACCTTCCGGTAGTCCGCGTCCGGGATGTAGGTCTCCCACTCCTCCTTCGACAGCTGGCGCCCGACCCGCTCGCAGACCTGCGTCACGAGCCGGTCGGGGTCGAGGTCGAAGGGACTGACGTGGCTGCCGCTGAGCGCGCGCAGGGTGTCGCCGTCGAAGGCCATGGCGTCGATCTGGCGGCCGGTGATGCTGAGGGGCTTGCCGAGCGCGAGGCGGGCGTCGACGTCCCAGAGCTGGACGGAGTCGCCGTTGACGACGAGCGCGAGCTGGCTGCCGTCGGCGGAGAAGGTCAGCGAGGCGGTGGAGTCGCCGTAGCGGTCGCCGCCGCGTACGAGCGAGCTGGGCAGGAGCGCCTTGCGCTTGCGCAGGGCACCGTCCCAGACCTCCACCCAGCCGGAGTCGCGCAGGACGGCCGCCCACCGGCCGTCGTGGGAGAAGCTGATCTCGGCGTTGCGGCTGGTGCCGAGCGGGACGGTGCGGGCGGTGCGGGTGGCGAGGTCGAACTCGTCGCCCGCGGTGGTCAGGAAGCGCCGGCCGTCGGGACTGAACACGCCGTGCCCGGCGGTCGCCTTGAACTCGTGGACCTTCTTGCCGGTGCGGGTGTCCCACACCTGGGTCACGGTGCCGTCCGCCGAAGGGGAGGTGCCGTCCGTGTACGTCGTGGTGGCGTACGCACCGTCCGAGGACAGGCCGAGGTGCAGCATCGGACCCCCGGCCTGCCAGGGCAGCTTGGACAGAACGGCACCCGTTCGCGCGTCCCGGACGATGACGCCCCAAAAGCCTCCGCGGACCAGGTCGTTGTGGGCGACGACCCGGCCGCCGTCGCTGACGGCGGCCATCGGACGTGCGTCGATGTCGGCCGGGAAACGCTGACGGACGGTGGTGCCGATGGCCTTGCCGGTCCGCACGTCGAGGAGCCGGAGGGTGGGATCGACCCTTCCGCCCGTGCGGACGACGGCGGTGCCGCCGTCCGGCGAGAGCGCGGCGCCCTGCGTGCCGGCGGCGTCGGTGCCCGCGTCGAGGACCGGGGCGACGTCCGTGACCTTGAGTTCGTTCGACCCCGTGGCCTCGTACCGCAGGAGCTTGGCGCCTTCGTCCAGCCGCACCTCGAAGACGTCGCGTCCGTGGAGGACGTTGTGGCGGGCCTCGACGGGGATGCGCACGAGCGGCTGGGCGGCGTCGGCGCGGGCGTTCCAGATCTCGAGGGCGCCGCTGTTGCCGCGGCTCTCCGAGCCGGGGCCGACGAGGTAGTTGCCCCCGGAGCTGAACTGGAGGTCCGACCCGGTGGTGCTGAGGGTGGCGGTGGTCCGGCCGGTGTTCAGGTCCCAGACGCGGGTCCGGCTGCCCGAGGTGTCCTCGACCAGGTAGCGGCCGTCCGGGCTGAACGCGATGTCCTCGCAGTCGCCGTCCTGGCCGGAGAGTACGCGGCTCGGGCCGGACGGGCCGACCGCGTCGACGCTCAAGCTCCCCCCGTCGGGGCAGGAGCCCAGGTACCGGCCGTCCGGGGAGGCGATGATGCCGGGTGGCACGGCGCTCAGGAAGCGCCCGGTGGCGTCGGTCAGCTGCTCCTCGGCATTGTGCTTGTTCATCAGGACGACGCGGCCGGAGGTGGTGAGGCGGTAGGGCTCGTAGCCCTCGGGAACGGCGAACGGTCCGCCCACCGGCTTGCCGTCCCGGACGGACAGGAGGTGGTACGTGCCGTCCTTGGCGCGCGCGAGCGCGTGCGCGGCATCGGGGCTGACGAGGGACGCCTTCTCGATGACGTACTGGGCGGCGGGGATGGACGCCAGGGGCCGCCCCAGTTCCGAACGGCTGCTGCCGAGGTCGTAGAGCCGAGCACCGGAGGGGCCGAACGCGAGCACCAGTCGCCCGTCCGGGCTGTACACGCGGCCGGAGTCGTCGCCCACGCCCTTGCTGACCGCCGGCAGTGGCAGTGAGCCGATCTCCCGCTGCGCAGCCGAGGCGTTGAGGGCCGCGCGGGCCTCGGGGACGTGGGCGATGCGGTAGGCGGCGACGCCGAGGAGCATCGCGGTGTCGGGCTGCGTGCCGCGCAGGCTGTCGGCGGCCTGGGCGACGGCGCGGGCGGTGGCCTGGTCCTGGCGGAGCTGGGCCTCGCGGTTCTGGAGGTAGGCGACGCCGCCCGCGAGGAGGGCGACGACGGTGGCGCCGGCCAGGCCGGCGAGGAGCTGGCGGCGGCGGCGTACGGTGCGGGCGGCCTCGGTGCGGGAGGCGGTGAGGAAGTCCTGCTCGGCGGGGTTGGGGCGCAGGTACGGGGGTGCGGTGGGCAGCCAGTCCAGGACGGCGCGCAGGTCGGAGCCGGTCAGGAGGTCGTCGGTGCGCTGGCCGTGGGCGGTCCAGCGGTGGGTGCCGTGGGTGACGCGCTGGCGGTACGCGATGCCGGCGCGGTCGGCGTCGGCCCAGGCGCGCAGCCGGCGCCAGGCGGGCAGGAGGGCGGTGCTGACCGGGCGTACCGCGCCGTCGGCCTCGGTGACCAGGGCGCCGGCGGCGGTGAGGGCTTCGGCGGCGCGGGCGGTGGCGCGCTGTTCGGACTCGGTGCGGCCGGCGAAGAGTTCGGCGGGGGTGGCGGTGCGGACGGTGTCCTGGGAGCCGTCGGGCGCGCCGCCGGGGAGGGTGAGGCGCAGCAGAAGGTCCTGGGCGGCGAGCTGGGCGTCGGGGCCGAGGGCGGCGTAGGCGGCTTCGGCACGGTCGCCGAGGGGTGGGACGGCCTGGGTGGCGGGGTAGGGGGTGCCGCCGGCCTGCTCGGCGCCGGCCCTGAGGAGGTCCAGGCCCTCCTTGGGGGTGGTGCCGCTGCGGGCCGCGGCCGCGGCCGCGGCCCCGGCCGCGGCTGCGGGAGTGGGAGTGGGCGTTGGGGCCGGGACCCGGGGGTCGATCGGGCCGGCCGGGCCGGCGTCGCGGGTGGTGGCCGGGTGGGGGTCGACGGTGGTGGCGGGGTGGGCGTCGCCGGCCGGGTGGGTGCCCTGGGTGGGGGCGTCGGCGAGGTGGGCGCCCTGGGGGCTGGTGCCCGTGGGGCGGCTGTCGCGGGAGGTACGGGTGTCGGGGGCGGTGGCGCCGGCCGGGTCGTCGTACGGTGCGGTGGCGGAGATCAGGCCGGTCAGCAGCGCCTGCGCGGTGGGGCGGCCCGCGGGGTCCTTGCTGAGGGCGGCCGCTATCAGGGGGCGCAGCCGGGGCGGGAGGCCGGAGAGGTCGGGGGTGACGGAGGCGGTGCGGTGGGCGACCTCGGCGATGTTCTCGCCGCGGAAGGGCTCGGTGCCGGTGGCCGCGTACAGCACGACCGCGCCCCAGGCGAAGACGTCGGACGCGGTGGACGCGCGCTGCCCGGCCAGGGCCTCGGGGGCCATGTAGCCGAGCGTGCCCATGATGGCGCCGGTGGCGGTCAGCGACATGTCGGGGGCGCGGGCGATGCCGAAGTCGATGATGCGCGGGCCGTCCGGGCCGAGCAGGACGTTGCCGGGCTTGAGGTCGCGGTGGACGACCCCGGCCGCGTGGATCGCGGCGAGCGCGGTGGCGGCGCCGGTGGCCAGGCGCAGGGTGGCGTCCTCGGTGAGCGGGCCGTTCGCCCGTACCTCGGCGGCCAGGGTGGGCCCGGGCACGTACTCGCTGACCAGGTACGGGGTGTCCCCGTCGACCGCCGCGTCGAGCACGCGGGCGGTGCAGAACGCCGCCACCCGCCGGGCCGCCTCGGCCTCCTTGCCGAACCGGTCGCGCACGAACGGGTCCGCGTCGCGGTGCAGCGCCTTGAGCGCCACCCGGGCCCCGTCCGCGTCGTACGCCTCGTAGACCACGCCCTGGCCGCCCGCCCCGAGTCGCGAGGCCAGCCAGTACGGGCCGATCCGCTGCGGGTCCTCGGGTGCGAGCGGGGTGCCGGCGCCCGCTCCAGCGGCGCCCGGCGCGTTGTTCTCGGTGCTCCGCGTGCTCGTCGACATGGCTGAACTCCCCCCGGTTTCCTGGGTGATCGTAGCCGGGGGAGTGGCGGTGCGGTCGGCCGGTGTGCCGCCACGCGGGCGGCCGGAGGACCGCCCGGCCGCGTGGCGGGAGGGCTCAGCGGGCGAAGGTGTCGCCGAAGGAGGTGTCGTCGGCGGGGAGCCCGACGTCCTGCGGGTTGATCGACCGAGCGCGGGCGGTGCCGATCCGCTTGCCGGTCGACGGCAGGACGGTGACCGACGAGCCCCGCGGGTACGGCCAGGACGCGGCGCCCGCGAACAGGTCGGCCTTGCCGTCGCCGTCGGTGTCGGCCAACTCGACGCCGGCGCCGAATTGTTCCTGCAGGCGTGGGTCGCCCGGGATGTTCTTGGTGGCGCGGCTGAAGCTCTGGGTGCCGGTGGTGGCCGGGCCCTGGGCGGAGCCGTACACCACGACCACCCGGCCGGCGAAGGCGGCGCCGGCCACCGTCTGGCCGAGCGAGCCGACGGCCAGGTCCTGGTAGCCGTCGCCGTTGACGTCTCCGAAGGAGAGCTCGTTGCCGAAGTAGTCGTTCTTCTCGGAGGAGCCGGGGATGCCGGTGCTCTCCTGCGTGAGGACGACGGGAGTCGGGGCCGGTCCGGTCGCCGAGCCGTACGAGACGAGCACCCGGCCGCCGGTCTGGGCGGCGGTGTCCGACGGCTGGCCCGTCACGATGTCGGCGTATCCGTCGCCGTTGAGGTCGCCGACGGCCTTCGTGCCGGCCGGTACGGGCGTGGCGGCCGCGACCGCCAGACCCGTCGGGGAGCCGGGGACGACGTGCGCGGAGGGCACGTTCGCGGAGGTCAGGGACTCGACGAGGAGGTCGTCGCGGCCGTCGCCGGTCACGTCCCCGGCGGTCAGGCTGTTGACCAGACGGGAGAGGGTGAACGGGACCGTGATCCGGGCGGCGGTCGGGGCGGGGGCCGTGCGGTCGATGCCCTTGAAGGCGTGCAGGGTGGTGCCGGGGGACCTGGTGGGGAGGGCGCCCGCGATCAGCTCGTCCCTGCCGTCCCCGTCGAAGTCGCCCGCGGTGAGTTTGGCGCCCCACTTGCGGGAGTTGGGAGACGCGGGGCCCGGGACCGGTTCCGGGTCGTCGAGGGTGACGGCGCCGGAGAGGCCGTCGGGGGAGCCGAAGACGACGGAGAGGGAGCCGGTGAGCCCGCCGGCGTACGGCGCGGCCACGGCCAGGTCGGTGAAGCCGTCGGCGTTGAAGTCGCCGACCGCGCTGGAGCGGCCGAAGCCGGCGCCCTGTTCGGGGGTGCCGGGTATGCCCGCCGTGCCCTGGGTGAGCACCTGGCGGTGGGCAGGGGAGACGCCGGTGGCGGAGCCGTAGAGGACGACCACCCGGCCGGCGCCCGAGGCGGCGCCCACCGCGGAGAAGGGGGCGGGGACGGCGATGTCGCCGTAGCCGTCGCCGTTGAAGTCGGCCTTGGGCTTCGGGGCGGGGGCCGGCGCGGCCGTGGCCGGGCCGCCGAGGGCGAGCAGTGGGGCGGTCAGCGCGACGGCGGTCGCGATCGCCAGGGTGGTGCGGGTCCTTCGCTGCATGGCGCGGATCCTTCGAAGAGTGGGGATGGCGCCTGTCGAGACCGCCGGTGGCAACGAAAGGTTGCACTGCCCGGGGCCCGGCGTATCCCAACTTCGAAGGGGACGCGCCGGATTGGGGCGGCCTTCCCGAGGGCTCCCCCTCTGGTGCGTGGGATCAGACCGGGGACGGCTCCTTCGGCTGGGGCATCAGCCGCCGGCGGTCGGGGGCGCGGCGGCGAGGGCGTCGCGCAGGTGGCCGTCCGCGGCGTCGAGCAGCTCGGCCGCGGTGGGGGCGTCGACCCCGGCCAGGACCATCAGGATGGCCGGCTTGACCTCCCCGTCCGTGGCGGCGAGGGCGGCCTCGACCGCCTCGTCCGGCGCGCCGGTGGCGAGCGCGACGATGTGGCGCGAGCGGGCGCGCAGCTTCTCGTTGGAGGCGCGTACGTCGACCATGAGGTTCCCGTACGTCTTGCCGAGCCGGATCATCGTGATGGTCGAGAGCATGTTGAGCACGAGCTTCTGGGCGGTGCCCGCCTTCAACCGGGTCGAGCCGGCGAGCAGTTCGGGGCCCACCACGACCTCGATGCCGTGCTCGGCGGCCGCCGTGAGCGCGCTGCCCGCGTTGCAGGAGAGCCCGACCGTGAGCGCCCCGCGCGCCCGCGCGTAGGTGACCGCGCCGATGGCGTACGGGGTGCGGCCCGAGGCGGAGACGCCGACGACGGTGTCGCGGTCGGTGAGGTCCAGGGCCGCGAGGTCGGCAGCGGCCAGCTCGGGGGAGTCCTCGGCGCCCTCGACGGCCGCCACCATGGCTCCCGGGCCACCCGCGATCAGGCCCACGACCTGGGAGGGGTCGGTGTTGAAGGTCGGCGGGCACTCGCTCGCGTCCAGTACGCCCATCCGGCCCGCCGTGCCCGCGCCCGCGTAGAGGAGCCGGCCGCCGCGGGCCATGCGGGCGGCGATCGCGTCGACGGCGGCGGCGATCTCGGGGAGCCGGGCGGCGACGGCGGCCGGGACGGAGGCGTCCTCGGCGTTCATGGTGCGGGCGATGTCGAGGGTGGACTGCCGGTCGATCTCGGCGAGTTCGGGGCGGAACGCCTCGGTGGTGAGCATGGCGAGCTGGGCGCGGAGTTCCGCGTACGCGGTCATGGGGGTGGGCTCCTTCGTCATGCGGGAGGGCGGGTCGGGGTGGGGGTGCGGG
>NZ_JOGB01000089.1 GCF_000719335.1 Streptomyces sp. NRRL S-87
CTCAACCCACAAGACTGTGGGCCGGGGTTGTCAATCTGGCGTTGACTTTTGGCACGCTGTTGAGTTCTCAAGGTGCGGACGCTTCCTTTGTTCCCGTTTTCGGGCCCTCCGGGCGCTTCCTTCGTTTCCGACTCTATCAGATCTTTTCTCGATCCGATTTCCTCGGTGCTTTCCGGTTCCGGCCCGTTTCCCTCTCGGGGGGCTTTTCCCTTCCGGCGTTTCCGACTCTATCAGATCCTTTCGGGCCTGACTCCCAGTCAGCGGGTTTGTCCTGTCGGGCTGTTGGGCCCTCGGGACCCCCGAACTCTAGCGGATTTCCCGGGCGGCCCCTAATCGGGCCTCGAAAATGAATTCGGACATGCCGAATTCACTCCCGCTGGGAGATCGTGCTGAGTTGGGGTGCCGCAACGAGGCGGCGGGATGTGCTGTCGCAGAACCGTTCCGGCTCCGTGACAACTCGAAGAACCTTACGGACTCGGGAGGCCCCTGTCAACCCGGCCTCCCTACCCACCTCGACGGGGATCTAACCCCTCGCCTGGGTCTCCTCCACTCGGGCGAGCAGCCGGGTCAGCATGTCGCCCAGCACCCCCCGCTCCTCCGAAGAGAGGTCCTGGAGGAGCTCCTCCTCGAAGACCGTGGCCATGCGCATCGCGTCCAGCCACTTGCTGCGGCCCTCGTCCGTGAGCTCGACGATGACGCGCACCCGGTTCGACTCGTCCCGCTCGCGCGTGACCAGGCCCTCGGCGGTCATGCGGTCGATCCGGTGCGTCATGGCGGCCGGCGTCAGGCCGAGCTGCTTGGCGAGTTCGCTCGGGCCCATGCGGTACGGCGCCCCGGAGAGGACGAGGGCCTTGAGGACCTCCCACTCCGCGTTGCTGATGCCGAGGGCCGAGGTCTGGCGCCCGTACGCGACGTTCATCCGCCGGTTCACGCGCTGGAGGGCCGAGACGACCTTCTCCACCTGCGGGTCGAGGTCCTGGAATTCGCGCTGGTAGACCGCGATCTGCTCGTCGAGGGACGGCTCTGCGAGGCCGTTCGTGCCGATCTGGTCGGGGGTGTCACCCATGCCGCGAAGTATCGCACGCCGCGCGTTGGCGTCTAACTCCTTCGATGTGTACTCTTAAGCATCGAACTTTAGAGTTGAAGTCTTCGGACCGGAACTCCAGATCTAGGGTGGTGAAAGGTGACCAGGGTGATGGGCACGGCGATGGGCCGGATCCAGGCGGGCAACGCGATCAGCGCGTTCGGCATCGGCTTCACGGTGCCGTTCCTCTACGTGTACGTGGCGGAGGTGCGCCATCTGGGCGCCTTCTGGGCCATGGCGTCGTTCATCGCGCTGGCGGTCGGCGCGGTGCTCACGCTGCCCTTCGCGGGGCGTGCCATCGACCGCCGCGGGCCGATCCCGGTGCTCATCGCGGCCGCCTTCACGGCCGCCGCGGGCGCCCTCGCCCTGGGCCTGTCCTCCGGCGTCGCCACGGTCCTGCTGTTCTCCGTCGTGCTGGGCGCCGGCCAGGCGGTCATGCAGCCCGCGCTCGCGACGATGATCGTGAACGTCTCCACCCCGCAGACCCGCACCCGCGCCTTCGCCCTGCAGTTCTTCATGCAGAACCTCGGCCTCGGCATCGGCGGCCTGCTCGGCGGACTGATCGTGGACGTCTCGCGGCCCGGCAGCTTCCTTCTGCTGTTCTCCATCGAGACCGCGATGTTCCTGGCCCTGGCGGCGATCATCACCACCGTGCGGCTGCCGCAGGAGTCGACGCTCAAGGAGTCCGCGCCCAAGGACCCCGCACCGGCGGGCGGCGGCCTCGGCGCCCTGCTCCGGCACAAGCCGATGGTCTACCTGTGCCTGCTCGGCTTCGTCATGTACTTCGCCTGCTACGGCCAGTTCGAGTCCGGCCTCACCGCCTACGGCACCGAGGCGGGCATCGCCCCCCGCACCCTCGGCTTCGCGCTGGCGGCCAACACCGGTGTGATCGTCGTCGCCCAGTTCGCCGTGCTGCGGTTCGTCGAGCGGGCCAGCCGTACCAAGGTCATCGCGATCGTCGGCCTGATCTGGACCGCCGCCTGGATCATCGCCGGCTTCGCCGGGCTGACCGGCAGCGGGCCGGCCCTGGCGGCCACCGCGTTCGTGTCGACGTACGCCCTCTTCGGCCTCGGCGAGGCGATGCTGTCGCCGACCGTCGCCCCGCTGGTCGCCGACCTGGCGCCGGACGGCAAGGTCGGGCTCTACAACTCCGCCTTCGCCATGGTCAAGCAGATCGCCCTCGTGGTCGGCCCGCTGGTCGGCGTGCCGCTCGGGGCCGTGCTGCCGGCGCCGTACGTCGCCGCCTTCGTGGTCTTCTGCCTCGGCTTCTCCTGGCTCGCGCTCCGACTGGGCCGGCAGCTCACGGCCGCCCAGGACCGCCCGTTCCCGGTCCTGCGGCCGAGCCGCATCGTGGCCCAGCACAGCCCGGCCACCGAGAACGGGTCCACCGCGGGCGAGTCCGCCGCCGGGGAGTCCGTCGCACCGGCCGGTGCCGAGCCCGTCGCCGCCGGAGCCGCGCGGGGCATGTGAGCGGACCCCCCGCCGCTCACGGACCCCGTGCGCCGATGCCGCGGCCCCCTCGGCGGCCCGGCGCGACGTAGGAAAGGCCCCCTCGCCCGCCCGGGCAGGGGGCCTTCTCCATGCGCAGGCGCCTACGGCAGTCGCCCGATGCTCGAGCACGCGTATATACGTATGCCGGCTACGCCTGCGGGAGGGCGAACTCGCACCACACCGCCTTGCCCCCGCCCGGCGTGCGCCGGGAACCCCACGACGAGGCGATGGTGGCGACGATCGAGATGCCCCGGCCGGCCTCGTCCGCCGGCTCCGCACGGCGGCGCCGCGGCAGGTGGTCGTCCCCGTCCGTCACCTCGATGATCAGGCGGCGGTCGGTCCGGCGCAGCCGCAGCCGCATCGGGGGCGTGCCGTGCTGGAGGGAGTTGGCGACCAGCTCGCTGGCGGCCAGCACGCCCAGGTCGCACAGCTCGACCGGGAACCGCCAGGAGGTGAGCACCCCCTGGGCGAACGCGCGGGCACGGGGGGCCGCCTCGATGCCGCCGAGCAGGTCGAGGGCGGCGTTGTGGAACAGCTCGGCGTCGGACCCGGTGCGGGTGGGGTGCTGCAGGACCAGGACCGCGACGTCGTCGTCGTGGTCGGCGCCGACGCCGAGGGCCCGCATGAGCCGGTCGCAGATCACCTGCGGGGTGCCCTGGGCGCCGGACAGGGCACGCTCCAGGGCGGCCACGCCCTCGTCGATGTCCTCGCCGCGCCGCTCGACCAGGCCGTCGGTGTAGAGGACGGCGGTGGCGCCGGGGCCGAGCGGGATCGTGCCGGAGGTGTGCAGCCAGCCGCCGGTGCCGAGCGGGGGGCCGGTGTGGTCCTCGGCCCGGTGCACGGTCCCGTCGGCGTCGCGCACCAGGACGGGGAGGTGGCCGGCGGAGGCGTAGACGAGCCGGCCCTCGTTGGGGTCGTGGACGGCGTAGACGCAGGTGGCGATCTGGCTGGCGTCGATCTCGGCTGCGAGGCCGTCGAGGAGCTGGAGCACCTCGTGCGGGGGCAGGTCGAGGCGGGCGTACGCGCGCACGGCGGTGCGCAGCTGGCCCATGACCGCGGCGGCGCGGACCCCGCGGCCCATGACGTCGCCGATGACGAGGGCGGTGCGGCCGGCGCCGAGCGTGATGACGTCGTACCAGTCGCCGCCGACCGCTGCCTCGGTGCCGCCGGGCTGGTAGGTCGCGGCGATGCGCAGGTCGTCGGGCTGCTCCAGCTCCTGCGGGAGCAGGGAGCGCTGGAGGGTGACGGCCGCCTCGCGCTGGCGGCGCTCGCTGGCGCGCAGCCGCTCGACGGCCTCGGCGTGGTCGGTGACGTCGGCGAGGTGGACGAGGACGCCGCAGGCGGGGCCGGTCGCGTCGGGGTCGGGGTCCGCGGCCGGAGTGCCGTGGCCCAGGCCGGTGACCGGGGTGCAGGTGACGGTGTACGAACTGCCGCCGGGGGCCTTGCGGTTCTTGACCGTACGGGGCTTTCCGCTGCGCAGGACCTGGTCGAGGAGGGGGAGCAGGCCGAGGTCGGCGAACTCGGGGAGGGTGTCGCGGGCGGGGGTGCCGGCCGGGCGGGGGCCGAAGCCGGCGGTGTAGGCGTCGTTGACGTACGCGACCCGGTGCTCGGGGCCGTACACGAGGGCGACGAGCGACGGGAGGCTGCCGATGACCTGGCTGGCGGACAGGTCGTCGAGGGAGGGGACGGTGAGGAGCGCGGTGGCGGTTGTGGTGGCGGTGTCCGCGCCCGGGCACGTGCCCGGGTCCTCCGCGACGCCGGCGGCGGGGGGTACGGCGGCGCCGGATCCCCCGGTGCGCGTTCCGGTGCCGGTGCCGCTGCCGGTGCCGGTGCCGGTTCCCGCGACGGTGGGGTCGGCCGGGGCGGCCGGGTCCTGTGGGTCGCGTACGTCCCGGGGGTCGCGTACGTCCCCGGGGTCGCGTACGTCCCCGGGGTCGCGTACGTCCCGGGGGTCCCGGGTGTCGGTACCGGTCCGGTCCTGCGCCGTGCGGTCGGGCGCGGGCTGGTCCTGGCTGCGGCCGCGGGCCGCGGGGACGGAGCCCTCGCCGCGCTTGGCACGGGCGGCCGCCGCTTCGGACCGTGCCGCGGCGCGGCGCTGCGTGCCGGGGAAGCGGGCGCTCCAGCGCGTGAAGTTCACTGCGTTCAAGCCTCGTGGTGTCGCTCGTGGGTCGCTGTCTCGCTGAGCCGGGGTCGGCCTCGCCGGTCGGTGATCACTCTGTGCAGGTGCGGGCACACCCATGGTCACACGTCCGGCGTGGCCGACCGGACCGACGGGTCAGTCGGCCCCGCCCCCGGAGGCGTCCGCCTCCGGGTCGGGCCGACGGTCCGCACCGAGCGTGCCCGACGACGGCCCCGGCGGGCTACCCGTTCCGGAACCCGGTGCGGTGCCGGGTGCCGGCGGGGGCGGCGCCGAGTCGGCCGAGAGGTCCGCGGGGTCGGGGCGGGGGGCGCCGCCGGCGGCCAGCTCGAACTCGGCGCGCGGGTGTTCCAGCGAGCCCAGCGAGACGATCTCACGGGTGAAGAGGCCGGCGAGGGTCCATTCGGCGAGCACGCGCATCTTGCGGTTGAAGGTCGGCACCCGGCTGAGGTGGTAGACGCGGTGCATGAACCAGGCGGGGTAGCCCTTGAGTTTGCGGCCGTAGACGTGGGCGACGCCCTTGTGGAGGCCGAGCGAGGCGACCGAGCCCGCGTACTTGTGGGAGTACTCGGTCAGCGGCTGGCCGCGCAGCGAGGCGAGGACGTTCTCGGCGAGGACCTTGGCCTGGCGGACGGCGTGCTGGGCGTTGGGGGCGCATTCGCGTCCGTCGTCGGCGGTGACGTCCGGGACGGCCGCCGCGTCGCCGGCCGCCCAGGCGTGCTCGGCGCCGTCGACGGTCAGGTGCGGGGTGCACTTGAGGCGCCCGCGTTCGTTGAGCGGCAGGTCGGTGGCGGCGAGGAGGGGGTGCGGCTTGACGCCGGCGGTCCAGACGACCGTACGGGTGGGGAAGCGCGCGCCGTCGCTGAGGACGGCGACCCGGTCGGCGCAGGAGTCCAGGCGGGTCTCCAGCCGTACGTCGATGTTGCGGCGGCGGAGCTCGCGGACGGTGTACGTGCCCATCTCGGGGCCGACTTCGGGGAGGATCCGGTCGCTGGCCTCGACCAGGATCCAACGCATGTCCTCGGGCGCGATGTTGTGGTAGTAGCGCGCGGCGTACCGGGCCATGTCCTCCAGCTCGGCGAGCGCCTCGACGCCCGCGTAGCCGCCGCCGACGAAGACGAAGGTGAGGGCTGCGGCGCGGACCTCGGGGTCGCGGGTGGAGGAGGCGATGTCCATCTGCTCGATGACGTGGTTGCGCAGGCCGATGGCCTCCTCCACGGTCTTGAAGCCGATGGCGTAGTCGGCCAGGCCCGGGACCGGGAGGGTGCGCGAGATCGAGCCGGGGGCGAGGACGAGCTCGTCGTACTCGATTTCGACGGGGCCCGCGGCCTCCTCCTCGGTGGCGAGGGTGGTGACCGTGGCGGTGCGCTTGGCGTGGTCGATGCGCCGGGCCTCGCCGATGACGATCCGGCACTTGTCGAGGACGCGCCGCAGCGGCACCACGACGTGCCTGGGGGAGATGGAGCCCGCGGCCGCTTCGGGCAGGAAGGGCTGATACGTCATGTAGGGCTCTGGGGTGACGACCGTGATCTCGGCTTCGCCGTCTCTGAGTTTCTGCTGGAGACGCAGCGCCGTGTACATGCCGACATAGCCGCCGCCCACGACGAGGATGCGCGGGCCGGACGCGGTGCCGGGGCCGGATCCCCGGGTGTATGCAGCCTTCACCATCCCATGACGCAACGTGGCTGGGAGTTTGTCCACAGGCCCGGCAGATTGTGTGACCGAAGGTCGTCCTTGTGGCGGCCCGCGCGCTGGGGCTCGAGAGGGGGGAGTTCCGCAGGTCAGAGCGGGGGGAGGGACTGAATCAGAGGGGCGGAATCGGAAAAGTGGGGGAGAATGCTCCGATCGGGCGGCGCCCGGTCCGGAGTCCCCTCTTCTGAATTGACTCTGGCTCAACTATGTTCGTTACTCGCCGGGTGTCGGCCGGGGCGCTCAGTGACCGTGGCCCTCCTGGCACGAAGGCGGGGAGTCTCCGGGGGGAGACGAATGATTACCGGGGGAAACATATGAACATTTCCGATTTCCATGGCTCTGCGACCGCCCTGACCACCGAGGGGCACGGCCGCACGCTCGCGCACGGGACGGGGACGGCCGGTACGACGATCGGCCGCTCGACGCCGCTGCGCGTGGACGCACAGCGCAACCTGGAACACGTCCTGCGCGCCGCCCGCGAGGTGTTCGGCGAGCTCGGCTACGGCGCTCCCATGGAGGACGTCGCGCGCCGCGCGCGCGTCGGCGTGGGCACCGTGTACCGGCGGTTCCCGAGCAAGGACGTCCTGGTCCGGCGGATAGCCGAGGAGGAGACCGCGCGGCTGACCGAGCAGGCGCGGACCGCGCTCGGCCAGGAGGACGAGCCGTGGCAGGCGCTGTCGCGCTTCCTGCGGACCTCCGTCGCCTCGGGCGCCGGCCGGCTGCTCCCGCCGCAGGTGCTGCGGGTGCGGGTCGAGGACGAGGCTGCGGACACCGGAGCGGCGGCCGACGGCCTGCTCGACGACGCGCGGGTACCGCAGCAGCGGGGCGCCTCCGAGACGGGCGTGGTCGCTCCGCGCGGCGTCGGCGAGGTCTCCGAGGACGCGGGCGCGGGTGCGCTGCTCGAGGTCGTGGGCCGGCTGGTGGACCGGGCCCGGGCCGCGGGTGAGCTGCGGACCGACGTGACGGTGGCCGACGTGCTGCTGGTCATCGCCACCGCGGCGCCGGCGCTGCCGGACCCGGCGCAGCAGGCCGCCGCCTCCGCGCGGCTGCTCGACATCCTGCTGGAGGGCCTGCGCTCGCGCAGCGCGGTCTGATCCGGGGGCCGCGCGCAGCGCGGTTCCGGCCGGAGGGTTTCCGTCATGACGCCCCGGTCCCGCCCCTCCGGGGGTGGGGCCGGGGCGTCGAACGTGCGCGCACTCGAACGGGTGAGGGTCTGTACGGCCGTTGGCCGAAGTGTGCCCGGACGAGTGGATACCGGCCGTCGGGGCCACGACTCCCGCGCCCGTGTGCCACGCTGGCCGCGTACATGGGTCGGAATGTGTCGTTCGGGGGCTTCCGCGATGAGTGGTGACGGCGGGCGGGCAGAGTCGTTCGGCGGTGCCGGAGCCCCGGACGCCGTCGCGGCCCCCGTCGACGACGCGGTGCCCGGGGGGCTCCCCGCCCGTCAGGTACCGGCCCAGCGCGGCGGCGGCAGCGGCGCGGGCGCCGCGGAACTCCCGCCTTCCGACGGTGACCTGATCGCCCGTGTGCGGGCCGGCGACGACGGCGCGTACGAGGACCTGTACCGCCGGCACGCCGCCGCGGTGCGCCGGTACGCGCGTACCTGCTGCCGGGACGCCGACACCGCCGACGACCTCACGGCCGAGGTGTTCGCCCGTACCCTCCAGGCGGTGCGCGGCGGGGCCGGTCCGGACCAGGCGGTCCGCGCGTACCTGCTCACCACCGTGCGGCGGGTGGCGGCGGCGTGGACCAGGACCGCCCGGCGCGAGCAGCTCGTCGAGGACTTCGCGCTCTTCGCGGAGCAGGCCGCCGCGGCCCGCGGTCCGGCCGCTCCGGTCGGCGGGGCGGCCTCCGCCGACGCGCTCGGGCTCGGTGCGGACGCACGGGCCATGCACGAGGCCGAGCAGACGCTCGCCATGCGGGCGTTCCGGAGCCTGCCCGAGCGGTGGCAGGCGGTGTTGTGGCACACGACCGTGGAGGAGGCCTCGCCGAGCGCGATCGCCCCGCTGTTCGGCCTCACCCCCAACGCCACGGCCGTCCTGGCCAGCCGGGCCCGGGAAGGGCTCAAGCAGGCCTACCTGCAGGCGCACGTGAGCTCCGCGCTCACCGCGGGCGGCGACTGCGCACGGTACGCCGACCGGCTCGGCGCGTACGCGCGCGGGGGCCTGCGGATGCGGGCGGAGCGGGGGCTGCGCAAGCACCTGGAGGAGTGCGCGCGCTGCCGGATCGCGGCGGGCGAGCTGAAGGACGTCAACGCGGGCATCCCCGCGCTGCTGCCGGTCGCGGTCATCGGGTGGTTCGCCGCCGGGTACGCGGTGAAGGCGGCCGGTGCCGTGGCCGGTGGGGCGGCGGGCGCCGCCGGGGCCGGGGCGGCGGCCGCGGCGACGGGCGCCGGGACGGGGGCGGGGGGCGCCGCCGGGGCCTCGGCCTCGGCCGGGGGTGCGGGCGCCGGCGGATCGGGGGCGGGGGCCGCCGCGGTCTCCGAGGGCCTCGGGCTGCCGGCCAAGGCCGCGATCGCGGCGGGGCTCGCGGTGGCCACGGCGGCGGGAGTGGTGTTCGCCCTCACCGGTGACGACCCCGAGCCGCGGGCGACGGCGCGGCCGGCGCCGAGCGTGGCGCCCGCGGCGCCGGTGGCGGAGACCCCGGAGCCGGAGCGGCCCACGCCCGCCGTGGTGCCGCGGGCGGTCGTGCCGGCGGCGGAGCGGTCCGCGCCGGCCCCGCGCCGGTCGGCGCCCGCGCCGCGGGTCACGCCGGCCTCCCCGGAGCCCGAGCCCTCGCCGCGGACGTCGCGTCCCGCGGCGCGGCCGACGCCTCCCGAGCCGACGCCGACGCCGACGCCGAGCCTGCGCCCCAGCCCGAGCCCGAGCCCGACGAGGCCGCCGACGACGTCCGTGCGGGCGTACCGGCTCGCGGCGCTGCGGCAGTCGGTGTTCGGCGACCACACCGGGCCGGAGATCGACACCCTGCGCAGCAGCTGGGTGTGGCAGCGGTGGGGGGTGCGGATCGCGGACCGGTGGTACGCGAACGGGGTCACCGTGCACGCCGGGTCGGCCGTCACGATCGACCTGAACCGGTCCTGCGACGCCTTCTCCGCGCGGGTGGGGGTCGACGGGCTGTCGGCGGGGCCGGGGGCGCTGCGGTTCTCCGTCTGGGCGGACGGGGCGCGGCTGTGGCGCGGGCCGGCGCTGGCGGTGGGTGATCCGGCCGTGCCGGTGCGGGTGGGGGTGGGCGGGGCCCGGAGACTGCGGCTCGTCGTCGAGCGGGAGTCCGGCCCCGGCGCGGTCCTCCTCGGCGACTGGGCCCAGGCCGTCATCACCTGCCGCTGACCGTCCCCGGCCCGCCGCCCGGCCTCCGGCTCGGGCTTCGGCCGGGGGCGCTCCCCTGTGCAGCGGGCCGCCGCGGGGGCCCTGCGGGGCTGCTCCCCTACCCGCCCTTCCACCGTTCCCCGGGACTCCGCCCCGGACCCCGTGCCCTCAATCGCCGGGCGGGCTGGATACGGCCCCCGCCCCCGGACCCGTGCCCTCAATCGCCGGGCGGGCTGGATACGGCCCCTGCCCCCGCACCCCGGTGCCCACAAGCACCGGAGCTGACGGGGCCCGACGCCTCGCGTCGGGTGCGCTCAAACGCCGCGCGGGCTGGATTCGGCCCCCGCCGGGCGCATCCTCGGGCCCGGCGGGCAATTCCGGGCTCGCCGGCGTTCGAGGCGGGGGGTCCGGGGCGGAGCCCCAGGAAGGCCGGGGTCGAGCGGCGGGCAGGGGCCGGAGCGGAGCCCGGGGAGGCCGGCGTCGGAGCGGCGGGCGCAGCGGTCGGGAGCCGGTGGGTCAGAGGGCGGGGCGGGGGACCGAGGGGACGGCGCGGCGGCGGGGGGTGGAGGTGCCCGTCCAGCACGTGCCGCGGCGGGCCAGGAGCCGGCGGAGCCAGAGTTCCAGGGAGACGAGGTCGGCCAGGCCGTCGAGGGGGACGGGGGAGCCGGCGGCGGCGGCGACCACGGCCTCCTGGACGACGCGGGCCTCGATCAGGCCGGCGTCGGCGAGGAGCGGGGCCTCGAAGAGGTCCAGCAGGGCCTCCTGGGCGAGCCGCAGCCCCACCCGCGCCGAGGCGCCCTCCGGCGTGACGGCCCCCCAGCCCGGCGGGAGCTCGCGCACACCCGTACCGGCCAGCACGGTCCGCAGCACCGCGGCCCGGGCCCCCGGCTGCACCCGCAGCGACTCGGGCAGCGCGCGGGCGGCCCGTACCACCTGGTTGTCGAGGAACGGCGCGTGCAGCCGCTGGCTCCGCACCTCCGCGGCCTGTTCGAAGACGCGGTGGTCGGCC
This sequence comes from Streptomyces sp. NRRL S-87, assembly GCF_000719335.1. Lineage (GTDB taxonomy): Bacteria > Actinomycetota > Actinomycetes > Streptomycetales > Streptomycetaceae > Streptomyces. The sequence continues at coordinate 10,719 of NZ_JOGB01000089.1, forward strand.
GCGTACCGGGCCAGGGCCGCCCGGGCCCGGGCCTCCCCCGGCCGGAGGGAGAGCGGCGGCCGGCCGGCCGCCGCCTCGAGTCTGATCGACACCTCCGCGAGCGCCTCGCCGGTGAGCCAGCGGGCCGCCGGCCCCGGCCGGGACCAGGCCAGCGCGGCCAGGGAGGACGCCACCGCCCCGGTGGGCTCGTCGGCGTCCACGCGGTGGCCGCGCAGCCGGGCGGCCGCGTCCCGCAGGCCGGACATGTAGGAGGTGCGGGAGAGCCGCCGCGCCGCCAGGTAGACGGTCACCGGGACCGCCAGCGAGGGGCCTTCGGCCCGGGCCAGGGCGGCCACCGGCTTGACCAGGTGGCGCCGCTGCCGGTCCATCAGGAGGTCGGCCAGCCGCGCCGGATGGGCGTCGAGGACCTGGCGGGCGCCGTGCCCGGTGAAGTGGTCGGCGCTGCCGGCCGCGAGCCGCCGCCGGTGCCGGGCGGCCGTGACCAGGGACGGGCCGGGTTCGTCGGTGAGCGGGCCCTCGAGGTCGGCGTACGGCAGCGCCTCCTCGCCCGCCGCGACGACGACGTGGTGCAGCCGGGGGTCGGCGGCGATGGCCCTGGCCCGCTCCAGCTCGGCCTCCCGGCCCCGGGGCGCGGCCAGGTCGTTGAAGGTGACGGCCAGCAGCCGCTCGCCGGCACCCGCACCGTGCCCGAGGACGGTCCCGGGCACCCCCGGCAGGCCCGCGGCCAGCAGCGCGAGGGTGGCGGAGGCGCTGCCCCCGGAGAGGTCGGCGCCGATGCCGGGCGCGGGTCCGCCGCGGGCCGCGCGCCGGTCGGCGGGCCCCATGCCGGGGACGGGCCCCGGGTCGTACGGGAGCGTGTCCGGAGCGTGCCGGGGCGCCGTCAGCCGGGCCCGTACGGCGCCCACGAGGGCCTCCCGCACGCCCTCCACCGCGTGTTCGGGGTCGGCCGTCGGCGCGGCCACGGCCAGCGAGGCCACCGGCTCGTACCCGGTGATCTCGCGCGAACCCTCGCGCAGGATCAGGGCGTGGCCGGGCGGGATCCGCCGCACGCCGGTGTACGGCGTGCCGTCGCCGAGGGCCTCGGGGCTGTCGGGGCAGGCCAGCAGGGCGGCGAGGTGGCCGATGTCGAGCTGGGCCTCGATGAGGTCGGCGAGCGGGAGGGCCGCCGTGGCGTACGCGGTGCCGTTGGCCCACGGGGTGTGGAAGACGGGCCGCGCGCCGGCGAGGTCGCCCACCACCGTGATCCGGCGGCCGGCCTGGACGACCGCGGTGTAGCTGCCGGGCCACGCGGTCAGGTGCCGCAGTGCGCCCCCGCGCGCCGCGTAGAGGCCGCGGCGCAGCTCGGCGTCGTCGGCGCCGCAGCAGCCGAGGACGGCGAGCCGCGTGAAGGGGTCGGCGGGGTCGGCGACGACGGTGCGGATCTCGTCCGGGCGCCAGTCCCCGACGGCCCAGAGCGGGTCGGGGTCGCCCCACAGGAGCTGTGCGCCGACGGGGTGGAGGGTGCGGGCGGCGTCCTCGCCCGCGTCGTCGGAGTCCGCGAACCCGCCCCGGACGGTGTCGGCGAGGCGGCCGGCCGTGCCGAAGCTTGCGGCGATACTGCTCCAGCCCACCAACCAGCGCATCGACCGCCTCCACAGACTGTGGACAAGTTCGGGTCCATGCTGCCACGAGACAGGCGTGCGAGAGGTGTGAAGGGGGGCGCACATGCAAACGAACACGCCCCGGCCGCGCGGTATTTGGCGATCCGCACCGACCGTTCCATAGGCCGGATTCGGCCATTCTTCGCCCGGCCGTTTCCCTGCCGCTCCCCCACCGCTTCCCCGTCGTTTCCGTGCCGGACGAGGACGAACGGGACGCAAGGGGCACGTGAGGCGCGAGGTGCGCGGCCCGGGAGGCGCGGTCCGCCCCCCGGACCGGTCCGCCGCCCGCGGGGATTGAGGCGGCGGTGTCCCCCGGCCCGCCGGTTCCACGCAGCGGGCCGACCCACGCACCCCACATGGAAACGTCCGGTCGGGGGACGGGGCAGAGCGCACGTGCGGGCGCACGGCCACACAACAGGAGCACGCCACCCCGGGCCACCCCCCTCCCCGACCGTGTGTACGGACAACAATCCCGCCATACGACAGAAGGGCCCTTAACGCTTGGGATGCGGCGAACTACGCTGGGTTTACGAATGCCGGGCGCCTATGCCCCGGCGGCCGTCTGCGTGAGGGGTGGCGCATGTCCAGGGAGCTCCGCGAGCCGAACGAGAAGCTCGGCGCCGTCCTCGCCCTCGCGGGCATCAGCAACGCGGGCCTCGCGCGGCGGGTCAACGACCTCGGCGCGCAGCGCGGTCTGACGCTTCGCTACGACAAGACCTCGGTGGCCCGCTGGGTCTCCAAGGGGATGGTCCCGCAGGGCGCGGCCCCGCACCTGATCGCAGCCGCGATCGGCGCGAAGCTGGGCCGCCCGGTGCCGCTGCACGAGATCGGACTGGCCGACGCGGACCCGGCCCCGGAGGTCGGACTGGCCTTCCCGCGCGACGTGGGGGCGGCGGTGCGCTCGGCGACCGAGCTGTACCGGCTGGACCTGGCGGGGCGCCGCGGGGGTGGCGGGATCTGGCAGTCGCTGGCGGGGTCGTTCGCCGTGTCGGCGTACGCGACGCCGGCGTCGCGGTGGCTGATAACCCCGGCGGACAGCTCGGTGGCCCGGGAGGCGCCGGCTCCGTCCACCGCCGCCGAGCCCCCGAAGGACGGCGGGTCCGCGGCGGGGCCGGGCGGGCCGGTACCGGGAGCGGGCGGCGCCCCCGTACAGGGCACCGGCGGCGCCCAGGCCCACGCCGGTGCGGGCGGGCCCGTACCCGTACCGGCCCAGGCGGGCCCGGGCCGGGTGCGGTCCGGGTCGGCGGCGCGGGCCGCCGGGGCGCCCGTACCGGAGGCCTCGCCGCAGCGGGTGGGGCACAGCGACGTGGCCAAGCTGCGCGAGGCGGCCGAGGACGCCCGGCGCTGGGACTCCAAGTACGGCGGCGGGGACTGGCGTTCGTCGATGGTCCCGGAGTGCCTGCGGGTGGACGCGGCGCCGCTGCTGCTGGGCTCCTACTCGGACGAGGTCGGCCGGGCCCTGTTCGGCGCGACGGCGGAACTGACCCGGCTGGCCGGGTGGATGGCCTTCGACACCGGCCAGCAGGAGGCCGCGCAGCGCTACTACATCCAGGCGCTGCGGCTCGCGCGGGCGGCGGCGGACGTCCCGCTCGGCGGGTACGTCCTGGCCTCCATGTCCCTGCAGGCCACATACCGGGACTTCCCCGACGAGGGCGTGGACCTCGCGCAGGCCGCCATCGAACGCAACCGCGGTCTGGCCACCTCCCGCACCATGAGCTTCTTCCGGCTGGTCGAGGCGCGCGCGCACGCGAAGGCCGGCGACTCGGCGGCCGCGGGCGCCGCGCTGCGGGCGGCCGAGGGCTGGCTGGAGCGCTCGCGCGAGGGCGACCACGACCCGTCGTGGCTGGGCTTCTACTCGTACGACCGCTTCGCGGCGGACGCGGCGGAGTGCTACCGCGACCTGAAACTGCCGCGCCAGGCACGACGGTTCACCGAGCAGGCGCTGTCGCGCCCGACGGAGGAGTACGTCCGCTCGCACGGTTTACGGCTGGTCGTGAGCGCCGTCGCGGAGCTGGAGTCCGGGAACCTCGACGCGGCGTGCGCGCAGGGCGCGCGGGCCGTGGAGGTGGCCGGGCGGATCTCGTCCGCGCGCACCACCGAGTACGTGCGGGACCTCCTGCACCGCCTGGAGCCGTACGGGGACGAACCCCGGGTCGCCGAACTGCGCGAGCGGGCCCGGCCGCTGCTGGTGGCGCCGGCGTAGAACGCGCCGGCTCGGCTGCGTCCTCGGGAAGGCGCCGGGCGCAACGCGGCTTCGTGTGGCCGCAGGCGCCGGGCTACCTGCGGGGCGCAGCCCGCGCACCACGGGACGGCCCCGGGGAGCGAGCCCGCCCTGACGGCCACCCGCCCACGTGGCGCAGCCCACGTGATCTTCGTGGCCGGACCTGTGTGGCCACCCGGGGCCCTGGGCACTGGTTGTCAGTGCGGGGGTGCAGTATCGGGGTGGGAGGTGGCATGGAGCGCGTGCACTGCGATGTGGTGGTGATCGGCGGCGGGATCGTCGGACTGTCGACCGCTCATGCCCTGTCGCGGCTCGCACCCGGGACGCGCGTGGTGGTGCTGGAGAAGGAGTCCGGCCCGGCCCGGCACCAGACCGGCCGCAACAGCGGCGTGATCCACAGCGGGATCTACTACCGGCCCGGCTCGCTCAAGGCCCGCTTCGCGGTCGGGGGCGCGGCCGAGATGGTCAAGTTCTGCGCCGAGCACGGCATCGCGCACGAGGTGACCGGCAAGCTGATCGTCGCCACCGGCCGGGACGAGCTCCCGCGGCTGCACGCCCTGGTCCAGCGCGGCAGGGAGAACGGGATCCCGGTGCGGGAGCTCGGCCCCGCCCAGATCGCCGAGTACGAGCCGGACGTCGCCGGTCTGGCCGCCATCCACGTCGGCACGACGGGCATCGCGGACTTCGGAGCGGTGGCGGAGTGCCTCGGGGAGGCCTCGGGGGCGCAGATCCTCTACGGCACGCGGGCGGTGCGCATCTCCCGCCGGTCGTACGGGGTCGCCGTCGGCACCTCCACCGGCACGGTCGTCCGGGCGAAGGCCCTGGTGAACTGCGCCGGGCTGCAGTGCGACCGGGTGGCGCGGCTGGCCGGGGACGACCCGGGCATGCGGATCATGCCGTTCCGGGGCGAGTACTACGACCTGACCCGGCCCGAGCTGGTGCGCGGCCTGGTCTACCCGGTGCCGGACCCGGCGTTCCCGTTCCTCGGCGTGCACCTGACCCGCGGGGTCGCCGGCGGGGTCCACGTGGGACCGAACGCGGTGCCCGCCCTGGCCCGCGAGGGGTACGGCTGGGGCACGGTCCGGCCCCGTGACGTGGCGGACGAGCTGGTCTTCCCGGGCACGTGGCGGGTGGCGCGGCGGCACTGGCGGTACGGCGCGGGCGAGATCCGCCGCTCGCTGTCGAAGCGGGCCTTCACCGCCGCGGTCCGGCGGCTGCTGCCGGAGGCCACCGAGGCCGACCTGACGCCGGCCGGCGCGGGCGTACGGGCGCAGGCGGTGCTGCGGGACGGCACCCTGGTGGACGACTTCCTGATCCGCGAGGCCCCGCGCACGGTGCACGTGCTGAACGCGCCCTCCCCGGCCGCGACCGCCTCCCTCCCGATCGGCCGCGAGATCGCCCGCCGGGCCCTGGCCGCGGCGCGCCCGTAGAATCGGGCGGTGTCCGAGTCGCAGAACCCCCAGCCCAAGCCGCCCCCGGTCTGGCGCGTCCAGCCCCGCTTCCCCGACGGCCCCGCCCCCGACCCGGCGGGATCCCACCACGAGCGGCGGATCCGCAGCTTCCAGCCGCGCCGCAGCCGGGTGACCGCCGGCCAGGAGGACGCCCTGCGGCGGCTCTGGAGCACGTGGGGCTTCGACATCGACGGGCGCGAGGTACTCGACCTCGACAAGATGTTCGACGGCAGGCCCGTGGTGCTGGAGATCGGCTTCGGCATGGGCGAGGCCACCGCGCTGATGGCCGCCGAGGACCCGGAGACCGGCATCCTCGCCATCGACGTGCACACGCCCGGCCAGGGCAACCTGCTCGGCCTCGCCGAGCGCGCCGGCCTGACCAACGTCCGCGTCGGCAACGGCGACGCGATCATCCTCCTGCGCGAGATGCTGGCGCCGGACTCGCTCGCCGGGATGCGCGTGTACTTCCCGGACCCGTGGCCGAAGAAGCGGCACCACAAGCGCCGGCTGATCCAGCCCGAGTTCCTCACGCTGGCCGCCACCCGGCTGGCCCCGGGCGCGATCCTGCACTGCGCCACGGACTGGGAGGACTACGCCGAGCAGATGCTCGAAGTCCTCACCGAGCACCCGGACTTCGAGAACACCGTGCCCGGCGGGGGCTACGCTCCGCGCCCGGACTTCCGGCCGCTGACCCGCTTCGAGGGCCAGGGCCTGGACAAGGGGCACGTCGTGCACGACCTCCTCTTCCGGCGTACCCAGAACTGAAACCGGCCCTCCGGTCAGGGCCCGGACCGCTACCGTCGTGGCGTGTTCCGGGTCCTGTCTCGTGCGTCCATCGGGCTGCTCGCGGCCGCCGGAGTGCTGATCCTCGAACTCGTTCGGGAGCAGACCGGCACCCAGGGGTTCCTCGTCGGCCTCGGTCTCGCCGTCCTGCCGGTGCCACCGCTGATGGCGGTGTTCCACTGGCTCGGGCGGACGCAGCCGGGGGGCGGCGTCTGGCCGCAGCACCTGTTCGCCTTCGTCTGGGGGGCCTGCGCCGCGGCGCTGATCGCGATAGTGGCGAACAGCTTCGCGACCCGGTGGATATCCGCGGCGGCCGACCCGGCGGAGGCCGACCTGCTGGGCTCCGTCGTGATCGCCCCGGTGGTGGAGGAGTTCGCGAAGGCGGCCGCGCTGCTGCTGGTGTTCCTCTTCCGGGGGCGGGAGTTCAGAGGGGTCGCTGACGGGATCGTGGTGGCAGGGTTCACCGCGACCGGCTTCGCGTTCACCGAGAACATCCTCTACCTCGGCAACGCCTTCGGGCAGGACCTGGGCACCGGTACGTCCGTCATGGGATCGGTGACCGCCGCGACCTTCTTCGTCCGGGCGGTGCTGTCGCCCTTCGCCCACCCGCTGTTCACCGTGTGGACCGGGCTCGGCTTCGGCTGGGCGGCGTACGCGTACGGGCCGGGGCGGGGGGCCGGGCCCGGACGCCGGGCCCGGACCGGGCCGCCGGCGGCGGGGCTGGTGGCGGCCATGGCCGTGCACGCCCTGTGGAACAGCTCCTCCGAGTTCGGCGAGTACGGCTTCTACGTCGTCTACGGGACCGTGATGGTGCCGGTCTTCGGTCTGCTGACGTGGCTGGCGGTGCGGACCCGGCGGTGGCCGGGGCCGCCCGTCCTCGTCCCCGCTATGCGTTCACACCACGGTCGGCCAGCCAGGCCAGCGGGTCCGCCGTCGCTCCGTCGATCCGCACTTCCAGGTGCAGATGGGGGCCGGTGACGTTGCCGGTGGCGCCGACCCGGCCGATGGTCTGACCGGTCTCGACGGTGCCCGAGGCGACCGAGATCGAGGACAGGTGGCAGTACCAGAGCTCGGTGCCGTCCTGGAGCTTGAGGACGATGCGGTAGCCGTACGGGCCCGACCAGCCGGCGGAGGTGATGGTGCCGCCGTGCACGGCCTTGACCGGGGTGCCGGTCGGGGCGGCGAAGTCGAGGCCGGTGTGGTAGCCGGAGGACCACATCGAGCCGGCGTCGCCGTAGTGCGAGGTCAGCGTGTACGAGGAGGTGGGGAGGGTGTAGGCGCCGGCCAGCTTCGCGAGCCGCTCCTTCTCCGCCTTCTCCGCGGCGGCCTTCTCCTCGGCGGCCTTCTCGGCAGCGGCCTTGGCGGCGGCCTCGGCCTCGGCCTGCTTGCGGGCCGCCTCGCCCTCCGCCTTGGCCTTGGCCGCGGCGGCCTCCTCGGCGGCGCGCTGGGCGGCGGCCTTGGCCGCGGCGGCCGCGGCGTCGGCCTGCGACTCGGCCTGCTGGAGGATCCGGTTGCGCAGCGCCTCGCCGGCGTCGGTGCCCCGCGCGGCCTGGGCGGCGGTGACCCCGGCGCCGGTGAGCGGGGCCGCGACGGCGGTGGACCCGGGCTCGTCCGCGTCGCCGGTGAGCGCGTCGGGAAGGACGTCGGGCAGCTCGTCCGGGAGCAGGGAAGGTAGGGATATCGCGACCGGGGGCTTGTCCTGCGCGGTGGCGATGCCGCCCGCGCCGACGGCGGCCATGATGCCGACGCCGAGGACGGTGGAGCTGCGGGCCAGGCCCTGGCGCTGCTTGACGACACGGTGGCGGCCGCCGACCGGGCGTACGGAGTCCTCGGTGGGGTTCCACTCGCCCCACGCGCCGGCGCCCTCGGGGGCGGCGGCGGCCGTGGAGGACGGGGGGATGTCGGCGGCAGGGCCGTTGGACGCCACGGGGGCGCTCCTTTCCTTCCCTCTTCGCCTACCGGGTTAGCTGACGGGTTCGGAGCAGGAAGGTCTCCTACGGGCCGGCGGGCCCGATGCACCCCATGTTGGTGGTTCCCCGGTTCCCTCGCGGGATTCGGCGCGCACGCGCGCGGTGCCGTCACTGACGACGGCTGGGACAGCCGCGCTGCGTTATCGAACGGTAATAGACAACGGTGAGTGATTCCAAGCGCCGCGCCATGATCCTTCCGGTCAACTCAGCAGTCCGTGACCGACTTTGGCCATGACTTATGCCCTATCGGAGGAGAAATACGGACGAGTTGCCACCCAGGAGAGCCCCCGCGCGGCCGGAACCCGCCCCTGACACCCCCTCAGCGGCTGTGCGGAGCGCGCCCTTTCGGCTACGGAACGTGGTGGGTCGTGCGCGGACACGACGAAGGCCCGGATCCTGAGGATCCGGGCCTTCGTCTTCAGTAGCGGGGACAGGATTTGAACCTGCGACCTCTGGGTTATGAGCCCAGCGAGCT
>NZ_JOGB01000090.1 GCF_000719335.1 Streptomyces sp. NRRL S-87
CGGGTCCTCGGCGAGAAGCGCGTCGAGGATCGTGTCGCTGATCTGGTCAGCGATCTTGTCGGGGTGGCCCTCGGTCACGGACTCCGAGGTGAACAGGCGACGGGGCATGGTTCTCCAGGGTCGACTGGGTCAGGTGCGTGTGATCGCCAGGGAGTGAGAAGCGGGAACCAGGGCACCCCGAGGCGCTCCTGGGATGCGTCCGCGCAGCCTCCCGGCGGGGATGGCCTCCCCTCGGCGGCTGCACCATACCCATGATCAACTGCCCCCCGGGTATGACCCACATCACCTTTCGGGCGATGGGATGCGGAACTCCGGATTCAGCGCCTTCACCCCCCCTTCACAGAATTCCGCAAGGCCGACACATCAGGGGTTCACGAAATTTTCCAACCGCTTCGTGATCATCGTCACATCGACACGCTCGCTCGTGCCTGCCTAGGGTGATCATGTTTTCGAGCTGCATTAAAAAGACCGAGTTCTACACAATGAATAAAGGCCTCATCCGCACATACGAATTGAGTGGAGAGCGGTTTCTGTGCTTTCTCCCGTTCAATCAGGATCGCCATCGGCCGAAGGGCCGGGAGTTCTGGTAGGCGATGGTTGGCTGGGATCCTCCATGGCCGAAGACGAGCAGCAGTGGCGCATCCCCATGCCGCCCGGGGTCGCAGCGGAGCTGACCCGTGCCGCACGGTCCGCGCTGGCCGCGGGCGACCGGCTCGACCTCGCGGCCCCCAGGCCCCGCGGGCTGGACCTGACCGAGGCGTTCGCGGCCGGACTGGGCCGCCGGCTCGCCGGCAGCCCGGGCTTCGCCGTCGTCGAGGACTTCCCGGTGGACGCCGAGGACCCCCGGGAGACCGAGATGGCCTACTGGCTCCTCGGACTCCTGCTGGGCCGCCCCGTCACCCAGAGCCGCAAGGCCGATCTGCTCGGCCGGGTCGAGGACCGGGGCGCCGACATCGCGAGCCCCGTCCAGCGCGGCTACGAGAGTTCCGCCGCGCTCCCCTTCCACGTGGACCGCACCGACGTGATCGGGCTGCTGTGCGTCCGCCCCGCCCCGTCCGGCGGCCTGAGCCGGCTCGTGTCCTCCAAGGCCGTCCACGACGTGCTCCTGCACGAGCGCCCCGACCTGCTGGAAGAGCTCTACCGGCCGTTCCCGAACGACCGCCGGGGCGAGGAGCAGCCGGGCCAGGACCCCTGGTCCTCGATCCCCGTCTTCAGCCGCGTCGACGGCTCGTTCGCGACGCGGTACCTGCGGCGGTTCATCGAGGGCTCCCAGCGCCACGCGGCGGCCCCCCGGCTCACCGCCGGCCAGCTCGAGGCGATGGCCGTGCTGGACCAGGTCCTCGACCGGCCCGGGGTCTCCCTCGACATGGAACTCCGCAGGGGCGACCTGCAGTTGATCAACAACTTCCACATCCTGCACGCCCGCACCGCCTTCGCGGACGGCGGCGGCCGGGGCCGGCTCCTGCTCCGCCTCTGGCTGGCCTTCGCCGGCAGCCCGGAGCTCCCCGAGCACTACGCGTCGCTCTACGGAGCGGTCGCGGCCGGCAGCTACCGGGGCGGCGTCTGGGCCCCGGGGACCGTCCCCGCGGATTTCGGCCGCCCCGTTTCCGAACTCGGTTGAACCGAACCCCGCTTTCATCCGTGCGCGCGTGACATTTCGGCGTCCCACTGCCCGCGCCACCCCCTGGCGCCCCTTTTGTCGCGTCGAGGCCCTACGTCCCCGTCATACCGGGGTGCACCCTCTGGCCGGGTTCCTGTTCTTCTTCTGAAATATCGGGTCCGACCACACCGGGAAATTCGTTCCCGGCGACCCGTTCGTTCATCTTCCGCCTTTGTACGAGGCTGCCCCGATTCAATTCACGAGCAGCCGAGGTACTGCGGTCGATACCCGAAAAGAAAGCAGCTACCGCAATGCCTGTCATCGACCTGGACCGCTATCGACGGGACGGCTACCAGCTGCTCCCGGGACTCCTCGACGACGAGGACCGCCGCCGGGCCGTCGCGTTCTTCGACGACCTCGACGGCGCCGCGGAGGTCTCCCCCTCGTACGAGCCCGAGTACGACGAGGGGGACGGCGTCCGCCGGCTGCGCAAGCTCCGGCGGCTGCTGTGGAACGACCCCGAGGTCTGGGGTCCCCTGCTGAACCGTGCCGGCGTCACCGACCTGGCCCGCCAGGTCGTCGGCGACAGCGCCGGGGTCGTCTTCCACGCGGCCTTCCTCAAGCCGGCGCTCGTCGGCACCGAGGTGGCGCTCCATCAGGACCAGGCCCTGTGGACCCACACCTACCCGGGCGCGTTCAGCGTCTGGTTCGCGCTGACGGAGGTGTCGCCCGCCAACGGCGGCCTCTTCGGCAGCCCCGGTTCGCACAGCGGCGGCGAGGTCGCCCACCGCGACCGGCCGCAGTACCGCTGGCACCCCAGCCTGGACGCCGCGGAGGACGGCCTGCGCGAGCCCGTGCAGTTCGAACTCCGTCCCGGCGACGGGGTGATGTGGGACCGCTTCTTCGCCCACGGCAGCGCCGCGAACACCTCGCCCGCCGACCGCCGCGGCATGGTCGTCGTCTTCGCCGACTCCTCCGCCCCCGGCTTCGCGGCCAAGGACCACTTCCCGTTGGACGCTCTGCACGCGCTCGGTGCCGAGTGACCGGACAACCCCCCGCGACCCTCTCAGCCGCTGGAGAACAGATGACCTTCATCATCGACGGCACCCTGCGCGAGGGGATGCAGTCGGCCCATGGCTGCTTCACCCTCGAACAGAGCGTGGAAGTCACCACCCTGCTGATCCGATCCGGGGTGGACACCATCGAGTGCGGCCACCCCGCCATCGACGAGAGCGAGATGCTGCGCGTGGCGGCCGTCGTCGAGGCGGCCGGTGACACGCCCGTCCTCGCCCATGCCCGCGCCCACCTCGGTGACATCCAGGCCGTGGCCAAGAGCGGCGCCGCCTGGGTCGGCATCTTCCTCGGCGTCAACGACGTCTCCCGGCGCTCCCGGCTCCCCGGCAGCGACCTGAGCGACCTCTACGGACGCATCCGCGAGTCCGTCACCCATGCCCGCGAACTCGGGCTGCGCGTACGGTTCACGGTCGAGGACAGCAGCCGTACGGATCCCGGTGAACTCGTCGAGGCGTACCTCGTCGCCATCGAGGCGGGCGCCGAGCGGATCTGCTTCGCCGACACGCTCGGCATCCTGGAGCCCCAGGACACCGCCGCCCGGGTCCGGGAGCTGAAGAAGCGGTGTCCCGGCGTGGACATCGAGGTCCACCTCCACGACGACCGCGGGCTGGCCATGGCCAACGCGCTCGCGGCGATCGACGCGGGCGCCACGTGGGTGTCGACCTCCGTCAACGGTCTCGGCGAGCGGGCCGGCATCACGGACTACGCGGCGCTCGCGGCCAACCTGCACCACCGGGGGACCCGCGAGCTCGCCGACGGCGACCTGCTGGGCGACCTCAGCCGGCGGGTGGGCGCGTACTCCCGCTCCATGCCGGACCACCGTCGGCCCGTGGTCGGCCGGGACGTCTTCCACCACGTCGCCAAGCTGCACGTCCGTGCGGTGGAGCGCGAGCCCGGATCCTACGAATGGGTCGCGCCGGCGACGTTCGGACGGACCGGCAGCGTGTCCCGCCCGCAGCTGCCCGCCGACCCCGCGGCCTGGGTCGTCGACCCGAAGGTCATCTCCGCGACCGAGCTGCGCCACCACCGGCACGGCCCCGGCGAGCGCTACGTCCTGGTCGACAACCGCTTCGTGCCGGGCGCGGACCAGTACTGCATCGCGCGCCGCATCCCCCAGCTCGACGACTACGGCGCCGGCCACGTCGACACCCACGTGCACCACTGCGACAGCCTCTTCATGTTCCTCGGCGAGGGCGAGGGCTACGGCGGACTGTCGGTCGAGGTGTGGCTCGGTGACCAGGTCTTCCCGGTGCAGAGCCCCGCCTCGGTCTTCATCCCGGCCGGTGTCCCGCACGGGTACCGGGTGGTCGGCGGCGCCGGCACCTACCTCAACCACGTCCTCGCGGGCGACTACAACTCCAGCCTGATCGACCCTGTAGGGAGCATCTGATGACGATCCAGACCGAGAACACGAAGGCCGCCGCCTGGGACCTGATCGGCTCCCTCTTCTGGGAGACCGGGCGCACCACCGCCAAGCCCAGCGACGAGGAGATCGGCCTCTTCCTGGCCGGCATCACCGCCGGCGCGCGCTGCACGGTCGTCGGCGCCTCCACCAAGGACCTCGTCGAGGCCCTGATCACCCTCGGCGCCGAGGTGACGGTCATGGACTTCTCGGAGCGCATGTGCGAGGACCTGCGGGCGGCACTCCCCGCCGGCTCCTGCACGATCCTGCGCCACGACATCACCCAGCGGGCCCCCGAGGCGCTGCGCGGCACCCAGCAGTTCGTCCTCAACGACCGCCTGGTCAACCGCTTCAGCGAGGACGAGGCGCGCCGGGGGCTGGAGGGCATGCTGGACCTCCTCGCGGACGGCGGCCAGGTCCGGGCCTCCATCAAGCTCGGCCTGTACCCGATGGACGAGCGGATGATCGACACCGGCCGTGAGCGCGGCACCCTCGAGACGTTCTTCGACGCCGGGTCGAAGGTCATCGACTTCGCCGCGGCCGGGGACGTCCTCACCGACTCGCTGCTCCCGCACGGCGGGATCGACCCCGAGATCCTCCTCGACTGGTACCGGGGGCGCGGCCGCGAGCAGCGCTTCGACCACGAGGACGTACTGGGCCTCGTCGCCGCCGCCGAGGTCGGGGGCCGGGGCCTCGCGCTGGTCTCGTCCACCGAGTTCGGCCAGGCGCCGAAGACCCGGATGTACACGGCCTCGGCCGTCTCTCCGCGCCAGGACGCCTGACCCGTGTGCGGAGTCGTCGGAGTGAGCCTGGCACCTGCGGCGGGCGGGACGGGGAGCGTCCCGGACGCCCGCGACCTGGCGCGGCACGGCATCGGCCGGTTGGCGCACCGCGGGCCGGACGGGCACGGCGTGGCCGGTGACGCGGCGTCCGCGGTCGCCATGTGCCGGCTCCGGGTGCGCAGCCGGCCCGCTGACGGGGTCCCCTTCACCACGGGCCACGACGGTGTGCACCTCGCCTACAACGGTGAGGTGTACGCCGTGGGGTCCGGCGCCCGTGACGGCGCGCCCCGGGTGACGGTGCCCCGGGGCGGGCTGGACGAGGCGCAGGCGGTCGCGGAGCACGACACCGCCGCGCTGGACGGCATGTACGCCCTGGTGCGCCGGGCCCCCGACGGCTCCGTCGAGGTCAGCCGCGACCCCCTCGGGATCAAGCCGCTCTACCTGCGGCGCGGTCCGCAGGGAGTCGCGGTGGCCTCGGAGATACCGGCGCTGCTGGACCTGTTCGGTCCGGCGCGCGTCCGCCCCGCGGCCGTGGCGCAGTTCGTCCTGCTCGGCCGGGTCGTGGACGGCGGCACGTGCTACGAGGACATCGAGCCCGTGCCGCCGGGCGCCCGGCTGCTCCTGAAGGAGGGCCGGTGCGAACGGCTTCCGGGCAGCGGACCCTGGCAGGCCGACGTGGCAGCGGCCCCCGGGGACACGTCGCCGCAGGCCGTGCGCGACGCCGTCGCCCGCGCGGTGGACCGCGTGCTCGTCTCGGACCGTCCGCTGGGCCTGGCCCTCAGCGGCGGACTGGACTCCACGGTCCTGGCCCTCGAGCTGGCGGGCCGCGGCATCGAGGACCTCGCCACCGTGAGCGTGGTGCCCCGCGGCAACGGCGACGGCGTGCGCGACGTCGCCGAGCTGGGACTGCCCGGCGGCGCGTGGCGCGGCTGGCGGCACGCGTGGACGGAGTTCGGGCCGGCGGAGCTGTTCGCCGGCGTCGCCGACGCGGTGGCGGTGCTCGGCGAGCCGACCGCGCTGACCAGCGTCCCGATGTACGCGGCGCTGGCCCGCCTGGCCCGCGAGTCGGGGATCGTCGTGCTCCTGCTGGGCGAGGGCGCGGACGAGGTGTTCGGCGGCTACCGCAGCTACCTCGGGCTGGACGGGCTGGCCTCCGCCCAGGAGTTCTACCTGGCGCCGGACCGGCTCGCGCTCGTCGGCGACCTGCTGGGGCCGGAGGCGCGGGAGGCGGCGCGCGAGGCGCTCCGGGCGGCGCTGCCCGCCGCCGACGGCCGGTCCGCGGCGGAGACCACGCGCGACTTCGAGTACGAGCACAGCCTCGAACCGCTGCTGCGCCGGGCCGACCACCTCCTGATGGCCCGGGGCATCGAGGGGCGGACCCCGTTCCTGCACGGCGGGCTGCCCGCCCTGGGACGGTCGTTCCCGATGTCCGAGCTGGTCCGCGGCGGACAGACGAAGGTGCCGCTGCGCCAGGCGTACGCCAGTCGGCTGCCCCGCTGGACCGACGAGGTCAAGAAGCCGTTCCGGGCTCCCGTCGACGAGTGGCTGGCCGGGCCGCGGCGCGAGGACGTACTGCGCGGGCTGGAGGAACGCCGGGACCTGTTCGCGGCCGCCGGTCTGCGGGCCGCGGGCGTGGACCGGCTCGTCGGTGACGTGCGGGCCGGCCGGCCCGGGGCCACCGGCCTGGTGTTCCCCCTGCTGAGCCTCGGCAGCTGGCTGGAACGGGCCGGCTCCGCCGCCCCGACCCTCCCCACCCCTCCCAGAGGAGCCTGACCCCGTGAACGACCGAACCGACGCCCGCCCCCGGCCGGTCCACGCCCCCGTGCGGCGCGACGACGTGGCCCACGGCGTCCTGCTGTACCCGCTGGACGAGCTCGCGGCGTCCGCCGGGGTCGACCTGGACACGCTGCCCTACACGGTGCGGCTGCTGCTGGAGAACGCGGCCCACGTGGCGGCGGCGGGGAAGGCCGGCCCGGACGTGCTGGACGCGGTCCTGCGGCCGGCCGACGGGGCCGACGTGGCGTTCCAGCCGGCCAGGGTGGTGCTCCAGGACTTCTCGGGGGTCCCGGTCGCGCTGGACCTCGCGGCGCTGCGCGCGGCGGCGGTCCGGCGCGGACTCCCCGCGGCCGCGGTGGGTCCGCAGGTTCCCGCCGATCTGGTCGTGGACCACTCCGTGCGCGTGGACGCGGCCGGAACGGCGGACGCGCTGCGCCTCAACACGGGGCTGGAGTTCGCCCGCAACCGCGAGCGGTACGCGCTGCTGCGCTGGGCGGAGCAGGCCTTCGACGGCTTCCGCGTCGTACCGCCGGGCAACGGCATCGTGCACCAGGTCAACCTGGAGCGGCTGGCGCAGGTGGTGGTGCGGGCCGAGGGTCCGCAAGGGGCGGGGCTGACGCGTCCGGACACCGTGCTGGGCACGGACTCGCACACCCCCATGGTGGGCGCGCTCGGCGTCCTCGGCTGGGGCGTCGGAGGGATCGAGGCGACCTCGGTGCTGCTGGGCGAGCCGGTGCTGCTCGCCGCGCCCCGGGTGGTCGGCGTCCGGCTGACGGGAGAGCTGCCCCCGGGCACCACGGCCACCGACCTCGTGCTCACGCTCACGGAACGGCTGCGTCGCCACGGCGTGGTGGGCGCCTTCGTCGAGTTCTTCGGGGAGGGGTGCGCGGGGCTGAGCGTTCCGGACCGGGCGACCCTGGCGAACATGGCGCCCGACTACGGGGCGACCACCGCGCTCTTCCCGGTGGACGCCGAGACCCTCGCGTTCCTGCGGATCACCGGTCGGCCGGCGGAGCACGTCGAGCTGGTCGAGCGGTACTGCCGGGCGCAGGGGCTCTTCCGCGAGCCGGGGTCGGACGCGCGGGTGCGGTACGCGGAGGTGGTGGCGCTCGACCTGGGCGAGGTGGAGGCCTGTGTCGCGGGGCCGGGCCGGCCCGATCAGCGGGTCGCGCTGCGCGACGTCCCGGGGAGCCTGGGCGTGGCGCCCGTACCCGGGGACGGCGGCGACCGGCCGGCCGACGGCTCGGTGGTCATCGCCGCGATCACGAGTTGCACCAACACCTCGCACCCGGGGTCGATGCTGACCGCGGGCCTGGTGGCACGGCGTGCGGTCGAGTTCGGGCTCACCGTCCCGGCCTGGGTCAAGACCAGCCTCGCCCCCGGCAGCCGCACGGTGCCCGCCTACCTGGAGCGGGCCGGTGTCCTGCCCGCGCTCCAGGAACTGGGCTTCCACGTCGTGGCGTTCGGCTGCACCACCTGCCACGGCATGAGCGGCGACCTGCTGCCCGAGGCCGCCCGGGCGGTCGCGGACGAGGGGGTGCTGGGTGCTGCGGTGCTCAGCGGCAACCGCAACTTCGAGGGCCGGATCCACCCGCAGGTGAAGGCCGCCTACCTCGCCTCGCCCGGCCTGGTCGTCGCGTACGCCCTGGCCGGCACGGTCACCCGGGACCTGACCGTGGAACCGGTCGGCGTCGCCCCCGACGGCCGCGAGGTGTACCTGCGCGACCTGTGGCCCAGCCCGCAGGAGGTCGCCGAGGCCACCCGTGCGGCCGTCGGGGCCGACCTCTACGACACCGCCTATGCGGGCCTGTACGAGGGCGGTGCCGCGTGGCGCGCCCTCGACGCCCCCCGGGGCGACCTGTACGAGTGGCCCGAAGGCTCCGACTACATCCTGGAGCCGCCGTACCTGGACGGGCCCGCGGACGGGTCGGCGGCGGACGGCTCCACGACGGACGGCTCGGCGGCGGACGGCTCGGCGGCGGACGCGGACGTCATGGGCGCACGGATCCTGGCCCTCCTCGGCGACTCGGTCTCCACCGACCACATCTCGCCGGTCGGCGCCATCCCCCGCGACGGCGACGCCGGCCGGTACCTGAGCGGACTCGGGGTGCCCGAGCGGGAGTTCAACAGCTTCGGTGCCCGGCGCGGCAACCACCACGTGATGGTGCGCGGCACCTTCGGCAACGTCCGGCTCCGCAACGCCCTGGCCGACGGGCGGGAAGGCCCCTGGACCCGGTTGCAGCCGACGGGCGAGCTGGTGTCCCTCCACGAGGCGGCGCAGTCGTACCGGACCGCGGGCGTGCCCCTCATCGTGGTGGCCGGAACGGAGTACGGCTGCGGCAGCGCCCGTGACTGGGCCGCCAAGGGCACCGCGCTGCTGGGTGTCCGCGCGGTCCTCGCCCAGGGCTTCGAGCGGATCCACCGGAGCAATCTGGTGGGGATGGGCGTGCTCCCCCTGTTGTTCCCGGCCGGGCTGGACGCCGGGGTCCTGGGCCTCGACGGGACGGAGGAGCTCGACCTCCTGGGTCTGACCGGACTGGGCCCACGCGGCGCGGTGACCGTCCGCGTCCGGCGCCGGGACGGGACGCACCGGTCCTTCGAGGCGGTCGCCGCACTCGAAACGGCCCGGGAATGCGCCTACTTCACCGCCGGCGGCGTCCTGCCGTACACCGTGGCGCGGCTGCGGCGGGAGGCACTGCCCGCGGTGGGCGATCCGGCCTGACCCGCTGCCGGGCGCCCCTCGACGGGGGCGCCCGGCAGCCGCTGGGGGCGGACCCTCACGGGCCGTCCGGCGACGGCGACGGCTCGGTGACCACGCTCGCGGCGAACCAGGCGGACAGCTCCTTCATGCGGGACTCCACCTCCTGGTCGTCGGCTCCCGAGATCACGGCCACTCCGGCGTGGAGGTACGAGGCGGAGGTGACGTCGGGCATGGTCCCGCCCGGCGTGATCTTCAGCTCGACGTGGACCACTCCGGGGCGGGCGAGCACCTCGTCCTTCGTCGGTGCCTCGCGGACCAGGCCCTGGGGGGCGTAGAGGTGCATGTCGCCGTGCACGGCGTTCGTGCCGCCCGCGCCGGGTGCCACCGGGGCGGCGGGCCGGCCGAGCACCCCGCGGACCCATTCGTCGTGCAGGTTCACGCCGAAGGAACGCTCGACGACCTCGTCGGTACGACCGCCTCCGACGCGTGCTCCGCATTCACCGAAAATCATTTCCCCGTCGCGTACGAAGACTTCCATGTGGAATACGCCGTCGACGTGTTCCAGGGCCTTGAGGGAATCCTGGGCGACCACCTTGGCGGTTTCGAAGAGTTCCGTGTGCAGGGCGGGCGGGAGGGCAATGCAGCCGACGAGCCCGCCGTCATGGATGTCGATGATGTTCTCGAGATAGCGGCCCATGGAGAGGAACGTCACCTCGCCGCCGCGCACCACGCCGTCGACCTGGAACTCGGCACCGGAAATGAATTCCTCGACGAGCCAGGGTCCCTTCGTGGCCGTGGTGCGGACGTATTCGGCCAGATCTTCGCGGCGGTCGATGCGGAACGTGTCGAGCGCGCCACTGCCGCTGAGCGGCTTGACCACGACGGGGAACCGGTCGGGATGGGCCGCCACGTCCGCCGCGCCGCTCACCGTGACGCACTGCGCGGTCCTCACGCCAGCGGCTCTGACCAGCGCTTTCTGGACATCCTTGTCGCGCATGGCGACGGCACCGAAGGCGGCCCTATCGGTCTTGCGGGCGAGGTCGGACAGCACGGCCGCGGTGGCCAGGCAGAACTCGAGCCCACTGCAGACCGCGTCGAAGTCCCGCAGGTCGAGTGCATTCCTGGTCAGCCCGGCAAGGGCCTGGTCGACGCTCGTCTGGTCGGCCACCAGCACGGTCCTCATGTTCGGGAATTCGCGCCGGGCGGCTTCGACGTCGCCCGGCGTGAGAACACAGGTGACCTCGACTCCGGAGCGGTGCAGAGCGGCGACCGCACGGAACATCCAGCCAATGTGGAGAACGGATTCTGGGGTATTTGTCACAAGGTCCCTTTGGTCATTGTTCCGGGGGGATTTAATTTAATGCCGCACACCGGGGCCAGCTACGTGAGGAAGGTCACAGGGTCCCCGCCCGAATCATGTTGATCAACAGAATGGATCCTGATGGGATGCATTCTGCTCATCCGTGCGCTTCATGGAGTCCGCATTGAAACAGAAGAAAAGGGCGATATCCCTCCGCTCGCTGCTGCCCTCGTCGCGCCCCCTGTGGGTGCTGGCGCTGAGCACGCTCGCCCGGAGCACCGGCAACGGCGTCGTCGTCGCGATCATCGTGCTCTACCTCACGCGCTCCGTGGAGATCAGTTCCAAGCACGTGGGCCTCGCCCTGACCGTCGCCGCCGTCGTCGGCATGCTGGTCAGCATCCCCGCCGGCCACGCCAGCGACGTCCTGGGCGCGCGGCCGGCGGCCGTCTGCTCCGTCGTCCTGCAGGGCGTGGCCGTCTGGGGATACGTCCTCGTCGGGGGCTTCGGCGCGCTGATCGCCGCGGCCGCCCTGGTGGCGGTCACCGACTCCGCGTCCAACGCCTCGCGCGGCGCCCTCGTCGCCCTCGCGGTCCCGCAGCAGGACAGGGTGCGCACCCGGGCCTACCTCCGGTCGGTGACCAACGTCGGGTTCTCCGTCGGCGCCCTGCTCGGCGGCCTGGTGCTCGGCCGGGACTCGTCCGCCGTCTACACCGGGGCGCTGGTCGCCTCGGGCGCCCTCTTCATCGTGGCGGGCCTGGCGTTCCTCGCCCTGGACGAGGTACCGAAGGTGCCGCGCCCCGCCGAGGCCTCGCCGTGGGGCGTGCTGCGCGACGGGCCCTTCGTCGCCGTGGGGATGATCAACGCCGTCCTGATGATGAACGCGGGCATCCTCGACGTGGCCCTGCCCATCTGGATCGCCGAGCACACCCACGCGCCGATGTCCGTGTTCGCGCCCCTGCTCCTGGTCAACACCGTCATGGTCGTCTTCCTCCAGGTGCCGGTCAGCAAGGGTGCCGAGGACGTGCGCGGCGGCGCCCGGGCCCTGTTCCGGTCCGGTCTCTGGCTGGCCGCCTGCTGTGCCGCCATCGCGCTGGCCTCGGGGCGTTCCGCGTGGGTGGCGGTGGTCCTCCTCGTGGCCGGCGTCGCGATCCACACGGTGGGCGAGCTCCTCTACAGCGCCGGCTCCTGGGCCCTGTCGTACGAGCTGGCGCCCGAACACGCGCAGGGGCAGTACCAGGGCATGTTCGGCCTGACCACGCAGCTCGGTACGGCGATCACGCCGGCCGTCACGGCACTGCTCATCGTGCAGCACGGCTGGATCGGCTGGCTGGTGATGGGGACGATGCTGGCCGCGGCCGGAATCGCGGCACCGGCGGTGGCCCGCTGGGCCGAGCGGACCCGGCCGGCAGGAACGGAGTCCGTCGCCGCGGTGGCCGCCTGACCCCGCGGTGGCTGCCCGACCGTGGGGCGGCACCGGATCGCCCGCGGTGGTCCGCTGTCGCCGCGCCCCGGCGGGCCCGGGGCGCCGGGGCGTCAGGTCATGATGAGGAGCGCCGGGGCGTCAGGTCATGATGAGGAGCCGGGTGTTCGGGACCAGTTTGCGGTTGACGCTGGTGCTCTGCACGAAGATGGTGAAGTCGTCGTTGTGGTCCGGCTTGATGCGCACCTCCGCATCCGGCAGGCCGAGCAGGGCGCGGGCCTCCGGCCCCGTGTAGACGTGGTCCGACTTCTTCTCCAGCACCGCGACCTGCTTGCGCGCCTGGATCTTCTCGGACTTGGTCAGCTCGTAGAACGCGCAGCCGGTGCGGTAGTCCTGCCCGGACTCGACGACCCACTCCCGGATCGCCGCATCGCGCGCCACGGGAACGAGCCGGTACTGCGCGGGGTCCGCCGGCTCGAGACCGGCCGCCTTGATGGTGTCGCTGTTGACCACGTCCGCGCCCGTCGAGAAGACGGCCCGCGATCCGCGGATCCCCTTGGTGCGGCCCACCATGAACTTCTCGGTGGCCTCCCTGATGACCTGGCCGGCCTCCTGCAGGCCCTGCGTGCTCGTGGCGTCCCAGATGGCGATGTTGTCCTTGGGGAAGCCGTACTGCATGGCTTCGCGCTTGCCCATCTGGTCCGGCACGAGGACGGCGAGCGTCCAGTTCTCGGCCTGCGTCTCGATCATGGACGCCACGGCCCGCACCAGCTCGCCCGGCTTCTTGGACGGCGTGCCCGGGCAGCGGTGGCTCGCGTTCTCCTGCCCGTCCGTCAGCACGAACGTCAGGAAGCTGTGGTCGCCGTAGAGCTGGGCCGTCTGCGCCAGCTCGTGCTGCGACTTGAGCGTGGCGGCGAGCAGGGCCGTCATGCCGCCGGTGCGGTAGACCTCCTGGAGGGAGGGCATGCGCAGCACGTCCTTGTCGTAGACGACGCACTCCACCTGGTTCGAGAACACGTACACCGTGACCCGGGTCTCCTGGTCCAGCTCCTGCGAGCGGCGCGCCAGGTAGGCGATCTGCTGGTCGGCGACCTCGACGACCTTGCCGCTCAGGTGCGACATGGACGAACTGGCGTCCAGCACGAGCGCGACGTGGTTGATGTAGTTCTGGCTTCCGGACATGGCGAACTCCCCGTTCCCGTTCTCCGATTCGGTACTCCGATCCTCGCAGCCACCACTGACAGTCGATCCCGGTCTCCGTTGCCGCGCCCCCCGCCGAGGACGGCGCCGCGGTTCACCCGAGGGCCACCTGAGCGACCTCACGGCATCACCGGGCCGCGTCATGGCCCCCTTGGTTCCGGGCCGACACGTGACGCCTGGGCGGCGGGTGATCGATACGTCGACGACATGCGCCGGCTCGTACCATCAGGGGCATGCGCGTGTTGATCGTCGAGGACGAGCCCCTGCTGGCCGAAGCCGTCCGCGACGGCCTGCGCCTGGAAGCGATCGCGGCGGACGTCGCCGGTGACGGCGACACCGCGCTGGAACTGCTCGGCACCCACGCCTACGACATCGCGGTCC
The DNA here is from genome assembly GCF_000719335.1 of Streptomyces sp. NRRL S-87. GTDB lineage: Bacteria > Actinomycetota > Actinomycetes > Streptomycetales > Streptomycetaceae > Streptomyces. Next base: position 13,637 of record NZ_JOGB01000090.1, read on the forward strand.
TCGACCGCGACGTGCCCGGACCGACCGGTGACGAGATCGCCGCGCGCATCGTCGCCTCCGGGAGTGGCATGCCGATCATCATGCTCACCGCGGCCGACCGTCTCGACGACAAGGCGTCCGGGTTCGAGCTCGGCGCCGACGACTACCTCACCAAGCCGTTCGAGATGCAGGAGCTCGTCCTCCGGCTGAGGGCCCTCGACCGCCGGCGCGCCCACAGCAGGCCGCCCGTGCGGGAGATCGCGGGCCTGCGGCTGGACCCGTTCCGCCGGGAGGTGTACCGGGACGGCCGGTACGTCGCGCTGACCAGGAAGCAGTTCGCGGTGCTCGAGGTCCTGGTCGGTGCCGACGGCGGGGTCGTGAGCGCCGAGGAGCTCCTGGAACGCGCGTGGGACGCGAACGCCGACCCGTTCACCAACGCCGTCCGCATCACCGTCTCGGCACTGCGCAAACGGCTCGGCGAGCCCTGGATCATCGCCACCGTGCCGGGCGTCGGCTACCGCATCACCACCGCGCCCGGCACCGGGCGGGCGGGAACGGACCGTGGCTAGGCGGCCGGGGGTGAGCGTGCGCGTCAAACTCACCCTCAGCTACGCCGGGTTCCTCATGCTCGCCAGCGTCCTGCTGCTCGCGGCGGTGTGGGTGTTCCTCCTGCGCTACGTCCCCGAGCGCGCGCTCATCGTCCCGGACGGCACCCTCACCCACGGCGTCTTCCCCGTCCGGTCCAACCTGCTGCGCGTCTTCGCGCCGCGGGCGGCGGCGGTGCTGGCGTTCCTGCTGGTGTTCGGCCTGGTCGGAGGGTGGGTCCTGGCCGGCCGGATGCTCGCGCCGCTCACCCGCATCACCGACGCCACCCGACTGGCCACGGACGGCTCGCTCTCCCACCGGATCCGGCTGGCGGGCCGCGCGGACGAGTTCAGCGAACTCGCCGACGCCTTCGACACGATGCTCGAACGGCTCGAGGAGCACGTCGCCGAACAGCGCAGGTTCGCGGCCAACGCCTCGCACGAGCTGCGCACGCCACTGGCGATCTCGAAGGCGCTGCTGGACGTGGCCCGCACCGATCCGGACCGGGACGTCGAGGGTCTCATCGAGCGGCTGCGCGCAGTCAACACCCGGGCGATCGACCTCACCGAGGCGCTGCTCCTGGTCAGCCGCGCCGAGCAGCGGTCCTTCACCCGGGAGCGCGTCGACCTGTCGCTCCTGGCGGAGGAGGCCACCGAGACCCTCCTCCCGCTCGCGGAGGAGCGCGGGGTCACCATCGAGACCGGCGGCGACGTCGGGCCCGTGCCCGGGTCCCGGGCGCTCCTGCTGCAACTGGTCCTGAACCTCGTGCAGAACGCGATCGTGCACAACCTGCCCGGACGGGGCACCGTGGGGGTGCACACCGTCCTGCGCCCCACGACGGTGGTGCTCACGGTCGAGAACACCGGCGAGGAGCTCGCGCCGCAGTCGGTCCCGACCCTCACCGAGCCGTTCCAGCGCGGCACCGAGCGCGTGCACGGCGACCATGCGGGCGTCGGTCTCGGCCTGGCCATCGTCGAGACCATCACCCGGGCCCACGACGGAACGCTCCTCCTCGCCCCGCGCCCCGGCGGCGGGATCCGCGTCACCGTCGAACTGCCCGCGGCGCCCCCGGACGCCGACACGTAGCCGACCGACGGGCCGCCCGGCTCACGGTGTCGGCGCAAGGGCCGGGCGGGGGCCGTCCGCCGGTGTGCGCACCGCCGCGGACCGCCACCAGCGGCGCGACGCCATCGCGGCCAGCCCGGCGCCGGCGGTGTTGACCAGTACGTCGTCCACGGACGACACCCGGTCCAGCTGGAGGACGTACTGGGCGACCTCGACCAGGACCGAGCAGCCCGCCCCGAGGGCCAGCACCCGAGGCACCGACGCCAGCGCCGCGAACCGCAGGGGCGCGAAGAACCCCAGCGACGCGAACACCAGCAGGTTGCCGACGATCCCCAGCGGCCCCATCGTGACCAGGTCCCGCAGCGGCACCAGGCTCACCCGGCCGGGAACCACACCGGCCCCGGAGCCCGGCATCATGGTCAGCCACAGGAACGGCACCGTCCCGTGGACCATGGCCACCTCGGCCAGCGACCTGCGCCCCGCCGGCGCGCCAGCGCCCACGCCACCAGCCCGGCCAACGGCAGCGCGACCAGGGTCATCAGCACCACCCCGTTGAACGTGTCGAGACAGCCGTGCCACCGGCCGGCCGTGCACCTCGGGGCGGCCATCATGAGCGGACCCCGCAGGGCGTACGCGGCGCCCGCCGTGCCGAGTACCGCCGGGACGAGCAGCAGGGCCCCGCGCGTACGGCGGGCCGGCCCCGAGGGTGGTGCGTCGTGTTCCATGCGGCCAGTGAAGCCGACGGCCCGGTGGGGGGGCGTATGCGCTTTTCGATACGCCCGCGATACACGGCGGTGGTCGGAGCTCCGGTCCTCCGCGCCGGCGTCGTCCCGGCACGGGGCGGCCGCACCGGCCCCGTCATGTCACCGTCGCCGCTTTTGTCCGCATCCGCCCAACCTCAAGTTATGATCAACTTCCTTGACGAAGATCAACTGGCTGCGCGAACATCGCTGGAGCGAATTACGGCCGCTGCGGCCGGAATTGACCCGACCGCTTCAGCGGTCCGGCACTGAAGGGCCTGCCGACCGGCCCCCGGCGGTCCTCCTCGAAATCTTCTCACCGCATCCCCAGCACCAGCGCATGGCGCGATTCCGGCTACCCCCGCGCGCCCCGAACTGACACCAGGAGATCGCTCGTGATCCCCCTTTCGTACGCCCAGCGGCGCCTCTGGTTCCTGAACGAACTGGAGGGAGTGAAAGCGGTATACAACACTCCGCTGGCACTGCGACTGACCGGCGCACTCGACGTGGAGGCGCTTCGGGGGGCACTGGCCGACCTGGTCGCCCGCCACGAGTCCCTGCGCACCGTGTTCCGGGAGGTCAACGGGGAGCCCCACCAGCACATACGCGAGGCGGCCGAGGCCGTGCCGGTCCTGTCGGTGGAGGACGTACCGGCTTCGGAGGTGTCGGACGCACTCCTGCGCGCCTATCGGATTCCCTTCGATCTGGCCGACGAGATTCCGCTCCGGGCGCAGCTTTTCAGGCAGGGTCCCGACGAACACGTTCTGCTGATCACCCTCCATCACATCGCCGGTGACGGATGGTCCATGGTCCCCCTCTGGCGCGACGTGAGTTCGGCCTATGCGGCACGCCTCAAGGGCGAAGACGTGGCGTGGGAAGAACTTCCTGTCCAATATGCGGATTACACGCTCTGGCAGCGCGAGGTCCTGGGCGACGATTCCGATCCGAACGCCCTCGGACACCAGCAGATGGAATACTGGAAAGCAAAGCTTGACGGAATTCCCGAGGAGTTGGTGCTGCCGACGCGCGGCGGTCGTCCCGCGGTCGCGAGCCGCACGGGCGTACCGGTCGACATCGAGTGCGACCGCTCCACGCACGCCCGGTTGGCCGAGGTCGCGGGCCGCAACGGCAGCACCGTGTTCATGGCGCTCCAGGCGGCCCTGGGCGTGCTGCTGTCGAAGCTCGGCGCCGGTCATGACGTACCCATCGGCACCGCGATCGCGGGACGGACCGACGAGGCCCTCCACGACCTCGTCGGATTCTTCGTCAACACCCTGGTCCTGCGCACCGACACGTCGGGGGACCCGAGTTTCCTCGAGGTCCTGCAGAGGGTCCGGACGGTGAACCTCGAGGCCTACGAGAACCAGGACCTGCCGTTCGAACGCCTCGTCGAGACGCTGAACCCGCCGCGCGTGCCCGGAAGGCATCCGCTGTTCCAGGTCATGCTGACGCTGCAGAACAACGCCGAGGCGGACTACCGGCTGCACGGGGTCGACGTCGCCGTCGAGGAGGTCGAGGAGCGCGCGGCCCAGTTCGACATCGCCTTCCTCCTCAAGGAGGAGCACGACGCGCACGGGGCTCCGGCCGGTCTCCGCGGGACCGTCCTCTACTCGGAGGACCTGTTCACCCCCCGGGCCGCCCGCTGGATCACGGAGCGCTTCAGGGCCCTGCTCGACCAGGTGGTCGAGGATCCGCAGCTGCGCCTCGGCGAGCTCGACGTTCCGGAGGTTCCGGCGGCCCTGACGCAGGGCTCGGAGACCGCGGACGCGACGGCGTCCGGCGGCGGGGCCCCGACCGAGCCGTACGACGAGCGGCTCGACGTCCTGCGCGGCATCTTCACGCAGGTCCTCGAGGTCGAGGACGTCGGGATCCACGACAGCTTCTTCGCGCTGGGCGGGCATTCGCTCCTGGTGATCCGCCTGATCAGCCGCGTACGCACCGCGCTGGGCGTCGAACTGGACGTCGCCAAGGTCTTCGAGGCGCCGTCGGTCGCCGAACTGTACGCATGCCTCGACGAGGCACCCCGCGCCCGGCCGAGCCTCGGAGCCGGCAGACGGTCGCGCTAGGCGGCATCCGGGAAACGGGTCCCCGAGGCTCAGGCCGCCGGCCGACCCGTTCTCCGTGATGCGCCCACGACAAGGGCATGCGGTAGTTCCTCAACAGATAGGGGTGTCACTGTGTCTTCACATGAATCTTGGCAGCGCCTGAAGGGTCTGATCGGGCAGGTCGACGGCCTGTCGCCGCTGGAGCGGCGGCGGGTGCTGACCGAGTGGAACGACACGGCACTGGCGCTCCCCGCGAGGACGTTCCCGGAACTGTTCGAGGAGCAGGCCGCCCGCA
>NZ_JOGB01000091.1 GCF_000719335.1 Streptomyces sp. NRRL S-87
TCCCAGCGGTAGCTGGGGGAGGCCTGCAGGCCATACCGGGTCAAGAGGCGAGGGGACCCACACACCACGGGACGGCCCCACGAAGCGAGAGCCCACCCCGACACCGGCCCGCGCGGTCCGCGGTCCGCCGTCCGCCGTCCGCGGTCCGCGGTCCGCGGTCCGCGGTCCGCGGGGCGGCGGTCAGGGGCGGGCGAGGAGGGTCGCGGGGGATCGGGCGAGCAGCGCGGCCACCGGTACCCAGGAGGGGCCGGGCGTGTCGGACGGGTCGGTGGGGGTGTCCCGCTCGGTCGGGGTGGGGAAGACCGGGGTCCAGGGGCCCGGGGGAAGCCGGACCTCGGTGTCGTGCCAGCCGCCGGTCGCCGACAGGCCGAGCGGGAGCCGGGTGGCGACGGTGATGGCCGCCCCGCCGCGGCAGAAGGCCACGCAGTGGGCGGCCGCGGGGCCCCGCACGGGCAGCGGTGCGTACGGGGGTCCCTCCGCCGGCCGCCCGGGCGCGCCGCCCGGGCCGAAGGCCTCCGGCCGGTCCCTGCGCAGCAGCAGCGCGGCCCGGGTCAGGGCGCGCTTCTCGGAGCCGAGGTCCGGCCGGGGCGGCCCGTCGGACGGGTCCGGGGCGGGGTCGGGGAAGCGGGCCGGGAAGCGGGCCGGGGCGCGGTTGTCGGGGTCGACCAGGGCGAGGTACTCCGCTTCGCAGCCCTGGTAGAGCTCCGGCACGCCCGGCACCGTCAGCTGGAGCAGCGCCGCCGACAGGACGTTGGCGCGGGCGGGTGCGGCGAGTTCGGCGGCGAGGGCGAGGACCGGCGCGAGGTCGGCCCCCTCGGCGTACGCGCGCACGGCCGCCTCGTACGCCTCGTCCGGATCGGTCCAGCGGGTCCGGAGCCCCGCCTCGCGGACGGCTTTCAGGACCGCCCCCGCCACCCGTTCCGGCTCCCGCGCGGCCAGCCCGAACACCGTCTGCGCCGTCACCCAGACCACCTGGCGGTCCGGTCCCTCCGGCAGCGCGGCCAGCACGTCCCGCCACCGGCGCGGGCACTCCGCCAGCAGCGCGAGGCGGGCCCGTACGTCGCCGCTGCGCTTGGTGTCGTGCGTGGACAGCACCGTCCCGGTCCCGGGCCAGTCGCGGGCGATCCGCACGCAGTACGCGTGGAACTCCGCCGCCGGCACCGCCGGGCGCCCCGGATCGCCGCCGACCTCGGTCGCCGACAGCAGCGGGGCGTGCCGGTAGAAGGCCCGGTCCTCCAGCGACTTGGCGCGCAGTGCCGCCGAGGTCTGGGCGAAGCGGGCCTGGAAGGCGGGGTCGTCGCCGAGCGCGAGCCGGCGCACCAGGGCCACGGCCGCCGGGTCACCGGGGACCGCCGAGGCGGGGGGCACGGCGGACCCGTCCCCGGGGTACGGCCGGTACACCGGCAGCGCCGCGAGCAGCCCCCGCACGGCCGACCGGAGTGCCTCCGCGCCCGGGCCCGTGGTCGTGTCCGCGCCCTCGGACACGGGCGGGTTCGCGTGCCTGTTCGGGCCCGACCGGTCCCCGTCCGGGCCGGGAGCCGGGCCGGCGCGGCGGGCGCGCTGCGCCAGGCGGACCAGGGTCTCGACCTCGGCCACCAGGTCGTGGGTGAGCAGCTCCGCGGCCGCGCGTGCCGCGGTCGGCTGCCAGTCGCCGCCCCGGTCGCTCGGCAGGCCGGTGAAACCGCGGTACAGGGACGCGAGTTCGCCCGCCCCCCGGCCGTCCGTCAGCAGGCCGTCCAGGCGGTACAGGGCGTCGTACCCGGTCGTGCCGGCCACCGGCCAGTCGGCCGGCAGGCGCTCCTCGCGGGCCAGGATCTTCTCCACCACCGTCCAGACCCGGCCGCCCGTCTCCGACCGCAGCCGCCGCAGGTACGCGCCAGGGTCGGCCAGGCCGTCGGGATGGTCGATCCGCAGCCCCGCCACCACCCCGTCGCGCACCAGCTCCAGCACCTTGTCGTGGGAGGCCCGGAACACCTCCGGGTCCTCAACCCGTACCCCGATCAGCTCCGAAACGGTGAAGAAGCGCCGGTAGTTCAACCGGGTCCGGGCCAGCCGCCACGAGCCCAGCCGGTACCACTGGGCGGCCGTCAGCTCCGCCGGCGGCAGGTGCCCCGTGCCCTCCCGCAGCGGGAACTCGTGGGGCCCGTACCCGAGCACTCCGTCCGCCACCCGCAGCACGTCCGGACGCACCGCGCCGTCCGGGCCGACCGCCTCGTCGCCCAGCACCGGCAGGAGCAGCCGGCCGTCGCCCGCCGCCCAGTCGATGTCGAACCAGCGGGCGTACGGCGAGGCCTGACCCTCTTTCAACACCTCCCACAGCGGCCGGTTCAGCCGGGCCGGCGCCGGTACCGCCATGTGGTTGGGGACGATGTCCAGGACGATCCCCAGGCCGTGCCGCCGTGCCGTGTCCGCCAGTCGGCGCAACCCGCGCTCGCCGCCCAGCTCCTCCCGTACCCGGGTGTGGTCCACCACGTCGTACCCGTGCGCCGAGCCGGGCACCGCCTCCAGCACCGGCGAGAGGTGCAGGTGCGAGACCCCGAGCCCGGCGAGGTACGGTACGGCCGCCCGCGCCGCCTCGAAGGGGAACTCCGGCTGGAGCTGCAGACGGTACGTGGCAGTCGGCGGTGAAGATCCGTTCGCATACTGCTCGGTCATGAGAACGTACGTACCCACCCGGACGGATTCCGTGCCATTGCCCAGTGCATCCGGGTGACTGCGCTGGGTTAGCTTCGGTCGGTGATCGGAACCGTCCACACCTATCGCAAGGTCATCGCCCTGACCGGGCCCGTCCTCCCCCTCGTCTCCTTCCTCGCCAGGCTCCCCCTGGCGATGTGCCAGTTCGGCAGCGTGCTGCTGATCGCCGGGACCAGCGGCTCCCTGGCCGTCGCCGGAACCGTCGGCGGCACCCTCTCCGCAGGTCAGGTGGTGTGCGGACCGATCCTCGGGCGCCTCGCGGACCGTCGCGGCCAACGGCCGGTCGTGCTGGCCGCCGCGGCCGTCAACGCCGTCGCGACCGGAGGCCTGGTCGCCGGGGCCCTCCTCGGTCTCGCCACCGTCCCGCTGGCGGCCGTGGGGGCCGTCGCCGGGGCCTCCGTACCGCTGGTCGGGCCGATGGCCCGGACCCGCTCGGTCGCCCTCGCGCACCGGGCCGGGGCGGACGCGCGGACCGTCCAGGGCGTCCACTCGTTCGAAGGGACCCTGGACGAGGTCTCGTTCGTCATCGGGCCCGCCCTCGTGGGCCTCGCGGCCCTCGTCGTCCACCCGGCGGTGGCCCTCGGGGGCGCCGCCGCGCTGGTCGCCGGCTTCGGGACCGCCTTCGCGCTGCACCCGACCGCCGCCGTCACGGCCGGGGCGCGGCACGCCGGGGAACCGGGCGTCCGCGACCGGCGGCGGCCGCCGGCCGTCGTGTACGCCGTCCGGGGCTCGCTGCTCCTCCAGGGGGCCATGTTCGGCGCCGCCCAGGCCGGGATCGCCGCGCTCACCGCCCGCCTGGGCGTGCCCGGCCAGGCCGGCCTCGTGTACGCCGCCATGGGCGTGGTCAGTGCGGTCGTGGGTCTCGCGCTCGGCGCGCTGCCGCTGAGGTTCGGCCTGCGGCTGCGCTGGCGGGCGGCCACCGCCGCGGCGCTGGTGTTCTCGGTGCCGCTGGTCTTCACCGGCTCCCTGCCGGCCCTGTACGTGACCGTGACCGTGCTCGGCGCGGCGTACGCCCCGCACCTGATCACCGCCTTCGCGCTGACCGAGCGGCACGTGCGGCCCGCCCGGCTCGCCGAGGCGATGGCCTTCGCCGCCAGCGCGGTGGTGGCCGGCCAGGCCCTCGCGCTGGCGCTCTCCGGGCGGCTGGCGGAGCGGTACGGGCCCTCCGGCGCGTTCCTGGTGGCGGTGGGGGCCGCGGCGCTGGCCCTGGTGCTGGCCCTCGTCACCCGGATGCCGGCGCGGGCACCGGAGCCGGGGCCCGCGCCGGCTCCGGAGCCGGCCCCGGCCACGCCCTTCGTCCCGCGCCAGCTCCGCCGCACCTCCAGCGGGGACTACGCCGACCGCTGAAGCACCGCCAGGCTCCGCCCGACCAGCGTCACCCGGTCGCCGGCCCCCAGCACGGGGCCGGTGCCGGGGGGCGGGACCTCCTCCCGGGCGGTGTCGACCAGCACGTGCCACCGGGAACCGTGCCCGGCCGGCACGGTGAACTCCAGCGGGTCCGGACTCGCGTTGAACATCAGCAGGAACGAGTCGTCCGTGATCCGCTCCCCGCGCGGGCCGGGCTCGGAGATCGCCTCCCCGTTGAGGAACACCGTCATCGCCCGCGCGTGCTGGGACTGCCAGTCGCGGGCCTTCATCTCCCCGGCCTCCGGCGTGAACCAGGCGATGTCCGAGAGCTCGTCGCTGGTGCCCTCCACCGGACGCCCGTGGAAGAAGCGCCGGCGTCGGAACACCGGGTGCTCGTGGCGCAGCCGTACCATCGCCCGGGTGAACTCCAGCAGGGCCGGGGCGGGCTTGCCCGGCTCCGGCCACTGCACCCAGGAGACCGGGTTGTCCTGGCAGTAGGTGTTGTTGTTGCCGCCCTGGGTGCGTGCGAACTCGTCGCCGTGGCTGAGCATCGGCACGCCCTGCGAGAGCATCAGCGTGGCCGCGAAGTTCCTCATCTGTCGCGCCCTCAGCTCCAGCACCGCGGGGTCCTCGGTGACCCCCTCGGCGCCGCAGTTCCACGACCGGTTGTAGGTCTCCCCGTCGCGGTTGCCCTCGCGGTTGGCCTCGTTGTGCTTCTCGTTGTACGCGACCAGGTCGTGCAGGGTGAAGCCGTCGTGGCAGGTGTGGAAGTTGATCGACGCCAGCGGCCGCCGCCCGTCGTCCTGGTACAGGTCCGAGGAGCCGGTCAGCCGCCCCGCGAACTCCGCCAGCGTCCGCGGCTGGCCCCGCCACAGGTCGCGGACCGTGTCGCGGTACTTGCCGTTCCACTCGGTCCACAGCGGCGGGAAGTTCCCCACCTGGTAGCCGCCCTCGCCCAGGTCCCAGGGCTCGGCGATCAGCTTGACCTGGCTGACCACCGGGTCCTGCTGGACCAGGTCGAAGAACGACGACAGCCGGTCGACCTCGTGGAACTGCCGGGCCAGGGTCGCCGCCAGGTCGAAGCGGAACCCGTCCACGTGCATCTCGGTCACCCAGTACCGCAGCGAGTCCATGATCAGCTGGAGTACGTGCGGCGACCGCATGAGCAGCGAGTTCCCGGTGCCGGTGGTGTCCATGTAGTACCGCCGGTCCTCGGTCAGCCGGTAGTACGAGGCGTTGTCCAGCCCCCGGAACGAAAGCGTCGGCCCGAGGTGGTTGCCCTCGGCGGTGTGGTTGTAGACCACGTCGAGGATCACCTCGATGCCGGCCTCGTGCAGGGCCCGTACGGCCGACTTGAACTCCAGCACCTGCTGCCCGCGGTCCCCCCAGGAGGCGTACGCGTTGTGCGGGGCGAAGAACCCGATCGTGTTGTAGCCCCAGTAGTTGGTCAGCCCGTCGTCCACCAGCCGGTGGTCGTTGACGAACTGGTGTACGGGCATCAGCTCGAGTGCCGTCACGCCCAGCTTCGTCAGGTGGCCGATCACCGCCGGGTGCGCGAGGGCCGCGTACGTGCCGCGCAGCTCCTCCGGCAGTTCCGGGTGGCGCATCGTCAGACCCTTGACGTGCGCCTCGTACAGCACCGTGTGGTGGTAGTCGATGCGCGGCGGCCGGTCGTTCCCCCAGTCGAAGTACGGGTTGACCACGACCGAGGTCATCGTGTGCGGCGCCGAGTCGAGGTCGTTGCGGGAGTCCGGCCGCCCGAAGTGGTAGCCGTACACCGCCTCGTTCCAGTCGATGCGGCCGCTGATGGCCCGCGCGTACGGGTCCAGCAGCAGCTTCGCGGGGTTGCAGCGGCGCCCCCGCTCGGGCTCGTACGGCCCGTGCACCCGGAAGCCGTACCGCTGCCCGGGCATGACGCCCGGCAGGTACGCGTGGCGGACGAACGCGTCCGTCTCGCGCAGCTCGACGGCGGTCTCCGAACCGTCGTCGTGCAGCAGGCACAGCTCGATGCGTCTGGCGGCCTCCGAATAGACCGCGAAATTCGTTCCCGCGCCGTCGTACGTGGCGCCCAGCGGATACGCCTGTCCAGGCCAGACCTGCATAAATGCAACTCTTCCATTCCTGCTCCCGCGGCCGGTTGGCCCATGCCAGATCTTCCCCGAAACCGGGGCAACCCGTGGGGACTTGTGGCCGTCCTACCGGGTGACCACGCATACCAGGTATGCATATAAGGGGGGATTGTGCCCATAACAGTACGCCGCCACCTGGGGAAGCTCGTGGCGGGCGCGGCCATCGCGATCACCGGCACGGCCGTCGCGGTCGGCGTCACGCTGCCGGGCGCCGCGGGGGCCGCGAACGGCTCGGGGACCGCCGACGGCGCCCCGGCCGGGGCCGCGCGGGCCGCCGACCAGGGGGGCCGGGGGGCCCAGGACGGACTCCGGCCGGGCAGCCGCCCGGGCACCGTCGAGGCGGCTCCGGTCGAGGGCCCGAAGGGGACCGGCCGGGACCCCCTCACCGGCGCCGAGCTCGCCCGGGTCCGGCAGATCGCGCTCGCGGCCACCGCCGGCAAGGCCCGCCAGGCCCAGGACGCCTCCGGGGCGGCCGGCCCGCAGTGGCTCGCCACCGACCTCGCCGAGACGCGCCCGGACGAGGTCGGGCGCGCCGGCGCGCCGCGCCGGGCCCAGCTCAGCTCGTACGACTACAAGACCGACGCGCTCACCACGTACGTGGTCAACCTCGACACCGGCAAGGTCGAGTCCACCGACGTCCAGCACGGTGTGCAGCCGCCCATCGCCGGTACCGAGGCCGCCGAGGCCGCGAAGCTGATGATCGCCGCCCCCGCGGGCGAGGGGCTGCGCAAGGACTACCAGGACGCCACCGGCAAGAAGCTCACGCAGCCCGGCCAGCTGGCCCTGAAGAACGCCCTGATCTACCGCGTGAACGGCGAGAACCCCGGTCCGTCCGCCGTCAAGGAGTGCGGCACGCACCGCTGCGTCCGGCTCTTCCTCAAGGTGAAGAACGGCCCGTGGATCGACGTCCGCTCGCTGGTCGTGGACCTCAGCGCACGCACCGTCCACAAGATCTGAGCGGCGCCGCTCGGAGCGCCCGGGAGGACCGACACGCTCCCGGCACCCCCGCCCGACCGCCGCTCCGCTCCTTCCTGATTCTCCCGCCCCAGGAGTCGCACCGACCATGCACCTGAACCGAATCCACCGCGCCCGCAGGCGCGCCGCGGTGGCCCTCGCGGCCTCCGCCCTCCTCGGCGGCGCCACCGCCGCCGCCGGACCGGCCTCCGCCGCGCCGCGGACCACACCGTCCGGGACCGTCGCGAAGGCCCCGGCCGCCAGGGCCGGCACCACCGGCCCCGACTGCAGCGCCGCCTACCGCATCGAGCAGACCCTCACCGGCGGCACCACCTGGCGGATGTGCTGGCGCTACGAGAGCGAGGCCGGTCTGGTCCTCGACCAGATCTCCTACCAGCCCAAGGGCGAGGCCAAGCCCATCATGGTGCTGACCTCTGCCAAGCTCGGCCAGATCCACGTCCCGTACGACGACGGCAAGGCCGAGTACGACGACCTGACCGGCGCCGGCTTCGGCAGCGGCCTGCAGGGCATGCTCCCGGACGAGTGCCCCGGCGGCACCGTCAAGACCGTCAAGGTCGTCAACGCCTGGGACCAGAGCGAGAACGAGGTCAAGGGCCTGTGCGCCACCACGCGGGCCCGCGGACACGCGTACCGCATGGCCGGTGACCAGCAGGGCCAGGTCTGGCAGGAGCAGGGCAAGGACCTGCTCGTCTACACCGTCAACAAGGTCGGCTGGTACGAGTACATCACCGAGTGGCGCTTCCAGGCCGACGGCCTGATCAGCGCCAACGTCGGCGCCACCGGCAGCCTCTCCCCGGGCGACTACGACGCCGGCGACGGCCGCGGCTGGCCGATCGGCGAGGGCGCCACGTCCTACGCCACCAGCCACAGCCACAACATCTTCTGGCGGCTGAACTTCGCCCTCGACGGCACCCCGGGCGGCCGGGTCGAGCAGTACGACTCGGTGGTCACCCCCCGCCCCGACGGCTCCACCCCGACCACCGTGACCACGCGCACGCCGGTCACCAAGGAACTGGCGGGCGACGCCAGGTCCATGCGGTGGTGGCGGGTCGTCAGCGCCACCGGGAAGAACAAGGACGGCCACGAGCGCTCGTACGAGATCGTGCCCGGCGCGTCGTCCAAGTACTCCGGCCGCCCCTACACCCGCCACGACGTGTACTTCACGGAGTACAAGGCCTGCGAGCAGTTCGCGACCAACAACCTGCGCAACTGCGGGCCGGACGCGGGCAGGAGCGTGGACACCTGGGTCAACGGCGAGACGCTGAAGAACCCCATCGCGTGGGTCAACATCGGGTTCCACCACGTCGCCCGCGACGAGGACCAGCAGCCGATGCCCGTGCACTGGCAGGGCTTCCAGCTCATGCCACGTGACGTGACCGCTATGAATCCGCTCACTCCGCCGGCCCTGGCGGGCGCTAACGGTCGCCCGCAATAGGAGAGTTGGGAAACCTTCAGGGACCATCCAGCTGCACCGCCTCCCGCTCGGGGAGTACCCTTCCTTGATCGTTGGAGCGGGCGTGGCGGAAGCAGGAGGCGGTGCACGGGTGAGCTCGGGAGGGCTGGAGCTGCCCCCTGGTGACGCGGGTCACGAGGGCGGCACCTCGGACGTTCCGGCCGGAACGTCCCCGGGCGTCCCTCCGGACGCCCCCTCGGGGGGCCCGTCCGGACCGCCGGGCGCGGTGTCGCTGGCCCGGCCCGCCGAGAGCGGGCCGGGGCCGGCGGCCGGTGCGGAACTGGACTGGAGCGCCGAGGCCTGGAGCGAGGTCCGCACCCGGGCCCAGCGCGCCGGCCGCGCGTACATCTGGCTCAACCTGATCGAGCAGCGGCTGCGGGCCGTCGTCGGCGCCGTCCTGCGGCCCATCTACGAGCCCGTCCACGGCGAGGACGACTGGGTCGTCGCCGCGGCCGGGCCGGCCGGGCAGGAATGGGTGCACCGGGCCGTCGCCGTGCGCGACGTCAGCCGGCGCAAGGGCTACCTGCTCGACCCGGCCGACGACAACGTCCTGAGCTTCCTGACGCTGCCGCAGCTGCGGGAGCTGATGGTCCAGCACTGGCCGTGCTTCGAGCCGTACTTCGACGACCGGCGCGAGGTGGAGCTGGCCCTCGACGAGCTCGAGGTCACCCGCAACGTCGTCTCCCGCAACCGGGCCCTGTCCCAGGCGGTGCTCTCGCAGGCGGAGCGGGCCTCGGCCCGGCTGCTGGAGGTGCTCGGCGGGGGCGCCGGCAGCCCGGCCGCCGAGCGGCTGCCGATCGACGCCGTCGAGGACCTGGTCGGCGACCGGTACGCCGACGTGGTCTCCGTCCACCCCGACCGGGTCCGGCTGCAGCGGCAGCTGCCCGCCGAGGACCTCTTCGGCGGGGCCCGCCGGCTCGACGCCATCGGCATAGGCCTGAACCTGCTGGTGCAGAACTACTCGGGCCGCCGGCTGGTGCGGCTGGCCGACGCCGGCTGCCGGGTGCGGCTGCTCTTCCTGAACCCGGCGAGCAGCGCCGTCAAGCGGCGCGAGCGGGAGCTCGGCCTCAAGAAGGGCGAGCTGAGCCGCTCCGTCGAGATGAACATCCTGCACGTGCGCCGGGTCCGCACCCGGCTGGGCGACCCCTCGAACTTCGCCATCCACGTCTTCGACGAGACCCCGCGGTTCACCGCCTACCTCGTGGAGGGCGCCGGAGGTCCCGGCAGCGGCATAGCCGTCGTCCAGTCCTACCTGCGGCGGGCGCGCGGCATGGAGGCGCCCGTGCTCGTGCTGCGGGGCGGGGGGCGGGGGCCCGCCCGGGACACCGAACCCGGCCTGTTCGGCACCTACCGCGAGGAGTTCGAGTCGGTGTGGCAGGACTCCCGGCCGGTGTCGTAGCGGGGGCGCGGTGCGGTGGCTTTCGGGGGCGCCCCCGCGGCAGTAGCACCCCGTGGCCGGGGCCGTGCACCGGCCCCCTCGGCCTGGTGTCAGAGGGCCGTGGCAGGCTGGAGCCCACGATGAGGGAGGGGCACGGCATGACGTGGCACGGGGGAGTGCTGGCCGGATTCGATCTGGAGACGACGGGGACGGACCCGCACGAGGCGCGGATCGTGACGGCCGCGGTGGTCGAGGTGACCGGCGGCGAGATGACGGGGCGGCGCGGCTGGCTGGCCGATCCGGGGATAGCCATCCCCGAGCAGGCCTCGGCCATCCACGGCATCAGCACCGAGCGGGCGGTGGCGCAGGGGCGCCCGGCCCGCGAGGTGGCCGACGAGGTCGCCGAGGCGCTCGTGGAGCTGTGGCGGCGCGGTGCGGTCGTGGTGGCGTACAACGCCGCCTTCGACCTGACGCTGCTGACCGCCGAACTGGCCCGGTACGGGCTGCCGTCGCTGGCCGACCGGCTCGGCGCGGCGGCAGGGCCGGCCGGCACCGGCCCGGTGGTCGACCCGCTGACCATCGACCGCGCGGTGGACCGCTACCGGCCCGGCAAGCGCACGCTGGAGGCCGTCTGCACGGTGTACGGCGTGACGTTGGAAGGGGCGCACGACGCGTTCGCGGACGCCCTGGCGGCCGTCCACGTGGCCCGCGCGATAGCCGACCGGCACCCGACGGTGGCCGCGCTCGCGCCGGAGCTGCTGCACGAGCGGCAGGTGTCCTGGTACGCGTCGTGGGCGACCGGCTTCCAGGCCTACCTGCGCCGCCAGGGCAGCCCGGAGGCCGTGGTCGACGCGCGCTGGCCGCTGCGCGCGCCCACCCCGGCGGCGACCCCGGCGCCGGCCCCGGCACCGGCCCCGGCGCCGGCCAGGGCCTGACGGCCGCGGACCGGCGGCACCGGATCGACGGCCGGGATCGACGGCCGGGATCGACGGCCGGGACCGACGGCACGGTCCGTCCCGGTGAGGCCGCTTCAGTAGCGGGTGCCCATCGCGTCGCGGACCTCGTCCAGGGTGGCCTCCGCCAACGTGGCCGCCCGCTCGTTGCCCGCCCGCAGGACGGCGCGCACGTACGACCGGTCGCGGGCCAGCTCCGCGCGGCGGGCCCGCAGCGGCGCGAGGTGCTCGTTGACGGCCTCCGTCACCGTCCGCTTCAGCGCGGCCGCGCCGCCGTCGCCGATGCCGGCGGCCACCTCGTACGGGTCCCGCTCCTGGCACAGCGCGGCCAGCAGCACGAGCCCCGACACCTCGGGCCGCCCCTCGGGGTCGTAGGTGATGTGCCGCTGCGCGTCGGTCTTCGCTCCCTTGATGAGGCGGGCCGTCTCGTCGGCCGTCGCGGCCAGGGCGACCGCGTTGCCGCGGGACTTGCTCATCTTCGAACCGTCCGTGCCCAGCAGGGCCGGCGCCGTCGAGAGCAGCGCCTCGGGCTCGGGGAACACCTGGCCGTAGCGGTCGTTGAAGCGCCGCGCCACGGTCCGGGTCACCTCCAGGTGCGGCAGCTGGTCCCGGCCGACCGGCACCACGCTCGCCTTGCTGAACAGGATGTCGGCGGCCTGGTGCACCGGGTAGGTGAACATGAGCCCGCTGACCGCCGACTGCCGGGAGTGCGCGATCTCGTCCTTGACGGTGGGGTTGCGGCCCAGTTCGGCGACCGACACCAGGGACAGGAAGGGCAGCAGCAGCTGGTTGAGCGCCGGCACCTGGCTGTGGGCGAAGAGGACGGTGCGGTCGGGGTCGATCCCGGCGGCGAGGTTGTCGAGCACCAGGTCCTCGACGTGCTCGGCCAGCCGCTCGGCCACGTCCCGGTCGGTGAGCACCTGGTAGTCGGCGACGATCACGTACGTCTCCACGCCGAGGTCCTGGAGGCGCACCCGGTTGCGCAGGGTGCCGAAGTAGTGGCCCAGGTGCAGCCGACCGGTCGGGCGGTCCCCGGTCAGCATCCGGAACCGCCCGGGCGCCCGCCGGATCCGGGACTCCAGGTCCGCCGCCCCGGCGGCGTTCCGAGGCCCCGGGCCGAAGGGGGTGGTGGCGTCGTCCGTCGTGCCGTCGTTCGTCGTGCCGTCGGTCGTCATGCCGTCCGTCGTCATGCCGTCGTTCGTCGTGCCGTCGGTCGTCGTGCCGTCCGTCGTGGTCGGTGTCATCGCGCTGCTCCCGCCGTGTGGGGGGACCGCCACCGGAGGGCCGGCTCCCGCGCGGGCGTGGGCGCGGGCATGCGAAAGGGCCGTCCGGTGGACGGCCCCGCATGGATGTCCTGCTGGGTGGCCGCCCCTAGGAGGGGCGCCACCAGTTGAGACAGGACGAAGAAGTCATGGCCCCAGCGTAACGCGCGCCCCGGGGCGGCTCCAGGGACTTTCGGGCCATGTCGGGGCCCCGCGTCAGAACGGGTACCAGCGGACTTCGGGGGTGTTCTCGCGGAGCGACGCCACGCGGCGGCGGAACTCGGTCAGGGCGGCCGGGTTGGAGGGGGCGTGCTGCGCGACCCAGGCGCAGCTGGCGGTCTCGCGCGCACCGCGGAGCACCGCGCAGCCCTCCCAGGCGCGGACGTCCCAGCCGTACGTCTCGCAGAAGGCGTCGTAGCCCGCGGGGTCCAGCCCGTACCGGTCCCGTTGGAGGGCCATGACGACCAGGTCGTGCTCGCGCAGGTCCGCCGAGAAGGTCTCCAGGTCCACCAGGACCGGCCCGTCCGGCCCGACGTGCACGTTGCGCGGCAGGGCGTCCCCGTGGATCGGCCCGGCCGGCAGCCGGGGCACCAGCGCGGCCGCCTCGGCGGCGAAGGAGTCCCGCCGCTCGCGCAGGTACGCCGCGTCCGCCGGGTCGATCGCGTCCCCGGCCAGCCGCAGCCACCGCTCGACCCCGCCGAGCAGTTCGCGCGGGGGCAGGGGGAACGGCGGGGCGGGCAGCGCGTGCACCGCGCGCAGCAGGCCGGCGAGGTCGGCCGGAGCCGCCGTACGCACGGCCGGCGCGAGCCGGTGCCAGACCGTCACCGGGTGCCCCTCCACCAGCCGCGGCTCCGGTTCCGCCGCCCGTACGGCCGGCACACCGGCCGCCGCGAGCCATCCGGCGACCGCCAGCTCGCGCCGGGCCCGTTCCAGCAGTTCCGGGGCCCGGCCGACCTTGACCACCAGGCCGCCGGCGCCGAAGACCGCGTTCTCCCCGAGCGCCAGCAGGTCCGCCGACCCGGCGAATCCGGCCGCCGCGAGCACCGCCCTGGCCCGCGCCTCGTCCATCTCTGCCGTTCCCGTCGCCGTGCCGCCGTCATGACCGGCCAAGTCTCGCACCCGCCCCGGCCGGTGCGCCGGACCGGCCGCGGGTGGCCCGTGCGGAGGCCGCGGGTGGCCGGTGCGGAGGCTGCGGGTGGCCGCGGGCCGAACCGGTGCCCGCACCGCCGATCCCCTGACCGGAACTCGGGCACCGCCCCATAATGGTCACCTGCAGTGGGGCGCCGTGCGCCCTGCGCGATCATGCCGGTCTTCCGGCATGCACCGGGGGGTGGCACGACACATGGGAACGGCCGGGTCGGAACTGACGCGGGACCGCCGCCACGTGGCGCGGGAGTTGGCCCGCCAGGTGGTGTTCGCCACGGAGGACGAGCTGGAGCGACGGCGGTTCGACCAACTCGCCCGCGCGCACTTCCGCCCGTGGTGGGCGCGGTGGGCGCGGCCGAACCGGTTCGACCCCACGGGGCCCATCGGGGACTTCGTCGCCCCGGCCGCCCTCGCCGCCGCGTCCGCCCTCCTCGCGGCGGTCTCGACCGCGCTCGTCGCGCGGTTGGAGGACGCTCTCGGGGCGATGCGCAGGCGGCGACGGCGCGTGCGGGAACCGCAGGCCGGGGCCCCGCAGCCGCTCGTCGACGCCGGAGAGCTGAACCGGCTGCACGAGATCTGCCTGGCCGCCGCACGCGACTGCCATCCGTCGGAGGACGAGGCCCGGCGGGTCGCCGACGCCGTGCTGGCCAGGTTCGTCCGGGCCCTGGCGGACGCCGCCGTCCAGCCGACGCCCGCTCCCGCCGAGCCTTCCGCGGTGCCTCCCGCACCTCCGTCCGGGCTCCCCACGACCCTTCCTCCCGTCCCCACGACCCTTCCCCCCGTCCCCACGACGCTTCCCCCCGTTCCCACAACTGTTCCCCCGGTCTCTCCGGCTCCTTCCGCGGTCCCTCCGACACCTCCTGCGGCACCTCACGCGACACCTCCTGCGGCACCTCACGCGACACCTCCTGCGGCACCTCACGCGGTACCGCGCGCGGTTCCTCCCGCGGCCGGAGCCGCCGACCGGCGGGTCCCGCGGCCGGAGCGTCCCGCGGGCGACGCGGACCCGGCCGGCGGACGCTGACGGAGCGTGTACCTGCGGGCGCTGCTGTTCTGGATCGCGCTGACCGTCGCGTCCGCCGCCATCGCCTTTCCCGCCGAGTCCCGGCAGCACGCGGAGGCGGCGATGGGCCGCACGCTGTGCGCCGGCCGGGTCACGCGTGACCAGCTCGACTCCCTGCCCCTCACGCCGGAGGAGTTCGCACTCGCCGCGGCCCGGCCCTTCTGGCAGCGACGGGAGGTCCCGGACGTCTACCAGGGGAGAGTCGCCGGTGCGATCCGGCGTGACTGCGGCCCCCTGGTCGTGGACCACCCGGAGCGTCGCGCGGGCCTGATCGTCGGCGCACTCACAGGAGGAGGGCTCCTCCTGTACGGCCTGCTGCCCCGACTGACCATCCTCTACCACCGCATGACGAGGGACGGCGCACCCGCCGGCGCCGTGCACACGCGGGCGACCGCGGCCGGGGTACCGCGGCCCACCGTCCTGGTCGACGGGGGCGACCCGCGGGTCAACGCGCAGGCCTTCGGGAACGTGCGCCGACGGTACGTCGCGGTGTCCACCGGACTCGAACGCCATCTCGTCCGCGGCACGGACGGACGCCTGGTGGAGGCGGTGATCCAGCACGAACTCGGCCACATCCACCATCGCGACCTCGACGTCACCCTCGCCGTCACCGCCCTGTGGTGGACGTTCCTCGCCCTGGTGGCGGGCGCGTTCGGACTGTCGTTCAGCGGACGCTTCGCCGGCGACGGCGCGGCCCTGCGCGGGCTCTCGCTGGAGCTCGTCCTGATCGTCGGCGTGGTCTACGCCGCCCGCAACTGCTTCCAGCAGTCGCGGGAGTTCCACGCGGACCGGTTCGCGGCCTCGCGGATGGGGACGGACGAGGTGTCCGGCGCGGTCGCGTTCGGGGACGCCCTCGGCCGGTTGAGCGAGGGGCGCCGGGGCAGCAGGCGCGACGGGACGGCGTGGCCGTTCGGCACCCATCCGTCCGTGGAACGCAGGAGGGCGGCCCTGCTGCGGCCGGCCCGCGCCGACGAGTTCACCGGCTGGGAGGCCGCCCTGATCGGCTGCCTGCTCGCCTTCTCCGTCAACCTCCTCCTCGGCCTGAGCCTCGAAGTCCAGCTTCTGGCGCTCCGCTTCGGACTCATGCCGCTGGCCGAGGTGGACCTCGGCGGCGAACTGGTCTGGATGGTCCTGCCGTTCCTCCTCCTGGCCGGTCCGCTGATCGTGCTGGGGGTGCGGCACTCCGTTCTCGCGTGGGGAGGGGCGGACGCCCCCGGAGGCCGGCTCGCCGCGCGCCTGGCCGGGCTCGCCGGCTGCCTGTGGGCCGGGCTCTGTCTCGGCTGCATGGCAGTTCCCGGGGCGCTGACGAAGGCCGGGGGCGTCCCGGTCCTGCTCTGGCGGACCCCTGCACCCGCCCTGACCCTCGCCCTGCTGTCCCTGGCTGTCGTCGGTCCCGGGGCCCTGGTGGCGCTGGGCTGCGAGGCGGTGCGGATGCCCCGCGGTCGGTCGACAGTGCTGCTCAGCGGGTACGGCGCCCTGCTCGCCGTCGTCGCCTTTCCCGCCGCGCTCCCCCCGGTCGCGGCCCCCCTGCTGCGCGTCGTCGCGCTGGCCGTGCCGTCCGCGGCGGCCGTCGTGGTGTCGGCCCGGCACCTCCGCGGCCGCCACGGCGGCAGCGGGGGTGGCAGTGGTGGCGGGGGCGGTAGTGGTAAGGAGGGTGGCAGTGGCAGTGGTGGCGGCCGTGGTGGCGGCAGTGGCGGTGGCAGTGGTGGCGGCCGTGGTGGCGGCAGTGGCGGTGGCAGCGGTGGCGGCAATGGCGATGGTCCCGGACACCCCGACGCACGGCCCTTGTCGGAGGACGCCGGCGAGGTGACCGTCATGTCCCCGTCGGTCCGCCCCCTGGTCCGCGGACTGTGCCACCTGCTGACGCTCGGGATGGCCGGTTGGGCCGTCACCGCCGTCGTGCGGCTGCTGACGGACTTCGCGCCGAGCTCCTTCGCCGTCCTGGCCGCGACCGTGGGCCTGGCGTTCCACGTCGCGGGCACCGCCGGTGCCGCACTCGCCGCGCACGACGGCGTGTTCCGGCGGCGCGTCCGCGCCGCGTCCGGATGCCTGGCCGCGGCCGCGGTGGCGGCCCTGCCGCAGCTGCCCGCCAAGGGGGACGCGGCCCCCTGGACGCTCCTGCTCCTGCTGTGCCTGACGGCGTGCGCGGTCATGGCCGCCGAGGTGTCCGCCGCCGCCCTCTACGACCTGCGCCACCGGCCGGCACCCGCCGGGACGCCGGCCGCCGCCGGGACGGCGCCGGACCGCCCCGCCGCCGCGTCCGACCGCGGGCGCCACGGCCGCCATCGCCCGGGCCGCCGTGCCCCGCGCGACGGCTAGAGTGCGGCCATGGCGACGACGACGTACGTACTCCTGATGCGCGGGATCAACGTGGGCGGCCGGAAGATGCCGATGGCGCAGCTGCGGACGCTGATGGAGGGGCTCGGGCACACGGACGTGCGGACGTACGTGCAGAGCGGCAACGCGGTCTTCACAACCGGGTCGGACGAGGGCTCCGAGGCCCTGGCGCGGCAGCTGGAGGACGCCATCGAGGGCGAGTTCGGCTACCGCACCGCCTGCCTCGTCCTGGCGGGCGACTACCTTCGCGCGGTGGCCGACGCCTGCCCGTTCCCGGCCGCGGAGCTGGAGGGCAGGCAGCTGCACGCGACCTTCCTGAGCCGTCAGCCGGAGCCGGAGCGGTTCGCCGGGATCGACGCCGAGGCCCTGCTGCCCGAGGAGTACCGGGTCGGGGAGCGGGTGCTCTACCTGTACACGCCCGACGGGCTGGGTCGCTCCAAGCTCGCGGAGGCCGTGCACCGGCCGGCCGTGCTGAAGGGCATCGACTGGACCAGCCGCAACTGGAACACCGTGACGAAGCTGCTGGACATGGCGGGGGCCTGAGGGCGGGGGCGCCTGGGGGGTGGGTCCGCCTGTGGGGTGGCCGGCCTGGGGGTCGTGCTGGGGCCGTCCCGTGGTGTGTGGGTCCCCTCGGCGCTTGACAGGGGTGGCCTGCAGGCCCTGCGGCAGGCCCACCCCGAGGGCTTTGGGGCTTCGCCCTGGCCTTCGGCCACCCTCGGCCCGGGCCTGCCTCCGGACCAGCCTGCCGTCCAGGTTCTCCGCCAGGTGCGCCAGCGACCCCGTGCCCGGGGTCGGGCACAGCACCGGCGAGCGGTGCAGCAGCCAGGCCAGGGCCACCTGCCCGGTGCTCGCGCCGTGCTCGGCGGCCACCGTCGCCAGCGCCGCCGCGCTCTGGTGCGTCAGCGCGCCCTGGCCCAGCGGTGCCCAGGGCAGGAAGGCGATCCCGCGCTCCCCGCACATCTCGAGCACGGCCTCCGAGGTCCGGTCGAGCAGGTGGTAGCGGTTCTGCACGGCGGAGATCGGGGCGTACTTCAGCGCCTCCTCCAGCTCCGCCGAGGTGACGGTGTCCAGGCCGATGTGCCAGATCTTGCCCTCCTGCCGCAGCTCGAGCAGCGCGCCGAGCTGCTCGGCCATGGGCACGGCCGGGTCGAACCGGTGCAGCTGGTACAGGCCGATCCGGTCCGTCCGCAGCCGTCGCAGGCTCGCCTCGCACGCCGCGCGCAGCTGCTCGGGCCGCCCGGCCGCGTGCCACTGGTCCGGGCCGGTGCGCACCACGCCGCCCTTGGTGGCGACCACCAGGTCGGCGCCGTACGGGTGCAGGGCCTCGGCCACCAGCTCCTCGGCCAGGTCGGGCCCGTAGTTGTCGGCCGTGTCGATCAGCGTCACGCCGCGCTCGACCGCCGCGTGCAGCAGGGCGAGGGCCTCGGCGCGCGCGCCGCGCGGCCCCCAGTAGCCGGGCCCGACCAGGCCGCCCGTACCGAAGCCCAGACGGCGTACCGGAAGATCGCCGCCGATGACGTACGTCGCATCCACCATGACCCGACGGTAGCTCACCGGCCACGGTGTGCCAGGCTCGGCACATGCGCTACATCATCATCGGAGCGGGCGCGATCGGCGCCACCCTCGGCGGACGGCTCGCGGAGAGCGGCGGCGACGTCGTGCTCGTCGCCCGCGGGGCGCACGCCGCGGCCCTCAAGGCCGACGGACTGCACCTGACGACGGCCGACGGCACCCGGGTGCACCGGCTGCCGGTCGTGGAAGCCCCCGCGGAGCTGGGCGGGTTGCGCCCGGACGACGTCCTGCTGCTGGCCGTCAAGACGCAGCACGCCGCGGCCGCCCTGGACGTCTGGGGCGCGGCCGAGGTCGCCGGCGGCGGTACGGCGGCCCAGCGGCTGCCGGTGGTCTGCGCGCAGAACGGTGTGGAGAGCGAGCGGCTGGCGCTGCGCCGCTTCGACCGGGTGTACGGGGCCTGCGTGTGGCTGCCCTCGACGTTCCTGGAGCCGGGCGCGGTCTCGGCGCTGTGCGCACCGCTGACGGGGATGGTGCACCTCGGGCGGTACCCGCGCGGGACCGACCGGGTGGTGCGCCGCATCGCCGAGGACCTGGGTGGGGCGGGCTTCGAGGCGCCGGTCGTCGAGGATGTGATGGCCTGGAAGTACGACAAGCTGCTCACGAACCTCGCGAACGCGGTGCAGGCCACGACGGGACCGGAGCCGCACCCGGCGAAGGCGCTGCTGGTCGCCCGTGCCGTGGCCGAGGCGCGGGCGGCGTTCGCGGCCGCCGGCGTCGTGCCGGTGGGCGAGGCGGAGCGGGCCGCGGCGGCGCGCGAGACCCGCATCGTCCCGCCGCCGGGGCTGCGGGGCGGGTCCTCGTGGCAGAGCCTGCGCCGCGGTACCGGATCGGTCGAGGCGGACTACCTCAACGGGGAGATCTCGCTCCTGGGCCGCCTGCACGGCGTCCCCACGCCGGTCAACGACACGCTGCGGCACGCGGCGAACATCTTCGCCCGCGAGTCCCTGCCGCCGGGCTCGATGTCCGTCGAGGACCTCACCGCGCTGGCGGACGAGGCGGCGGCCCGGGGCCGGGCCGTTTCCTGAGGATCATCGGAAGGACGCCCCTGCCCCCCGCCTACGCGCCCCCGGCGGAGCCACCCCCGTCGCCGAGGGCGGCCAGGACCCGGTCAGGGGTCAGGGGCAGCTCGCGCAGACGCCGGCCGGTCGCCCGGCTCACGGCGTTGCCGATGGCCGCCGCGGCGCCGACGATGCCGATCTCACCGACGCCCTTGCTTCCCATCGGGTTGAGGTGCTTGTCGTGCTCGTCGATCCAGTGGGCCTCGATGGCGACGGGGACGTCGGCGTTGACCGGTACGTGGTAGGCGGCCAGGTCGCGTTCCGCGAAGTCGCCGAAGGCCGGGTCCAGGCCGCTGTGTTCGGTCAGGGCCATGCCCAGCCCCATCACCATGCCCCCGATGAACTGCGAGCGGGCCGTGCGCGGGTTGAGGACGCGGCCCGCGGCGAAGACCCCGAGCATCCGGCGCACCCGCACCTCGCCGGTGACCGTGTCGGCCTGCACCTCGGCGAAGTGGGCCCCGAACGCGTGGCGCGCGTACGGGGACTTCTGCTTCACCGACTGGGTGGTGTCCGCGGACGCGGAGAGCCCCGCGTCGGGCAGTGGCCCGTGGTGGCGGGCCATCCGGTCGGTCAGGGCGGTGCACGCGTCGTGCACCGCCCAGCCCCAGGACGCCGTCCCGGTGGAGCCGCCGGCCACGGGGCCGGCCGGCAGCGCGCTGTTGCCGAGCGACAGCGAGACGGCGTCGAGCGGGACCCCCAGCGCGTCGGCGGCGATCTGGGAGAGGACCGTACGGGCGCCGGTGCCGATGTCGGTGGCGTTGACCTCGACCAGGTAGCTCCCGTCGGGTCGGGCGTGGGCCCGGGCGCCGGCCGGGGCGATGTACACGGGGTAGGTGGCCGCCGCCATGCCGCTGCCGATGAGGAGCGGCCCCTCCCGCCGGGGCGGCCGGCGGGCGGCCCAGCCGAAGCGGTCGGCACCCTCGCGCAGACACTCCACGAGGTGGCGGCTGCTGAAGGGGCGGCCGCTGTCGGGCTCGGTGGCCGGGTCGTTGCGTACGCGCAGCTCGACGGGGTCCATGCCGAGGGCGTCGGCCAGCTCGTCCATGGCCGACTCCAGCGCGTACATGCCGGGCGTCTCGCCGGGGGCGCGCATCCAGGAGGGGGTGGGCACGTCGAGCGCGGCGACGCGGTGCGTGGTGCGGCTGTCCCGGACCGCGTACATCACCCGCGCGGGCACGGCGGCCTGCTCGACGAACTCGCGCACCTGTGAGGTGTGCGTGGTGACCTCGTGGCAGAGGGAGGTGAGCGTGCCGTCGGCGCGGGCGCCGAGCCGGACGCGGTGCAGGGTGGGAGGGCGGTGGCCGACGGTGGCGGCCATGTGCTGCCGGGGCAGGGCCACGGTGACGGGGCGTCCGCAGTGCCGGCTGGCCATGACGGCGAGGACGACGTGGGGACGCGGGGTGCCCTTCGAGCCGAAGCCGCCGCCCACGTGCTCGGCCAGCACCGTGACCCGGTCCGCGGGCAGCCGGAACAGCCCGGCCAGGACGGCGCGCACCACCGTGGTGCCCTGGCAGGAGTCGTGGACGGTGAGGTGGCCGCGCCCCGCGTCCCAGTCCGCGGTGGCGGCGTGCGGTTCCATCGCGTGGTTGTGCAGCGGCGGCACCGCGTAGCGGACGTCGATCCGTACGGGCGCGGCGGCGAACGCCGCGTCCGGGTCCCCCTGTTCGCGGTGCGCGGGGTAGCCGCCGTTGACCTCCTCCGGGGTATACAGGCCGGGGTGGCCCTCGCGCAGTACGACGTCGTGCGGCTCCGCCTCGTAGGTGACGCGCACCGCGTCGGCGGCGGCGCGGGCCCCCTCCAGGGTGTCGGCGACGGCCAGCGCCACGTACCAGCCGCGGTGCGGTACCCGCAGGTCCTGGAGCAGCTGGAGGCCGGGGTCGTCGGAGGGGCCCAGGCGCGGTGCGTCGTACGGGGTGAGGACGCCCAGGACGCCGGGCAGGGCCAGGGCGGCGGCGGTGTCGACGGCGGTGATCCGGCCGCGGGCGATCGTCGCGGGCACCGGCCAGCCGTAGGCCCGCCGCGGCAGGTGCCGTTCGGCGGCGTACAGCGCGGTGCCGGTCACCTTCTCCCGGCCTTCGCGCCGTGGGACGGGGGCGCCGAGCAGGGCCTCGGCGGCGGTGTCGAGGGTGGCGGAGGCGGAACTCATCGTGGGTCCTGTGGTCCTGTCCTGTGGTCTGTGGAACCGGGACGCGTACCGGCCAGCGTGGCGATGGTGTCGCAGGCGAGGTTGCGGGCGAGGGGGATCTTGTACGCGTTGTCGCGCAGCGGCTCCGCCCCGGCGAGTTCGGCGTCGACCGCCGCGCGCACGGCGTCGGGGCGCGGCTCGGCGCCGGTCAGCCGCGCCTCGGCCGTGGTGGCCCGCCAGGGCCGGTGGGCGAGGCCGCCGAAGGCGAGGGCGATCCGGCGCACGAGGCCCGCGTCGGGGTCGAGGTCCAGTACGACGGCGACCGAGGCGAGGGCGAAGGCGTACGACGCGCGTTCGCGGGCCTTGCGGTAGGTGGAGACGGCGCCGGGCGCCGGGGCCGGCAGCAGCACCGCCGTGACGATCTCTCCCGGGCGGATGACGGTGTCCTGCTCGGGGCGGTCGCCGGGCAGCCGGTAGAACTCGGCGGCCGCCACCGTGCGGGTGGTCTCCGGTCCCCCGTACAGCTCGACGCCGGCGTCCAGCGCGGCGAGGGCCACGGCCATGTCGGACGGGTGGGTGGCGATGCAGTGCTCGGAGTGGCCGAGGACCGCGTGGTCGCGGTGGACGCCGTCCCGGGCTCCGCACCCGCTGCCCGGTTCGCGCTTGTTGCACGGCTTGGAGAGGTCCTGGAAGTAGGCGCAGCGGGTGCGCTGGAGCAGGTTGCCGCCGGTGGTGGCGACGTTGCGCAGCTGGCCGGAGGCGCCGGCGAGCAGGGCCTGTCCGAGCAGCGGGAAGCGGGACCGCACCCGGGGGTGGGCGGCCAGGTCGCTGTTGCGGACCGTGGCACCGATGCGCAGGCCCCCGCCGGGGAGGTCGGTGATCTCGTCCAGGGGGAGCCGGGAGATGTCGATCAGGGCGGTGGGGGTCTCGACGCCCAGTTTCATCAGGTCCACCAGATTGGTGCCGCCGCACAGGTACTGGGAACCGGGGTGCGCGGCGTGGGCGTCGGCGGCCTCGCGGAGACTGGTGGCGCGTACGTAGGCGAAGGGCTTCACACGACCACGTCCGCATCCGCACCGGTCCTGGTGGCCGCGGCGTCGGCGGCGGCCTCGGCGACGGCCCGGACGATCCCCGGGTAGGCGCCGCAGCGGCACAGGTTGCCGCTGAGCCGCTCCCGGATCTCCTCCGCGGTCAGCGCGGCGGCCCCGGCCCGGGCACCGGCGGCGGTGACGCGCGACGGGTCGCCGGCGGCGGCTTCGCGCAGGGCGCCGACGGCGGAGCAGAGCTGGCCGGGGGTGCAGTAGCCGCACTGGAAGGCGTCCTGCTCGATGAAGGCGCGCTGGAGCGGGTGCAGGGCGCCGTCGGGCCCCGCGAGGCCCTCCACGGTCGTGACCGCGCACCCGTCGAGGGTGACGGCGAACAGCAGACAGCTGTTGGCGCGCCGGCCGTCCACGAGGACGGTGCAGGCACCGCACTGCCCGTGGTCGCACCCCTTCTTGGCGCCGGTCAGGTCCAGGTGCTCGCGCAGGGCGTCGAGGAGCGTGACGCGGTGGTCGAGGTCGAGGTCGTGACGGGTCCCGTTGACGCGCACGCTCACGCGGGAGCGGGTCGCGCCGGCGGACCCGCCCTCCGGCGTGCCGTGCGCCGGCCGGGGCGGCGGGTCGGATGCGTGGGCCACGACGAGCTCCCTGTCGTCCGCTGGGGAGGGACGTCCGCCCCCTGCCCAGCCTGACCCCTCTCACCCCCACCGGCGCCGCACACCCCCGGCACCCTGCCCGGGCCTCCCCCGTACGGCCGACGCGGAGGCGGCCCGGCGGACGGCTCCGCCGTACCGGACGTACTCCCTCCAGTTCGCCGAGGTCCTCCGGCACCGGCACGTGCGGCAGCCGGTGCTGCCTGGCGTCGAAGACGACGTGCGCACCGACCGGCAGCCCGCGGCCGACCGGACTCAGGCCGTCAGGGCCCGGGGCGCGAGGCGGGCCGTGCGGGCGGCGTCGTAGCGGGAGAGGAGGAGCCGGGCGACCTCGGGGGCGGGGCCGAGCACGTCGGCGAGGACGTCGGCGCCCGCCGCCTCGGCGCCGGCCGCGATGCGGTCCGGGAGGCGGCCGGGGGCGAGCACGTACGGGGCCACGGCCACGCGGTGCACGCCCTCGGCGCGCAGGGCCCGTACGGCGTCCTCCGTACGGGGAAGGGAGGCGGAGGCGAACGCAGGCCGCACGGCACACCAACCGGTGAGCCGCCACTCCCGCGCGATTTCTGCGATCACTGCGATCGCCTCCGGGTCGGTGGAACCGGCGGACGCGAGGACGACGCCGGTCGTCGCGCGGTCCGCCGGGGTGAGCCCGGCCTCCCGCAGCCGGCGTTCGAGCGCGGCCGTCAGGAGCGGGGACGGGCCCAGTACGTCCGCCACGCGGACGTCGAGTCCCGGCAGCCGGGACGTGGCCTCGGCCAGGGCCGCGGGGATGTCGGCCTTCGCGTGGAACGCGCGGGTCAGGAGCAGCGGGAGGGCGACGACCTCCCGCACGCCGGACGCGTACAGGGCCGCCAGTGCGTGGGGCACGGACGGCGCGTTGAAGTCCAGGTACGCCGTCTCCACCCGCAGCCCCGGCCGCAGCGCCGCCACCGTACGCGTCAGCGCGTGCACGGTCGCGGCGTGCCGCGGGTCGCGGCTGCCGTGGGCGATGACCAGCAGGGCGGGGCCCGCGGCCGGAGCCGGGCGCGGGCCGCGGCGGCGGGCCGGGGCGGGGGCGGTCAGGTCGTACACGGCGATCACTTCACCAGCAGGCCGCGGTTGCGCAGTACGTGGCGCTCGAGGGGGCTGAAGATCAGCAGGTCGATCGCGATGCCGACGACGAGGATCAGGAAGATCGCCAGG
>NZ_JOGB01000092.1 GCF_000719335.1 Streptomyces sp. NRRL S-87
CGGCCACCCTCGGCCCGGGCCTGCCTCCGGTCCAGCCTGCCACCCCTGTCAAGCGCCTCCCCCACACACCACGCGACCCACCAGGCACCGCCAAGGAGGTGGTGGCCCGGGTCGGTGGGGTGCCGGGTCGGTGGTGTGCCGGGGGGTGCCTGAGGGCCACGGGATCGGGGACCGGGGCTGCGGAGGGGGCGGGCGGACCGGTGGGGGGCTCCGTGGTGTACCAAGGCATCGTGAGCGAAGAGTCCCGGTCGTCGACCACCCGCGTGTTCATAGCCCTCGCCCCGCCCGACGAGGCGAAGGACGAGCTGGCGCGGGAGCTGGGGCCCGCCTACGCGGCCTACCCGCGCATGCGGTGGAACCGCATCGAGGACTGGCACATCACGCTGGCGTTCCTGGGTGAGCTGCCGCACTCGGCCGTGCCGCTGCTGCGGGAGCCGCTGGCGGACCTGGCGGCCGCGCGCGGGCCCGTACGGCTGGCGCTGAGGGGCGGCGGGCACTTCGACGAGCGGGTCTTCTGGACCGGGATCGACGGGGATCTGGAGGGGCTGCACCGGCTCACAGGGGAGGTGCGGGCGGTGGTGAAGGAGTGCGGGATCGACTTCCCGGACCGGCCGCTGCGGCCCCACCTGACGCTGGCCCGGACCCGTCGCGACGACGCCGCCAGTGCGGTGGCGGCCGCGGAAGGGCTCGCCGCGTTCAGCGGGCGGGTCTGGCGGGCCGACCGGCTGCACCTGGTCGGGAGTGACTTCGGCCGTGGTCCGGGGCCGATCCGCTACCGCGACATCGAGGCGTGGCCCTTCGACGGGGGTGGCTGCGGGGGCGGCTGAGGCCGGTGGCGCCTTCGCCGTTGGCCGTTCCGCCGGCGGGCTTCACGGGAGGAGGCGTTGTTCCTTGGCCACCGCGACCGCGCCCGAGCGGGTGTCCACGCCGAGTTTGTCGTAGATGCGGCCCAGGTGGGTCTTGACCGTGGCCTCGCTGATGAACAGGGCGCGGGCGATCTCGCGGTTGCCCAGGCCGCGGGCCAGTTGCTGGAGGATGTCCAGTTCGCGTTCCGTCAGGGTCGGGCGGGTGCCGCGCATGTGGGCCATGACCCGGCTCGCGACCGGTGGTGAGAGCGTGGTTCTGCCCTGGGCGGCCGCGTGGATGGCGGCGAAGAGTTCCTCGGGTCGCTCGGCCTTCAGCAGGTAGCCCGTGGCGCCGGCGCCGATCGCGCGGGTGATGTCGGCGTCCGTGTCGTACGTGGTCAGGACCAGGACGTGGGGGGCGGGGGCGGGCAGTGCGGTGATCCGGCGGGTCGCTTCCACCCCGTCGATGCCATCGCCCAGCTGGAGGTCCATGAGGACCACGTCCGGGCGCAGCCGCTCGGCCAGGGCCACCGCTTCGGCGCCGCTGCCGGCCTCGCCGAGCACCTCGATGTCCGGTTCGCTGCCGAGCAGGGCCAGCAGGCCGGCCCGGACGACCACGTGGTCGTCGCACAGCAGGATCGTCGTCGGGCTCACGGGGTGTGCTCCAGGGGGATCGAGACGGACAGCACGGTGCCTTCGCCGGGGGTGGACTCCACCGCCAGGGTGCCACCGAGCTGGTGGGCGCGGGCCCGCATGGCGGGCAGGCCGTGGCCGCGCGTGGTGTCGGGGGCGGCGGTTCCCGGGGCTTCCGGTGGGCTCATGCCGCGGCCGTCGTCCGCAATGTCCAGGACCACCTGGTCGCCCAGGAAGGACAGGGTCAGGGCGGCCGTACGGGCGCCGGCGTGCTCGCGTACGTTCGCCAGGGCCCCCTGCGCGATGCGCAGCAGCGCCGACTTCGTGCGTTCGGGGAGGTCCACGGGGGTGCCCTCCAGGTGGAAGCGGACGGTGACGTCGGGGCCGGCGTCCAGTGCCCGCAGGGCGTCGGCCAGGGGGGCTCCGCCGGCGAGCTCCGAGGGTGCCAGGTCGTGGACGAGGCGTCGTGCCTCGGCCAGGCCGCGGGCGGCGATCTCGCAGGCGGTGCGGACGTGCCGGTGGGCGGCGTCGGGGTCGGTGTCCCAGGTGCGGTCCGCGGCCTGGAGCAGCATCTGCTGGCTGGAGAGGTTCTGCGCGAGGGTGTCGTGGATCTCCATGGAGAGCCGTTGGCGTTCGGCGAGGGTGCCCTCGCGCCGTTCGGTGGCGGCGAGCTCGCGGCGGGTGCGGATGAGGTCGTCGATGAGGTCGCGCTGGCGTTGGGCCTGCCGTTCCATGTGGACGAAGACGGCCGTCGCGAGGGCCGCCACCGCGGGCGGGGCGAGGACCAGGGTCGGGTCGAAGGCGCCGGTCGCCAGCTTCAGCTGGGCGGCGACCACGAGCGCGGTGAGGGCCGCGACGAGGACCACGGCCGCCCGGGGCGGCAGGGTGCGCAGTGCCGTGTAGAACAGGGGGACCGCGCACCAGGCGAAGCTGGGTGCGAGCAGGACGAGGACCACCCAGGACGCGATCACCAGGCCGAGCCAGCCGAGGCGGCGGGGCGTGGGGGCGGCTCCGACGGCGGGCCCGAGGACGTAGAGCAGGGCCACGGCGATGCTCAGGGCGATCACCCAGGGGGTGCGGGGGTCGGCGGGGTGGCGGAGCAGGAAGCGGGCGAGGGAGGCCCCGAGCAGGGCGAAGAACGCGCCGTGGACGACGACGGCGAGGGCCGCCCGGCCCGGTCCTTCCGCCGGGTCGGCGGCCCGTTCCGGGGGTGTCGACCACACCTTCCGCACCTGTGACTCCTTCGTGGCTGGTGGTCCCGTCGCCATCCTCCACCTCTGCGGGGGCGCGTACGGGGCGAAAGGTGCCACGGTGCCGCGCCCGGGGCCCGGGCGCATCAGCCGATCGGTCGACCCCCGTGTCGGCCGGCGGGCCGCCGGGGCCGAGCCGGTACGGCGATGGGGGCGGACCCCCCTCCCGGCCAGGATCGGAGGGAGGCCGGAACGGGACGACCGACCCGGCCGACCACCGACGCCCCGGCGTCGCCATCCGAACCGAGGAGCCACCGTGGCCACCAGCCCCACTGCCCCCGCCGCCGCCCGTGCCGCCCGCACCCGGACCCGGACCCGCATCGTCACCGGTGTCGGCCTGGCGGCCGTGGCGGCTGCCGTGACCGTCGGCGCGGTCAGCGCCAACGCGGCCCCGGCCGCCGTGGCGAAGAAGGACGACGCCCAGCCGCAGGCCCTGGTCACGAGCACGCACCTGTCGATCGACGCGGCCACCGAGGCGGCCCGGGCGGCGCTGGACGCGGCCGAGGCCGAGGGCCAGCGGGTCACCGTGGCCGTGGTCGACCGCAACGGCAACACGGTCGTCGTCCTTCGTGGCGACGGTGCGGGCCCGCAGTCGTACGAGTCCGCGCAGCGCAAGGCGTACACCGCCGTGTCGTGGAACGCGCCGACCTCGGTGCTCGCGGGCCGTCTCGCGCAGACGCCGAACCTGAAGGACATCCCCGGCACGCTGTTCCTGGCCGGTGGCACGCCGGTGCAGGTCAAGGGCGCGCCGATCGCCGGCATCGGCGTGGCCGGCGCCCCGAGCGGCACCCTGGACGAGAAGTTCGCCCAGGCTGGCGTGGACGCCGTCACCAAGTAGCCGGGCCGGGGGCGGAGCTTAGGATCGTCCGTGTGGACCTCCGACGCACCGCCCCCCGCACCGCCCCCGCCCTCGCCGTCCTTCTGGTCCTGGGACTGGCCACGGGGTGCAGCGGCGGTGCGGTGGACGGCAGCCCCGGTGCGGCGGGCCTGCGCGACCGGTACTTCCCGAAGGCGGGGAACGGCGGCTACCAGGTCGACCACTACGGGATCCGGCTCGACTACACCCCCGACACCGGCCGCCTGACCGGTACCGCCGAGATCACCGCCACCGCCGAGCAGGCGCTGAGCAGCTTCCACCTCGACTTCGACGGCATGGACGTCGACGAGGTCGAGGTCGACGGCAAGGGCGCGCGGTTCAACCGGGCGGGGCAGGAGTTGACGGTCCGTCCGTCGGGCGAGCTGGTGAAGGGCCGGACGTTCCGCACGGTCGTGCGCTACTCGGGCGTGCCCAGGACGGTCGAGGATCCGGACGGCTCGGAGGAGGGCTGGATCGAGACCGCGGACGGTGCTGTCGCGGTCGGCGAGCCGGTCGGTTCGATGGCCTGGTTCCCGGGCAACCACCACCCCAGCGACAAGGCGCTGTACGACGTGGAGATCACCGTGCCGAAGGGGTACGAGGCGGTCTCCAACGGGGTGCTGAAGGCGCGCACCGAGCGCGCGGGCCGGTCGGTGTTCCAGTGGCACGCCGCCGAGCCGATGGCCAGCTACCTGGCGACCGTCGCGATCGGCCGCTACGACGTGCGGACCTCGCCGGGTGCGGCCGGCACCGGAGGGTCGGCCGGGGCGGCGCCGTCGGCCGTCCCCGTCTACACGGCCGTGGAGCCCGGGCTCGTCAAGAAGAGCGCCCCGGCGCTCGCCCGCATCCCGGACGTGGTGGCCTGGGGCTCGCGCCGGTTCGGCCCGTACCCGTTCTCCTCGGTCGGGGCGATCGTGGTGCCCGACGGGACCCTCGGGTACGCGCTGGAGACCCAGACCCGGCCGGTGTTCTCGGGTGCGCCGGACGCGGACCTGATGGTGCACGAGATGGCTCACCAGTGGTTCGGCAACTCGGTCTCCCCGAAGTCCTGGCGCGACATGTGGCTCAACGAGGGCTTCGCCACGTACGCCGAGTGGTTGTGGGCGGAGGACCGCGGCGGGTTGACGGCCGAGGAGCGCTTCGACGCGTTCTACGACGAGGACACCGACGTCGATCCGGAGGCGGACGGCTCCTACTGGGACTTCCCGCCGGCCGATCCGCCGGGCCCCGAGCACATCTCGGACGACCCGGTCTACTACCGCGGTGCGATGGTGCTCCACAAGGTCCGTCAGAAGGTCGGCGACAAGGCCTTCTTCGCGCTGCTGCGCGGCTGGGCCGCGGCGCGCCGGCACGGCAACGCGAGCACGGCGGACTTCACCGCGTACGCCGACCGCACCACCGGCGAGGACCTGTCGGCGATCTGGCGGGTCTGGCTGGAGGGCGACGGCAAGCCCGACCACCGCTGAGCCGGCTCAGAGGGCCTTGCGCAGGACCAGGCAGGGGCGGCCGAGTTCGCGGTCGGGGGCGCGGCGCAGGAGCGCGTAGCCCTGGGCGGTCCAGAAGGCCAGCGCCCGGGGGTTGTCCTCCAGGACGGCCAGGCGCAGTCCGGTCCGGCCGGCCGTGCGGAAGCGGTCCTCGACCAGGGCGGCGATTCGGCGGCCGTGGCCCCGGCGGTGGGATCCGGCGTCGACGAGGAGCAGTCCGATCCAGGGGTCTGGGTCGTCGGGGGAGGGATGGTGGGCGAGGGTGGCCGCCAGGCCGACGAGACGGCCCTCGGAGCGGGCCAGCAGGATCTCGGCGCCCTCGGTGGCGAGTTCGTCGGCGAGGGCGCGGGCGACCTGGTCGACGGTGATCCGGTCGGGGTCGGGGAAGTCGCCGCTGAGCTCGAAGAAGGCGCGGTTGCCGGCGTACAGGGCCGTGACCTCGGTGAGTACGGGTCCGGGCAGGGCGCCGTCGGTGGGGGCGAGGGTTTCCAGGATCACCCGCGCACGGTAGCGCGAAGCCCCCTCCGGGGACGGCCGGAGAGGGCTTCGCGGCTCATGCGTCGCGGGCGTCTCAGACGTTGACGCCGAAGTCCTGGGCGATGCCCGCCAGGCCGGAGGCGTAGCCCTGGCCGACGGCGCGGAACTTCCACTCGGCGCCGTTGCGGTAGAGCTCGCCGAAGACCATGGCGGTCTCGGTCGCCGCGTCCTCGGAGAGGTCGTAGCGGGCGATCTCGGCGCCGCCGGCCTGGTTGACGACGCGGATGTACGCGTTGCGCACCTGGCCGAAGTTCTGGCCGCGGGAGTCGGCGTCGTAGATGGAGACCGGGAAGACGATCTTGTCGACGTCGGCGGGCAGGCCCCCGAGGTTGACGTTGATGGCCTCGTCGTCGCCCGCGCCCTCGCCGGTGCGGTTGTCGCCGGTGTGGACGATGGTCTGGTCCGGGGTGGACCGGTTGTTGAAGAAGACGAAGTGGCCGTCGGAGACGACCTTGCCGGTCGCGTTGACCGCGATGGCGGACGCGTCCAGGTCGAAGTCCACGCCGGTGGTGGTGCGGACGTCCCAGCCGAGGCCGACCGTGACCGCGCTGAGGCCGGGCGCCTCCTTGGTAAGCGAGACGTTGCCGCCCTTGGAGAGGCTCACTGGCATCTGGGTGTCCCTTTCGTCGTCCTGTGGACCGGCGCCGTGGCCGGACGTCGGCCAAGCTACCGCTGATGGGCATAACGCCGGGAGGGGGTGGGCCGGTTCCCGCGCGTGTTCCCGCCCGTACGGGCGCGGGGGCCAAAACCGGGTGACGGGCCGCGGGCCGGGACGGGATGATGGGGGCATGTCCGGTCCCCACGTCATCCGCGGTTCCGTCGTCCTTCCGGAGGCGGAGCTCCAGTGGCGTTTCTCGCGCTCCTCCGGGCCCGGCGGCCAGCACGTGAACACCTCGGACTCGGCCGCCGAGGTGCTGTTCGACCTCGCCGCCACCGAGGCGCTGCCGGAGGTCTGGAAGCGGCGTGCGCTGGAGCGCCTGGCCTCCCGCCTCACGGGCGGCGTCATCGCCGTACGCGCCTCCGAGCACCGCTCGCAGTGGCGCAACCGCGAGATGGCCCTGGTGCGGCTCGCCTCGCTGCTGGCGGAGGCGACCGCCCCGCCGCCCAAGCCGCGCCGTGCCACGAAGATCCCCCGCGGTATCAACGAGCGGCGGTTGCGCGAGAAGAAGGCCCGCTCCGAGACGAAGCGCGGCCGCAGCGGCCGCGATTGGTAGGCGTCCCGGTCGGTCGGGGGGCGCCCGGTCGGTGGGGTGCCCGGCGCGGGGCGTCAGTTCCCCAGCTGCCGGTAGCGTCCCCGGAAGTACGTCAGCGGGCCGCCCTGGGCGGGGGGCACCTGCGCCCGCAGCACCCGGCCGATCACCAGCGTGTGGTCCCCGGCGGGCACCCGTGACTCCGTACGGCACTCGAGCGCGGCCAGTGCGCCGTCCATCAGCGGCGCCCCGCTCAGCTCGCCCCGCGCGTACGGCAGGTCGGCGAACAGCAGCCGGTCGCTGATCCGCCCCTTCATCGCGAACCGCCCGGCCACGTGCCGCTGGGCCTCGGAGAGCAGCGACACCCCCCACAGGGGCTGCTCGGCCAGCAGGTCGTCCATCCGCGAGCCCTCGCGCAGGCTCACCAGGACCAGCGGCGGGTCGAGGGACACGGACATGAAGGCGGTGGCGGTCATGCCGACGTCCTCGCCCCGCGGACCGCCCTCCGCCAGGGGCGGCTCGTGGGCCGTGACCAGCACCACGCCCGCGGCCAGCCGGGACATCGCGGCGCGGAACTCCTCATCGCTCACCCCTTCAGCATGAGGGGCGGCGGGGGCCGGCGGGCCGACCGGGGCGGCGGGGGTCTCGGGTCTCGTCTTCAGCACGCCACAGACGCTAGTGTCGGCCCCCGCCCGCCACATCGGGCCCCGGTCGGAGCCGTCCGGACGTCCGTCCTAGGTCCGGC
This sequence comes from Streptomyces sp. NRRL S-87, assembly GCF_000719335.1. GTDB lineage: Bacteria > Actinomycetota > Actinomycetes > Streptomycetales > Streptomycetaceae > Streptomyces. Next base: position 7,541 of record NZ_JOGB01000092.1, read on the forward strand.
GGCGTATCGTTTGCCGCCGGGAACGAGGGGAAGCGGTCGACGCTCCGGCGCCCCTTACCCCGGAGCACTCTTCATCTCATGTGACTTGAGTCACAGAGGGCAAGATTTGTTGACCCTGTGTACCGGCGGAACAGCTCACTGTGATTCAGTGGATGGGACACCGCAACGAAACGACGATGACGAACCTGGAGTTGCTGTCGAGGTCTCGGGGAGAGCGAGCGATGGAGACCGAGTCGGAGCCGTACGTCCGTCTTGCGACCCTGCGGCAGCTGCACCAGGTGGTGGCCGAGCTGAACACGGCCAGGAGCCTGGCCGACACTCTGCAGACGGTCGTGGACGGCATTGTCGTGGGCCTCGGCTACGAGCTCGCCTGCGTCAATCTCGTACGCCCCGACGGCGACCTCGTCGTCGCCGCCTTCGCAGGTGACGCCTCTGCCGAGGCCCTGATCACCGGTCGCGTCGGCTCCCGCGCCTCCTGGGAGCGCCGCCTGTCCATGGGCGAGGCATGGGACGGCCTGCGGTTCATCCCGCACACCGAGGGCTGGGTGCTCATCGAGGACGACGTGCCCCAGTGGCACACCGACGGCCCCGATCCGCGCTTCGAGGACGAGTGGCATCCCGAGGACCGGCTCTACGCCCCCATGTACGCGTCCGGCGGGGAACTTCTGGGTGTCATTTCGGTGGACAGACCGCGCAACGGCCGCCGTCCCGGCGCCTGGGGCCGCGAGGCACTGCAGATGTACGCCTTCCAGGCGGGCATTGCGATCAGCAACGCGCGGCTGCGCGCGAACATGCAGCGGGCCCTGGTCCGGCTGGAGCGCGAGCAGCAGGCCCTGCGCGCCAGCGAGGAGTCCTTCCGGCAGGCCTTCGAGTACGCGCCCAGCGGCATGGCCATCGCCGAGATGGGCGGCGACCAGCACGGCCGGCTGCTGCGCACCAACGACGCCCTGTGCCGGCTGCTCGGCCGCCCGGCCTCCGTGCTGCGCCGCTACTCCTTCTCCGACCTCGTCCACCCCGAGGACATCGGCACCCTGCTGCGCACCTCCGCCGAGGGCGGCCGGGCCGAGCTGCGGCTGGGCCGCCGGGACGGCACGTACGTGTGGGTCAGCCTGCGCAACTCGGTGGTCGCGGACGCCGCCGACGGGCCGCGCTTCCTGCTCACCCACGTCGAGGACATCGAGGAGCGCAAGCGGCACGAGCTCCAGCTCGCCCACCGGGCCAGCCACGACTCCCTGACCGGCCTGCCCAACAGCGCCGAGCTGCGGGCCCGGCTCTCGGCCCGGCTGTGCCGGCGGCCCCAGTCGGTGCGGGCCAGCGCCGTGGAGGCCCTGGACGCCGCCTACGACGGCCGCCCGGACGAGGCCCTGACCGGGGAGCACGGTTTCCCGGCCGTCGACCACGGCTACCCGGGGGCCGGCGAGCACGGCTTCCGGGGGGACGCCTACGCCGACCCCTTCGACCTGCCCGCCACCGCGGAGCCGGGCCCGTACGACCACCACGTGCACACCGTGGCCCCGGCCACCGACATCGACGACGGGACCAAGGGGCTCGCGGTCCTCTTCTGCGACCTCGACGGCTTCAAGTCGATCAACGACCGGTTCGGACACCACACCGGTGACGCGGTCCTCATCGAGGTGGCCCGCCGCCTGACCACGGGCGTGCGCGACGGCGACACGGTCGCCCGGCTGGGCGGCGACGAGTTCGTGGTGCTCGCCGACGGGCTGGGCGCGGCGGACGCGGCCGACCTCGCGGTCCGGCTGCGCAACGCGATCATCCCGCCGATCCGGGTGGACGGGCGGGCGGTCCGGGTGGGCGCGAGCTTCGGCATCGGCTGGGCCAGCTGCGGGATGTCGGCGGACGAGGTGCTGCGCTCGGCGGACCAACGCATGTACATCGAGAAGCGGTCGCGGTCCAAGGCCCACCGCAGGGCGGGCTGACGACGGGGCAGATCGACCGCCCGGCACCCCCACAGGGGGTTGACATGTGTCACAGGTGTGTTTCAACCCGGTGGAACGAAGGCTTCCACCGTCCCGAATCGGGCCCGGAAGGGGCAGTCGGGACACCCGGAGCCGCCCGGGAGAGCGCCTGTTCGAGGTAGGCTCCCACGGGTCGAAAGGATGTGGACCCGCGATGACGCCCGCGAACAACGGCCCGAACAACGGCGCCCCTGCTGCCGATGACGACGACCCGTTCGGTTACCTCTACGCGGACGGCAAAGCCAACGGCGCGGTGCCACCCGCCCAGGGCGGCGGCTACGGCTACCCCGGCCCGGGCGGCCAGCAGCCCGGTGTGCCGCGCAGGTCGTACAACCAGGTCCGCACGGTCGGCGAGCGCCAGTACGGCGGCCAGCGGCCGGTGCCGCAGCAGCAGCCGCACCAGCCCCACTACCCGGCCCCGGAGACGCTCCAGTCCGGGTACGGCGTGCCGCCGCAGCAGTCGTACGGCCAGCAGCCCCCGCAGCGCCACGCCCCGCAGGGCGGCGGCCACGGCGGCGGCTCCAGCCGGCGCGGCCTGCTGATCGGCGCGGTGGCCGTGGTCGGCGCGGTGGTGATCGGCATCAGTGTGGCGATCATCACGGGCAACAAGGACAAGGACAAGGGCGCCAACCCCGACGCCCCCAGCGACAAGGTCTCCCAGGCCCCGGCCACCCCCGGCAAGGACAAGGACTCCGACAAGGACTCCGACTCGGACTCCGGCGAGCTCCCGAAGGCCGACGCCGCCTCCGGCAAGGGCCTCGCCCTCGCGGGCGGCGCCACCGTCCAGAACACGATCCCCGGCGCCAAGGGCAAGAACGGCCAGTACGTCGGCGGCTTCAACGCGGTCGGCGCGTCGGTGACGTGGACGGTCGACGTCAAGGAAGCGGGCAAGTACGTGCTGCACATGACGTACGCCGTTCCGGGGACGGACGCCAACGCCACGCTGACCGTCAACGGCCAGGCCCAGAGCCGCGCGATCAACATGAAGAACTGGGCGAACGCCGGTGCCGGCGCCTGGGACAAGGGTTGGACCAACACCTACTCGAACATCGAGCTCAACAAGGGCACCAACACCGTCAAGGTCTCCTGCGAGCAGGGCAACTCCTGCGACGCGATCATCGACCAGCTCTGGATCGCCACCAAGTAGCGGCACTTGGCCGGTGCGAAGGCCGACCGCCCGGACCTCTTGCGTCCGGGCCGGCCGTTCGCCCCTCTGCTGGCGGCGCTCACTACTCGATACGTTCGAACATCGCACACCTTTGCGCAATCCACCCGACTCGAGTCCGGGTCTTGTTGTAGACGGCGATCCAGCGGTTGCCAGTCGGTCCACCGCTCCAGCAGGTGTACGAGCCACCGGGGACGGACGTGCACTCGGACTGGTAGCACCTCCGACCACCGTCCCGCCAGACCATGGTGTCGATCCTCTCGCTCCCCGTGCTGGCCTGCGCTCTCACGTTGGCAGAGTGCTCGCGAAAGGCGAATGCGCCTCCCCAGCTCTGTGTGGACCCCGGCTGCGCGACTGCGGTCGGTGCAGGGAGGGCAAAAGCAACTGCCGCTGCTGCGGCGCTGAGGGCGACCGCCGTGCGGTGGATGTTCATGGACGCTCCAAAATCAATCAAATGTTCGATATGAGTCTAAGGGGGCGCGTCCGTGGTGTCGGTTTGAACATGTGCCGCAGGAGCTGGAAGTCCGAAAATGGCATCACCATAGGCCGGATACGACTTCTTGAAGCTAACCGACCGTCACCCTGACGTCGGGGAGCAGGGATTCGTACGTGGTGGGGTCGAACTCGCCGGCGGTGCGGGAGCGGACGGTGGCGGCGGAGAGGGCGACGGCGCGGGTGAGGCGGTGCGGCCAGTCGAGGTCCTCGGCCAGGGCCGAGAGGAGGCCCGCGACCGCGGAGTCGCCGGCGCCGGTGGGGTTGCCGGCGACGGCGTACGGCGGGGCGGCCTGCCAGGTGCCCTGCGGGGTGACCGCGAGCAGGCCGGCCGGGCCGAGGGAGGTCACCACCGCGTGGGCGCCGCGGCGGCGGGCGTCGCGGGTGGCCGGCAGCGGGTCGCAGGAGCCGGTCAGCTCCGCGAGCTCGGCCGCGTTCGGCTTGATGAGCTCCGGTCGGGCCGCCACCCCGCGCCGCAACGCCTCCCCGCTGGTGTCCAGCAGGACCGGCGTGCCGGCCGCCCGGGCGGCCCGCACCAGCTGCGCGTACGCGCCCACCGGCACGCCCGGCGGCAGGCTGCCGCACAGGGCCACCGCGCGGGCGGCGGCCGCCAGCTCGGTGTAGCGCTCCAGGAAGGCGCCCCACTCGTCGGCCGAGACGACCGGCCCGGCCTCGTTGAACTGGGTGGTGTCCCCGGTGGTTTCGTCGACCACCGCGAGCGTGCGCCGGGTGGTGCCGGCGCAGGGGACGAACGCGTCGGTGACGGCCGGCGCGCCGGTGGCCAGGCCCTCGCGCACCAGTGCTCCGGTGCGTCCGCCCAGGAAGCCGGTGGCCGTGACCTCGTGGCCGAGCGCGGCCAGCACGCGCGCCACGTTGACTCCCTTGCCGCCCGGCCGCTCGGCCACGTCCGTGACCCGGTGCGAGGCGTGCGGATGCAGCCGCGGAACGTGGTACGTGACGTCGAGCGCCGCGTTCAGCGTGACGGTAAGGATCATCGGTGCACCCCCAAGAGACAGCCCCCAGGGGCGGGATCATGCCTTAGGGAGGGTGCCCGCGCCCAGTACCCCGGCGCAGGTCCGTGGCCTGGTACCGCGCCCGGCCGAGCGGTCCGCCACGCCCGGCCGGTCCGCTGTGCGGCCGTCAGGCGCGCGGGTCCACCACCCACTCGCCGCGCCGCATGACGCCCTTGAGCCCGAACTCCGCGTCGAGCACGACGAGGTCGGCGTACTTGCCCGGCTCCAGCGAGCCCACCCGGTCGTACAGTCCCAGCAGCCGCGCCGGGTTGGCGGAGATCGCCTGGACCACGGACTCCACCGGCAGCCGGTCGATCGTGACGGACCGCCTGAAGGCGGTGTCCAGCGTCAGGGTCGAGCCCGCGATGGAGCCGCCCTCGACCAGCCGTGCCACGCCCTCCTTGACCTCGACCTCCAGCGGGCCCAGGTGGTAGGTGCCGTCGCCGAAGCCGGCCGCGTCCATGGCGTCGGTGATCAGTGCGACCCGCTCGGGCCCCTTGTGGTGGAAGGCCAGCTCGACGGTGGCGGGGTGCAGGTGCGTGCCGTCGTTGATCAGCTCGACGGTGATCCGCTCGTCCTCCAGCAGGGCCGCGATCGGCCCCGGGGTGCGGTGGTTCAGCGTCGGCATGGCGTTGAACAGGTGCGTGGCCACGGTCGCGCCCGCGTCGATGGCCTCGACCGTCTGCTCGTACGAGGCGTCGGTGTGCCCGATCGCGGCGATCACCCCGTGCTCGGCGAGCAGCCGTACGGAGTCCAGGCCGCCGGGCAGCTCGGTGGCCAGGGTGACCATCCGCGCCGTGCCGTGGGCGGCGTCGATCAGCTTGCGCACCTCGGCCGGGTCGGGGTCGCGCAGCAGGTCCTCCTTGTGCGCGCCCTTGCGGCACGGGGAGATGAACGGCCCCTCGAAGTGGACGCCCGCCAGGTCGCCCTGCTGCACCAGCTCCGCCAGCAGCGCGGCCCGTCGGGCCAGTTCGTCCAGGTCGCCGGTGACGGTCGAGGCGACCAGGGTGGTGGTGCCGTGCTCGCGGTGCGTGCGGACGCCGCGCAGCACCTCCTCGGGCGTGCCGGAGGTGAAGGAGGCGCCGCCGCCGCCGTGGTTGTGCATGTCGACGAAGCCGGGCACCACCCAGTGGCCGGAGAGGTCGACCACCGGCGCGTCCTCGGGGGCGCTGCCGGCGATGCGGTCGCCGGCGACGATCACGCGGCCGTTCTCGACGGTCCCCGTGGGCAGCACCACCCTGGCGCCGGAGAGAACGGTGCTGACTGCGCTTGCGCCCATCAGGCGGATACCTCCGTGGCGAGTAGGTCCCAGGCGAGCAGACCCGCGCCCAGGCAGCCGGCGGTGTCCCCGAGGGCCGCCGGCACGATGTCGGGCAGCCGCTGGAACGTCACGCGTTCCTTGACGGCCGTCCGCAGCGGTGTGAACAAGGTTTCCCCCGCCTCGGCGAGCCCGCCACCGATGATGAGCGTGCGCGGGTCCAGCAGGGTGAGGGCGGTGACCAGGCCGTCGGCGAGGGCTCCCACGGCCCCGTCCCAGACGGCCGCGGCCCGCGCGTCGCCCGAGGCCACGGCCTTGGCGCAGTCCGCCGCGTCCGCCTCCGGGTCGCCGCTGGCGGCCGCCCAGGCGCGGCTGACCGCCGACGCGGAGGCCAGGGTCTCCAGGCAGCCGCGCTGGCCGCAGCCGCACTGCGGGCCGCCCGGGCGGACGACGACGTGGCCGATCTCGCCGGCGTACCCGTGGGCGCCGGCCTCGATCCGTCCGGCGATGCCGATGGCGCCCGCGATGCCCGTACCCAGCGGGACGAACAGGAACCGGTCCGCGCCGCGGCCGGCGCCGATGCGGCCCTCGGCCAGGCCGCCGGTGCGCACGTCGTGGCCCAGGGCCACCGGGATCCCGTCGAGGCGGGTGCTGAGCAGGTCCCGCATCGGTACGTCGCGCCAGCCGAGGTTCGCCGCGTACACGGCGACGCCGCACTCGGCGTCGACGATGCCCGGGACGGCGACGCCGGCGGCCTCGGCGGGACGCCCGTAGCGCGCGCGGCCGAGGGCGCCGAGCTCCGCGGCGAAGTCCAGGATCGACTCGACGACGGCCTCGGGGCCGCGCTCGCGGCCGGTGGCGCGCCGCGCCTCGTGCAGCAGCGTGCCGTCCGCCCCGACGAGGGCGGCCTTCATCCCGGTGCCGCCCACATCGAGGGCGATGACGTGTTTCACGGGTTTCACAGGGACAGTCTCGCGTGGGGGAGAGGAAAGGTCTAGTCCACTGAGAGGGATTGTTGACCGGCCATACAAATAGGCGGCCTTGGGGCGGCCCTCGTGTGAAGGCGGCGTGAGGAGTGGTGTAGACCTTACGGGTACAGGACAAGTGGAACGACGGATTCGTGAGACTGAGGACTCCCTTGACGACGCGCCTGAGCCGGGCCCTGGCGGCCGCCGGCACCGCTCTCTGCCTTACCGCGACGCTCGCCGGCTGCGGGGGCCTCGCCAGTGACAACGACGTCACCCTCAAGGTCGTGGCGGCCGACTACGGCGACGGTGACGCGAACTCCTCCATCGGGTACTGGAAGGACCTCGCGGCCGCCTTCACCGCCGACCACCCCGGCGTCAAGGTCGAGGTGAGCGTCTACTCCTGGGAGGAGGTCGACGCCAAGGTCGCGGAGATGGTCAAGAAGGGCGAGGCCCCCGACGTCGCGCAGATCGGCGCGTACGCCGACTACGCCGCCGACGGCAAGCTCTACACCGCCGACGAGCTGCTGTCGGTGGCCACCCAGGCCGACTTCCTCGGGCCCCTCGCGGACGCGGGCAAGGTCAAGCGCGTCCAGTACGGCATGCCGTTCGTCTCCTCCACGCGCCTGCTCTTCTACAACAAGAGGCTCTTCAAGAAGGCCGGCATCGCGGACGAACCCAGGAGCTGGGACGACCTCGAGGCCGACGCCAGGAAGCTCAAGGGCACGGCCAAGACCCCGTTCGCGCTGCCGCTGGGCCGCGAGGAGGCGCAGGCCGAGACCATGCAGTGGCTGCTGGCCGGTGGCGGCGGCTACACCGACAGCGACGAGGCGTACGCGATCGACTCCGCCGAGAACGTCAAGACGTTCGAATGGCTGCGCGAGCACCTCTACGAGCCCGGCCTCACGGGGCCCGTCGAGCCGTGGAAGCTCAACCGCCAGGACGCCTTCGACGCCTTCGCCCGCGGCGAGGTCGGCATGCTCAACGGCCACCCCAAGCTCATGAAGGAGGCCACGGACAAGGGCGTCGACTTCGGCATGGTCCCGCTGCCGACCGCCGACGGGCGCGACAAGCCGGCCATGGGCGTCGCCGACTGGGTGATGGCCTTCAAGAACGGCCACCGCAAGGAGACCGGCCAGTTCCTCGACTTCGTCTACGACGCGAAGAACGTGACCCGCTTCACGAACACCTACGGCCTGCTGCCCGTCACCACCAGCGGCTACCGCGCGATGAGCGCGAGCACCGCACCGGCCCGGGCCCAGCTGAAGACCTTCCTGGCCGCACTGCCGAACGCCCGGCTCTACCCGGTCGGCAAGAAGTCCTGGGCCGGCGTCAGCGAGGACATCAAGGCGGACATCGGCAAGTCCCTGGCCGATCCCAAGGGCCCGGTCAAGACGCTGGAGGCCATCGCCTCGGCCGCCCGCCAGGCCGACCAGACCCGCTGAGCGGTCCGGCCGGGCGGCCCCGCCGCGCCGACCGGACCGGCCCGCGGACACCGCCCGGCCCCGCCCGGCCCCGCCCAGGCGGTGTCGGTGCGCGGCGATAGTGTGCAGGTATGACGGACCACGGCGCGGCGGGCGGCACGCTCTCGGAGCGCGAGGCCGCCGTGCTCGCGTACGAGGGGCGCAGCTGGCCCGGACCCGGTGCCAAGGAGCGCGCGATACGCGAGGGGCTCGGCATGTCGCCGGTTCGCTACTACCAGCTGCTCAACGCCCTCCTCGACGACCCCAGGGCCCTGGAGCACGCCCCCGCCACGGTCAACCGCCTCCGCCGCATCCGCGCCGCCCGCCGCACGGCCCGCCGCTGACCCCGCACCGCCCCCCCGCACTCCGCGAAGGCGTCCGGAACCGCCCCGCCCGGGGCGCGGTCCCGGTAGGGTCGACAGCATGGGGAGCCCACCGCACGACCTGCCGAAGCCCACCACAACCGCCGGCCGCGACGCGCTCGACGCGCTGCTGCGCGACCCTGCCGGAACCGTCGTCGCCCTCGACTTCGACGGCACCCTCGCCGAGATCGTCCCCGACCCCGACCAGGCCCGCGCCCACCCCGGCGCCGTGCCCGCCCTCGCCGCCCTCGCCCCGCACGTCGGCTCCGTGGCCGTGATCACCGGCCGCCCCGCGGGCGTGGCCGTCCGCTACGGCGGCTTCGCGGGCGTACCGGGCCTGGAGCGCCTGACCGTCCTCGGCCACTACGGCGCCGAACGCTGGGACGCCGTCTCGGGCACCGTCCAGGCCCCCGCACCGCACCCCGGCGTGGCCGGCGTGCGCGCCGAGCTGCCCGGCTTCCTCGACGGGATCGGGGCCTGGCACGGCACCTGGATCGAGGAGAAGGGCCGGTCCGTGGCCGTGCACACGCGCCGGGCCGCCGACCCGCAGCTCGCGTTCGATTCCCTGCGCGAGCCGCTGGCCGAGCTGGCCGCCCGGCACGGCCTCATCGTCGAGCCCGGCCGCGCCGTGCTGGAGCTGCGCCCGCCGGGCATGGACAAGGGCGTCGCGCTCGCCGAGTACCTGGCGGAGACCGGGGCCAGGTCGGTCCTCTACGCCGGGGACGACCTGGGAGACCTCGCGGCCTTCGCGGCCGTCGAGAAGCTTCGCTCGAACGGGCTGCCGGGGCTGCTGGTGTGCAGCGGCAGCGCGGAGGTTGTCGAGCTCGCCGAGCGGGCGGACCTGGTGCTCGACGGGCCGGCGGCGGTGGTCGAGTTCCTGGCGGCGCTGGCCGCGGCGGTCGGGTAGCGCCGGGGGGAGGGGGCTGTGGTGTGTGGGTCCCCTCGCCTCTTGACCCGTCATGGCCTGCAGGCCTCCCCCCAGCTACCGCTGGGAGGTGCCTCCGGAGGCAGGCCCACCCCTGGGGCTTTGGGGCTTCGCCCTGGCCTTCGGCCACCCCAGGCCCGGGCCTGCCTCCGGACCAGCCTGCCATGACGCCTCAAGAGG
>NZ_JOGB01000093.1 GCF_000719335.1 Streptomyces sp. NRRL S-87
CGGGTCCTCGGCGAGAAGCGCGTCGAGGATCGTGTCGCTGATCTGGTCAGCGATCTTGTCGGGGTGGCCCTCGGTCACGGACTCCGAGGTGAACAGGCGGCGGGACACATCGCTCCCTGGGGTTGCAGCGGCTGCTGGCTGAATGGTTTCGCGGACCTCGTCCGGGGGCTGCGCCCGACCGGGATCCGGTTCTAGCTTATCGGGCGCTTCCGCGGCCCGGACCACGCGTCTCGCCAAATGGGAGGGCTGTGACCTGCGGCACTCCATTGTGACGTAGGTCCGACGCGTGGAACAAGAGCCGTTCCTCAGGCGAGTCGCGGCGCCACGAGGTCCCAGATGCGGTCAGCGAGGGACTCCTTGGGACCATAGGGTACCGGCGATTCTCCGCCATCAGAAGAGAGGATGACGGCTTCGTTCTCCTCCGAACCAAAGGTCTTGGTGGCTCCGACCTCATTGACGACAAGAAGATCGCACTTCTTGCGGCGGAGCTTGGCCCAGCCGTTCGCGAGCACGTTGTCCGTTTCGGCGGCGAATCCGACGACGACCTGGCCGGGCCGTGCGCGGTCCGCGGAAATCTCCGCGAGGACGTCCGGATTGCGGACCAGCTCGACCGGAGCCGGCTCTTCCCCGTCCTTCTTCTTGATCTTTCCCTCGGCGTACGCGGCTGGCCGGAAATCGGCTACGGCGGCCGCCATCACCACCGCGTCCGCGTCCGCAGCGGCCTTGAGCACCGCCTCCCGCAGCTGTACGGCGGTCCCGACCCGGACCACGTCGACCCCGGCCGGGTCCGCCAGCGCGGTGTTCGCCGCGACGAGCGTGACGCGGGCGCCGCGCGCCACCGCCGTACGGGCCAGGGCGTAGCCCTGCTTGCCGGACGAGCGGTTGCCCAGGAAGCGGACCGGGTCCAGCGGCTCGCGCGTGCCGCCGGCGCTGATGACGACGTGCCGGCCCCGCAGGTCGGGCTCGGCGGTCCCGCGGTCGAGCACCCTGCGACAGACCTCGAAGATCTCCTCGGGGTCCGGCAGCCGGCCCTTGCCGGTGTCGACGCCGGTCAGGCGGCCGACGGCGGGCTCGATGACCACGGCGCCGCGGCGGCGCAGGGTGGCCACGTTCTCCTGGGTGGCGGGGTGCTCCCACATCTCGGTGTGCATCGCGGGGGCGAAGACCACGGGGCAGCGGGCGGTCAGGAGGGTGTTGGTCAGCAGGTCGTCGGCCAGCCCGTGGGCGGCCTTGGCCAGCATGTCGGCGGTGGCGGGGGCCACGACCACCAGGTCGGCGCCCTGGCCGATGCGCACGTGCGGGACCTCGTGGACGGCGTCCCAGACCTCGGTGGAGACCGGGTTGCCGGACAGCGCCGACCAGGTGGCCTCCCCGACGAAGTTCAGGGCCGAGGCGGTGGGAACCACCCTGACGTGGTGCCCCGACTCGGTCAGCCGGCGCAGCAGCTCGCACGCCTTGTAGGCGGCGATGCCGCCGCTGACCCCCAGGACGACCTTCGGCTTGTCCACTGCGTCTCCGCTCCCCGGCATCCCAGTCCGCACGATCTGCTCTGTCCGGACTGTTGCACTGTTGGTCTGGTGCTCTGCTGCTCTGTTGCTGTGTCCGCTCCGCCCGCGCCCGAACTGCGCGCGCGTCCGCGTCCATGACACACCACAGGCCCGGCAGTCGCGCTGCCGGGCCTGTGGTGAAGATGCTCCGTGTGGTGCCGCGGGGCTTACTGGGCCGGGCCCTCGATGGCCTCGGAGGTCAGCAGACCGGCGTTGATCTCGCGCAGGGCGATCGACAGCGGCTTCTCGTGGACGTGGGTGTCCACCAGGGGGCCGACGTACTCGAGCAGGCCCTCACCGAGCTGGGAGTAGTACGCGTTGATCTGACGCGCACGCTTGGCCGCGTAGATCACGAGGCTGTACTTCGAGTCGGTTGCCTCGAGCAGCTCGTCGATCGGCGGGTTGATGATGCCCTCGGGCGCGGTGATGGAAGAGGACACGCTCTACCTTCCGAAGATGGGTAAAAGATCAAACAAACGATCAAACAACTTCCATCAAGGCTAGCAGCTCACGCGCTACGTCCTCGACGGAGGTGTTGACAAGGGTCGTGTCGAACTCGGATTCGGCGGCGAGCTCGACCTTGGCGGCTTCCAGACGGCGCTCGATGACCTCGGGGGCCTCGGTGCCGCGGCCGGTGAGCCGGCGGACCAGTTCCTCCCAGCTCGGTGGGGCCAGGAAGACCAGCTGCGCCTCCGGCATGGACTCGCGCACGAGCCGGGCGCCCTGGAGATCGATCTCCAGGAGCACCGGCTCGCCGGCCTCCAGCCGCTCGACGACGGCGGCCCGGGGGGTGCCGTACCGGTTGCCCGCGAACTCGGCCCACTCCAGCAGTTCGCCGTTGGCGACGAGCTTGTCGAACTCGTCGTCGCTGACGAAGAAGTAGTGGACACCGTGCCGCTCACCGGGTCGCGGCTTGCGGGTGGTGGCCGACACCGAGAGCCATACCTCGGGGTGGACCTTGCGCATATGCGCGACGACCGTGCTCTTGCCGACCCCGGAGGGGCCGGAGAGCACGGTCAGCCGCGGACGAACCTCTGCTGCCATGGAGCGATTATCCCGGTTCTCAGGAGCGCCTGGGAACACGGGAGGCCTCCGAGCGACCCGGTCAGGAGCCGGAGACGCCGAACTCACGCTCCAGGGAGGCGATCTGGTTCGTCCCGAGACCTCGGACACGGCGGCTCTCGGAAATGCCGAGCCGCTCCATGATCTGCTTGGCGCGGACCTTGCCGACGCCGGGAAGGGACTCGAGCAGGGCGGAGACCTTCATCTTGCCGATGACGTCGTTCTCCTGGCCCTGCTTGATGACCTCGTGGAGCGAGGCGCCGGAGTGCTTGAGTCGATTCTTCACCTCGGCCCGCTCCCGGCGAGCCGCGGCGGCCTTTTCGAGCGCGGCTGCGCGCTGTTCAGGGGTAAGGGGCGGAAGAGCCACGCCTACGTCACCTCGGATGTCGAACTGTCGGATACGGACCGGTGGGGAACCGGAAGGCACCACACCGGGAGAGCTACGAACAACGGATGTGCACGTTGGCTCTGGTCGGGAGACTAGCGGCCAAGACCGCTCCAGTCAGCGAGAACGGACGAAAAGTCCTGGTCAGCCTCCACTGAACCGTACATCGAGGACAAATCACCCCGGTTTTGTCCGGCTACCGACCTGCGAGTTCGTCACATCTCACCGCGCCGCGGAGACGGCCTCGCGGATCTCGGCGGCGAACCGGGCCGCGGCCGAGCGCAGCGCGTCCACGTCGGGACCGTACGTGAGGACCCCCCGCGAGACGTTCGGGACGACGTTGCGCACCGCGGCGCCGAAGACGGCCGGCAGATCGGCCGCGGTGGCGCCCTGGGCGCCGATGCCCGGGGCGAGCAGGGGGCCGTTGATGTCCAGGTCGAAGGAGGACAGGTCGCCCAGGGTGGCTCCGACGACCGCGCCGAAGGACCCCATGGGCTCGGCGCCCGCGTTCTCCTCGGCCAGGTGCTTCAGCATGGTGGCGCCGATGGTCAGGCCGTCCTCGCGGACCGCCCGCTGCACCTCGGCACCCTCCGGGTTGGAGGTCAGCGCGAGGACGAAGAGCCCGGCGCCCGACTCGCGCGCGAGGTCCGCGGCCGGCTTCAGGGAGCCGTAGCCCAGGTACGGGGTGACGGTGAGGGCGTCGGAGAACAGCGGGGAGTCCGGGCGCAGGAAGGCCTCGGCGTACGCGGCCATCGTCGAGCCGATGTCGCCGCGCTTGGCGTCCATGACCACCAGGGTGCCCGCGGCCCGGGCCTCGGCGACGGTGCGCTCCAGGACCGCGAGCCCGCGGGAGCCGAACCGCTCGAAGAAGGCGGCCTGCGGCTTGAAGACGGCCACCGAGTCGGCCAGCGCCTCCACGACGGTGCGGGAGAACGCCTCCAGGCCCTTGACGTCGTCGTCCAGGCCCCAAGAGGCCAGCAGGGCGGCGTGCGGGTCGATGCCCACGCACAGCGGGCCCCGCTCGTCCATGGCGGAGCGCAGGCGGGTGCCGAAGGAGATGGTCACGAGGCGGCAGCCTTTCGGGTCTCGGCGCCGACCGCGTCGGCGAGCGTGGCGTACGGACTGGCGGCCAGGCGGGCCGCCAGGCCCTTGTGGATGGCGCGGGCGTAGCAGGGGCCCTCGTAGATGAAGGCGCTGTAGCCCTGGACCAGGGTGGCGCCGGCCAGGATCCGCTGCCAGGCGTCCTCGGCGTTCTCGATGCCGCCGACACCGATCAGGACGATCCGGTCACCGACCCGGGCGTACAGGCGGCGCAGGACCTCCAGGGAGCGCTCCTTGACCGGGGCCCCGGACAGTCCGCCGGCCTCCTTGACCAGGTCCGGGGAGGACTTCAGGCCCAGGCCCTCGCGGGCGATGGTGGTGTTCGTGGCGATGATGCCGTCCAGGCCCAGCTCCAGGGCGAGGTCGGCGACCGCGTCCACGTCCTCGTCGGCGAGGTCGGGGGCGATCTTGACGAGCAGCGGGACCCGGCGGCCGGGGACGCTGCGGTCGGCGGCCGCGCGGACGGCGGTCAGCAGCGGGCGCAGGGACTCGGTGGCCTGGAGGTTGCGCAGGCCGGGGGTGTTGGGCGAGGACACGTTGACGACGAGGTAGTCGGCGTGCCGGGCGAGCCGCTCGGTGGAGAGCACGTAGTCGGCGGCGGCCTCGGCCTCGGGCACGACCTTGGTCTTGCCGATGTTGACGCCGACGACCGTCTTGAAGACCGGCTTCCGGGCCGCCAGGCGGGCCGCGACGGCCTCGGAGCCCTCGTTGTTGAAGCCCATGCGGTTGATCAGGGCGCGGTCCGGGACCAGGCGGAACAGCCGCTTCTTGGGGTTGCCGGGCTGGGCCTGGCCGGTGACCGTGCCGATCTCGACGTGGTCGAAGCCGAGCATGGACATGCCGTCGATGGCGACGGCGTTCTTGTCGAAGCCGGCGGCGAGGCCGAAGGGGCCGTGCATGCGCAGGCCCAGGGCCTCCGTGCGCAGCTCCTCGTACCGGGGCGCGAGGTAGGCCGCGACGAACGTGCGCAGGACCGGGGTGCGGGCCGCGAGACGGATCCAGCGGAAGGCCGTGTAGTGGGCCCGCTCGGCGTCCATCCGCTTGAAGACCAGGTTGAAGAACAGCTTGTACATCGTCCGATTTATCCCTTGAATCCCTTGTGCGCTCGAAAGGACCTCATGAAAGGGGGGACACCGGTCGATCGCCGGTGCCCCCCTCTCGTACGGGCTACTAGTCGCGGGCCGCGGTCAGGTGCTCCGCGTGCTCCTGCAGCGAGCGCACGCCCACGTCACCGTGGTTGAGCGCGTCGATGCCCTGGACGGCCGCGGCGAGCGCCTGGACCGTGGTCAGGCACGGGACGCCGCGGGAGACCGCCGCCGTACGGATCTCGTAGCCGTCGAGGCGGCCGCCGGTGCCGTACGGGGTGTTCACGATGAGGTCGACCTGACCGTCGTGGATGAGCTGGACGATGGTCTTCTCGCCGTTCGGGCCCTCGCCCTCGCTGAGCTTGCGCACCACGGTGGCGTTGATGCCGTTGCGGCGCAGCACCTCGGCGGTGCCGGAGGTCGCGAGCAGCTCGAAGCCGTGGGCGACCAGCTCGCGGGCCGGGAAGATCATCGAACGCTTGTCGCGGTTGGCGACGGAGATGAACGCGCGGCCCTTGGTCGGCAGCGGGCCGTAGGCGCCGGCCTGCGACTTGGCGTACGCCGTGCCGAAGACCGAGTCGATGCCCATGACCTCGCCGGTGGAGCGCATCTCCGGGCCGAGGACGGTGTCCACGCCGCGGCCCTGGATGTCGCGGAAGCGGCTCCACGGCATCACGGCCTCCTTGACGGAGATCGGCGCGTCCAGCGGCAGGGTGCCGCCGTCGCCGGCCTTCGGCAGCAGCCCCTCGGCGCGCAGCTCGGCGATGGTCGCGCCGAGCGAGATGCGGGCGGCGGCCTTCGCGAGCGGCACCGCGGTGGCCTTCGAGGTGAAGGGCACGGTACGGGAGGCGCGCGGGTTGGCCTCCAGCACGTAGAGGATGTCGCCGGCCATCGCGAACTGGATGTTGATCAGTCCGCGGACGCCGACGCCCTTGGCGATCGCCTCGGTGGAGGCGCGCAGGCGCTTGATGTCGTAGCCGCCGAGGGTGATCGGGGGCAGCGCGCAGGCCGAGTCGCCGGAGTGGATGCCGGCCTCCTCGATGTGCTCCATGACGCCGCCGAGGTAGAGCTCGGTGCCGTCGTAGAGGGCGTCGACGTCGATCTCGATCGCGTCGTCGAGGAAGCGGTCGACCAGCACCGGGCGGGTCGGGGAGATCTCCGTGGACTCGGCGATGTACGACTCCAGGCGCGCCTCGTCGTAGACGATCTCCATGCCGCGGCCGCCGAGCACGTACGAGGGGCGCACGAGGACCGGGTAGCCGATCTCGTCGGCGATGGCCTTCGCGCCGGCGAACGTGGTGGCGGTGCCGTGCTTGGGGGCGGGCAGGCCCGCCTCCAGCAGGACGCGGCCGAACGCCCCGCGGTCCTCGGCGGCGTGGATGGCCTCCGGGGAGGTGCCCACGACCGGCACGCCGTTGTCCTTCAGGGCCTGGGCCAGGCCGAGCGGGGTCTGGCCGCCGAGCTGGACCACGACGCCCGCGATCGGGCCTGCCAGGGACTCGGCGTGCACGATCTCCAGCACGTCCTCGAGCGTGAGCGGCTCGAAGTACAGGCGGTCGGAGGTGTCGTAGTCGGTGGAGACGGTCTCCGGGTTGCAGTTGACCATCACGGTCTCGTAGCCCGCGTCGCTGAGCGCGAAGGAGGCGTGGACGCAGGAGTAGTCGAACTCGATGCCCTGGCCGATGCGGTTCGGGCCGGAGCCCAGGATGATCACCGCGGGCTTCTCGCGGGGCGCGACCTCGGACTCCTCGTCGTAGGACGAGTAGAAGTACGGGGTCTTCGCCGCGAACTCGGCGGCGCAGGTGTCGACCGTCTTGTAGACCGGGCGGACGCCGAGGGCGTGGCGGACCTCGCGGACGACGTCCTCGCGCAGACCGCGGATCTCGGCGATCTGGGCGTCGGAGAAGCCGTGGCGCTTGGCCTCGGCGAGCAGCTCGGGGCCGAGCTTCTCGGCGCCGGCGAGCTCGTCGGCGGTCTCCTTGATGAGGAAGAGCTGGTCGACGAACCACGGGTCGATCTTGGTGGCCTCGAACACCTCCTCCTCGGTGGCGCCGGCGCGGATGGCCTGCATGACGGTGTTGATGCGGCCGTCGGTCGGGCGCACCGCGAGGCGCAGCAGCTCCTCCTTGTCGCCGGGCTCGCCGACGAAGGTGAACTGGGAGCCCTTCTTCTCCAGGGAGCGCAGGGCCTTCTGGAGGGCCTCGGTGAAGTTGCGGCCGATGGCCATGGCCTCGCCCACCGACTTCATGGTGGTGGTGAGGGTGGCGTCGGCCAGCGGGAACTTCTCGAAGGCGAAGCGCGGGGCCTTGACGACGACGTAGTCGAGGGTCGGCTCGAAGGAGGCCGGCGTCTTCTCGGTGATGTCGTTCGGGATCTCGTCCAGCGTGTAGCCGACGGCGAGCTTGGCCGCGATCTTCGCGATCGGGAAGCCGGTGGCCTTGGAGGCGAGGGCGGACGAGCGGGAGACGCGCGGGTTCATCTCGATGACGATGATGCGGCCGTCGACCGGGTTGACCGCGAACTGGATGTTGCAGCCGCCGGTGTCGACGCCGACCTCGCGGATGATCGCGATGCCGATGTCGCGCAGCCGCTGGTACTCGCGGTCGGTCAGGGTCATCGAGGGGGCGACGGTGATGGAGTCGCCGGTGTGGACGCCCATCGGGTCGAAGTTCTCGATGGAGCAGACGACCACGACGTTGTCGGCCTTGTCGCGCATCAGCTCGAGCTCGTACTCCTTCCAGCCGAGGATGGACTCCTCCAGGAGCACCTCGGTGGTCGGGGAGAGCGTCAGGCCCTGGCCGGCGATGCGGCGCAGCTCCTCCTCGTCGTGGGCGAAGCCGGAGCCGGCGCCGCCCATGGTGAAGGAGGGGCGCACGACGACCGGGTAGCCGCCGAGCGTGTCGACGCCCTTGAGGACGTCCTCCATCGAGTGGCAGATGACCGAGCGGGCGGACTCGCCGTGGCCGATCTTCCGGCGGACCTCCTCGACGACCTCCTTGAAGAGGTCGCGGTCCTCGCCCTTGTTGATGGCCTCGACGTTGGCGCCGATCAGCTCGACGTTGTACTTCTCCAGCACGCCCTGCTCGTGCATGGAGATGGCCGTGTTGAGCGCGGTCTGACCGCCCAGGGTGGGCAGGAGGGCGTCGGGGCGCTCCTTGGCGATGATCTTCTCGACGAACTCGGGGGTGATCGGCTCGACGTACGTCGCGTCGGCGATCTCCGGGTCGGTCATGATCGTCGCGGGGTTGGAGTTGACCAGGATGACCCGCAGGCCCTCGGCCTTGAGGATGCGGCAGGCCTGGGTGCCGGAGTAGTCGAACTCGGCGGCCTGGCCGATGACGATCGGGCCGGAGCCGATGACCAGGACGGACTGGATATCGGTGCGCTTAGGCACGCTCGGCCTCCATCAGGGATACGAAGCGGTCGAAGAGGTACGCGGCGTCGTGCGGGCCCGCGGCCGCCTCGGGGTGGTACTGGACGCTGAAGGCCGGCTGGTCGAGCAGCTGGAGGCCCTCCACCACGTCGTCGTTCAGGCAGACGTGGGAGACCTCGGCGCGGCCGTAGGGGGTGTCGGAGACCTTGTCGAGCGGGGCGTCGACGGCGAATCCGTGGTTGTGGGCGGTGACCTCGACCTTGCCGGTCGTGCGGTCCTGCACCGGCTGGTTGATGCCGCGGTGGCCGTACTTCAGCTTGTACGTGCCGAAGCCGAGCGCGCGGCCGAGGATCTGGTTGCCGAAGCAGATGCCGAAGAGCGGGGTCCTGCGCTCCAGGACGGCCTGCATGACGGAGACCGGGTGGTCGGCGGTGGCCGGGTCGCCGGGGCCGTTGGAGAAGAAGACGCCGTCCGGCTGGACCGCGTAGACCTCCTCGGCGGTCGCGGTGGCGGGCAGGACGTGCACCTCGATGCCGCGCTCCGCCATGCGGTGCGGGGTCATGCCCTTGATGCCGAGGTCGACGGCGGCGACGGTGAAGCGCTTCTCGCCGATCGCGGGGACGACGTACGCCTCCTTGGTGGCGACCTCGGCGGAGAGGTTCGCGCCCTTCATCTGCGGCTGCTCCTGGACCTTCGCCAGCAGCGCCGCGTCGTCGGCGACGGCCGTGCCGGAGAAGATGCCGACGCGCATCGCGCCGCGCTCGCGCAGGTGGCGGGTCAGGGCCCGGGTGTCGATGCCGGAGATGCCCACGACGCCCTGGGCGGCGAGCTCCTCGTCGAGGGAGCGGCGGGAGCGCCAGTTGGAGGGCTTGCGGGCGGGGTCGCGGACCACGTAGCCGGACACCCAGATGCGGCCGGACTCGGGGTCCTCGTCGTTGACACCGGTGTTGCCCACGTGCGGGGCGGTCATCACGACGACCTGGCGGTGGTACGAGGGGTCGGTCAGGGTCTCCTGGTAGCCGGTCATGCCGGTGGAGAACACGGCCTCGCCGAAGGTCTCCCCCACGGCCCCGTAGGCGCGTCCGCGGAAGATGCGGCCGTCTTCCAGGACGAGTACGGCGGGAGTTTTCACGGCTCCCCTGGTGGAGGTCGTCATCGTTCGGCGCCTTCCGTCGTGGTGGATTGGTTCATGGAGTTGATGGCTTCGACCCAGGCGGCGTGCTCGGCCGCGCGGTCGGAGCGGAATCCGGAGTCGATCAGCTTGTCGCCGTGCGCCCATGTGACGACCAGCAGACCGCCCTCGGTCAGTACCTTGCCCGCGATTCCCTTGTCGAGGCGGGCGCCGCGCAGTTGCCCGGCGGGTACGAAGAAGTCGGTGGCACCCGGACGGACCACGTCCAGGCCCGCGTCGGTGAGGGTGAGCTCGACGCGGCTGCGGACCCCGAGGCCGTGCGCCACGATGCGGTCCAGCCACTGGCCCGCCGTGGTCGACCCGTGGTACCGGCCGGTGAGGGCGAGCCGGTGTGCCGGCAGCCCGTCGGGAGCGGCGGGCAGCTCGGGCAGGTCGCCCTGGAGCGTGCCGCGCCACTTCCAGCCCTGGCGCATCAGCCAGTAGACGAACGCGATGAAGACCAGGAGGCCGAGGACCCACGCGATGCGTGCGCCCCAGTCCGTCACCTTCGCCGACTCACGTTCGGCCGCCTGTGCGGCCAGATGGATTGCTGCAGGTGTCACGCGAGGTTCCCGTCCACGACCGTTGCCCGGCCCCGCAGGAAGGTGTAGGTGACGCGACCCGGCAGCTCGCGGCCCTCGTAGGGCGTGTTGCGGCTGCGGGAGGCGAAGTGCGCGGGGTCCACGACACCACGGTACGCAGGATCCACCAGCGTGATGTTCGCGGGCTCACCTGCCGAGACGGGGCGTCCGTGGCCGTCGAGGCGGCCGATGCGGGCCGGGGCGGCGGACATGCGGTCGGCGACGCCGGCCCAGTCGAGCAGGCCGGTCTCGACCATGGTCTGCTGGACCACGCTCAGCGCCGTCTCCAGGCCGACCATGCCCATGGCGGCCGCGGCCCACTCGCAGTCCTTGTCCTCGTGCGGGTGCGGGGCGTGGTCGGTGGCGACGATGTCGATCGTGCCGTCGGCCAGGGCCTCGCGCAGGGCCAGGACGTCGCGCTCGGTGCGCAGCGGCGGGTTGACCTTGTAGACCGGGTTGTACGAGCGCACCAGCTCGTCGGTGAGGAGCAGGTGGTGCGGGGTGACCTCGGCGGTCACGTCGATGCCGCGGGACTTGGCCCAGCGGACGATCTCGACGGAGCCGGCGGTGGACAGGTGGCAGATGTGGACGCGGGAGCCGACGTGCTCGGCGAGCAGCACGTCGCGGGCGATGATCGACTCCTCGGCGACGGCCGGCCAGCCGCCCAGGCCCAGCTCGGCGGAGACGGTGCCCTCGTTCATCTGGGCGCCCTCGGTCAGCCGGGGCTCCTGGGCGTGCTGGGCGACGACGCCGCCGAAGGCCTTCACGTACTCCAGGGCGCGGCGCATGATCACGGCGTCGTCGACGCACTTGCCGTCGTCGGAGAACACCTTCACGTTGGCGGCGGACTCGTGCATGGCGCCCAGCTCGGCGAGCTGCTTGCCCTCCAGGCCGACGGTGACGGCGCCGATGGGCTGCACGTCGCAGTAGCCGTGCTCCTGGCCGAGGCGGTAGACCTGCTCGACGACGCCCGCGGTGTCGGCGACGGGGAAGGTGTTGGCCATGGCGAAGACCGCGGTGTAGCCGCCGCTCGCGGCGGCGCGGGTGCCGGTCAGGACGGTCTCGGAGTCCTCGCGGCCGGGCTCGCGCAGGTGCGTGTGGAGGTCGACCAGACCGGGCAGCAGGATCTGGCCCTCCGCCTCGATGACCTGCGCGCCCTCGGCCGACAGGCCGGTGCCCACGGCGGCGATGGTCTCGCCGTCGATCAGGACGTCCTGCGCCTCGCCGCCGAGGACCTTCGCGCCACGGATCAGGATCTTGCTCATGGTTACTTGGTCTCCTCGGTGCGCGCGGCGTGGGACGGGGTGGTGACGGCGGGCTCGGAGCCGCCGAGCAGCAGGTAGAGGACGGCCATCCGGACGAAGACGCCGTTGGCGACCTGCTCGATGACCGTGCAGCGGTCGGAGTCGGCGACGTCGGCGGTGATCTCCATGCCGCGGACCATCGGGCCGGGGTGCATCACGACGGCGTGCTCCGGCATCTTGGCCATGCGCGCGCCGTCCAGCCCGTACCGGCGGGTGTACTCGCGCTCGGTCGGGAAGAACGCGGCGTTCATGCGTTCGCGCTGCACACGCAGCATCATCACGGCGTCGGACTTCGACAGCACCTCGTCGAGGCCGTACGAGACCTGGCAGGGCCAGGTGTCGACGCCGACCGGGAGCAGGGTGGGCGGGGCCACCAGGGTGACCTCGGCGCCGAGGGTGTGCAGCAGGTCGACGTTCGAGCGGGCCACCCGGCTGTGCAGCACGTCGCCGACGATCGTGATGCGCTTGCCGGCCAGGTCCTCGCCGAGGGCGTCGGGGCCGATCAGGCGGCGGCGCATGGTGAAGGCGTCGAGCAGGGCCTGGGTGGGGTGCTGGTGGGTGCCGTCGCCCGCGTTGATGACGGGGGCGTCGATCCATCCGGAGGTGGCCAGGCGGTAGGGGGCGCCCGAGGCGCTGTGGCGGATGACCACGGCGTCCACGCCCATGGCCTCCAGGGTCTGGGCGGTGTCCTTGAGGGACTCGCCCTTGGAGACGCTGGAGCCCTTGGCCGCGAAGTTGATCACGTCGGCGGACAGGCGCTTCTCGGCGGCCTCGAAGGAGATCCGGGTGCGGGTGGAGTCCTCGAAGAAGAGGTTGCAGATCGTGCGGCCGCGCAGGGTGGGCAGCTTCTTGATCGGCCGGTCGGCGGTCCGGGCCATCTCCTCGGCGGTGTCGAGGATGAGGACGGCGTCGTCGCGCGTGAGGTCGGCGGCCGAGATGAGGTGGCGCTTCATCTGGGTGCTCCGGGTTCTCGGATGGAGGAGAGGCGGGCTCGGGGGTGGGGCGGGCAGGCCGGAGGCGCGCCGGGCGCGGGACGTGGTCCCGGCCGGGCGGGCCCGGGTGTCCGGCGGTGCGCCGGCCCGTCGGTGCGGGCGGGCGCGCGGGCACCCGGAAGGGCTAGTGGCCGTTCGTCGCGGCCGGGCCCTGGCCGAGCAGCACGGCGTCGCGGCCGTCCTCCTCGTCGAGCTGGACCTTGACCGTCTCGCGCAGCGAGGTGGGGAGGTTCTTGCCGACGTAGTCGGCGCGGATCGGGAGTTCGCGGTGGCCGCGGTCGACGAGGACGGCGAGCTGCACGGCGCGGGGGCGGCCGAGGTCGCCGAGGGCGTCGAGGGCGGCGCGGATGGTACGGCCGGAGAAGAGGACGTCGTCGACGAGGACGACCAGGAGGCCGTCGAGGGTGTCGACGGGGATCTCGGTGCGGCCCATCGCGCGGGCGGGCTTCATCCGCAGGTCGTCGCGGTACATGGTGATGTCGAGCGAGCCGACCGGCACCTTGCGGCCGGTGATCTCCTCCAGCTTCGCGGCGATCCGGCGGGCGAGGAAGACGCCCCGCGTCGGGATGCCGAGGAGGACCACGTCGTCGGCGCCCTTGGCGCGTTCGACGATCTCGTGGGTGATGCGGGTCAGTACCCGCGCGATGTCGGAGGCCTCGAGTACCGGCCGTGCCGCATCGGTGGCGTGCGTGTCCATGAAAAGGACCTCCTTCTCCGCCTCACTGGACGGAACTTAAAGGACGTCTGTCGTAGCTCCTCCACCGTATCAGTGCCGCCGGGCTGATCGCGCCACGGGGACGGCGACACGGGTGCGAACCACCCGTGCGTGGGGCGGGGCGCGGCCATTCGGCTTGACGCATCCACGTAACGCTGCGTAACCTCACAGTGAGTTACCAGCCGCGCGGCGGAGCCGCACGTCGTCATAGCGTCCGGGAGCCTTATGTCCAGCGAATACGCCAAACAGCTCGGGGCCAAGCTCCGTGCGATCCGCACCCAGCAGGGCCTTTCCCTCCACGGTGTCGAGGAGAAGTCCCAGGGCCGCTGGAAGGCGGTCGTGGTGGGCTCGTACGAGCGCGGGGACCGCGCCGTCACCGTCCAGCGGCTCGCCGAGCTCGCGGACTTCTACGGCGTTCCGGTGCAGGAACTGCTGCCGGGCACGACCCCGGGCGGGGCCGCCGAGCCGCCGCCGAAGCTGCGCCTGGACCTGGAGCGCCTGGCCCACGTCCCCGCGGAGAAGGCCGGCCCGCTGCAGCGCTACGCGGCGACCATCCAGAGCCAGCGCGGCGACTACAACGGCAAGGTGCTGTCGATCCGCCAGGACGACCTGCGCACCCTGGCCGTCATCTACGACCAGTCCCCCTCGGTCCTCACCGAGCAGCTGATCAGCTGGGGCGTGCTGGACGCGGACGCGCGCCGCGCCGTCACGCACGAGGAGGCGTAGCCCCTCCGCGGTCCCGGTGAGGGGCCGCAGAAACGTAACGCCGATGGGCCTGGCCCGAAGCAGAGCTTCGGGCCAGGCCCATCGGCGTTCCCCGCCCGGGGCGGGGAGACGCGGAAGGGCCCGCAGCCAATGGCTGCGAGCCCTTCCGAAGTGCGCGGACCAGCGACGGCACTACGCCTCGCGGCGCAGCTTCGGCTTCAGGTCCTTGAAGCGGCCCAGCAGGCCGTTCACGAAGGCCGGCGAGTCGTCCGTGGAGAACTCCTTGGCCAGCTGCACGGCCTCGTCGATGCACACGGCGTCCGGGGTCTCGTCCTCCCAGATCAGCTCGTACGCGCCGAGGCGGACGATGTTCCGGTCCGCGACGGGCATCCGGTCGAGGTCCCAGTCCACCGCGTAGGTGGCGATGAGCTCGTCGATCCGGGCCACGTGCTGGGCGTACCCCTCGACCAGCTGCATCGTGTACTCGGCGACCGGCGGCTGCCGGTCGTCCGAGCGCGAGTGCCGGACCCAGTCGGCGAGTACCGTCTGCACGCCCTCGTCGCGCTGGTCGGCCTCGAAGAGGATCTGGAAGGCGCGCTTGCGGGCCTTGCTGCGGGCAGCCACGGTTAGCTGTTCACCCGGCCGAGGTAGCTGCTGTCACGGGTGTCGACCTTGATCTTCTCACCGGTGGTGATGAAGAGCGGGACCTGGATCTCGTGGCCGGTCTCCAGGGTGGCGGGCTTGGTGCCACCGGTGGAGCGGTCGCCCTGGACGCCGGGCTCGGTGTGCTGGATGGTCAGCTCGACGGACGCCGGGAGCTCGACGTAGAGCACCTCGCCCTCGTGCTGCGCGACCTGGGCGGTGAAGCCCTCGATCAGGAAGTTGGCGGCGTCGCCGACGTTCTTGCGGTCGATGTGCAGCTGGTCGTAGGTCTCCATGTCCATGAAGACGAAGTACTCGCCGTCCATGTAGGAGAACTGCATGTCGCGGCGGTCGATGGTGGCCGTGTCGACCTTGACGCCCGCGTTGAAGGTCTTGTCGACGACCTTGCCGGACAGCACGTTCTTGAGCTTGGTGCGCACGAAGGCCGGGCCCTTGCCGGGCTTGACGTGCTGGAACTCGACGACGGACCAGAGCTGGCCCCCGTCGAGCTTGAGCACCATGCCGTTCTTGAGGTCGTTCGTGGAAGCCACGGTTGCCAAATCTCCTGGACTGAAAGACCACGGGTGCGGGCCCCCGCCCGGCGTGCCGGGCTAGAGCGCGAGCAGCTCCTTGGTCGTAATGGTGAGTAGCTCGGGTCCGCCGTCCGCCTCGGGGCGTACGACGAGCGTGTCATCGATCCGGACTCCGCCCCGCCCCGGGAGGTGGACCCCAGGTTCGACGGTGACCGGCACGCAAGCGTCCAGTTTACCCATTGCGGCGGGTGCGAGCTGCGGGTCCTCGTCGATTTCGAGTCCGACACCGTGTCCCGTGCACGGCGCGAGCGCTTCACCGTGTCCGGCCGCGTCGATCACGTGGCGTGCGGCCCGGTCGACGTCCCGGTACGCCGCCCCTGGCGTGAGGGCCTCACGGCCCGCCCGCTGGGCCGCGAACACCAGCTCGTACAGCTCGATCTGCCACTCCGCGGGGGTGGTGCCGATGACGAAGGTGCGGCCGATCTCGCAGCGGTAGCCGCGGTAGTTGGCGCCCAGGCACACCGAGAGGAAGTCGCCCTCCTCCACGCGCCGGTCGGTGGGCCGGTGCCCGGAGCGCCCGGAGTTGGGGCCGGTGGCCACCGAGGTGCGGAAGGCGGGTCCGTCCGCGCCGTGGTCGACCAGCCGGCGCTCGAGCTCCAGCGCGAGGTGCCGCTCGGTCCGGCCGACGAGGATGGACTCCAGCAGCTCGCCCAGGGCCTGGTCGGCGATCTCCGCCGCAATGCGCAGGCAGGCGATCTCCTCCTCGTCCTTCACCAGCCGCTGCTGTTCGACGGCGTGGCCGAGGTCGCCCAGCCGCAGCCGGGGGGCCACCGAGTGCAGGGCCCGGTGGCGGGCGACGGTCAGGTCGTGCTCCTCCACGGCGAGGCTGTCGGCACGAGCCGCCTGGGCGTGGTCGGCCGCCGCGACCGCGGGGTCGCCGCCGGGACCGTCCAGCACGCTCAGGCGCAGGTGGGCGTCGAGGCGCCCCTCCTGGGGGTCCCCGGTGGGGGTGTCCCGGCAGAACAGCAGGTCCTCGGAGGGCCCGAGCAGGAGGACGGCGCCCTTGGGCGCGGCTCCGGCGAGGTAGCGCACGTTCGCCGGGCGGGAGACGAGTGCTGCGGAGCTGCCCGCTGCGGCGAAGCGGTCACGGATCAGGTCACGGCGGGCCGCGTACACCTCTGACATGTTTTGAGGGTAAGAGTCTGTTTCCGCTGTCGCCTGTGGAGTGCGTCCGGACGGTGTCGGGGGCGGGAGCCCGCCTCGAAGCGGGAATGCCGTCACGTGGTGTGTGGGGGAGGCGCTTGACGGGGGTGGCAGGCTGGACCGGAGGCAGGCCCGGGCCGAGGGGGGCCGCAGGCCCGGGCGAAGCCCCGAAGCCCTTGGGGTGGGCCTGCCGCTGGGCCTGCAGGCCACCCCTGTCAAGCGCCGAGGGGACCCACACACCACGGGACGGCCCACGGGTCGGCGGAAGACGCGGCCGTCGGCGGTAGGGGCTGCAATCAGCACACCGGGGTGTGAGGGCACCAGGGGGTGGTGTGTGGGTCCCCTCGCCTCTTGACCCGTCATGGCCTGCAGGCCTCCCCCAGCTACCGCTGGGAGGTGCCCCCAGCGGCAGGCCCACCCCTGGGG
>NZ_JOGB01000094.1 GCF_000719335.1 Streptomyces sp. NRRL S-87
CACCACCCCCCAACCCCCCCCAACCCCGAGGACACCCCCGTGAGCACCCACCGCCGCACCGTCGCCGTCCGGGCCGCCGCCGTGACCGCGCTCGCCGCGAGCGTGCTGGCGCTGCCCGCCTCCGTCGCACTCGCCGACACCTCTACCGCGGGGCACCGCACCGCCCATGCCCGCCACGCGCGCCAGACCCCCCTCGCCCTCGCCGGGGAGCGCTCCGTGGTCGTCGCCAAGCCGCTGGCCGCGGTCCAGGCGGGCATGCAGTCGCTGCGACCCGGCGTCGCAGCCGACCCCTACTCCGGCCCCGGCGACGGGGTCCTGATGATCGGCGCGGGCGCGGGCATGGCCGCCGTCGGTGCCGCGGGCCTCGGATTCGCGATGCTGCGCCGCGGCCGTACGTACGGCGTCCGGGACTGATGCCGTGGCGCAGCGGGCCGGGGATGCGGGAGCGACCCGGATCGCCGGCGGCCGGGGCGGGCCGGGCGGACGGCGCGCGGGCGGCGTGCCCGGTCAGTGAAGACCGGCCGGTAGCCCTCGGCCGCACCCGGCCGCCGAACGCCGGCGAGTTCCACCGGGCGGACACCCACGGGACCCGGCAGGCGGACGAAGGCGAGACCCGACCATCAGACGAAAAGGAAATCTCGCCGAATACGGTTGACGGTGCCCAGCACGAGTCGAGCCCAGCACCAGGACCCGGGAGGGCCGTGAGACCGCGCCGTACGCCACCGCCGCAGGCGGCAGTCCGCCGGGCCGTACTGCCGGCACTGCTCGTCGCCGCCGTCGCCGCCGCCGCGACGGGCTGCGGCGACGCCGGCCGTCTGGAGAGCGCCGGCCCGACCCCGATCGCGAGCGGGCCCGTCCACCTGTGGCCCCAGCGCAAGGGCGCCACGATCCTGCCCCCGGACCCCGGCGGCAACCCGCCCGAGTACGTGCAGGGCATCCCGCGCGTGACCCGCCAGAACGTCCACGAGGTCGACCCGCTCGCCCTGGTCAAGGCCGAGGTCAAGGCCAACGGAGGCGCCGCGAGCGGGCCCGTCGCCCTGCCCGCCGAGACCGTACGGGCCGTCGAGGCCTGCAAGACCGCGGGAGCCCCGAAGTGCCCGGTGCTCGCGCCCTACTACCGGGACCTGACCGGCAACGGCCTCGACGAGCTGATC
The DNA here is from genome assembly GCF_000719335.1 of Streptomyces sp. NRRL S-87. Taxonomy (GTDB): domain Bacteria; phylum Actinomycetota; class Actinomycetes; order Streptomycetales; family Streptomycetaceae; genus Streptomyces. The sequence goes on from NZ_JOGB01000094.1 coordinate 1,155, forward strand.
ATCGGCATCGAGATGCCGGACGACCAGCTGGCCGTACGCGCCTACACCGCCGACCCCGACGGCCGCCTGAACCGGATCATGGGTACCCAGGACGCGGTGATCAGCGTCGAGCTGGCCGGGCGGGACATCGTCCTGCGCGCCCCGGGCGGCAATCCCGGATACGAGTGGATCACTGCCTGGTCCTGGGACGAGCACCAGCGGACCATGCTGATCACCCGCGACCAGATCGTGCGCGTGACGCAGCCGCGCCCGAACGGATCCACAGGAACCGGAGCCATGGGAACCGGATCCGTCGGCACCAGCTCCACGGGCACCGGGTCCCCAGGCACCAGTTCCCCAGGCACCAGTTCCACGGGCACCGGCTCCACGGGCACCAGCTCCGCCGCCCCCGGCTCGGGCGCCGCCGGCCCCGAGGGCGAGGACACGAGCACCGTGCCCTTCGGCCCGCCCTCCTCCCCCATCGCCTCGGCCGCCGCGCCCGCGCCCCTCCTCACCCCGGAGGCCTCCCCGCCGGCGGCGGTCCGGTGAGAAGACCCCGCCTGCCCGCCTGGACGGCGACGCTGACCTGGAAGTCGGCCTGCTTCATCGCCGTCATGTGCTGCGCCCTCGCCGCCGTGCTCGGTGCGCTCGTGCACGTCGAGGTCACCCGCCAGACCGTGGACACCGCCCGCGACAAGGCGCTGTCCAAGCTCACCGACGCGGCCCGCGCCTACGAGGCGGGCGAGGCGCTCCCCCCGGGCTCCGGCATCGACCCCGACGGCCTGCCGCCCTCGCTGCGCCGGCTGGCGGTCGGCGGGCTGCGCGGCACGATGGTGGCCGACTACCAGGGCATCCCCACCATGTGGGCGGCGGCCCCGGCCGACGGCCACGCGCTGGCCTCCGCCGTCGACTACAGCCAGAGCGCCCGCACGATCAGCGGCCTCGACAACGCGATCATCGGCTCCGCCGTGCTCGCGATCGGCGGCACGCTGCTGGTCGGGGCGTTCGCCGTCACCCGCGTCACCCGTCGGCTGCACCTGGCCGCGACGGTGGCCCGCCGGATCAGCCAGGGAGACCTGGACGCGCGCGTGGCCGACCCCCGTACGAAGGACCCCTCGCGCCCCCAGGACGAGGTGGCCACGGTCGCCGGGGCCCTGGACACGATGGCCTCCACCCTCCAGGCCAAGCTGCTGGTCGAGCAGCGATTCACGGCGGACGTCGCGCACGAGCTGCGCACCCCGCTCACCGGCCTGACGGCCGCGGCCGAACTGCTGCCCGAGGGGCGCCCGACGGAGCTGGTGCGCGAGCGCGTGCGCACGATGCGGCAGCTGACCGAGGACCTGCTGGAGATCTCGCGCCTGGACACCGGCCGCGAGCAGATCGAGACGGACCTCCACCCGCTCGGGCCGCTCGCGGAGCGGACGGTGCGCGCCTCCGGCACGGACACGCGGGTGGTGGTCGTGCGGGACCTGTACGTGGAGACGGACCGGCGGCGGCTGGAGCGGGTGCTCGGCAACCTGGTGGGCAACGCCCACCAGCACGGCCGCACCCCGGTGGTGGTGACCGTGGACGGCCCGGTGGTGACGGTACGGGACCACGGCGACGGCTACCCGGACTACCTGCTGGCGCACGGGCCGCAGCGGTTCCGCACCGAGCCGAAGGCCGGGGTCAAGGGGCACGGCCTCGGGCTGACCATCGCGGTCGGGCAGGCGGCGGCGATCGGCGCCGGTCTGGCGTTCCGCAACGCCCCGGACGGCGGGGCGCTGGCGGTGCTCACCCTCCCGGCGCCGGACCCGCGCGACGCGCCGGTGCCACCGGGGGCGGACTAGTACAAAGCACTACCAGGGGGTGTCCGGCGGAGGGGAGGACCTCAGCGGGCCGGACCGCTCACGACTCCCCGTCGCCGGCTCCCTCCCGGGAGCCGTCCCCGGACCCGTCGGCCCCGTCCCGCGCCCCGGGCCGCGGCTTCGACCAGGGCCAGCGCAGCCGTCGGCGCTCGCCCGTGGGGTCCCACTCGTACTTCCAGCCGGTCTGCAGGCCGAGCCGTTTCGAGTAGCCGGCCGGGACCCGGCGGTAGACGAGGACCGTCGGCGGGCCGCCGGCGGCGTCGGGGACCGGAATCTCGTACTGCTTCGGCGGGTGGCCGGTGGGGCCGAGCAGGACGGGCAGCACGCGCCCGTCCATCGGGCCCCCCTCGAAGCGGGTGTCGGAGCTCTTCACCCCACCAGTGTCACAGCAGGTGCGGCCGGCGGTGTCACGCCAGGTGCCCCACCCCCGCCGCGGAAGGCCCACCACCCCCACCGCGGAAGGCCCACCACCCGCCGCCACGGAAGGCCCACCGCCCCCACCGCGAGAAGCCACCGCCCGCCGCCGGAGGCCTGCCGCCCCCGCCCCGGCAACCCCCACCCTCCGCCGCAGGACGCGCCGCCCGCGGCGTCACAGCAGGTGCGCCGCATCCGACACGATCGGGGCCACCCGTCTGACCAGGCTTCCCACCGGCCCCTCCGGCGCCTCCAGCGCCAGTGCCGCCCGGGCCGCGGCCGCGGTCTGCGGGTCGGTGGCGGCCGTGACCGTGAGCAGCGAGACGAAGTGGTCCACGAGCCAGTCGCGCAGCTCGTCGACCGGCGGCCGCTTGCCCTCGTCCAGCCAGATCAGGGAGGCCGCCTCCACCGCGGCGATCCAGGTGCGCACCATCATCCGAAGTCGCGGCCCCGGTTCGGGGACGGCCAGGTGGAGCAGGATCTGCTCGGCCGCGGCCCGTCGCACCCCGTCGACGGTGGCGCTGGTGCGGGAGGTCTCGGCCATGCTGCCGCCCTGGAGCAGGGCGCTGAACCCGGCGTCGTGCTGGTCGACGAAGGCGAGGTAGCGGTCGAGGACCCGGGTCAGCCGGCGGGTCAGCGGCCCCGAGTGGGCCTCGGCGAAGCACAGTTCGAGCTCCTCGGCCGCGGACCGCAGGGCGGCCTCGTACAACTGCTGTTTGCCCCCGGGGAAGTAGCGGTAGACCAGGGGGCGCGAGACGCCGGCAGCCTCGGCCACGTCGTCGAGCGAGACCTCGTCCGGTGACCGGTGGGCGAAGAGCGACAGCGCCGCCTCCAGCAGCTGGCCGCGCCGCTCCGCCACGCTGAGCCTGCGGTACGCGGGCCGGGCCGGCGCGGCCGGGGCGCAGGCGGAGCCCGCACCACCTGCGGATGCCGAGCCCGCACCAGCTGCGGAGGCGGAGCCCGCACCAGCTGCGGATGCGGAGGGGGAAGCTGTACGGGATGAAGCTGTACGGGATGCGGCGGCGGAGGCTGTACGCGGTACGGGCGGCCGGGGCGTCATGCCCCGCAGCGTAACCGCACCCCGCCGCAGCCCGGGCGGCCTCAGGCCAGCAGTCCCGAGCTCCGCCACAGCCGGCGCCCGATGCCGTTGAGCACGCCGATGTCGTCGAGGAAGTCGGTCAGCCGCTTCGCGCCGGTCTGCATCACCTCGCGGCGGTGACCGCTGGCCTTGACCTGGGCCACGGCCTCGCGGCGGTCCAGGCCGACGTTGTCGTACACCGCGGGGTTGACGAAGGCGACGGAGAAGACGCGGGCGGCCTCGCCGCAGCTGATCCGGGTCAGTTCGCGTTCCCAGCGCGGGGCGGTGACCATCTGGCGCCGCAGCTCCTCGCGGGCGTACCGGACGTGCCGGGCCTCCTCGACCACGTGGATGCGGGTGACCCCGCGCACCAGCGGCTGCACGCGCTCGTCCGGGAAGGTCAGGCGCTGCATCCAGTCGAGGATCTCCTCGCCGAGCAGGGTGCAGGCGAAGGAGCCCGGGGTGGTGGAGACGGTCTTGAGGATCCGGGCGAGGTTGTGGTTGAGGCGGGAGACCGGGTACGCGGGGGCGCCGCCGGTCTTGATGAGGCGGGCGAACATCATCGAGTGCCGGCACTCGTCCGCGATCTCGGTGAGGGCGTACCGGACGTGGTTGCTGGTCAGGGACTTGTCGTAGATGTGGCGGACGAGCAGCTGCATGAGGATGATCTCGAACCAGATGCCGAGGGAGGCGAGCGAGGCGGCCTCGTGGCGGGCCAGCTCCATGCGCTGCTCCTCGGACATCCGCTTCCACAGCGGGGTGTCGTAGAGGGAGACCAGCTCGGGCGGCCAGTACCACTTGCCCTCGACCGGGGGTGCGTCCCAGTCGAGCTCCTCGTCCGGGTCGAAGGAGTGCCTGGCGGAGGAGTCGAGCAGCCGCTCGGCAATCTGCTCGCGGTCCTTGAGCAGGCCGAGCGCGTCCCGCAGGACGGTGCGGTCGGTCGCGGTCGTCATGGGTTCCGACTCCTCGTGCGGACGTGGGTCACCAACGGTCACCCCTTATGAGACTCCTCGTCAGCAACGCCGTCAATCCCTCGCGCACGAGTTGTTGACCCGGCGTCTACCAACGTGTGAACCTGCCAACCGTCCCGTCATGTACGGCACTTCCGCGCCACAGCGCGAGACAAGGGGGCGTCGGTGGCGACGCACGAGCTCTACACGACCGACCCGGGTGAGCCGATCTGGTCCGTCCCGTCCGCCGGCTCCGCCCGCTTCAACTGGGAGTACGACGGCGGCCGCGACCGGCTCCTGGCCCTCTACCAGAAGGGCAAGGACAAGCAGTGGGACGGCGCCAAGCGGATCGACTGGGACCTGGAGGTCGACCCGTACGACCCGCTGGGCACCCCGGACGAGGTGCTGACCCTGCACGGCACCCGGCACTGGGCGAAGATGACCGACAAGGACAAGGGCGACCTGCGCCGGCACTACACCGCCTGGCAGTTCAGCCAGTTCCTGCACGGCGAGCAGGGCGCCATGGTGTGCGCGGCGCGGATCGTGGAGTCCGTACCGGACCTGGACGCGAAGTTCTACTCGGCGACCCAGACCATGGACGAGGCCCGGCACGCCGAGATCTACGCCCGCTTCCTGCACGACAAGATCGGGATGCTCTACCCGATCAACGACAACCTCCAGGGACTGCTGGGCGACACCCTGCGCGACTCCCGCTGGGACATGCCCTACCTCGGCATGCAGGTGCTGATCGAGGGCCTCGCGCTGGCCGCGTTCGGCATGATCCGCGACACCACCGACAAGCCGCTGCCGAAGCAGATCCTGGCGTACGTCATGCAGGACGAGGCCCGGCACGTGGCCTTCGGGCGGATGGCCCTGCGGGACCACTACAAGCAGCTCACGGACGCCGAACTGCGCGAGCGGGAGGAGTTCGTGATCGAGGGCTGCTACCTGATGCGCGACCGGTTGCGCGGGGTGGAGGTGCTGGAGAACTTCGGCATCCCGAAGGCGGAGGCCGAGGAGCTCTCCGAGCAGTCCGAGTTCCTGCACCTGTTCCGCCGGCTGCTGTTCAGCCGGATCGTGCCGTGCGTGAAGGACATCGGCCTGTGGGGCGAGCGCCTCCAGAAGGCGTACCTCGACATGGGCGTCTTCGAGATGGGCGACTCCAACCTCGACCTGCTCATGACCCAGGACGAGGAGGTCGCCGAGGCCCTGGACCGCGAGCGGTTCGCGGCGGAGGAACGCGCCCGCGCCGCCGAGGTCCGGGCCACGATCGCCGAGGGCGCGGGCGAGGGCGGCGCGGTCACGCCGGCGGCGGGAAGGACGTGCGGAGGGTGAAGGCGTGGGGGGTGGGGCCGTGGGCACGGAGGTGGGCGAGGCGCTCGCCGGCCTCGGCCACGGAGGGACGGTGTCCCCCCTCGACCCACCACAGGGCGGTGGCCACCTCGGTGAGGTGCTCGAACCACTCGCGGCGGCGGGTCAGGAACTCGCGGTGCAGGCCCTGGTACATGAAGGCGGTCAGCGCGTCGGTGTCCCGCCAGACCGAGAGGTTGACCATGAGGGCGTCGTCGCCGTCGAGCCGGAGGGCGGTGGCGTTGCCGGAGGCGTCCTGGAGGCGCCAGACGAAGCCGTCGGCGGCGTCGGCGACGGCGTTGACGGGGTCGAGCCCGTCCATGAAGTCCTTGAACTCCACTGCGTCCACGGGGTACTTGGGGAGGGCTATGTTCACCTGTGCGAGCTCGTGGCGGATGGTTTCAGTCATGTCCGCACGATACGGCCGGAGTCGGGCGCTCCGGCAGGCGTGATCAAGGGGTGGGACGGGCGGGCCGCGCGGAGGGGCGTACGACGGGGGCGCCGGGCCGCCGCGGGGCGTCCTCCCCGTACAGCGCCGCCTCCATCACCGCCCGGGCGATCGGGGCCGCACTGCTGTTGCCGCTGATGTCCCCCCGGTCCGCCTCGGCGTCCTCGACGACCACGGCCACCGCGACCCCCGGCACCGGCGCGTCCTCGGCCCGGGCCCAGGCGATGAACCACGCGTACGGGGTGCCCGCGTTGCCCACCCCGTGCTGGGCGGTGCCGGTCTTGCCGCCCACCTCGGCGCCGGGGATGGCCGCGTTGCGCCCGGTGCCCTCCTCGACCACCGCCCGCATCAGCCGCTGCAGCCGTAGTGCGGTGGCCGGGTTCATGGCCCGGTGCAGGCTGCGCTGGCGGCCCCGGCGCACCGGCTCGCCGTCCGACCGGGTCGCGGCCTCCACCAGGTACGGGTACTTCAGGTCGCCGCCGCCCGCCACCGCGGCCGCCACCATCGCCATCTGCAGCGGCGTGGCCCGGGTGTTGAACTGCCCGATGGACGACAGCGCGAGCTGGTCCGGGCTCATGTCGGTGTCGAAGTTCGAGCGCGAGACCCACGACGGCACCCGGAGCCCCGCGTCGTTGAAGCCGAACCGTTCCGCCGCCTCCACCATCCCGCGCAGGCCGACCTCGACGCCGATCTTCGCCATCACGGTGTTGCACGACCACTGGATCGCCTCCGCCATGGAGGCGTCCTCGCAGCCGCGCGAGGCGTTCGGCAGCGGGGTGGTGGTGCCGGGCAGCACGTACGGGTCCGGGGTGCGGGTCGGTGCGTCCACGTCCGTGACCACGTCCGCGTCCAGTGCGGCCGCCGCCGTCACGATCTTGAAGGTGGAGCCGGGCGGGTACGTCTCCCGCAGTGCGCGGTTGAGCATGGGCCGGTCCGGGTCGGCGTTCAGCCGCGCCCAGGCCCGGCGCACCGCCGCGCCGGTGCCCGAGAGCGCCGCCGGGTCGTACGAGGGGCTGCTGACCAGGGCCAGGATCCGGCCGGTGGCGGGCTCCAGCGCGGCCACCGCCCCGCGCCGCCCGGCCAGGCCGGTGTAGGCGGCCAGCTGCACCTGGGCCCGGACGGTGGTCGCGGCGTGGCCGGCGGCGGGCGGGCGCCGGGTGAGGTCGTGCCAGAGCGGAAGGGCGGAGAGCAGCGGGCTGGTGCCGCCCAGGACGGAGTCCTCGGCCCGCTCGACGAAGCTGGTGCCGTAGGTCTGCGAGGCGAAGCCGGTGACCGGCGCGTACAGGGGCCCGTTCGCGTACGTGCGCTCCCAGCGCAGGGCCTGACCGCTGTCCCGGGAGCCGGTGACGGGCCGGCCGTCGACGAGGATGTCGCCGCGCGGGTGGGCGTACCGGGCGATGCTGCCGCGCTTGTTGGCGGGGTTGTCGGACAGCTCGCCGGCCCGCACCACCTGCAGCCGGGTGGCTCCCACCAGCAGCGCGCCGAACAGCAGCAGGCAGAAGGCCGCCGACCAGCGGATGTAGCGGATCACGGGCGGCTCCTCCTGCCGTTCGCGGCCGTCCGGGCGGTCCGCCCCGTCCGGGTGGGGCGGGCAGTCGTCGCGGTACGGGCCGTCCGCGTGGCGCGAGCAGTACGGATCACCCTGCTTCCTCCGCCTCCGGTACGGGTCTTCGCGCGCAGTCGCTGAGCCGTACCAGCAACGCGACGATGAGCCAGTTGGTCACCACCGACGAGCCGCCCTGGGCCAGGAAGGGCATCGCCATGCCGGTCAGGGGGATCAGTCCGGTCACCCCGCCCGCGATCACGAACACCTGCAGGGCCAGGATGGAGGCGAGCCCGGTGGCCAGCAGCCGCCCGAAGGCGTCGCGCAGGGCGAGTCCGGCCGCGAAGCCGCGGGCCACGAGCAGCCCGTACAGCAGCAGGATCGCGCTGAGCCCGACCAGGCCGAGCTCCTCGCCCGCGGTGGCCAGGATGAAGTCGGACTTGGCGGCGAAGCCGATGAGCATGGAGTGGCCGGCGCCCAGCCCGGTGCCGAGCGTGCCGCCCTCGGCGAAGGCGAAGAGGGACTGGGCCAGTTGACCCGGGCCCCGGCCGGCCCGGATGGAGGCGAAGGGGTCCAGCCAGTCCTGGACGCGGCTGTGGACGTGCGGCTCCAGCGTGCCGACGGCGTACGCGCCCAGGCCCGCGAGCAGCAGGCCGATGGCGGTCCAGCCGATCCGGCCGGTGGCCACGAACAGCATGATCACGAAGAGGCCGAAGAAGAGGAGCGAGGTGCCGAGGTCCCGTTCGAGGACCAGCATCCCGACGCTCAGGAGCCAGATCGTCAGGATCGGCGCGAGGGCCCGGCCGGGCAGCAGCCGGAAGACCCAGATCCGGCGGCCGGTGAGGGCGAGGGCGGTGCGGTTCGCGGCCAGGTAGGCGGCGAAGAACACGGCGAGCAGGACCTTCGCGAGCTCGGCGGGCTGGAAGGAGAGGCCGCCGGCCCGGATCCAGATGTGCGCGCCGTTGATCGCGGGGAAGAGGAGCGGGACCAGCATCAGCAGCAGGGCGGCGGCCATGGAGAGGTAGGCGTACCTCTGCAGGACGCGGTGGTCGCGCAGCAGGGCGACGGCGGCGACGAAGAGGAGGAGCCCGAGCGCCGACCACACGAGCTGGTCGCGGGCGGCGGGCTGGTCGGGGGTCGCCAGGTCCAGGCGTCGGATGAGGACCAGGCCGAGGCCGTTGAGGAGGACCGCGATGGGCAGCAGCAGGGGGTCCGCGTACGGGGCGAGGAAGCGCACGGCGAGGTGGCCGAGGAGGACCGCGACGGTCAGTCCGAGGGCCTGGCGGCCTAGGTCGGCGGGGGCGTGGCCGCGGGTGGCGAGGGCGACGCAGGTGTGACCGAGGAGGACGACGAGGACGGCCCCGACGAGCAGGGCCAGTTCGACGCCGCTGCGCTGGACGTGGCGTACGACGGGCGGCGGGGCCCCGTCCACCACCTTTGCCGTCAATGCGGTCATATCGCGACGGTAGCAAGCAACCTGAGCTTATGTCCGCTTATGTCATAGTGCTCTGAAGAAACGTCAGAAGTGGGGCACGGAGTGGCGCGGAAGGGCACGGTGGGGCTCGGTAGGACCCGGTAGGGCTCGGTGGGTGCGGACGGACGCTCGTGCGGCCGCCGGACGGGTGACGGGGACGGCAGGGCCGATACTTTTGTGCGACTTGTACTACTTCGCATGCCACGATCCCTCCCGTACCACGGAGGTGATCGCAATGCCCGGACGACTCCGACGCCTGGTGTGCGCGGCCGCGACTGCCGGGGTGGCCCTGGTGGCCGCCGCGCCCCCGACCGCCTCGGGCGCGGCCCCGGCGGTCCCGGCGACCCCGGCGGTCCCCGCGCCACCCGCCTCCGAGGCCGGCGCGACCACCGCGGCGAGCGGCCCGGCCGCCGCGCCCGAGGCCCCCGCCACCCCCGACGCGACCCACGCCCCCGAGGCCGACGGGGTCACCGGCACGAACGGGGCCACCGGCACCGACGGCGTCGCCGGCCTCCTGACCAGGCTCCGGACGCTCTACCGGCAGGCCGAGGAGGCCACCGAGGCCTACAACGCCACCGAGGAGGCCCTCAAGCAGCGCCGCAAGGACGAGCGGCGGCTCACCGGTGACCTGGGCCGGGCCCGCAACGCCCTGGGCGCGAGCCGGGCCGCGGCCGGCGAACTGGCCCGGCGCCAGTACCAGGGCGCCGGCCGCGTCTCCCCGTACCTGCGCATGCTGCTCTCCGGCGACCCGGAGCAGGCGCTGGACGAACGCCGCCTGGCCCGCCGCGAAGCCGCCCGCCAGGCGACCGTACTGAGGCGCCTGGCCGGTGCCGAGAAGCAGGCCGGCACCCTGGCCGCCCGGGCCCGCAAGGCCCTCGACGGCCAGCAGGTCCTCCTCCAGCGGCGCAAGGAGCAGCGCGACGCCGTCACCGCCCGGCTCGGCGAGGTCGAGCGGCTGCTGGCCTCGCTCACCGCGGCGCAGCTCGCCGGACTGACGGCGCTGGAGGAGTCCGGCGCGGCGAAGGCACAGCGTGAGCTGGAGGAGTCCGGCCGGCTGGGTCCGGAGGCGGCGGACCGGACGCCCACCGCCGCCGGCGGGGCCGCGCTCGCGTACGCCACGCGGCAGATCGGGAAACCGTACGCATGGGGCGCGGCGGGGCCGGGGTCCTTCGACTGCTCAGGGCTGACCTCGCAGGCCTGGGCGCACGCCGGCCGGTCCGTCCCCCGCACCAGCCAGGAGCAGTGGGCGCGGTTGCCCAGGGTGCCGCTGGACCGGCTGCGGCCCGGCGACCTGGTGCTGTACTTCCCCACGGCGACGCACGTGGCCCTGTACATCGGCGGCGGCAAGGTCATCCAGGCGCCGCGCCCCGGCGCCCGGGTCAAGGTGTCGCCGCTCGCGGCCGACCCGCTCCTGGGCGCCGTCCGCCCGGACCCCGCCGACCGGCCGCTGGACTCCTACACCCCGCCCCCGCTGCCCGGAGGGGCGGGGGCGGGCTCGGACACCGGCTACGCCTCGACGGACGCCCCGTCCGCGGCCCCGTCGGCCGCCCTCGACGGCGCCGGGACAGCGGGGACCGCCGGGACCGCCGCGGCGACCTCGGCGAGGTAGTCCGCCGCGTCCTGCGGGTCGTAGAAGTACGCGTCGAAGTCGGAGGGGTTGTCGAAGCCGTTGGCGAATCGATCCGCCACCGGCTGGAGCTGACCGGCCGCGCCGATCAGGTTCAGCACGTGCTCCGGCGGCACGCCCAGCATGGCGTTCGTCCAGTCGGTGACCGGCTTGCCGGTGGTGAACCAGAACTTGTCGAACGTGGCCTTCATCCAGGCCTCGTCGAAGGGCCGGTCGCCGTGCATGAGGATCGACGACAGGTACGAGGCCGCGCACTTGGCCGCCGAGTTGGCGCCCTGCCCGGTGATCGGGTCGTTGGCCACGACCACGTCCGCCACGCCCAGCACCAGTCCGCCGCCGGGCAGCCGTCCGATCGGGTTGCGGACGACGGGCGCGTACCGGCCGGCCAGCGTGCCGCCCGCGTCGGTCAGCTCGACCTTGGTGGCCCGCGCGTACTCCCAGGGCGTGAACCTCTCCATCAGCTCCAGGGTGAGCGCCAGGTGCTCGGCGGGGTCCTTGATGCCCTGGAAGACGTCGAGCGGGCCACCCGGCAGGCCCTCCCAGAACAGGATGTCGGCCCGGCCGGAGGTGGTGAGGGTGGGCATGACGAAGAGTTCGCCGACGCCCGGCACGAGGTTGCAGCGCACGGCCTCGGTGTCCGGGTGCTCCGGGCGCGGGCCGAGCCCGTGCACGTACGAGACGGCCAGCGAGCGCTGCGGGGCGTCGTACGGGGACCGCGCCGCGTTCCGCTCGAACATCGACACGAGCTCGCCCTTGCCCGCGGCCACCAGCACCAGGTCGTAGGTGCGCGCGAAGAAGTCCAGGTCGGAGACGGTGGCGCCGTGGATCACGAGCTGGCCGCCGCGCTGCGCGAAGGTGTCGAGCCACCCGGCCATCTTGACGCGCTGGTCGACGGACTGGGCGTGGCCCTTGAGGCGGCCGAGCCAGTCGACGGCGCGGCCGCCGTCGGGGGCGGCGACGGAGACGCCGAGGCCCTGGATCTTCGGGGCCCGGCTCGCCCAGAAGTCGAGCTTCAGGTCCCGCTCGTGCTGGAGCGCGGTGTCGAACATGCACTGGGTGGACATGACCCGGCCGGAGCGGATCTCGTCGGCGGTGCGGTTCGACATGAGGGTGACCTCGTACCCCTTGGACTGGAGTCCGAGGGCGAGCTGCAGGCCGGACTGGCCGGCCCCGACGACGAGTATCTTCCGCATGGGCGGATGCTCCATCTCTCCGGGCGGTGGGGGGATCGTGCGATGACCGCGCCGCGCGCGCCGTGCGGGTGCGCGCGCCGTGCGCGGGGGCTATTCGGGGGTGTTGTCGAGCGCGTGGCCGACGAGGGTGAGGAGGCTCTCGACGACGGTCACCCGCTTCCGGGCGTCCATGATCACGACCGGTACGTGCGGCGGGATCGTGAGCGCGTCGCGCACGTCCTCCGGCTCGAAGTGCTGGCTGCCCTCGAAGTGGTTGACGGCCACGGCGTACGGCAGCCCGCAGCTCTCGAAGTAGTCGAGGGCCGGGAAGCAGTCGGCGAGTCGCCGGGTGTCGGCCAGGACGATGCCGCCGATCGCGCCGCGCACGAGGTCGTCCCACATGAACCAGAAGCGCTCCTGGCCCGGGGTCCCGTACACGTAGAGCACGAGGTCGTCGTCGAGGGTGATGCGGCCGAAGTCCATCGCCACGGTCGTGGTGTTCTTGGCCGGGGTGGCCGACAGGTCGTCGCTCGGGGCGCTGGCCTCGGTCATCACGGCCTCGGTGCGCAGCGGGGTGATCTCGGAGACCGAGCCGACGAACGTGGTCTTGCCGACCCCGAAGCCGCCCGCGACCAGCACCTTGACGGCGATGGGGGCGCGGGAGCGGTCGTACTGCCAGGGCTGGCCGACCTCGTCGGGGTCGAAGAAGGAGAACGACCCGGTGGCGGTCGTGAAGGGGTCGGACGGCGCGCTCGGCGCGGAGGGCGCGGTCGACCCGGACGGCGCGGTCGACCCGGAGGGCGCGGTCGACCCGGAGGGCGCGGTCGACCCGGAGGGCGCGGTCGACCCGGAGGGCGCGGTCGACGCGGGGGGCGCGGAGGGCGCGGACGGAGCGGTCGGCGCGGACACGGCGGAGACCGGTTCAGAGACGGCGGAGCCCACTGAGCACCCTTTCGAGCAGTGCGCGGTCGGGGCGGCCGGTGCCGTGCCCCGTGCCGTAGACGCGGATCCGTCCCTGGTCGGCGAGGTCGCTCAGCAGGACGCGGACCACGCCGAGCGGCAGCTTCAGCAGCGCAGATATCTCGGCCACGGTGCGCATGCGGCGGCAGACCTCGACGATGGCCCGCATCTCGGGCATGCGGGCGGGCGCCTCGTCCCTGGCGTCGAGCGTGGCGACGAAGGTCTCCACCAGCAGCACGTGCCCGAAGCGGGTACGGCCGCCGGTGAGGGAGTAAGGGCGGACCCGGGCGGGGCGGCGGTCCGCCCCGCGTATCGGCAGGCGATCGGGGCGCTCGGGAGCCTGCAGCCGGCTCGCGCTCACGTGGTTCTCTCCATGGACTGGCGCAGCTCGCTGCGGACTTCGGGGGTCAGGACGTGTCCGGCGCGGCCGACGAACAGGGCCATGTGGTACGCGACGACGCTCATGTCGCAGTCGGGGGTGGCGTGCACCCCCAGCAGCGAGCCGTCGCTGATGGCCATGACGAACACGCTGCCGTGCTCCATGGAGACCATGGTCTGCTTGACGCCGCCGCCGTCCATGAGGTGGGCGGCTCCGGCGGTCAGGCTCCCCAGCCCGGACACGATGGTGGCGAGATCGGCGGAGGCCCCCCGCGGCCCCTTGGTCTCGGCCCGTTCGGCGCTCGCATGCCCCGGGTCGGAGGACAGCAGCAGCAACCCGTCCGAGGAGACGACGGCGACGGAGACGAGCCCCGGCACCTCCTCGACCAGGTCGGTCAGCAGCCACTGCAGGTTGCGGGCCTGGGTGCTCAGTCCGTACGTACTGGGCGCGGTCACGTGCGTGCCTCCTCGACGGTGTCCCCCTCGTCCTGGGCCCGCTGCCGCTGTTCGGCGAGCTCGGCGTCTGCGACGCGCCGCCCGTCGCGGGCCCCCTGGTAAAACCCCCCGAGCCTACGGCGCAGTTCCTCCGCGTCCACCCGTGTCGCGGGCTTGCGGACCTCCCCCGTGCCGTGGTCGACGATCCGGGGGGTGCGCTTCGGCAGTCCCTTGTCGGTGATGAGCGGGCGCTCGACCTCGACGGTCGACTCCTCGGCGTCGCCTGCGGCGGCCTCGGCGTCGGCGGCTCCACCGAGCGCGTCGTGTCCCTCGTCCGTGTCGGCGCCGAGGGGCTGGTGGCGCGCCTCGGCGGCGTGGGAGTCGGGGACGTGGTGCGTGTCGTACGCGTCGTACGCGCCGTACGCGTCATGGTGCGGCCCGGTGCCGTGAGCCCCGTGGTGCGGCCCGGTGCCGTCGGCCGCGTCGTCGCCGTCCGCCTCGCTGGTGCGGGCGTGGTGGTCGGGCTCGTCGTAACCGCCCTGGCGCGGCAGCGGCGCGGCGATCAGCCAGGCGCCGGTGTCCTCCATGCTCACGGCGGCGGTCGCGTCGGCGACCGGGGCGGGTCCGCGCCCGGCCGGCGCCGAGCCCGGTACGACGTACACGCCGTCGACGGGTTCCGCCGGGTCGGCGACGGCCTCGTGGACCTCGACCGGCTCGGCGGGAGCCGGCTCCTCCTCCGCGACGGCGGTCTCCGCCGGGAGGGCGGGGTCGGTCGCGGGGGCGGAGTCGGTCAGCGCCTCGGGCTCGGTGTCGGTCAGCGCCTCGGGCTCGGTGTCGGTCAGCGCCTCGGGCTCGGTGTCGGTCAGCGCCTCGGGCTCGGTGTCGGCGTCGTTCTCGGTGTCGAAGTCCGCGTCGGCCTCGGCGTCGATCTCGGCGTCGATCTCGGCGTCGATCTCGGCGTCGATCTCGGCGTCGATCTCGGCGTCGATCTCGGCGTCGATCTCGGCGTCGCGCGACCTCCGCGACGGGCAGCTCGGGCTCGGCGGACAGGTCCTCGGCTACCGGCAGCTCGGGCTCGACGGCCGACGCCTCGGTCTCGGCTACCGGCAGCTCGGGCTCGACGGCCAGGTCCTCGACGACCGGCACCTCGACGACGGCCTCGGCGGCCGGCGTCTCCAGCAGCTCCGGCCGGAACCGCGGCGGCAGGACGTTGGAGTTGGCCTCGGCCACGAACCCGGGCAGCTGCAGCGCCGGCACTCCGGGCGTCCCGACGGAGTAGTCGGGGGCCGCAGGCGGCACGTCCGGCAGCAGCGCCCCCGGTACGACGACCAGCGCCTCGGTGCCGCCGCCGCGCTGCGCCCGCAGCTCGGCCGTCACGCCGTGCCGCGCCGCGAGGCGACCCGCGACGTACAGCCCGAGCCCCAGGCCGTGCTCGGCCTCGTCCTCCTGCTCGAACGCCTCGGGGTCGGCCAGCCGCCCGTTGAGCATCGCCAGTCGGTCCTCGGTGACGCCGATCCCGCCGTCCTGGACGGACACGACGACGGAGCCGTCGTCCGTGAGCCAGCCCGACACCTTCACCTTGGCGTCCGGCGGCGAGAAGGTCGTGGCGTTCTCCAGCAGCTCCGCGACCACGTGCGAGATGTCGTCGGCGGCGTGCCCGGCGACCTGCGTGTAGGCGGGCAGTGCCTGGAGGTCGACGCGCTCGTACCGCTCGATCTCGCTGACCGCGGCGCGCATGACGTCCACCAGGGGGACCGGCCCGGCGTGCCCGTGGCCGTGCTCCTGGCCCGCGAGGACCAGCAGGTTCTCGTTGTGGCGGCGCATGACCGTGGCCAGGTGGTCCAGCTTGAAGAGGGTGTCCAGGCGGTCCGGGTCCTGCTCCTTGGCCTCCAGCTGCTCGATGACCGCCAGCTGGCGCTCGACCAGGCCGAGGGTGCGCAGCGACAGGGACACCGAGGTGGTGATCAGGATGCGCCGGTGCTCCTCCAGGCCCGCCTTCAGCTCGGCGAGCTCCCTGTCGAGGCCGGTCTTGGCGGCGCTCAGGGCGTCGTTGCGGTCGATGAGGCGGCGCCGGTCCGCGTCGAGGCCGGCGATGCGGGTGTGCAGGGAGGTGGACTGGGCCTCGGCGCGGGCGTGGATCTCGTTGATGGACCGGACGACGGCGGCGAACTCGTCGTTGCGGCCCGTGAAGCGGACCGGGTCGGAACCGCCCTCGTGGTCGGGCGAGGCGAGCCGCTCGGCACCGCGCTTGAGTACGGAGAGCGGCTGGGTCAGCGTGCGGGCCACGGCGGTGGAGACGCCCACGGCGACCAGCAGCAGGAGGCCGGCCAGGCCGAGCAGCACCTCGCCCTCGGTCACGTCGTCGTCGCGCAGCGCGGCGAGCGCGGTGGCGCGCTCGGCGGTGAGGGTGGACTCCACCGACCGCATCCGGTCGATCCGGGCGCTGAGTGCGGCCCCGACGGTGTCGGCGTTCAGTTTGCGGTCGCTCGCGGACAGCTCGGGGCCGTCGGTGAGCTTGGCGAGGTAGCCCTCGGCGGCCTTGACCTCGGGCCCGCTCACGGTGGCGACCAGGGTCTCGCGGACGTCGGGGCCGGCGGCGCGGTCGAAGTCCTCCAGCGCGGCCTGCTCGCGTACCCGGGCGCGCTGGCCGGCCGTGGTCAGCTCGTTGCGGGCCTTCGCCTCGGGACCGGCGGGGGCGTCCTCGTACCGGCCGGTGACCGGGTTGTAGACGGTGCCGCCCTCCTCGGCCTCGGGCACGGCGAGGGCGGCCAGGAGCAGCCCGCGGGCGGCGGAGGCCTGCTCGACGGCCCGCGTCAGCGGGGCGAGGGCTCGGCCGGCGGCCAGGGCCGCCTCGGCGCGCGGCGGGGTGCGCTCGGCCAGCTCGTCGCCGGGGGCGAGCAGGGTGGTGAGGATCTCGGAGTACGCGGCGTGCGCGGCCAGGGCGGAGCCCTTGCCGGTGAGGGCGGCGGCGCGGACCGACTTCACGCGGTCGAGGGCCCGTCCGGTGGCGCCGTCGGCGTCCCCGCGGACCTCCTCGATCTGGGCGTCGGTGCGGGCGGCCCGCTCCTGGACGGCGGCCTTGCCCTTGCCCTTCCCGTCGCGGCCGTGGGCGACGTACGTCACGGCGGCGTCGCGCTCGTCCGCCAGCGCGTGCGCGAGGGCGACGGTGGCGCGGGTGCGCTCGGCGAGCGTGACCAGGCCCTGGGAGTCCTTGAGATCGGCCGAGGCCGCGACCAGGGCGGGGGCGCTCGCACCTATGACGGTGAGTCCGACGACGGCGACGCCGAGGACCAGTCGGCTGCGGACGCGCTTGGGGCGGCCGGCACTGCTGCCGGTGCCTGTCGCGTCTCCGGTGCGCTCGGTCCCTGCCGGGGCGCTGCCGTTCTTCCGAGACCGCTTCTTCGACACCGGTGCTCGCAATCCTGTACGTGTGCTCGTCTACTCGTCACCGGAGCGCCGGGCCGGCCGATCAGCGGATCGGCGGCACCTTCGTCCGGCTGGGTCCTGGCCGAGGTGACGGCCGGTCAACAAGTAAACGCCCCTGCCCCTCGTACCGCATCAGACCATTCCAAGTGTGGTTCGGGCAGGGGCGCGCATCGCCCGCCCGGCCACTCGAACGAGTGAACATCAGGGAAGAGTTGGCGATCAACTCGGACATCCCGCCGCCAGGGGCCGCGCGTGGACGAGTGGTTGAACCTCGCCGCGGGCCCTGGCAGTATGCCCGCCCACATCTCGGGGCGGACCCGGGGATTCCGTCAGTGAAGGCCCCGTGTCCGTGTGTGAACAGGCCATTCATCCTGGTACGGACTAATTGGCGGGCGACCCCGCGAAACCCGCCCCCGGCCGGGACAACCCCGGGCAGACTGTCCATATGCGCATCGAGCTGGCCACGGCACCCGGAGATCCGCAACGCCCCAACGAGGACTGGGTGTCGGCCCTCGCACCCGCCTTCGGCCAGGGCGGAGTCCTGGTCGCACTGGACGGGGTGACCCCGCCGCGCGGAGAGGACGGCTGCCGGCACGGGGTGCCGTGGTTCACCTCCGGCCTGGGCGGCCGGCTGACCGAACTGTCCGGATCGCGGCGGGACATGACACTCGAACGGATCCTGGCGGCGGCGATCGCCGCCACGGCCGACGCCCACCGCGACACCTGTGACCTTTCTCACGTCCGCACTCCCCAGGCGACGGTGGTCTTGGCGCGCTGGGACGAGGAGCGGGTGGAGCACCTGGTGCTCTCGGACTCGGTGCTGCTCGTCGAGTCCCGCGACGGGCGCGTCACGGCCGTACGGGACGACCGGCTCGACCGGGTGCCGCGCGAGGTGCTGCGCTCGACGGCGGCCACGGACGCGCTGCGCAACGCGCCGGGCGGGTTCCACACGGCGGCCGCCGACCCGGCGGTGGCGGAGCTGGCGGTCACGGGCACGCTGCCGCGCGACCGGGTGCGGGCGCTGGCGGCCCTGACGGACGGGGCGAGCCGGTGGACGGACACGTTCGGGGAGGGCGACTGGGCGCGGTGCCTCGGGGTGCTGCGCAAGGAGGGGGCGCGGGGGCTGGTCGACCGGGTGCGGACGATCGAGTCGGGGCCGCGCGGTGACGCGCGCAGCAAGCGGCACGATGACGCTTCGGTGGTGTTCGTGGAGTTGTAGGGGGGTGGGGAGTTGTGGGGGTGGGTGGGGGTGAGGGTGGGTGGGGGTGAGGGTGAGTGGAGAGGGTGGTCGGCCCTTCCCCCGGAGGTCAGGAGTCCGTGCCCGCGTTCAGCTGGTTCAGCAGTCGGGCCAGCTCCGCGACCTCGCCGCGGTCCCAGCCCGCGAGCTTGCGCATGTACTGCTCGCGCCGTGCGTCCCGTACCCGCAGGAAGCGCTCGCGCCCTTCCGGCGTCAGCCCGATGAGGTACGCCCGCCCGTCCGCCGGGTCGGGCTCGCGGGCCACCAGGCCGAGGTCCTCCAGGGCCCGCAGCTGCCGGCTCATGGTGGCCTTGCCGACCCCGAAGTAGGCCGCGAGGTCCGTGGCGCGCTGGCGGCCCGCGTCCTCCAGGCGCACCAGCAGGCCGTACGCCGCCGGCTCCAGCTCAGGGTGGAGCTCCCTGGCCATCTCGCCCGACGACGCGCGGGCGCGCCGGAGGAAGACGGAGAGCTCCCGCTCCAACGCGAGGAACTCCGCCTGGTCTCCGCTGCCCTGCACTGCCCGCTCCCATCGTGCCGACCCCGCCTGCCGGGGGAGCACCAGTATTTCGCAGGCGGGGGCGGACGGGGGAACGGGACACCGGTTGATGGGGTGAGGGGTGTGGGGTGTGGGAGGGGGGTGGAGGTGTGGGG
>NZ_JOGB01000095.1 GCF_000719335.1 Streptomyces sp. NRRL S-87
AAAGCCCCAGGGGTGGGCCTGCCGCAGGGCCTGCAGGCCATGACGGGTCAAGAGGCGAGGGGACCCACACACCACGGGACGGCCCCACGAAGCGAGAGCTCACCCCGACACCGATACGCCCACGCAGCCCGCCCTGGCCCCACCGCGGGCCTCCGCCCCCGCCCGCCCCACGGCCCCCGCCCCGCCCCACCACGGGCCAGCGCCCCCACCACGGCCCCCACCACGGCCCCCACCACGGACCCCGCCCCCACCCTCGACGAGCCGACACTTGTCACAACCCCCGGCTAGCCTTTTCTCTCGTGTCCACGCGCCTCACCGATCCCGAGCAGCTCAAGTCGCTCCTCGGGATCCCCTTCACCCCGGAGCAGACGGCCTGCATCACAGCGCCGCCCGCGCCGCAGGTCATCGTGGCCGGAGCCGGGTCCGGGAAGACGACGGTGATGGCCGCCCGCGTCGTCTGGCTGGTCGGCACCGGGCAGGTGGCCCCCGAGCAGGTGCTGGGCCTGACCTTCACCAACAAGGCCGCCGGGGAGCTCGCCGAGCGCGTCCGCGCCGCCCTGGTCAAGGCCGGCGTGACCGACCCGGACCCGGCTCCCGGCAGCGACGCGGCCGCCGCCGGCGAGCCCCGCATCTCGACCTACCACGCGTTCGCCGGCCAGCTCCTGAAGGACCACGGCCTGCGCATCGGCCTGGAGCCCAGCGCCCGGCTGCTCGCCGACGCCACCCGCTTCCAGCTCGCCGCGCGCGTGCTGCGCGAGGCCCCCGGCCCGTACCCCGCCCTCACCCGCTCCGTCTCCGAGCTGGTCTCCGACCTGCTCGCCCTCGACGCGGAGCTCTCCGAGCACCTGGTCGACCCCGCCGACCTCCGCGCGTACGACACCGAGCTGCTCGACCGGCTCGCCAGGACCAAGCTCACCAACGAGGAGCTGCGCAAGGTCCCGGCCACCGCCGCCGCCCGCCTCGAACTGCTGGAGCTCACCGAGCGCTACCGCGCCGCCAAGCGCTCGCGCGACCTGCTCGACTTCAGCGACCAGATAGCCCTCTCCGCGCGGCTGGCCACCACCCGCCCCGAGGTGGGCGCGCTGCTGCGCGAGGAGTTCCGGATCGTCCTGCTCGACGAGTACCAGGACACGTCCGTGGCCCAGCGGCTGCTCCTGTCGGGACTGTTCGGCGGCGGCACCGGGCACGCGGTGACCGCCGTCGGCGACCCCTGCCAGGCCATCTACGGCTGGCGGGGCGCGTCCGTGGCGAACCTGGACGACTTCCCGGAGCACTTCCCGTACGCCGACGGCCGCCCCGCCGACCGCTACTCCCTCAGCGAGAACCGGCGCAGCGGCGGCCGGCTGCTCGACCTCGCCAACGGCCTGGCCGCCCCGCTGCGGGAGATGCACGAGGGCGTCGAGGCCCTGCGCCCGGCCCCCGGCGCCGAGCGCGACGGCTTCGTGCGCTGTGCGCTGCTGCCGACCCATGCCGAGGAGCTGGACTGGCTCGCCGACTCGATCGCGCACCAGGTCCGCACCGGCAAGGCGCCGGGCGAGATCGCCGTGCTGTGCCGCTCCGGCGCCGACTTCCCCGCCATCCAGGCCGCGCTCGTCGCCCGCGACGTCCCGGTCGAGGTCGTGGGCCTGTCCGGGCTGCTCCACCTGCCCGAGGTCGCCGACCTGGTCGCCGTCTGCGAGGTGCTCCAGGACCCGGGCGCCAACGCGTCCCTGGTCCGCCTCCTGGTCGGCCCCCGCTGGCGGATCGGTCCCCGCGACCTCGCGCTGCTGGGCCGCCGCGCCAGACTGCTGGTCGCCGGCCACCGGGGCGAGCGCGAGGACCGGCTGGCGGCGGCGGTGGAGGGCGTGGACCCCGCCGAGATCGTCTCGCTGGCCGACGCGCTGGACACCTTCCTCGACGGCGGCCCCGACGACGGGCTGCCGTTCTCGGCGGACGCCCGGGTGCGGTTCGCCCGGCTCGCCGCCGAGCTGCGCGAGCTGCGCCGTTCCCTCGCGGACCCGCTGATGGACGTACTGCACCGGGTGCTCGCCGCCACCGGCCTCGACGTGGAGCTCTCCGCCTCGCCGCACGCGCTCGCCGCCCGC
This sequence comes from Streptomyces sp. NRRL S-87, assembly GCF_000719335.1. GTDB lineage: Bacteria > Actinomycetota > Actinomycetes > Streptomycetales > Streptomycetaceae > Streptomyces. The sequence continues at coordinate 2,085 of NZ_JOGB01000095.1, forward strand.
CGCCGGGAGACCCTCGCCAACTTCCTGGACGTGGCCGCCGGCTTCGCCGCCCTCGACGGGCACAGCTCGCTGCTGGCCTTCCTCTCCTTCCTGCGCACGGCCGCCGAGTACGAGAAGGGCCTGGACAACTCCCTGCCCGGCGGCGAGAACACCGTCAAGGTCCTCACCGCCCACAAGTCCAAGGGCCTGGAGTGGGACGTCGTCGCCGTCCCGTCCCTGGTGTCCGGCGCCTTCCCGTCCGACAAGGCCCGCGAGTCCTGGACCGCACAGCCCCAGGTGCTGCCGCACGCCCTGCGCGGTGACGCCGCGACGCTGCCGGACGTGACCGGCTGGACCTCCGCCGCGCTGAAGGCGTACAAGGCGGACATGAAGGAGCACGCGGCGCTGGAGGAGCTGCGCCTGGGCTACGTCACCTTCACCCGCCCGCGCTCGCTCCTGCTGGCCTCGGGCCACTGGTGGGGCCCCAGCCAGAAGACCGTCCGCGGGCCGTCGGCCTTCCTGGAGGCTCTCCAAGCGCACTGCGCCGCGGGCTACGGGGAGACCGAGAGGTGGGCCGACCGGCCCGAGGCCGGGGGGGAGAACCCCGCCCTCGCCGAAACCGTCCAGGACGCCTCCTGGCCGCTGCCGCTGGACCGCGCCTCCTTCCGGCTGCGCCGCCGCGCCGCCGACCTCGTGCTGGCCCATCTCGACGCCCTGCGGAGCCGGCCGGAGCCGGCCCCCGCCGACCCCGCCCCGCCCGCCGACCCGGACACGGACTACCTGTGGCCCCCGCACTGCGAGGAGCCCCTGCCGTACGAGGACGAGCCCGTTCCTTACGACGACGAGCCCGGCCCCTACGACGTCGGCCCCGACCCCTGGGCCGACGCCCCGCACGCCCCGCACGCCCCGTACGCCACCGACGACTCCGACGACCCCTGGGGTCCGGACGAGGCCCACGTCCTCCCCGCCCAGGCCCACGCCCTCCCCGCCCCGGCGCGGTCCGCCGTGTCGACGGTCCCGCGCGAGCCGGGGACCGGTGTGCCCGTACCCGCCCCCCGGCCCGGTGCCGAGGCCCCGGTACCGGCCCAGCGCAGCGGACCCGACGCGCCCGGCGACCACGGCCTGACCCCCGAGGAGCGGCGGCTGGCGGCCTCCTGGGACCGGGACCTCGACGCCCTCGCCGGCGAGCTGCGGCGCTCCCGCGCGGCCGTGCGCGACGTACCGCTGCCGCCGTCCCTGTCCGTCTCGCAGCTCCAGCGGCTCGCCGCCGACGAGGAGGGCTTCGTCCGGGAGCTCGCCCGGCCCATGCCCAAGCCGCCGCAGCCCGCGGCCCGCCGTGGCACCCGCTTCCACGCCTGGGTGGAGTCCCGCTTCGACGAGCTGGAGCTGCCCCTGCTCGACCCCGACGAGCTGCCCGGCAGCGACGCCGAGGTCGCCGACGAGCGGGACCTCGAGGCGCTCAAGGCCGCCTTCGAGCGCAGCGAGTACGCGGCCCGCACCCCGTACCGCATGGAGGTCCCCGTCCAGCTGACCCTGGCGGGCCGGGTGGTCCGGGGCCGGATCGACGCCGTCTACCGGACCGAGGACGGCGGGTGGGAGATCGTCGACTGGAAGACCGGTCACGGCACCCAGGCCGACCCCCTCCAGCTGGCCCTGTACCGGCTGGCCTGGGCGGAGGCGCAGGGCGTGGACCCGGCGCGGGTGACGGCGGCGTTCCTGCACGTGCGCAGCGGCCGCGTCATACGCCCGGCCCGGCTGCCCGGTCGCGCCCGTCTTGAGCGGATCCTCCAAGGCAAATCGGGCGCGGAAAGCCGGGCCGGTGGGGACGGCTAGGCTCGGGGGTATGAGCCAGACCCCGGACAGCGCCGTCCGCGCCTTCATCGACGACCACCGCGCCGCCTTCCTCGACGACCTCGCCGAGTGGCTGCGCATCCCCTCCGTGTCGGCCCAGCCGGCCCACGACGGGGACGTCCGGCGCAGCGCCGAGTGGCTGGCCGCCAAGCTCACCGCGACCGGCTTCCCGGTCGCCGAGGTGTGGCCCACCCCCGGCGCCCCCGCGGTGTTCGCCGAGTGGCCCAGCGGCGACCCGCAGGCCCCGACCGTGCTGGTCTACGGGCACCACGACGTCCAGCCCGCGGCCCGCGAGGACGGCTGGGACACCGACCCGTTCGAGCCCGTGGTCGTCGACGGCGCGCGCCTGCACGCCCGTGGCGCGGCCGACGACAAGGGGCAGGTCTTCTTCCACACCCTGGGCGTGCGCGCGCACCTGGCCGCCACCGGCCGGACCGCTCCCGCCGTGAACCTCAAGCTCCTCATCGAGGGCGAGGAGGAGTCCGGCTCGCCGAACTTCCGCGACCTCGTCGAGCGCGAGGCGGCCCGGCTGGCCGCCGACGTCGTGATCGTCTCCGACACCGGCATGTGGTCCGAGACCACCCCGACCGTGTGCACCGGCATGCGCGGCGTCGCGGACTGCGAGGTCGAGCTGTTCGGGCCCGACCAGGACATCCACTCCGGCGCCTTCGGCGGGGCCGTGCCCAACCCGGCCACCGTCGCCGCCCGCCTGGTCGCCGCCCTGCACGACGAGGACGAGCGGGTCACGGTCCCCGGCTTCTACGACGGGATCACCGAGCTCTCGGACCGCGAGCGCGAGCTGATCGCCGAGCTGCCCTTCGACGAGGCGCAGTGGCTGCGCACGGCCAAGTCGTACGGGACCCTCGGCGAGGCCGGGTACTCGACGCTGGAGCGCGTCTGGGCCCGCCCGACGGCCGAACTGAACGGCATCGGCGGCGGCTACCAGGGCCCCGGCGGCAAGACGATCATCCCGCGGAGCGCGCAGCTGAAGCTGTCGTTCCGACTCGTCTCGGGCCAGGACCCGTACGTCATCGAGGCCGCCGTGAAGGACTGGGTGGCGGCGCGGATCCCGGCCGGCATCCGGCACGAGATCGTCTTCGGGGCCCCGACCCGGCCCTGCCTGACGCCGCTGGACCACCCCGCCCTGCAGTCCGTCGCCCGGTCGATGGGCCGTGCCTTCGGGCAGCCGGTCCGCTACACGCGCGAGGGCGGCTCGGGCCCGGCCGCCGACCTCCAGGACGTACTGGGCGCGCCCGTGCTGTTCCTGGGCATCTCGGTGCCCTCGGACGGCTGGCACGCGCCGAACGAGAAGGTCGAGCTGAACCTGCTGTTCAAGGGCGTGGAGACGGCCGCCTACCTGTGGGGCGACCTCGCCGAGCACTGGAACGCCGACGCATGACCGCCGACGCATGAGCGCGGCGGCCCGGACGGGGACCGGGACCGGAGGCGCGGACGCACCGCACCGCTCCGGCCCTGTGCCGCACCGCCCCACCGCACCTGCTGACGCCGCCCGCGCCGCACCGCCCGGCATCCGCACCACGTCCGCCCATCCACCGACAACGGGGGAGTTGGAAGCACCTGTGAGCACGAGCACCTCGACCGGGAACCCGGGCCGCACCACCGACCGGCCCATCTCGCTGACCGCGCCCAGCGGCGTCGACCGGGCCGCGCACCACCGGCTGGACGAGGCCTGGCTGGCGGCCGCCTGGAGCCACCCGAGCACCCGTGTGTTCGTGGTCTCCGGCGGTCAGGTGCTGATCGACGACACCCCCGACGGCGGCACCGGGATCGTGATGACCCCCGCCTTCGAGGCGCCCCCCACCGAGACCCACCGGTACTTCCTCGGCACCGACGAGGACGGTGTGAGCTACTTCGCGCTGCAGAAGGACGCCCTGCCGGGTCGGATGGACCAGTCGGCGCGGGCCGCCGGGCTGCGCGAGGCCGGGCTGCTGCTGGGCCCGCGCGACGCCGGGCTCATGGTCCACGCGGTGGCGCTGGAGAACTGGCAGCGGCTGCACCGCTTCTGCTCGCGCTGCGGCGAGCGCACCGTTGTGGCTGCCGCTGGCCATGTGCGGCGCTGTCCGGCCTGCGGGGCCGAGCACTACCCGCGCACCGACCCCGCGGTCATCATGCTCGTCACGGACGAGCACGACCGCGCCCTGCTCGGCCGGCAGGTGCACTGGCCGGAGGGCCGGTTCTCGACCCTGGCCGGCTTCGTCGAGCCGGGCGAGTCCATCGAGCAGTCGGTGGTCCGCGAGGTGTGGGAGGAGGCGGGCGTCCGGATCGGCGAGGTCGAGTACGTCGCCAGCCAGCCCTGGCCCTTCCCGTCCAGCCTGATGCTGGGCTTCATGGCCCGCGCCGTGAGCTCCGAGATCAACGTGGACGGCGAGGAGATCCAGGAGGCCCGCTGGTTCTCGCGGGCCGAGCTGCGCGAGGCCATCGAGGCCGGGGCGGTGCTGCCGCCCTCGGGCATCTCGATCGCGGCCCGGCTGGTGGAGCGCTGGTACGGCGAGCCGCTGCCCCGGCCCCTGGTCACCGCAGCCGCCCTCTGATCCACCCGCGCCGCCCGCGGCCGGACGTGCGTGGAGCCCCCGGGCGGGGGCTCCACGCACGTGTGCGGTGCGGCGATCAGACCGCGAGGGCCTGCTGCACCTGGGCCAGGCTGGGGTTGGTCATGACCCGCTCGCCGCCCGACGCGCCGACGACCAGGACGGTCGGGACGGTCTGGTTGCCGTCGTTCGCCTTCTCGACGAACGCCGCCGACTCCGGGTCCTGCTCGATGTTGATCTCGGTGTACGCGATGCCTTCGCGGTCCAGCTGGGACTTCAGCCGGCGGCAGTAGCCGCACCAGGTCGTGCTGTACATCGTCACGGAACCCTGCATGGCGGGTGCGCTCCTTCGGGCCTTCGGGGGACGGGGTCATGACGGGACCGGCTCGGCCGCTGGGGTTGGCCGGGTCGGTCCCACACAGAGGAACGCACGGGGTCCCCGGGACATTCCCGCGGGAAAGCCCTGGCCAGAGCTCTGCGCATCAGAAGCCGCCGGTCGTACACGTACGACCGCACCCGCACCCCTGTGGACAACCGTCCCGGCCGCCGCACCGGACCTGGCAGCATGGCAGGTGTGACAGCAGCAACGCCTCTCCCGTCCTTCCCTTCCGCCGCGGAGTCGGCCGACGCGGTGCTCCTGGGCCTGGACCCGGAGCAGCGCGAGGTCGCGACCACGCTGCGCGGCCCGGTGTGCGTCCTCGCCGGAGCCGGTACGGGCAAGACCCGGGCGATCACCCACCGCATCGCGTACGGCGTGCGCGCGGGCATCCTCCAGCCCGCCAGCGTGCTGGCCGTCACCTTCACCAACCGCGCCGCCGGCGAGATGCGCGGCCGCCTGCGCGGCCTGGGCGCCGCCGGGGTCCAGGCACGCACGTTCCACTCGGCCGCGCTGCGCCAGCTCCAGTACTTCTGGCCGCGTGCGGTCGGCGGCGACCTGCCGCGGCTCGTGGAGCGCAAGATCCAGCTGGTGGCGGACGCGGCTGCCCGCTGCCGCGTCCGCCTGGACCGGAACGAGCTGCGCGACGTCACCGGCGAGATCGAGTGGGCCAAGGTCACCCAGTCCACCCCCGCCGACTACCCGGCCGCCGTCCGCAAGGCGGGCCGCGAGGCCCCCCGCGACCCGGCCGAGATCGCCCAGATCTACGGGATGTACGAGCAGCTGAAGCGGGACCGCGTCATGATCGACTTCGAGGACGTGCTGCTCCTCACGGTCGGCATCCTCGAGGACCGGCCCGACATCGCCGACGTGGTCCGCAGCCAGTACCAGCACTTCGTGGTCGACGAGTACCAGGACGTCAGCCCGCTCCAGCAGCGGCTGCTGGAGCTCTGGCTCGGCGACCGCGACAGCCTGTGCGTGGTCGGCGACGCCAGCCAGACGATCTACTCCTTCACCGGCGCCACCCCCGACCACCTCCTGGACTTCCGCACCCGCTACCCGCAGGCCACCGTGGTGAAGCTGGTCCGCGACTACCGCTCCACCCCGCAGGTGGTGCACCTGGCCAACGGGCTGCTCGCGCAGGCCCGCGGCCGGGCGGCCGACCACCGGCTGGAGCTCGTCTCGCAGCGCGAGCCGGGCCCCGACCCGGTCTTCACCGAGTACGCCGACGAGCCCGCCGAGGCCGAGGGCGTGGCCCGGCGGATCCGCGGCCTGATCGACGCCGGGGTGCCGGCCGGGGAGATCGCGGTCCTCTACCGCATCAACGCCCAGTCGGAGGTCTACGAGCAGGCCCTCGCCGACGCCGGGGTGCCCTACCAGCTGCGCGGCGCGGAGCGCTTCTTCGAGCGCGTCGAGGTCAAGCAGGCCATCGCGAACCTGCGCGGCGCCGCCCGCTTCGGAGCGAACGACGCCGTCCTCGACGACGTCGTCGAGCTGCCCGCGCAGGTCCGGGCCGTGCTGAGCGCGAACGGCTGGACCCCCCAGCCCCCGGCCGGCTCGGGGGCCGTGCGCGACCAGTGGGAGTCGCTGGCCGCCCTGGTCCGCCTGGCGGAGGACTTCTCCCGCGGCCGGTCGCGCGAGGTCACCCTCGCGGACCTGGTCGTCGAGCTCGACGAACGGGCCGCGGCCCAGCACGCCCCCACCGTCCAGGGCGTCACGCTCGCCTCCCTGCACGCGGCGAAGGGCCTGGAGTGGGACGCGGTGTTCCTGGTCGGCCTGACCGACGGCATGCTGCCGATCACGTACGCGAAGACCGACGAGCAGATCGAGGAGGAGCGCCGCCTCCTGTACGTCGGGGTCACCCGGGCACGCCTGCACCTGGGCCTGTCCTGGGCGCTCTCGCGCTCTCCGGGCGGCCGGGCGACCCGGCGGCCCAGCCGCTTCCTGAGCGGCCTGCGGCCGGGCTTCCGGGCCGGCGGCAGCCGCTCGCCGGGCGCCTCCGGGGTCATCGAGCGGGGCCGGGCGCGCGGCCGCCGGGGCCCGGTGCTGTGCCGGGTGTGCGGCAGGACCCTCACCGACGCGGGAGAGATGAAGCTCATGCGCTGCGAGGAGTGCCCGTCCGACATGGACGAAGGGCTCTACGAGCGGCTGCGCGACTGGCGCGCGGTGCAGGCGAAGGCCCTGGGACAGCCGGCGTACTGCGTCTTCACGGACAAGACGCTCATGGCGATCGCCGAGGCCGTGCCCCACGAGGAGGGCGAGCTCGCCGTGATCTCAGGCGTGGGTGGACGCAAGCTCGACCGCTTCGGAGCCGATGTCCTGGCCATCTGCGCAGGTCAGGAGCCTGGTGAGGGGGAGGGGGCCGACGCGTAGAAACTCGTCGGAAAAATAGTTTGCACATGCCCCGCACATCCCCATAGGTTCTTAGCAACGGAAACGGTGGCTTCTGAGAAGCCTCCGCTCCGTGCTGTACTTGTCCGAATACACGGGACGGGCCGAGAGGCCGGTCCCCGAGACGCCGAGAGGAGGCGAGACCCGTGATCAGCTTCAACACCGTCACCAAAATGACCGATCGCCCGGTCGCCGCTTCCTCCTGCCTGCGTGATTCCAAGCTCGTCGCCTTCACCTCCGGTTTCCAGGGCACCGGTCTGTCCGCGATCTCCGCGATCAGCCCCGTCTCCCTTGCGACCCTGCCCGTCCGCGAGCGGATCGAAGGCAATGAGCGACCGACCCAGGCCCCGGCAGCAGTAGTGGCGCAGGCACAGGCCTATGCCTTTGCCGCCACCGGTGCCGGACACCCGAAGCAGACGACGCAGCACCACACGATGTGGGCCTTCCGTGGGCTCGAACCCTGGAGTGATCCAGCCTGATCTGATCAGGCCGGCGCCTTCAGGGCCGCGGAACCCCACCCGGGATCCGCGGCCCTTCTGTTTGTCCCCCGACGGGACGACGGAGCGAAGGGGCCTCGGGACTGGCAGCACCCGGTACCAGCCGAACACCGGCCCACCAGGCCGGACCGACCAGACGAGGAAAGAAACCACCGTGCAACTCGAAGCGCACGCCCCGTCCGTACCGCCCTCCCACTTGACCTCTCCGCCCGCAGTCCCGGAGGACTCCGCCTTGACTCCGCTCACCGCGCTCACCGCGCTCGACGACGCCATCGAGAACCTCGGCGTGCCCGTCCCGTGCCGTACCTACGACCCCGAGGTCTTCTTCGCCGAGTCCCCGGCCGACGTCGAGTACGCCAAGTCCCTCTGCCGCACCTGTCCGCTGGTCGAGGCCTGCCTCGCCGGCGCGAAGGAGCGCCGCGAGCCCTGGGGCGTCTGGGGTGGCGAGCTCTTCGTGCAGGGCGTGGTCGTCGCCCGCAAGCGTCCCCGTGGCCGTCCGCGCAAGAACCCGGTCTCGGCATGAACGCCCGCGGCACGATCGACCGCCCCCTCACGTACGACCCCCTGAAGCAGGCCCCGATGACCCCGCACGCCAGCGAGCAGCCCTCCGGCTCCGCCCACACCGACTTCACCACTCCCGGCGCGAAGCTCTCGCGTCAGAACAGGACCCGCGAAATGCAACTCATCCCAGAAGCCCTGGCTCGTGCTCATATGCACGAACGGATGCGCGAGATCGACGCGGAACGGCAGGCCGTCCGTCTGATCAACGCCCGCCGCATGCAGAAGCGCGCCGAGCGCGTCTCGATGCGGGCCCGCCGCGCCCTGGCCATGGCGGTCATGCACTGATCAGCTCCGGCTGACTCGCCCCACCGTGGGGACCGGTCCGTCAGGACCGGTCCCCACGGTGCGTTGCGCAGGCGCACCCCGGTGCGGCGGCGATATCGTCTGGTGGTGGACCAGCACACTCCCCACCCCGCATCCCCGGGTCCCGGAGCCGGGACCGTCGTGTGCGCCCGATGCGGCAAGCACAGCCCCGAGGGCGCCCCGCCCACCTGGACCTGCTCCGTCGAGAACGGCACCCGCCAGTACTTCTGCGACGACTGCGCCCGGGCCAACATCCGCGCCATCGAGGGCAGACTCGACTCCGCCTGGTGGTGACCCCGCCCCGACTCAGTCCTCCGGCAGGAACCCCGGCAGCCAGGACTCCAGCTCCTCGCGCAGCCGGACCGTGGCGCCGAGCTGGCACAGGACGCCGATCGTGCTCAGCGTGACGCGGTGGATCAGGAGGTAGGCCGGCGGCAGGTTGAGCTGCTTGCCCAACTGGTGTGCGGGGGAGCGGGGATCGGCGATGCGGGCCGCCTGGCCGCGGATCCAGCCCCGGGTGAACGTGAACTCCTCCACCAACGCCGGCTCGATGATCGGCCGCAGGTACTCCAGTACCGCGTCCGGGTCGAGCTCGATGGAGTCCTTCACGAAGCCCTCCGCGCACAACTGCCGGTAGACCTCGTCCCCGTCCCCCGCCAGGGCCATCCGCAGCGAGGTGCCGATGGTGCGCGGCAGGCCGCCCGGAAGCCGGTCGACCGTGCCGAAGTCCAGCACGCCCAACCGCAGTCGGCCGTCGTCGTCCGCCAGCAGCCGGAAGTTGCCCGGGTGCGGGTCCGCGTGGAGCAGCCCCGTGCGCGCGGGTCCGGAGAACAGGAAGCGGGCCAGCAACTGCCCGGCGCGGTCCCGCTGCTCCGGTGTGCCGTCGGATATGACCTCCGAGAGCGGTGTCCCCTCCATCCACTCGGTGACGAGCACCTGTTCGCCCTGGTGCACCACGTCCGGCACGACCACGTCCGGATCGCCCGCGAACACGTCCGCGTGCGACCGCTGGGACTCCGCCTCCAGCTCGTAGTCCAGCTCCTCCTCGATGCGGCTGCGCATCTCGCTGATCAGCGGCTTGAGGTCCATGCCCGGGATCAGCGGTCCCAACAGCCGGGCGAAGCGCCCCAACTGGGCCAGGTCCGACAGCAGTGCCTCGCCGGCGCCCGGGTACTGGACCTTGACGGCCACCTCGCGCCCGTCGTGCCACACCGCCCGGTGCACCTGCCCGATCGAGGCCGCAGCAGCGGGCTTGTCCTCGAACTCCAGGAACAGCTCCCGCCAGTCCGGCCCCAGCCGCTCGGTCAGGACCTGGTGCACGGTCCCGGCCGGCAGGGGCGGCGCCGCCTCCTGAAGCTTCGTCAGTGCGGCCCGGTACGGCCCCGCCACCTCTTCCGGCAGGGCCGACTCGAAGACGGACAGGGCCTGCCCGAACTTCATCGCGCCGCCCTTCAACTCGCCCAGGACCTTGAACAACTGCTCGGCGGTGCGCTGCTGGAGCTCGCGCGCCACGATCTCGGCGGACTTGCCGCCGATCATCTTGCCGAGCCCCCACGTCGCCCGCCCCGCGATGCCCAAGGGCAGCGCGGCGAGCTTCGCGGTACGGGTGACCGCCTTCCGGGGAAGATCAGACATACGCCCCTCCAGATCCCACTCAGCCGCGCCGCGAGCGGCGGTTACCCGGCCATTGTGTCGTGTGGCTCCCGCCGGCCGGCGGAGTGCTCCTCCGGTCCACCGCCCACCGCCCCGCAGGGGCAGTCGGGATGGGGCACCAGCACGGTCCGCCGCCAGTCCAAGCCGGGTAGCGCCGCCTCCCAGCGCGCCCCCGCCGAGGCCGGCAACTCCCCGTCCAGGAACGCCAGGGCGTGCGCCGCCGCCAGCCCCGCGACCGCCACGGCCAACCCCATGTCGCAGGCCGGCCCCGCCCGGCCCCGGCCCGATCGCCACTGGGTGAGCAACCGCGGCCAGGCCGGATCCCGGTCCACCCGCTCCCGCTCCATGCACCCGGCGCACGCGGTGTCCCCGGGCAGCACGAGGGGGCCCACGATGCCCGTCCCCTCCAGCACTCCCGCGTACAGGTGTGGGGTGCCCGACGCGAGCCAGTCCGCGGACCGGCCCGGATCGGGCGCGTGGGCCTCGATCCCCTCCCGGGGAGCGACCACCACGAGCCCCGGCCGGGCGGCCCCGTCGGGCTCCGGCCCCCGGCCCCGACCGGCGCCGGGGCCCCTGCCCCGGTCGCCGCCGGGTCCGCGCTCGGGCGCCGATTCCCGTACCAGCTCCGCCCCCGCCACCGCCCGCCGCAGGCCCACGGCCTCCGGGGGCATCCCACCCGGTACCGGATCGCCCGGCTCGACCACGCCGCCGTCCATCACCTCCACCCTGCCCACCCCGGCACCCGAGAGCACCGAGGCGATCACCGCCCCGACCCGGCCCAGCCCGCGCACCTGGACCCGCGCGCCCCGTCGGGCCGCCAGCGCGCGCAGGGCCCCGCCCGGCTCCCGCCGCCGCAGCGACAGCGCACCCAGGTCCGGCCGCAGCCGCTCCATCAGCTCGATCCGGCGGCGCACCGACTGGGCCGCCGCACCGCCCGCGGTCACGTCCTCCAGCAGCCCCGCCTTCGCCAGTCGGGCCACCAGCTCGTCCGCCCGGCCCTCGGGCAGGCCCAACACACGCGCCCGCTCCCGCAGCGCGGGCGGCCCGAGCGAGCCGTCGAGCTGCTCGATGAAACTGCCCGTCGCCATGTCGATCGGCCCGAGCACGACCGCCTGCGCCGGCGTCACGCCGAACTGCACCGTCTGGAGGTCACGCCAGGCCCGCACCAGTGCGGGCTTCACCTTCGGATACATCGCACGCCCCCTCGTCCCCGCAGGTCACGCGCCCATGGGGGAGCGCGTGCCCGTCCGCCGCAGCGCGTCCGTCACGGCCCGCGACCCGCACGAGCCGTGCGGGCAAAGCGAGCATGCCGGGCCGCCCCCAACCCCCGCTCCGAGTTATCCACAGCACACAGGAATTAAGGCTATTAATAGTTCAAAACCGGCACGCGTAGGACGTCGGTCAGGGCCACCCGGTACCGTCGTGGGGTGTCCGCCGATCCCCCGCAGCGCGCCGTCGAAGTCCGCCGGAGCGCGCGCCGCCGCAGGACCGTCTCGGCCTACCGCGAGGGCGACCGTACGGTCGTCCTCATCCCTGCCCGCATGTCGGAGGCCGAGGAGCGGCGCTGGGTGGGCGTGATGCTGGACAAGCTCGCAGCGCAGGAGAGTCGCCGCAGCCTCGGTGACGCGGAGTTGACCGAGCGGGCCGCACAGCTGTCCGGTCAGTACCTCGGCGGCCGTGCGCGCCCCCGCGTGGTCCGCTGGGTCACCAACCAGAACACGCGCTGGGGCTCCTGCACCCCCGCCGAGGGCAGCATCCGGCTCTCCCACCGCCTCCAGGGCATGCCGGAGTACGTGGTCGACTACGTGCTGCTGCACGAGCTGGCGCACCTGCTGGTCCCGGGCCACGGCCCCCGCTTCTGGGAGCTCCTGGAGGCGTACCCGCGTACCGAGCGGGCCCGCGGCTACCTCGAGGGCGTGGTCGCCGCCGACCGGCTGCCGCACCTGCCGGCCCCGCGCGAGGGCGGCGGCCCGGACGCGGCGGTCTGACTCCCGTCGCCTGCGGCGGCACGCGATCCGGGTTCGGTCGGGTCGCCGGCCACGTCCAGGGGGTCCCGCCGACCTCCGACGTCCCGTGCCGTCCCGGGGGTCGCACGGGACGGCACGGGAACGAGGACCCGCCACCGCGGACAGCTCCCTGGTGAAGCCGGTGACCTGCCGCGTCCCGTCCCGGCCCGCCGCCTCCCGCCGCCGTGCGGGACCGCCCCGGGACGCCTGGGACGGCGGGACGGAGGCCTGCCCTGCCTAGGGTTCTGGCTGTCCGGACCGGTCCCGAGGCGCTCTCCGCCCGGCCCCGGCCGGCACCTCCTGTGCCACGCACCATTCCTCAGTCACCGAACCGAAGGCTGGTCCAGCATGCCCATGAACTCCCTCACCCGTACCGCAGTCCTCGCCGGTGCGGCGACCCTCGCCCTGACCGCGCTGACGGGGACCGCGGAAGCCCGGGTCGGAGCCCCGTACATCGGTTACGGCCAGGCCAACAACGGCTCCGCGGTGTGGTGCGTGCAGCACCAGGTGAACGCCTTCTTCAAGAAGAGCGCCCCCTGGCACGAGCAGATCTCCGAGGACAGCCGCTTCGGCCCCCAGACGGACGAGGCCATCCGCTTCTTCCAGCGCGAGGTGAAGCGGGACCTCTCGCCGAGCATGGACGTCGACGGCATCGTCGGGCCCCTGACCGGCACGTACCTGCTCATCCTGGGCGACCCGGTGTACGGCCGTGACGGCAACGGGGAGGGCTACTGCGAGGACTACCTGCCCACCTACAACTAGTGGCCGGGCCGGAGGCCTCCCGCTGGACCTCCGCGACCCCTCCGCCCCGCGGACGCCGGACCACCCCGGCTGACGAGCCGTGAAATGTACCGTCTCCGTACCGGCCCGGCCGGATCCCGGCGGCTGCCGTTAGCCTGGCCGTACGCATTCAACCGGGACGGGGGCGGGCTTCACGCATGGTCAGGGAATTCCAGCGCGGCCACAAGGCGAGGATCAGCGACCTCACGGCGGGCACCGACCTGTACGTCGGTGTCCGCATCGAGGGCCCCGGACTGGCCTTCGACATCAGCTGCTTCGGCCTCGACGCGGACGAACGGCTCTCCGACGACCGGTACTTCGTCTTCTACAACCAGCCGAAGTCGCCCGAGGAGTCCATCCAGCTGCTCGGCCCGCAGGCCGGCGACACCGAGTCGTTCCGCGTCACCCTGGACCGGATCCCGGACGCCGTCCGCACGCTGTCGTTCACCGCGACCATCGACGGCAGCGGCCAGATGTCGCAGATCGGATCCGGCCACATCCGGATCGTCGCGGGCGGCGAGGAGGTCGCCCGGTACGCCTTCACCGGCGCGGAGTTCAGCACCGAGCGGGCGGTGATGCTCGGCGACTTCTACTTCAAGGACGTCTGGCGGTTCGCCGCGGTCGGCCAGGGCTTCGACGGCGGACTCGACGCGCTGCTGAAGAACTTCGGCGGCGAGGTGGCCGAGGAGGTGGAGCAGGCGCAGCAGGCCCCGGCCGCCGCACCCCCCGCCTTCGCCCCGCCGCCCGCCCCCGCCCCCGCCCCGCAGCCCACGCC
>NZ_JOGB01000096.1 GCF_000719335.1 Streptomyces sp. NRRL S-87
GCTGACCGTCAGGCGCTTGGTCTTGCGGCCCTGCGCCTCGAAGGCATCGGCGATCGCGACCGCGGCGGCCTCGTCGCCGGAGACGACCACCGCCTGCGGGCCGTTGACCGCGGCGATGTCCACGTCCTCGGTGAGCAGTGGCACGACCTCCGCCTCGGAGGCCTGGACCGCGATCATCACGCCGCCGGCCGGGAGCGCCTGCATCAGCCGCCCGCGGGCCGCCACCAGCGCACACGCGTCGTCCAGGGACAGCACCCCGGCCACGTGCGCGGCGGCGATCTCGCCGATCGAGTGACCGGACACGAAGTCCGGCCGCACCCCGTACGACTCCAGCAGGCGGAACAGCGCCACCTCGACCGCGAACAGGGCCGGCTGCGCGTACTCCGTCCGGTCCAGCACGTCGCCGTCCGACCCGAACAGGACGTCCTTCAGCGGGAGTTCTAGGTCCAGGCGGTCGCTCACGCCGTCCAGCGCGGCCGCGAACACCGGGAAGGCGTCGTACAGCTCCCGTCCCATGCCGAGCCGCTGGCTGCCCTGGCCCGTGAACAGGAACGCGAGCTTGCCGCCGGTCGCGGGCGCGCCGCGGACCAGTCCGGCCGAGGGGCGGCCCTCGGCGAGGGCGGACAGCGCCGTGCGGAAGCCTTCGCGGTCCGCCGCCACCACGGTGGCCCGCTGCTCGAAGACGGCCCGGCCGGTGGCCAGCGTGAGGCCGATGTCGGCGGGCTCGGCCGCGGGGTACGCGTCCAGGTGGGCGAGGAGCCGTCCGGCCTGGGCGCGCAGGGCCTCGGAGGTGCGGGCGGTCAGGTGCCACGGGACGGTCGCCGGGGCGGTCGCGGCGGGTACCTGGGCCGGGGCGGTCGCCGCCGGGGCCTGCGCCGGGGCGGTCGGGGCCGCGGCCGGTGCGACGGCCGGCGCGGTGTCAGGGAGTTCGACGATGGCGTGGGCGTTGGTGCCGCTCATGCCGAAGGAGGAGATGCCGGCGCGCCGCGGGCGGCCGGTCTGCGGCCAGGCCCGCCGCTCGGTGAGCAGGCTGACCGCGCCCGCGGACCAGTCGACGTGCGGGGAGGGCTCGTCGACGTGCAGGGTCTTCGGCAGGACGCCGTGGCGCATCGCCTGGACCATCTTGATGATGCCGGCGACGCCGGCGGCGGCCTGCGTGTGGCCGAAGTTGGACTTGATCGAGCCCAGCCACAGCGGGCGGTCCGCGGGCCGGTCCTGGCCGTAGGTGGCCAGCAGGGCCTGGGCCTCGATGGGGTCGCCGAGGCGGGTGCCGGTGCCGTGCGCCTCGACCGCGTCGACGTCGGCGGCGGTGAGGCCGGCGTGGGCGAGGGCCTGGCGGATGACGCGCTGCTGGGCGGGCCCGTTGGGGGCGGTGAGGCCGTTGGAGGCGCCGTCCTGGTTGACGGCCGTGCCGCGGACGACCGCGAGGACCTGGTGGCCGTTGCGGCGGGCGTCGGAGAGCCGCTCGACGAGGAGCATGCCGACACCCTCGCCCCAGGCGGTGCCGTCGGCGGCGGCCGCGAAGGGCTTGCAGCGGCCGTCGGCGGCCAGGCCGCGCTGGCGGCTGAACTCGGTGAAGACGTCGGGGGTGGTGATGATCGTGACGCCGCCCGCGAGGGCGAGGGAGCACTCGCCGGAGCGCAGGGCCTGGGCGGCGAGGTGCAGGGCGACCAGGGACGAGGAGCAGGCGGTGTCGACGGTGACGGCCGGGCCCTCGAAGCCGAAGGTGTACGAGACGCGGCCGGAGGCGATGCTGCTGGAGCCGCCGGTGCCGAGGTAGCCCTCGACGCCCTCGGGGACGGTGTTCAGCCGGGACACGTAGTCGTTGTGCATCTGGCCGACGAACACGCCGACCTGCCGGCCGCGCAGTCCCGTGGGGTCGATGCCGGCCCGCTCGAACGCCTCCCAGGACGTCTCCAGCAGCAGGCGCTGCTGGGGGTCCATGGCGAGGGCCTCGCGCGGGTTGATGCCGAAGAACGCGGGGTCGAAGTGGTGGGCGTCGTAGACGAAGCCGCCTTCCCGGGCGTAGGAGGTGCCCGGGTTGTCGGGGTCGGGGTCGTACAGCGCTTCGGTGTCCCAGCCGCGTTCCGCGGGGAGGTGGGCGATGCCGTCGCGGCCCTCTGCGAGCAGTTCCCACAGGTCCTCGGGGCTGCGGACGCCGCCGGGGAACCGGCAGCTCATGGCGACGATGGCGATGGGGTCGTCGGCCTCGGCGGCGCCGGCCGGGTGCCGCGGGAGCGCGGCGGCAGCGGCGGCCTCGGAGCCGAGGAGCTCGTCCTTGAGGAAGCCGGCGAGGGCCGTGGGCGTGGGGTAGTCGAAGACGAGGGTGGCGGGCAGGCGGACGCCGGCGGCCGCGCCGAGCCGGTTGCGGAACTCGACCGCGGTCAGCGAGTCGAAGCCGAGGTCCTTGAAGGCGCGGCCGGGTTCGACGGCGTCCGGGGTGGCGTGGCCGAGGACGGCCGCCACCTGGTCGCGTACGAGGTCCAGCAGCAGGGCGTCCTGCTCGTTGCCGGGGAGCCGTACGAGCTGCTCCACCAGCGGGGTTCCGGTGCCGCCGGCGGTGGCCTCGACGGCCCGGCGGGCCGGGGTGCGGACGAGTCCGCGCAGCAGGGCGGGCACCGTGCCGGGGTCGGCCTGGCGCAGGGGTGCGAGGTCCAGCTGCATGGGGACGAGGTGGGCGTCGCCGGTGCGGTGCGCGGTGTCGAGGAGGGCCAGGCCCTCCTCGGAGGTGAGGCCGAGGACGCCGGAGCGCGTCATGCGGTCCTTGTCGGCGGTGTCCAGTTCGCCGGTCATGCCGCTGGCGTCGGCCCACAGGCCCCACGCGAGGGAGGTGCCGGCCAGGCCCTGGGCCTGGCGGTGGCGGGCGAGGGCGTCGAGGAAGACGTTCGCGGCGGCGTAGTTGGCCTGGCCGGCGCCGCCGAAGGTGCCGGCGGCGGAGGAGAAGAGGACGAAGTCGGCGAGGTCGAGGTCGCGGGTCAGCTCGTGCAGGTGCAGTGCGGCGTCCGCCTTGGGCCGCAGGACGCGGTCGAGGCGCTCGGGGGTGAGGGCGGTGGTGATGCCGTCGTCGAGGACGCCGGCGGTGTGGATGACGGCGGTCAGCGGGTGCGCGGCCGGGATGCCGGCCAGGAGGGCGGCGAGCGCGTCGCGGTCGGCGGCGTCGCAGGCGGCGACGGTGACGTCGGCGCCCAGCGCGCGCAGGTCCGCGGCGAGTTCGGCGGCGCCGGCGGCGGCCTCGCCGCGGCGGCTGGTGAGGACCAGGCGGCGGGCGCCGCGGACGGTGACGGCGTGCCGGGCGACGAGGGCGCCGAGGGTGCCGGTGCCGCCGGTGACGAGGACGGTGCCCTCGGGGTCCCAGTCGGCGGGCACGGTGAGGACGATCTTGCCGGTGTGGCGGGCCTGGCTGAGGTAGCGGAAGGCCTCGGGGGCCTGGCGCAGGTCCCAGGAGGAGACCGGGATCGGGCGCAGGGCACCGGAGTCGAAGAGGCCGAGGAGGGCGGTGAGCATCTCCTGGATGCGGTCCAGGCCGGCCTCGGTCAGGTCGAAGGCCCGGTAGCGGACGCCGGGGTGGGCGGCGGCGACGTCCTGCGGGTCGCGGACGTCGGTCTTGCCCATCTCGACGAAGCGTCCGCCGTGCGGCAGCAGCCGCAGGGAGGCGTCGACGAACTCGCGGGCCAGGGAGTCGAGGACGACGTCGACGCCCCGGCCGCCGGTGGCGGTGCGGAAGGAGTCCTCGAAGTCGAGGGTGCGGGAGGAGGCGATCCGGTCGTCGGTCAGGCCGAGTCCGCGCAGCGTGTCCCACTTGCCGGGACTGGCCGTGGCGTAGACCTCGGCGCCCCAGTGGCGGGCGAGCTGGACGGCGGCCGAGCCGACGCCGCCGGCCGCGGCGTGCACCAGCAGCCTCTCGCCGGGCTGCAGGCCGGCCAGGTCGTGCAGGGCGTAGTACGCCGTCATGAAGACGATCGGGACGGCGGCGGCCTCGGCGAAGGTCCAGCCCTCCGGCATCGGGGCGATCATGCGGCGGTCGACGACGGCCAGCGGACCGAAGGCGCCGGGCAGCATGCCCATGACGCGGTCGCCGGGGACGAGGTCGGTGACGCCCGGTCCGGTCTCCAGGACGGTGCCGGCGCCCTCGGAGCCCATGAGGCCGGGATCGCCGGGGTACATGCCGAGGGCGTTGAGGACGTCGCGGAAGTTGAGGCCGGCGGCGCGCACGGCGACGCGGACCTGGCCGGGCTCCAGCGGGGCCTCGGACTCGGGGCTGGGGACCAGGGTGAGGTGGTCGAGGGTGCCCTTGTCCTCGATGTCCATGCGCCAGGCGGAGCCGTCGGCGGGCGGGGTCAGCGCGCCGGCGGCCGGGACCCGGGCGAGGCGGGGGGCGTGGACGGTGCCGCGGCGGACCGCGAACTGCGGCTCGCCGGTGGCGAGGGCGGCGGCGAGCAGGCCGGGCAGGGTCTCGTCGGTGCCGGGGGTGTCGAGGTCGGCGAGGACGAACCGGTCGGGGTTCTCCGCCTGGGCGGTGCGGACCAGTCCCCAGACGGGGGCGTGGACGGGGTCGGCGAGGTCCCGGTCGCCGTGCGTCGCGACGGCGCCGCGGGTGAGGAGGACCAGGTGCGAGTCGGCGAACCGGTCGTCGGCGAGCCAGCCCTGGACGAGGGCCAGGGCGTGGTGTGCGGCGGCGCGCACGGCGTCCGGGGTGAGCGCGTCCTCGGGGCCGCGGCCGTCCGCGGCCGGGCAGGGGGCGAGGACGTACGCGGGGGCCGGGGCGCCCGCGTCGAGCGCGGCGGCCAGCGCCGGCAGGTCGGCGTGGGCGCGCCCGGGCAGGCCGGTACCGGCGCCGAGGACGGCCCAGGTGTCACCGGGCCGGGCGTCGGGGGTGCCGGCCGGCAGGGGCATGGTGGCCCAGTCGACGCGGAACAGGGACTCGTGGAACGCGGTGCGCGTGGCGCCGGCCAGCGCGTCGGCGGAGACGGGGCGCACCATGAGGCGTTCGACGGCCGCGACGGGCGCTCCGGCGGTGTCGGCGACCTGGAGGGAGAGGGCGTCGTCGGTACCGGTGGTGAGCCGGACGCGCAGGGCGGTGGCGCCGACGGCGTGCAGGGACACGCCCCGCCAGGAGAACGGCAGCCCGGCCGGGCGGTCCCCCTCGGGGGACGGCCGGACGAAGACGGCGTGCAGGGCCGCGTCGAGGAGCGCCGGGTGCAGACCGAACCGGGCGGCGTCGGCCTGCCGGTCCTCGGGCAGCGCCACCTCCGCGTAGACGTCCCCGTCGAGGGTCCAGGCGGCCCGCAGGCCCTGGAAGACGGGGCCGTAGGCGAAGCCGCCGTGGCCCAGGTGCTCGTAGAGGCCGTCGAGGGTGACGGCCTCGGCACCGGCCGGCGGCCAGGCCGTGAGGTCGAAGCCGGGCTGCGGGGCGCCGGTGGCCAGGATGCCGGTGGCGTGGCGGGTCCAGGGCTCGTCGTCGGCGGCGTCCGGGTCGCCGGAGTACAGGTCCAGGGTGCGGCGGCCGTCCCGGTCGGGGGCGCCGACCACGACCTGGAGGCGGACCGCGGCGTGCGGGGTGAGGACCAGCGGGGTTTCGAGCGTGAGTTCCTCCAGCACGTCGCAGCCGGCCTGGTCGCCCGCGCGGACGGCGATCTCGACGAAGGCGGTGCCGGGCAGCAGGACGGTGTCCATGACGGCGTGGTCGGCCAGCCAGGGGTGGGTGTCCAAGGAGAGCCGGCCGGTGAGGAGGAGGCCCTCGCCGTCGGCGAGGGGCACCGCGGCGCCGAGGAGGGGGTGGTGGGCGGCGCCCAGACCGGCGGACTCGACGTCCCCGACGAAGCCGGCGGGGGCCTCCAGCCAGAAGCGGCGGTGTTGGAAGGCGTAGGTGGGCAGGTCGGTGCGGCGGGCGCCGGCCGGGGCGAAGTACGCGCTCCAGTCGACCGGGACGGCCCGGGTGTGGAGGGCGGCGATCGCGGCGGCCAGCGCCTCGGCCTCGCCGCGGTCGCGGCGTAGGGCCGGGACGAACACGGCGTCGGGGGCGCCGTCGGGGGCGCCGTCGGGGTCGGTCAGGCAGTCGCGGCCCAGGCCCGACAGGACGCCCTGCGGGCCCAGTTCGAGGTAGGTGGTGACACGTTCGGCGTCCAGGGTGCGGATGCCGTCGAGGAAACGGACGCCTTCGCGGACGTGCGCCACCCAGTGCTCGGGGGTGCGCAGTTCGTCACCGGCGACCGCGCCGGTGAGGTGCGTGACGACGGGGACGGCCGGCGCGTGGTAGGTGAGGGTGGCGGCGACCTCGCGGAAGGCGTCGAGCATGCCGTCCATCAGCGGCGAGTGGAAGGCGTGGCTGACGGTGAGCCGCCGGGTCCGGCGGCCGCGGGCGGCGAACCCGTCCGCGATCTCCCGTGCGAGGTCCTCGTCGCCGGAGACGACCACGGAGGAGGCGGAGTTGACGGCGGCGATGCCGATCCGGTCCTCGCGGCCGGCGAGCAGGGGCCGGACCTCGTCCTCGGTGGCGTCGATCGCGATCATCGCGCCGTCCGCGGGCAGCGCTTCCATCAGCCGGCCGCGGGCGGCGACCAGGACGGCCGCGTCGGGCAGGCTGAGGACGCCGGCGACGTGGGCCGCGGTGATCTCGCCGATGGAGTGGCCGGCGACGAAGTCGGGGCGCACGCCCCAGGACTCGACGAGGCGGTAGAGCGCGGTCTCCAGGGCGAAGAGGGCGGGCTGGGTGTAGCCGGTCCGGTCGAGCGGGGTGCCGTGGGCGTCGCCTGCGTCGTCTCCGTCGTCGTCGCCGTCCAGGGCGAACATGACGTCCTTGAGGGGCCGTTCGAGGTGCGGGTCCAGGGCGGCGCACACCTCGTCGAGGGCGGCGGCGAACACCGGGTGGACGGCGTACAGTTCGCGGCCCATGCCGGGGCGCTGGCTGCCCTGGCCGGTGAAGAGGACGGCGAGCCGGCCGTCGCCGGCGTCGTGGCGGACGAGCCGGGCGTGGTCGCGGCCCTCGGCGAGCGCGCCGAGCCCGGTGAGCAGTTCCGCGTGGTCGGCGGCGACGACGGCCGCGCGGCGGTCCAGGGCGGTGCGGCCGGTCGCCAGGGAGTACGCCACGTCGGCGGGGGCCGTGCCGGGCCGCTCGGCGAGGTGGGCGGCGAGCCGGGCGGCCTGGGCGCGCAGGGCGTCCGGGGTGCGGCCGGCGAGGACGAACGGCAGCGGGGTGCCGGCGGGAGCCGTGGCCGGCTCCCGGGCGGCGTCCGCGGCGGGGGCGTGCTCCTCGGGCGTGCCGGTGGCGGGGGCCCCGGCGGCGGGCGGCTGCTCGGTGTCGGCCGACGGCAGGTCGGCGTCGGCCCGCAGCTGCTCGGCGTCGGCGGGCGGCTGCTCGATGATGACGTGCGCGTTGGTGCCGCTGACGCCGAAGGAGGAGACGCCCGCGCGCCGCGGGCGGCCCGTCTCGGGCCACGGGGCGGGCTCGGTGAGGAGGGTCACCGCGCCGGCGGTCCAGTCGATGTGCGGGGAGGGCTCGCCGATGTGCAGGGAGGCGGGCAGGACGCCGTGGCGCATCGCCTCGACCATCTTGATGATGCCCGCGGCGCCGGCGGCGGCCTGGGTGTGGCCGATGTTGGACTTGATCGAGCCCAGCCGCAGCGGGCGGTCCGCGGGCCGGTCCTGGCCGTAGGTGGCGAGCAGGGCCTGGGCCTCGATGGGGTCGCCGAGGGTGGTGCCGGTGCCGTGCGCCTCGACTGCGTCGACCTCGGCCGGGGCCAGTCCGGCGTGGGCCAGTGCCTCGCGGATGACGCGCTGCTGGGAGGGCCCGTTGGGGGCGGTGAGGCCGTTGGAGGCGCCGTCCTGGTTGACGGCCGTGCCGCGGACCACGGCGAGGACGGGGTGCCCGTTGCGGCGGGCGTCGGAGAGCCGCTCGACGAGGATCATGCCGGCGCCCTCGGCCCAGCCGGTGCCGTCGGCGTCGGCGGAGAAGGACTTGCAGCGGCCGTCGGTGGACAGGCCGCGCTGGCGGCTGAAGTCGATGAACGTGTCCGGGGTGGACATGACGGTGACGCCGCCGGCGAGCGCCATGTCGCACTCGCCGCTGCGCAGGGCCTGCGCGGCCAGGTGCAGGGCGACCAGGGACGAGGAGCAGGCGGTGTCGATGGTGACGGCCGGGCCTTCGAGGCCGAAGGTGTACGCGACGCGGCCGGAGGCGACGCTGCCGGCGGTGCCGGTGCCCAGGTAGCCCTCCAGGCCCTCGGGGACGGCGGGGAGCCGGCTGAGGTAGTCGTGGTACATGACGCCGGCGAAGACGCCGGTGCGGCTGCCGCGCATCGACGCCGGGTCGATGCCGGCGCGTTCGAACGCCTCCCAGGAGGTCTCCAGCAGGAGCCGCTGGTGCGGGTCCATGGCGAGGGCCTCGCGCGGGTTGATGCCGAACACGTCCGGGTCGAAGTCGGCCGCGTCGTGCAGGAAGCCGCCCTCGCGGGTGTACGAGGTGCCGGCGCGGCCGGGGTCGGAGTCGTAGAGCGCGTCGAGGTTCCAGCCGCGGTCGGTGGGGAACGGGGAGATCGCGTCGGCGGAGCCGGCGACGAGCCGCCACAGGTCCTCGGGGGTGGTGACCCCGCCGGGGTAGCGGCAGGCCATGGCGACGATGGCGATCGGCTCGTCGGCGACGGCCCGCGCGGGCGCGGCCGTGCCGCCCGCCACGGGGGTGCCCAGGTCGCCGAGGAGTTCGGTGCGCAGGAACGCGGCGAGCGCGTTCGGGGTGGGGTAGTCGAAGACGAGGGTGGCCGGCAGCCGGACGCCGGTGGCCGAGCCGAGGCGGTTGCGCAGTTCGACGGCGGTCAGCGAGTCGAAGCCGAGCTCCTTGAAGGCGCGGCCGGGGTCGACGGCGTCGGGGCCGGGGAAGCCGAGGACGGCGGCGACCTGGACGCGGACGGTGGCCAGCAGCAGCCGGTCGCGTTCGGCGGCGGTCAGCGGCAGCAGCCGCTCGGCGAGGCCGTCGGCCGGGGCGGCCTGGGCGGCGGCGCGGCGCGCGGCGGGCCGGACCAGGCCGCGCAGCAGCGGCGGGACGGCGCTCGCGTCGGCCTGGCGCAGCGCGGCCAGGTCGAGGTGCATGGGGACGGCGGTGGCCCCGCCGGTCCCGCGGGCGGTGTCCATGAGCGCGAGGCCCTCGGCGGAGGACAGGGCGGCCACGCCGGCGCGGGAGATCCGCTCCAGGTCGGCGGCGGCGAGGTCGCCGGTCATGCCGCTGCGTTCGGCCCACAGGCCCCAGGCAAGGGCGGTGGCGGGCAGGCCCTCGGCGCGGCGGCGCTGGGCGAGGGCGTCGAGGAAGGTGTTGGCGGCGGCGTAGTTGGCCTGGCCGGCGGCGCCGAGGGTGCCGGCCGCGGCGGAGAACAGGACGAACGCGGCGAGGTCGAGGCCGCGGGTGAGCTCGTGCAGGTTCACGGCCGCGCCGACCTTGGCGGGCAGGACGCTGTCGACACGTGCGGGGGTGAGGGATTCGAGGATGCCGTCGTCGAGGACGCCGGCGGTGTGCACGACGGCGGTCAGGGGGTGCTCCGCCGGTACGGCGGCCAGCAGCGCGGCGAGCGCCTCGCGGTCGGCGGCGTCGCAGGCGGCGAGGGTGACCTCGGCGCCCAGCGCGCGCAGCTCGGCGAGGAGTTCGGGGGCGCCGGCGGCGGCCTCGCCGCGGCGGCTGGTCAGCAGCAGCCGGCGGACGCCGTGGACGGTGACCAGGTGGCGGGCGACCAGGCCGCCGAGCGTGCCGGTGGCGCCGGTGACCAGGGCGGTGCCGTCGGTGTCGAGGGGGCGGGCCTCGTGGCCCTCGGGGGCGGGCAGGGCGGGGACCCGGGCGAGCCGCGGCACGACGGCGCGGCCGTCCCGGAGCGCGAGCTGCGCCTCGCCGGCGGCCAGGGCCGCGGGCAGGGACCGCAGGGACTCCTCGCGGTCGTCGAGGTCGAGCAGGACGAACCGGTCGGGGTGCTCGGACTGGGCCGACCGCAGCAGGCCCCACAGCGGGGCGTGCACGAGGTCGGACACGTCGGAGCCGGGTGTGGTGGCGACGGCGCCGTGGGTGGTGAACACCAGCCGGGACGCGGCGAAGCGGTCGTCGGCGAGCCAGGACTGGGCCAGTTCCAGGGCGTGGTGCAGCGCGTCGGCCACGGCCGCGGGCAGCGCGGCGTCGACGGGGGTCGCGGAGGTGGTACCGGCGGCGGGGAGGGGGACGACGACGGCCTGCGGGACGGGGCCGCCCGCGTCGACGGCCGCCGCGAGGTCGGCGAGGCGGGCGTAGGCGGCCGCCGTGGGCAGGACGGTGGCCAGGCGGGTGCCGGCGGCGGCCGCACCGAGCAGGGCCCACTGGCCGGGGGCGACGGTGGTGGCGGCCGGGAGGGGCAGCGGGGTCCAGTCCACGCGGAACAGCGCGTCGTGGAAGGCGGTGCGGGCGGCCCGTACCTGGTCGGGGCTGACGGGGCGCAGCAGCAGCGAGTCGACGGAGGCGACGGGCGCGCCGGCCTCGTCGGCGAGGTCGACGCGGACGGTGTCCTGGCCGGCGGGGGCCAGGCGGACGCGCAGGGAGCGGGCGCCGACGGCGCGCAGGGCCACGCCGCTCCAGGCGAACGGCAGCCGGCCGTGCTCGGTGGCCTCCAGCAGGGAGCCCATGCCGACGGCGTGCAGGGCGGCGTCGAGCAGGGCCGGGTGGAGGCCGAACAGGGCGGCCTCGGCGTGCGCCCGCTCGGGCAGGCGGACCTCGGCGAACACCTCGTCGGCGCGCTGCCAGGCAGCGGTCAGGCCCTGGAAGACGGGCCCGTAGGCGAAGCCGGTGGAGCCGAGGTACTCGTACAGGCCTTCGACGGGCAGGGGGGTGGCGCCCGGCGGCGGCCAGGCGGCCAGGTCGGCGCCGGTGTCCCGGTCCGGCGCGGCGGGCGCGGGGGCGAGGAGGCCGGTGGCGTGCCGGGTCCAGGCGCCTTCGCCCCAGGTGTCGTCGGCGGCGTCCTCCGGGCGGGAGTGCAGGGTCAGCGCGCGCCGGCCGTCGGCGTCGGGCGCGCCCACGGAGAGCTGGACCTGGACGCCGCCGTGCGGGGGCAGGACCAGAGGGGCCTGGAGGGTGAGTTCGTCGAGGAGTTCGCAGCCGGTGTGCTCGCCGGCGCGGAGGGCGAGTTCCACGAAGGCGGTGCCGGGCAGCAGCACGGTGTCCATGACCGCGTGGTCGGCGAGCCAGGGGTGGGTGGCCAGGGAGAGGCGGCCGGTGAACAGGTAGCCGTCGCCGTCGGCGAGGGCGATGGCGGCCCCGAGCAGGGGGTGGTCGGCGGAGCCGATGCCGGCGGCGGTGACGTCGCCGGTCCAGGCGGTGGGCTGCTCGGGCCAGTACAGGTGGCGCTGGAAGGCGTACGTGGGCAGGTCGACGCGGGTGCCGCCGCGGCCGGCGAAGACGGCGGCCCAGTCGACGGGGACGCCGTGGGCGTGGGCCCGGGCGACGGCGGCGGCGAACGCGGCCGGCTCGGGGCGGTCGGCGCGCAGGGCGGGTATGAACACGGCGTCCCGGAGGCCGTCCCGGACGCTCCGGGCGTTCCGGCGGGTGTCGGCGTGCCCGTCGGCCTCGGCGTGCCCGCCGTCCTCCGCGTGTCCGCCGTCCTCCGCGTGTCCGCCGTCCTCGGCGTCCTGCGGGGCGAGGCAGTCCTGGGCGAGGGCGGTGAGGACGCCGCCGGGGCCCACCTCGAGGAACGTGGTGACGCCCAGCGCGCCCAGGGCGCGCACGCCGTCGAGGAAGCGGACGGTCCCGCGGACGTGCCGCACCCAGTAGTCGGCGGTGCAGATCTCCTCGGCGGTGACGGAGGCGCCGGTGAGGTTGGAGACGAGGGGGATGACGGGCGGCGCGTAGGAGACTGCCTCGGCGGCCTCGCGGAAGGCGCCGAGCATGTCGTCCATCAGGGGCGAGTGGAAGGCGTGGCTGACGGTGAGCCGCTTGGTGCGGCGGCCGCGGGCGCGCAGGGTCTCGGCGACCGCGATGGCCGCGGCCTCGTCGCCGGAGACGACGACGGAGCGCGGGCCGTTGACGGCGGCGACGGACACCCGGTCGGTCAGGAGCGGGACGACCTCGTCCTCGGCGGCCTCGACGGCGAACATGGCGCCGCCGGCGGGCAGGTCCTGCATCAGGCGGCCGCGGGCGGCGACCAGGGCGGCCGCGTCGGGCAGGGTGAGGACGCCGGAGACGTGGGCGGCGGCGAGTTCGCCGACGGAGTGCCCGATGAGGAAGTCGGGGGTGACGCCCCAGTGTTCGAGCTGCCGGAACAGGGCCACCTCGACCGCGAAGAGGGCGGCCTGGGTGTGCTCGGTCTCGTCGAGCAGCGCGGCCTCGGGGCTTCCCTGGGCGGCGAACAGGACGTCGTACAGGGGGCGGCGGAGGTGCGGGTCGAGCGCGTCGCGTACGGCGTCCAGGGCGGCGGCGAACACCGGGTGGGTGGCGTACAGTTCGCGGGCCATGCCGGGGCGCTGGCTGCCCTGGCCGGTGAACAGGAACGCGGTGTTGCCCTCGCCGACGGCTCCGACGACGGCGGTGGCGGGCTGGTCGCCGGCGGCGAGCGCGTCGAGGTCGGCGAGGAGCTGTTCGCGGTCGTCGGCGAAGAGGACGGCGCGGCGGTCGAGCGCGGTGCGGCCGGTGGCCAGGGAGTAGCCGAGGTCGGTCAGGCCCGCCGGGTCCGCGGCGAGTGCGGGGTGGGCGCGCAGGTGGGCGGCGAGGCGGCCGGCCTGGGCGTGCAGGCCCGCGTCGGCGTGGCCGGAGACGGGCAGCGGGACCGGGCCGGTGGCGCCCGGCTCCGGAGCGGCCTGTGCCGGGGCCCGGGTCGCCTCCGCCGCTCCGGGCGGGGCGTCGGCGGGCGGGGCCTGCTCGATGACGGTGTGGGCGTTGGTGCCGCTGACGCCGAAGGAGGAGATGCCGGCACGGCGCGGCTGCCCGGTCTCGGGCCACGGCACGGTCCGGGTGAGGAGCTCGACGTCGCCGGTGGTCCAGTCGACGGCGGTGGACGGCCGGTCGATGTGCAGGGACTCGGGCAGGACGCCGTGCTGCATCGCGAGGACCATCTTGATGATGCCCGCGACGCCGGCGGCGGCCTGCGTGTGGCCGATGTTGGACTTGACGGAGCCGAGCCACAGCGGCCGGCCCTCGGCACGGTTCTGGCCGTAGGTGGCCAGCAGGGCCTGGGCCTCGATGGGGTCGCCGAGGGTGGTGCCGGTGCCGTGCGCCTCGACGGCGTCGACCTGGGCCGGGGTGAGCCCGGCGTTGGTGAGGGCCTGGCGGATGACGCGCTGCTGGGAGGGCCCGTTGGGGGCGGTGAGGCCGTTGGAGGCGCCGTCCTGGTTGATGGCGCTGCCGCGGACCAGGGCGAGCACCGGGTGGCCGTTGCGGCGGGCGTCGGAGAGCCGCTCGACGAGGAGCATGCCGACGCCCTCGCCCCAGCCGGTGCCGTCGGCGCCCTCGGCGAACGGCTTGCACCGGCCGTCCGGGGCGAGCCCGCGCTGCCTGCTGAACTGCACGAAGGCGCGCGGGCTGGACATCACGGTGACGCCGCCGGCCAGGGCCAGGGAGCACTCGCCGCCCCGCAGCGCCTGCACCGCGAGGTGCAGGGCGACGAGGGAGGCGGAGCAGGCGGTGTCGACGGTGACGGCCGGCCCCTCCAGGCCGAAGGTGTAGGAGAGGCGGCCGGAGACGACGCTGGCGGCGTTGCCGGTGAGGAGGTACTGCTCGACCCCCTGGGGGACCCCGTCGCGCAGCAGGTCGGGGTAGTCCTGGCCGTTGGTGCCGATGAACACGCCGGCCCTGCTGCCGCGCAGTGCGGCCGGGTCGATCCCGGCGCGCTCGAAGGTCTCCCAGGAGGTCTCCAGGAGCAGGCGCTGCTGCGGGTCCATGCCGAGGGTTTCGCGCGGGCTGATCCCGAAGAAGCCGGCGTCGAACTCGCCCACCCGGTCGAGGAACCCGCCCTCGCGGGTGTACGAGGTGCCGCTCCGCCCGGGATCGGCGTCGTACAGGGACTCGATGTCCCAGCCGCGGTCGGTCGGGAAGTCCGTGATGGCGTCCCGACCGCCCGCGACGAGGTCCCACAGGGCCTCCGGCGACTCGATGCCGCCGGGGAACCGGCAGGCCATGCCGACGATGGCGATGGGCTCCGGTTCCTGGGCCTCCACCTCGCGCAGCCGCTGCCGCGTCTGGTGCAGATCGGCCGTCACCCGCTTCAAGTAGCCGAGGATCTTGTCCTGATCCGACGCCTGACCCGCCATTGGAACCTCACCCATGTTCGTCACAAACCCTTGCGCTGCTACTGCCTGCTGTCCGCTGTGCTAGATCCCGAGCTCGTTCTCGATGAAGTCGAAGAGCTCGTCGGGCGTGGCCTCCTGGAGCTTCTCGGCCACGGCCCCGTCGCTCGAATGGGCCTGCGGTTCACCCCATTTCGCCAGGAGGGCCTGCAGGCGCGAGGCGATGTCGGCACGCGTGTCGCCGTCCGGTTCGAGGACGGACAGCGCGGATTCGAGCCGTTCGAGCTCCGCGATCCCCGGCGCGGCTCCTGCGGAGCCGTCCTGGACGATCTCGGCGCGCAGGAACTCGGCCAGGGCGGCCGGCGTCGGGTGGTCGAAGACCAGCGTCGCCGGGAGCTTCAGTCCGGTCGCCGCGTTGAGGCGGTTGCGGAGTTCCAGTGCGATCAGGGAGTCGAAGCCGAGCTCCTTGAAGGCGCGGCCCGCCCCCACCTCGTCGGTGGTGGGGTGGCCGAGCGCGGTCGCCGCGTGGGTGCGCACCAGTTCCAGGACGGCCAGGGCCTGTTCGGCCTGCGGCATCACGCCCAGCCTGCGCCGCAGGGCCTCGCCGGGGGCGCCCTGCGCGTCGGCGCCGTGCCCGGCGGCCCCGGCGGCGGTCTGCGCCAGTCGGCGTACCTCGGGCAGGTCGGCGAGGAACGGGCTGGGCCGCAGGGCCGTGTGGGCGGGCGCGAAGAGCTCCCACCGGATGTCGGCGACGGCGACGGCCGGCTCGGCGTGGTCCAGGGTCTGCCCGAGGGCGCGGATCGCCGCGGCTGGGGCCATGGCGGGGACGCCGCCGCGCTCGAGGCGTTCGCCGATGGCGCCGCCCGCGGCCAGCCCGCTCCCGCCCCAGCGGCCCCAGGCCACGGAGGTGGCGGGGAGGCCGTCGGCATGCCGCTGCTCGGCGAGGGCATCGAGGTAGGAGTTGGCGGCCGCGTAGTTCGCCTGGCCGGCGTCGCCGAGGGTGCCGGCGACGCCGGAGAAGAGGACGAAGGCCGTCAGGTCGAGGCCGCGGGTCAGCTCGTGCAGGACGAGTGCCGCGTCCGCCTTGGGAGCGAGGACGGTGGCGAACCGCTCGGGGGTGAGCCCGTCGATGACCCCGTCGTCCAGGACGCCGGCGGTGTGGAACACGGCGGTCAGCGGTTGCGCGTCGGGGATCGACGCGAGGAGCGCGGCGACGGCGTCCCGGTCGGACGTGTCGCAGGCCGCGAGGGTGACGTGCGCGCCGAGCGCGGTCAGTTCCTCCCGCAGTGCGGCGGCGCCGGGGGCGTCGGGGCCGCGGCGGCCGGCGAGCAGCAGGTGCTCGGCGCCGTTCGCCGCGAGCCAGCGGGCGACGCAGCACCGCCACGAGCCGGTCGAGGGTCCGGGCGTCGGTCTGCGGGGGCAGGGCGGCGACGTCGGCGTCGCCGAGTGCCTGGACGAGCGCGGCGGTGCCGAGCAGTCCGGCGTGGGCGCGCAACGCGTCCCCGCCCTCAGCACCTTCACCGAGGGCGAGGAGGGAGAGGACGCCGGATTCGGCGGGTTCCCCGGCCGCCGCCTCGAGCGCGGCGGTCAGCGTCGCGCGGTCGGCGGCGGCCACCGGGACGGTCACGGTACGCACCTGGGCGCCCCGCTCGGCGAGCGTACGGAGCACGGCGGCCACCGCGTCCGCGGCGGGACCCGGCACGACCTCCGGCACGACGACCAGCCAGGTCCCGGAGAGGCGCGGGGCGGTGGGGTCCGCGAGCGGCTTCCAGACGACGCGGTAGCGCCAGCCGTCGACCACCGACTCCTCACGGCTCCGGCGCCGCCACGAGGACAGCGCGGGCAGCAGGGAGGTCAGGGGCTGGTCGCCGTCGACGTCCAGCTCGGCCGTGAGGGCGGCGAGGTCCTCGCGTTCGACGGCGTCCCAGAAGCGGGCGTCCACCGCGCTCTCCGCCGGTGCCGCCACCGCCACGGGAGCCGCCTCCGGCCAGTACCGCTGCGACTGGAAGGCGTACGTGGGCAGCTCGACCCGACGGGCCCCGGTGCCCTCGAACACC
>NZ_JOGB01000097.1 GCF_000719335.1 Streptomyces sp. NRRL S-87
ACCTCGGCGGACAGGCCCGGAAAGACGCCCGGGACGATCGTGAAGACTCCGGTCCGTTCGGTCCGGCCAGCGGGTCAGCGCCTCAGATCGCTACGCCCCTCCGGTTCGGGTGGCGGGTGCGGGTTGGTGGGGGTTGGGCATAGGCCGCCCACGATCGCTACGCCCCTCCGGTTGAGTTGGCGGCTTCCGGGTCCGGTGGGGGCTGGGCATAAGCCGCCCACGATCGCTACGCCCCTCCGGTTCGGGTGGCGGGTGCGGGTTGGTGGGGGCTGGACATACGCCGCCCACCATCGCTACGCCCCACCGGTTGGGTTGGCGGCTTCCGGGTCCGGTGGGGGCTGGGCATGGGCCGCCTGCGATCGCTGCGTCCCTCTGTTCGGGTGGCGGGTGCGGGGCGTGGGGTTGGGCATGAGACGGGGACGACCATCCGTCGGACCCGGACCTCGGGGACAATGCTCCAAGGAGTAGTCATGCGCGCCCTTCGTACTTCGTTCGTCGCCTTCGCCGCCGCCGGCGCACTTCTGGCCCCGGCGGCCGGGACGGTCCTGGCCGCGGGCGGGGCCGGTGCCGGGACGGTGCGCGGCACGGTGTCGGAGGTGCCGGCGGACGACAGTCGGTATCTGGGGCGGGCGGTGCCGATCGGGAACGGGCTGGTCGCGGTGCTGCGCAACGACGGGGCGACCGGGCCGGAGGCGTGGATCCGCTACGTGGGTCCGGACTGGACGCCCGGTGAGACGTACATGGTGCGTGTGGTGGGTCTCCTGGACGCTCGGCATCCCAGGGCGCGGATCGGTGGTCTGGAGCTGGCCCTGGTGCGGCCGGGGTCCGGCCGGCCGGTGCTCGAGGTCACCAAGGGCGGTGTCACGAAGGCGTACGCGCTTCCGCCGCGCGGGTCCGATCTGGGGCGCGGGTGTGTCTCGCAGGTTCGGCGGACGGATCTGGGAGCGGGCGTGTTCGCCGACCTCACCACCTCCACCACGGGGCCGCAGGCACTGCTGTACGCGTGGGCGGCCCCCGCGAAGGCCTTCGCGACGCTGGACCGGGAGCACCCCTCCCTGCCCGACTCGGCCGGCTTCGTCGTCCGCATCACCGGGGCGGGTTCGCGGCCCGTGCTGGAGTGGAAGACCCAGGGCGGCCCGGCTCCCTACGGGCACCAGGCCTTTCCCGCGCTGCCGGAGGGCTGTCGCGGCGCCTGAGGTGGAGCGGGTGATCCCGTCACAGATGGGTTACGTCGGGCTCGAAGGAGCGAGAGGGGATGACAGGTCGCTACGCGCGTAGATATGCTCATCTGGTGACCATGCCCACCACATCCCCCGCATTCGCTGACGTGACGACGTCCGACAGCGCACTGCGCCGCTTCCTTCATGGGCTGCCCGGCGTCGACGCCGTCGGCCTGGAGGCCCGCGCGGCTGCGCTCGGCACCCGTTCGATCAAGACCTCGGCCAAGGCGTTCGCCATCGACCTGGCCATCTCGATGATCGACCTGACGACGCTGGAAGGCGCGGACACCCCGGGCAAGGTCCGGGCCCTCGCCGCCAAGGCCGTCAATCCCGACCCGACCGACCGGACCACGCCGACGACCGCCGCGGTGTGCGTCTACCCCGACATGGTGGCCGCCGCCAAGGCGGCGCTGGGCGGCGCCGACGTCAAGGTGGCGTCGGTGGCGACGGCCTTCCCGGCCGGGCGCGCCGCGCTGCCGGTCAAGCTCGCCGACACCCGCGACGCCGTTGCGGCGGGAGCCGACGAGATCGACATGGTGATCGACCGCGGGGCGTTCCTCGCCGGCCGGTACCTGGAGACCTACGAGCTGATCCGGTCCGTGAAGGAGGCCTGCGTCCGCGAGGACGGGTCCGCCGCGCGACTGAAGGTGATCTTCGAGACCGGGGAGCTGTCGACGTACGACAACATCCGCCGGGCCTCCTGGATCGGCATGATGGCCGGCGCCGACTTCATCAAGACCTCGACGGGCAAGGTCGGCGTCAACGCCACCCCCGCGAACACCCTGCTCATGCTCGAAGCCGTACGCGACTTCCGGGCGCAGACTGGAATCCAGGTCGGTGTGAAGCCGGCCGGTGGCATCCGGACCAGCAAGGACGCGATCAAGTTCCTGGTCCTGGTCAACGAGACCGTCGGCGAGGACTGGCTGAGCAACGAGTGGTTCCGGTTCGGCGCCTCCAGCCTGCTGAACGACCTGCTCATGCAGCGGCAGAAGCTGAGCACCGGGCGTTACTCCGGTCCCGACTACGTGACGGTGGACTGATCATCATGGCTTCCCTTTTCGAGTACGCGCCGGCGCCCGAGTCGCGCTCCGTCGTGGACATCGCGCCGTCGTACGGCCTGTTCATCGACGGTGAGTTCACCGACGCCGCCGACGGCAAGGTCTTCAAGACCGTCAGCCCGAGCAGCGAGGAAGTGCTGTCCGAGGTCGCGCAGGCCGGTGCCGCCGACGTGGACCGCGCCGTGAAGGCCGCCCGCCGCGCCTTCGAGAAGTGGTCGGCGCTGCCCGGCTCCGAGCGCGCCAAGTACCTCTTCCGCATCGCCCGGATCATCCAGGAGCGCAGCCGCGAGCTGGCCGTCCTGGAGACGCTGGACAACGGCAAGCCGATCAAGGAGACCCGCGACGCGGACCTCCCGCTGGTCGCAGCCCACTTCTTCTACTACGCGGGCTGGGCCGACAAGCTGGGCCACGCGGGCCTCGGGCCGGACCCGAAGCCGCTGGGCGTGGCGGGCCAGGTCATCCCGTGGAACTTCCCGCTGCTGATGCTGGCGTGGAAGATCGCCCCGGCGCTGGCCGCGGGCAACACCGTGGTGCTGAAGCCCGCCGAGACCACCCCGCTGAGCGCGCTGTTCTTCGCGGACATCTGCCGCCAGGCCGGTCTGCCCAGGGGCGTCGTCAACATCATCCCCGGGTACGGGGACGCCGGCGCCGAGCTGGTGGCGCACCCGGACGTGAACAAGGTGGCGTTCACCGGGTCCACGGCCGTGGGCAAGGCGATCGCCCGGCAGGTGGCGGGGACCGACAAGAAGGTCACGCTGGAGCTGGGCGGCAAGGGCGCCAACATCGTCTTCGACGACGCGCCGATCGACCAGGCCGTCGAGGGCATCGTCAACGGCATCTTCTTCAACCAGGGCCAGGTCTGCTGCGCGGGCTCCCGGCTGCTGGTGCAGGAGTCGGTCCACGACGAGCTGCTGGACTCGCTCAAGCGGCGGCTGTCGACGCTGCGGCTGGGCGACCCGCTCGACAAGAACACCGACATCGGTGCGATCAACTCCGAGGAGCAGCTCGCCCGCATCACCGCCCTCGCCGACGCCGGCGAGGCGGAGGGCGCCGAGCGCTGGTCCCCGGCCTGCGAGCTGCCGGAGTCCGGCTACTGGTTCGCCCCGACGCTGTTCACGAACGTCACCCAGGCGCACACCATCGCCCGCGACGAGATCTTCGGCCCGGTGCTGTCCGTGCTGACCTTCCGCACGCCGGACGAGGCCGTCGCCAAGGCCAACAACAGCCAGTACGGCCTGTCCGCGGGCATCTGGACGGAGAAGGGCTCGCGCATCCTCGCGGTCGCCGGCAAGCTCCGCGCCGGCGTCGTGTGGGCCAACACGTTCAACAAGTTCGACCCGACCTCGCCCTTCGGCGGCTACAAGGAGTCGGGCTTCGGCCGCGAGGGCGGTCGCCACGGCCTGGAGGCTTACCTCGATGTCTGAGTCGACCACGCGTCTGAATGTCTTCAAGACCTACAAGCTGTACGTGGGCGGGAAGTTCCCCCGTTCCGAGAGCGGGCGGGTGTACGAGGTGACGGACTCCAAGGGCAACTGGCTGGCCAACGCCCCGCTGTCGTCCCGCAAGGACGCGCGTGACGCGGTCGTCGCGGCCCGCAAGGCCTTCGGCGGCTGGTCGGGCGCCACCGCGTACAACCGCGGCCAGATCCTCTACCGCATCGCCGAGATGCTGGAGGGTCGCCGCGACCAGTTCGTGCGCGAGGTGGCGGACGCCGAGGGGCTCTCGAAGTCCAAGGCCGCCGCGCAGGTCGACGCCGCGATCGACCGCTGGGTCTGGTACGCCGGCTGGACGGACAAGATCGCGCAGGTCGTGGGCGGGGCGAACCCGGTCGCGGGGCCGTTCTTCAACCTGTCGACCCCGGAGCCGACGGGCGTGGTGACGGTCGTCGCCCCGCAGGAGTCCTCGTTCCTCGGCCTGGTGTCCGTGATCGCCCCGGTGATCGCGACCGGCAACACCGCCGTGGTCATCGCCTCCGAGCGCGCGCCGCTGCCGGCCCTGTCCCTGGGCGAGGTGCTGGCCACCTCCGACCTGCCGGGCGGCGTGGTCAACATCCTGTCCGGCAAGGCGTCCGAGATGGGCCCGCACCTGGCGGCCCACCAGGACGTCAACGCGATCGACCTGGCGGGTGCCGACGGGGCGCTGGCCAAGGAGCTGGAGGTCGCGGCGGCGGACAACCTCAAGCGCGTGCTGCGTCCACAGCCTGTGGACGACTGGGCGGGCGACCCGGGCACGGGCCGCATGACCGCGTTCCTGGAGACGAAGACGGTCTGGCACCCGACGGGTTCGCTGGGCGCCTCCGGCTCCTCGTACTAGCCACCGCCGCCGCGGGTACGGGCCGTCCCCCGTACCCCGCACCGAGCCCCCGGCCGCGTCGCACGCGGCCGGGGGCTCGGTCCTTTCCTCCACAGGCTGTGCACGGGCTCCCGGGCCCGCGCGCTCAGCCCGGCAGCAGCGGCGACAGCAGCGCCACGCCCGGAAGCTCGCCGATCTTGGCGCCCTTGGTGATGGTGTCCGTGACCGCGGTGGTGCTCAGCGGCTTGAAGTCGCCGACGGAGGTCCCCACCCCGTTGTCCAGCGGGTCCACGCCGGTGTTCGCCAACGGGTCGACCTGGAGGGCCTTCACCGGCCCGAGGGTGCCGGCCAGGGCGTCCGGCACCGAGACCTCGCTCGCCCGGGCACCCGTACCGGCGAGCCCGAGGGCCGCGCCGGCCATCGAGACGGCCAAGCCCGCGTTGAGCAGGGTGCGGCGGGCGCTGCCGCCCGGGACTGCGTGACGTGCCATGGGACACCTGCCTCGTAATCGTGTGTGCACGCAGCGTAGTTGAGATGTGATGCTGAATACCAACGGGCCCCGGGAGGAGTCCCCTACGCGGGGTAATGCCTCACACTGGTGTCCCGTGAGCTGTTCATCTCCCCTTCCGACGCGTGTCGTCCTGCTGACGGGTCCCTCCGGCTCGGGCAAGTCCTCCCTCGCCGCGCGCTCCGGCCTTCCGGTGCTGCGCCTGGACGACTTCTACAAGGAGGCCGGCGACCCGACCCTCCCGCTCGTCGAGGGCAGCTCCGACATCGACTGGGACTCGCCGCTGTCCTGGGACGCGGACACGGCCGTACGGGCCGTCGCGGAACTGTGCCGCACCGGGCGCACCGAGGTGCCGGTGTACGACATCGCCACCAGTTCTCGCACCGGGAGCGAGACCCTCGACATCTCGCGGACGCCGCTGTTCATCGCCGAGGGCATCTTCGCGGCGGACATCGCCGCGCGCTGCCAGGAGCTGGGTCTGCTGGGCGACGCGATATGCCTGCGCGGGCGCCCCTCGACCACCTTCCGCCGCCGGCTGCTGCGGGACCTGCGCGAGGGCCGCAAGTCGGTGCTGTTCCTGATCCGGCGCGGCTGGCGGCTGATGCGTGCCGAACGGGCGATCGTGGCGCGGCACGTGGCGCTGGGCGCGCACGCGTGTGCGCGGGACGAGGCGCTGGGCCGGCTGGCCGCCGCGGCCGCCGGCCGCCACCGTGGGGCGCGTACGGCCGCCACGGCCTAGACATGCGAAGGAGCGGGATCGACAGCGGACCCCCGACCGCTTTCGATCCCGCTCCCTCATCCCCCTCGGCCCCCGTCTCACCCCCGCAAGACGGGCCCCCGTGGCCTCGTGGAGTTCCAGCTGGTCGCGTGTGCGACTACGCGACCAGCTCGCCGAAGGACTCGGCCTCGGACTCGCCGAAGCTGAGCGACTCGTCGTCGCGCAGCCGGCGCAGGGAGCGCCAGATGCTCGACTTCACGGTGCCGACACTGATGTCCAGGATCTCCGCGATCTCCGGGTCGGTGCGGCCCTCGTAGTAACGCAGCACCAGCATCGTGCGCTGCGGCTCGGGCAGCTTCGCCAGCGCCTGCCAGAGCACCGCGCGCAGCTCCGTGCCGCGCATCGCGTCGGTCTCGCCCACCGTCTCCGGCAGCTCCTCCGTCGGGTACTCGTTGAGCTTGCGCCGGCGCCAGGCGCTGATGTGCAGGTTCGTCATGGTGCGGCGCAGGTAGCCGCCGACCGCCGCCTTGTCGGTGATCCGGTCCCAGGCGCGGTACGTGGAGAACAGCGCGCTCTGCAGCAGGTCCTCGGCCTCGTAGCGGTCACCGGTCAGGTGGTAGGCCGTCGCGTACAGCGCGGCGCGCCGCTCGCGGACGTAGGCGGTGAACTCGGCCTCCGCGGTGGCGGACAGCCGCTTGTCCTCGGGCCGCTCCGCAGGGGCGGCGCCGCGGGGCGCGGGAACCGCGACCGGCAGCTGGTACGTGTTCGCGTCGATGGCCACCACGTGCGAGGACCGCGTGCGGGCCGCGGCACGGGCACCCGCCCGGCGGCTCACATCGTGGAGCCGCGTGACAACCGCGCTGGTGGCGGTGGACTGCAGCGTGTTCATCTCGCGCCCCCGTCGTGGAGTCCGGCTTGTTCCGACGAGAAGAACTCTGCCCGGCCCACTTAACCGGGGTGTCCGCCGACTGTCACAGCCGTGTCACAGCGTCCCTGGGACGTCTCGTGCCGTCCTGACGGTCGAAGCGGAAGCGGGCCATGCGACAGAATGAGCCCGTGCCTTTCCTGTTGCTGATCGAGGATGACGACGCCATCCGCACGGCCCTCGAGCTCTCGCTGACCCGCCAGGGCCACCGCGTGGCCGCTGCGGCGACCGGCGAGGACGGTCTGAAACTGCTGCGCGAGCAGCGGCCCGACCTGATCGTGCTCGACGTGATGCTGCCCGGGATCGACGGCTTCGAGGTGTGCCGGCGCATCCGCCGCACCGACCAGCTGCCGATCATCCTGCTGACCGCGCGCAGCGACGACATCGACGTGGTGGTGGGCCTCGAGTCCGGCGCCGACGACTACGTCGTCAAGCCCGTCCAGGGGCGGGTGCTCGACGCCCGCATCCGGGCGGTGCTGCGCCGCGGCGAGCGGGAGGCCAGCGACTCGGCGGTGTTCGGCTCGCTGGTGATCGACCGGGCCGCGATGACCGTGACCAAGAACGGCGAGGACCTGCAGCTCACGCCGACCGAGCTGCGGCTGCTGCTGGAGCTCAGCCGCCGGCCCGGGCAGGCGCTCTCGCGCCAGCAGTTGCTGCGCCTGGTGTGGGAGCACGACTACCTGGGCGACTCCCGCCTGGTGGACGCCTGCGTGCAGCGGCTGCGGGCCAAGGTCGAGGACGTGCCGTCCTCGCCCACGCTGATCCGGACCGTGCGCGGCGTCGGCTACCGCCTGGACACTCCGCAGTGATCCGCGCGCTGCTCGCGGGCCGGCGCTGGACCAGCCTGCGGCTGCGGCTGATCGTCGTGTTCGGGCTGGTCGCGCTGACGGCCGCCGTGTCCGCCTCCGGGATCGCGTACTGGCTCAACCGCGAGGCGGTGCTCACGCGCACCCAGGACGCGGCGCTGCGGGACTTCCGCCAGGGCATGCAGACCCGTGCCGCCGCCCTGCCCGCCGACCCCCAGCCGGAGGAGCTCCAGCGCACCGCCGAGCTGATGGCGGGCGCCAGCCCGGGCTTCAGCGTGCTGCTGGTCGACGAGGCGAAGGACGGCCGCAAGGTGATCGGGACCGCGGGTCCCGCCCCGTTCCAGCTGACCGACGTGCCCGGCTCGCTCCAGCAGGCCGTCAACGACCGGCAGAAGGTGACCGCCGCCAACGACGCGGAGTACCACGTCTACTGGCAGCGGACCCAGCGCAAGGGCACCCCGTACCTGGTCGGCGGCACCCGCATCGTCGGCGGCGGGCCCACCGGCTACATGTACAAGTCGCTGGCCCAGGAGAAGGACGACCTGAACTCGCTGGCCTGGTCGCTGGGCATCGCCACCGCGCTCGCCCTGCTCGGCTCGGCGCTGCTCGCGCAGGCCGCCGCCACCACGGTCCTCAAGCCGGTGCAGCGGCTCGGGGACGCGGCCCGGCGGCTCGGCGAGGGGCAGCTCGACACCCGGCTCGACGTCTCCGGCACCGACGAACTCGCAGACCTCTCCCGTACGTTCAACAGGACGGCCGAGGCGCTGGAGAAGAAGGTCGCCGACATGAGCTCCCGCGAGGAGTCGTCGCGGCGCTTCGTGGCGGACATGTCGCACGAGCTGCGCACGCCGCTGACCGCGCTGACGGCCGTGACCGAGGTGCTCGAGGAGGAGATGGACGACCTCGACCCGATGATCGCGCCCGCGGTGGAGCTGGTCGTCAGCGAGACGCGGCGGCTCAACGTCCTGGTCGAGAACCTCATGGAGGTCACCCGCTTCGACGCCGGCACCGCCCGCCTGGTGGTGGACGACGTGGACGTGGCCGACCAGGTGACCGCCTGCATCGACGCGCGGGCCTGGCTGGACGCCGTCGAACTCGACGCGGAGCGCGGCATCGTGGTGCGCCTGGACCCGCGCCGGCTCGACGTGATCCTGGCCAACCTCATCGGCAACGCCCTCAAGCACGGCGGCTCGCCGGTGCGGGTGTCGGTGCGCACGGAGACGGGCGAGCAGGGCGACACACTCGTCATCGCCGTCAAGGACAACGGGCCGGGCATCCCCGAGGACGTGCTGCCGCACGTCTTCGACCGGTTCTACAAGGCCAGTGCCTCCCGGCCGCGTTCGGACGGCAGCGGCCTCGGGCTCTCCATCGCCATGGAGAACGCCCACATCCACGGCGGCGACATCACCGCCGAGAACGCGCCGGAGGGCGGCGCGCTGTTCACACTGCGGCTGCCCGCGCCGCCGCTCGGAGAGGCCGGTACGAGATGAGGGCCCGCTGGGTCGTGTGCGTCGTGGCCCTGGGGCTGCTCGGCTCGGGCTGCGGGATCCGCGCCACGACGGTGCCGGTGGACGTCGGTGCGGCGCCCTCGCGGGTGTCGTGCGACACCTCCGCGCCGCCGGCGCAGCCGGCCGGCCGGGAGGGCGTCCGGGTCGAGGTGCAACTGGTCTGCGGCTCGCAGTTGGTGGGTGTGGAGCGGGTGCTCGCAGGGGTCGACAAGCGGCCGGTGCGCGCGGCGCAGTCGCTGCTCGCCGAGCTGGAGCAGTCGCTGTCGGCGGAGGAGCGGGACGCCGGGTTCTCGACGGAGGTGGGTGCCGAGCTGAGCGTGGCGCCCGCCCGGCCGGGGGACCCCAAGGGGACGCTGCGGCTGAGCCGCCGGCCGGAGGACCTGCCGCCGCTGGCGCTGGCACAGATCGTGTGCACCTTCGCGGACAGCGGGGTGGCCGGCGGCGGGCGCGTCGTGCTGGGCGGGCCCGACACGGATCCGCCGCGGGCGTGGGAGTGCACGGAGGCGGTGCGGGACCGGCCCGAGTCGGTGCCGACGCTGGGCGAGATCGTGCGGCCGACGCCGACGCCGACGCCGTCGCCGTCGGCGTCGTAGCGTCCCCGCGTCCGCCGTCGTGGCGTCCCTGCGTCCGCGGTCGGGGCGTCTCTGCGTCCGCCGTCGTGGCGTCCCCCGAGGGGGTGATACGGCGGCGCCGTCGGGGTGCGGGGTGCCGGGCAGTCCGGGAGGGTGGCCGGGGACATCCGTACGAGACCCGCGAACCCCGAAAGGCGGTCGGACGCATGCTCGGCACCGACTTCGTGCACGGCTCCCCCAACTGGATCGACATCGGCTCCCCCGACACCGCGGCCACCGCCGAGTTCTACTCCGCGGTCCTGGGCTGGACCTTCGTCTCGGCGGGCCCCGACGCGGGCGGCTACGGCTTCTTCCAGGTCGACGGGAAGACCGTCGGTGCGGTCGGCCCGCTCACCGAGGAGGGCGCCCGCTCCGCGTGGATGGTGTACTTCCAGAGCGATGACGCGGCCGCGACCACCCAGGCCGTCCTCAAGGGCGGCGGGACGGTCCGCGCCGAGCCGATGGACGTGATGGGCGAGGGCTGGCTGGCGCAGTACACCGACCCGCACGGCGCCCGGTTCGCCGTCTGGCAGCCCGGGAAGACCAAGGGGCTGGGGCGGGCCTCGGACGACAACAGCCTGGTGTGGGTCGAGCTGATGGCGAAGGACCCGACCGCCGCGATCGCCTTCTACAAGGGGCTGTTCGACTGGCGCCACCAGGACATGCAGACCCCGGGCATGGTCTACCGCGTGCTGTCCGTGGCGGACGGCGACTTCGAGCAGGGCTCCTTCGGGGGGGTCGCGCCGCGCGACGCCATGCCGACCGAGACGCTGCCGCCGCCGCGCTGGATCCCGTACTTCATGGTCGCGGACGTGGACGACGTCGTGCGCCGGACCCAGGGCGCGGGCGGAAGCGTGGTCATGCCCGCGACGGACGTGCCGGACGTGGGCCGGATGGCGTGGCTGTCCGACCCGCACGGGGCGCACTTCGCGGTGCTGAAGCCGGACCCGCGGATGGGCTGAGCCCCCTCCAGGCGCGCGGCACCGGCCGCGGGGCCGGTGCCGCGTGTCGCCGCGTGGTCGGTGGTGGGGCGGCGGGCGGTCAGTGGGTGTAGACGCGCGAGGCGAACTCGGCGATCTGCTCGTCCGACAGGTTCTTCGCGATGTTGGCCTCCGTGATCATGCCGCACAGCCGGTGGCCGTTCTTGACGTCGATCACCGGCAGGCGCTTGACCTGGTGCACCTCCATGAGGTCCACGGCCTGCTGGGCGTCGTCGTCCGCGTCGATCCAGTGCAGGGCGCCACCCAGTTCGCCGGCCTTCATCTCGGCCACGTCCCGGCCCTCGGCGCAGCACTTGACGACGACGTCACGGTCGGTGATGAGGCCCTGGAGCTTCTGGTCGTCGCCGCAGATCGGCAGACAGCCCACGTTCAGGTCGCGCATCATGCGGCAGGCTTCCAGCAGGGTCTGGTGCTCGCCCACGCACTGCACCCCGGCGGTCATGATGTCCCGGGCGGTCAGCTTCTTCGTGGCCATGATTCCTCCCGTGGTCGCGGTGTCCGAAGCTTTGTCCTTCGAGCACAGCACGGACGGCGGCCGACCGCGCGCCGGGAGGTACGCCGAAGGCCCCGGACCGGTGGGGTCCGGGGCCTTCGGCGGGGCTCACAGGCCCATGGCCTCCGCGAGGTCCTTCTTGATGCCGGCGAGCACCTCCGCGCCGCGGGCGCGGGCCGGGGCCAGGTCGGCGGCGTCCGCCACCGGTACCACGACCTCCAGGTAGCACTTCAGCTTCGGCTCGGTGCCGGACGGGCGGACGATCACCCGGGCCTTGTAGGCGCCTTCGAGGTAGTAGCGCAGGCCGTCGGTGGGCGGCAGCTTGCCGGAGCCCTCGGCGAGGTCCTCGGCGGAGACCACGTGCAGCCCGGCCAGGGCGACCGGCGGGCGCTCGCGCAGGGCGCGCATCGCGTCCGCGATGACCGCCAGGTCCGACACGCGGACCGACAGCTGGTCGGTGGCGTGCAGCCCGTGGGCCATCGCCAGGTCGTCCAGGAGGTCGGTCAGCGTACGGCCCTGCTCCTTGAGCTCCGAGGCCAGCTCGGCGACCAGCAGGGCGGCGGTGACGCCGTCCTTGTCGCGCACGCCCTCGGGGTCCACGCAGTAGCCGAGCGCTTCCTCGTACCCGTAGCGCAGGCCCTCGACACGGCTGATCCACTTGAAGCCGGTCAGGGTCTCCTCGTGGGGGAGGCCGGCGGCGTCCGCGATCCGGCCCAGCAGCGAGGACGACACGATGGACTCCGCGAAGGTGCCGCGGGCCCCCTTGTGCACCAGGTGCGCCGCGAGCAGCGCGCCCACCTCGTCGCCGCGCAGCATGCGCCAGCCGGCCGGGGCCTCCTCGTCGGGGACGGCCACGGCGCAGCGGTCGGCGTCCGGGTCGTTGGCGATCACGATGTCCGGGCCGGCCTCGGCGGCCGTGGCGAAGGCCAGGTCCATGGCGCCCGGCTCCTCGGGGTTCGGGAAGGCCACGGTCGGGAAGGACGGGTCCGGCTCGGCCTGCGCCCGGACCAGGACCGGGTCGGGGAAGCCGTGCCGGGCGAACGCGGCCAGCACCACGTCCTTGCCGACGCCGTGCATGGCCGTGTAGACGACCCGCACGGACCGCGGGGACCCGGGGGTCAGGACGGCGTCCGTACGCGCCAGGTAGGCCTCCAGGACCTCGTCGCCGAGCTCTTCCCAGCCGGACTCGGGACGCGGTACGGAGGTCAGCGCGCCGACCGCTGCGATCTGCTCGGCGATCCGGGCGTCGGCGGGCGAGACGATCTGCGAGCCGTCGCCCAGGTACACCTTGTAGCCGTTGTCCCGCGGGGGGTTGTGGCTCGCGGTGACCTCGACGCCGGCGACGGCACCCAGGTGCCTTATCGCGTAGGCGAGGACGGGGGTGGGCAGCGGCCGCGGCAGCACCGCGGCGCGCAGGCCGGCCCCGGTCATCACGGCGGCGGTGTCGCGCGCGAAGTCGGCGGACTTGTAGCGGGCGTCGTAGCCGACCACCACCAGGCCGCCCTCGTGGCCCTGGTCCTTGAGGTACGCGGCGAGTCCGGCCGCGGCGCGGATGACCACGGCGCGGTTCATCCGCATCGGACCGGCGCCGAGCTCGCCGCGCAGTCCGGCGGTGCCGAACTGGAGCGTGCCCGCGAACCGGGCGGCCAGCTCCGCGGTGTCGCCGGCCTCGATGAGGCGGCCGAGTTCCTGGGCCGTCTCCGGGTCGGGGTCCTCCGCCTGCCAGGCCAGGGCCCGGCGCATCAGGTCGTCCTGCACATCTTCCGCCAGTTCAGCCACTTCATCCGCCTCTTCTCGTCGCTCCGCCTGTCGCTGTGCCCGTACGCCGCGGGGTGCGGCCGCGCCCCTTCGGGACCGTGCCGGTCCCGCGGGCGGCTCAGATCTTCTCGAGGACCTGGGTGAGCAGCTGGCCCATGCGGGCGGCCGAGTCGCGGCCCGCCTGGAGGACCTCCTCGTGGTTGAGCGGCTCGCCGGAGAGGCCGGCCGCCAGGTTGGTCACGAGGGAGATGCCCAGTACCTCGGCGCCGGCCTCGCGGGCCGCGATGGCCTCGAGGACGGTGGACATGCCCACGAGGTCCGCGCCCAGGACGCGGATCATGTTGATCTCGGCCGGGGTCTCGTAGTGCGGGCCG
The DNA here is from genome assembly GCF_000719335.1 of Streptomyces sp. NRRL S-87. Taxonomy (GTDB): domain Bacteria; phylum Actinomycetota; class Actinomycetes; order Streptomycetales; family Streptomycetaceae; genus Streptomyces. The sequence continues at coordinate 13,273 of NZ_JOGB01000097.1, forward strand.
GGGAACTGCACGTACACGCCCTCTTCGAGGGTCGGGTCGATCTCCTTGCACATCGCGCGCAGGCGCGGGGAGTACAGGTCCGTGAGGTCCACGAAGTTCGCGCCCATGATCGGCGAGGCCGCGGTGAGGTTCAGGTGGTCGCTGATCAGGACCGGCTGGCCGGGCTTCATGCCCTCGCGCAGGCCGCCGCAGCCGTTGGTCAGCACGATGGTCTTGCAGCCGGCGGCGACGGCGGTGCGCACGCCGTGGGCGACGGCGGCGACGCCGCGGCCCTCGTAGTAGTGCGTGCGGCCGAGGAACAGCAGGGCGCGCTTGTCGCCGATCTTGTACGAGCGGATCTTGCCGCCGTGTCCCTCGACGGCCGGGGGCGGGAACCCGGGCAGCTCGGTGACGGGGAACTCGAACTCGGGGGCGCCCAGGGCCTCGGCGGCCGGGGCCCAGCCGGAGCCCATGACGAGCGCGACGTCGTGGTTCTCGGCGCCGGTCAGCTCGCGCAGGCGGGCCGCGGCGGCAGCGGCGGAGGCGTGGGGGTCGATGGCAGTTGCGTTCACGCGGACGAGGGTAGCCGCTCAACCCCTACGCGCGTAGATGGCACAGCTCACGGTGTTCCGATCGTTGCCTTGTCGTTTCCGACGATATGGGCGGCGACGGGGGGATCGGGGGCTGGGGGCCCTCTACGACCCGGGCGGAGCGGTCGTGGCGCTTTGGGGGCCGGCGCGGGGGTGGGCTCTCGCTTCGTGGGGCCGTCCCGTGGTGTGTGGGTCCCCTCGCCTCTTGACCCGTCATGGCCTGCAGGCCTCCCCCGGCTACCGCTGGGAGGTGCCCCCAGCGGCAGGCCCACCCCTGGGGCTTTGGGGCTTCGCCCTGGCCTGCGGCCACCCCAGGCCCGGGCCTGCCTCCGGAC
>NZ_JOGB01000098.1 GCF_000719335.1 Streptomyces sp. NRRL S-87
CACCCCACCCCACCCCACCCCAGGGCTCACCCCCGAGGCGTGACGAACAGACTCTGCGCCCCCCGCCCGATCGGCCCCTTCTCGTCGTGCAGCGAGGAGTCCGCGAGCCCGATGCCCGCCGGATCCACGCTCGTGCGCGCGGACACGCACACCCACTCCCCGACCGGGTAGCGGTGCAGGTGCACCGTCAGGTCCGGATTGACGAACACCCACCGCTCGAAGTCCAGGGTGTTGCTGATCCCGTTCCCCGAGTCCGCCGCGACCAGCACCCGGTCCAGCGGCCGCGGCTCGTCCCCGGCCACCAGCGGCACACGCATCCGCATCCAGCACGTACCCGGCCCCAGCCGGGTCCAGGCACCCTCGGTGAACCGGCTCTCCATCGCCGTGTGGTAGCCCACGTCCCACGGGACGCCGAAGAACGGGGTCTCCCCCACCTCCCCCGGCGGCGCCACCCTCGGCCCCTCCGCCACGGCCGGCCCGGGCTCACCCGCCACCCGGACCCGCAGCGCCCGCGCGGTCATGACGGGCCCGTCCGCACCCTCGGGGACCAGCTCCGCCGCCACGAGCTCGGTGCCGCGCCCGGCCCGCACCACCTCTGTGACCACCCGCAGCGGCCCGATCGGCACCGGTCGCAGGATCTCGTACGTCACCCGGGCCAGCCGCATGTCCTCGCGGGCCCCGGTGCGCTCCTCGATCTCCCGCCCCAGCAGCGCCGCCGGCGGCCCCGCGTGCTGCGCCCGCGCGTCCCACGGCCCGCGCGTGAACTCCGAGGCCCGGTAACGCCCGTCCCCGACCCGCTCGTAGAACCCTTCGATCACCTCACCCATCCCCGCAGGCTACCGACCGGTAGGACCGACGGCCAGGGTCAGCGGGCGAGCCCCAGGGTGATGCCGAGGCCGACGAGGACGGAGCCGATGGCGCGGTTGAGGGCCTTCTGGGCCTTGAGCATGCGGTCGCGCAGGGCAGTGGTGGAGAAGAAGAGGGCGACGGCAGAGAACCACGCCACGTGCGCCAGCGACATGAACAGGCCGTAGCCGGCCTGCTGCCACACCGGCGTGTCCGGGCCGACGACCTGGGTGAAGGTGGAGACGACGAACAGGGTGGTCTTGGGGTTGAGGACGTTGGTCAGGAAGCCCGTGCGCAGCGCGCCGAGGGGCGTCAGGCCCGGCTCCTCTGTCAGGTCGACCGCGAGGTCGGCGCGGGCACGAATGGTGCGGATGCCGACGTAGACGAGGTAGGCGGCGCCCGCGAGCTTGATCGCGGTGAACAGGGCGGTGGAGGAGGCGATCAGCAGCCCCACGCCCAGCATCGTGTACGTGACGTGGACCAGGACGCCCGCACCGACGCCCGCGGCCGCGAAGAGGCCGGTGGTGCGCCCGTACAGGTAGCCGTTGCGGACGACCATGGCGAAGTCGGCGCCCGGACTGATGACGGCGAGGACGGTGATGACGGCTACGGCGATCAACTCGGTCATGTGCCGATCCTTGCCGAGGGCGGCAGGAGGATCAACGGATCCGCGGGACAACCGGCCCCTGACCGCGGGGATTTCCCCGACGCGTGCCGATACTGGGGCGTGATCACGCTTCGGGAGTTCGACATCCGGCAGGAGGGCGGCCTGCTGCTGGGATGGGTCCGCTCGCGCGCCGAGCTGGTCGTCTGGGCAGGCAACACCTTCGCTTGGCCGCTCGACGACGCCCAGCTCGCCGGGTACGCCGCCGACGCCTCCCTGAGCAAGTACACGGCGGTGGAACGGGCGGGCGGGACGGCGGTGGGGCACGTGTCGCTGCGCCTCCACGAGGACGGCAGCGGCGCCCGGCTCGGACGCGTGCTGATCGACCCCGCCGCGCGCGGACGGGGGCTGGCCCGGGCGATGCTCGCCGAGACGCTCCGGCACGCCTTCGACGACCTGCACGCCGCTTCGGTCGACCTCGGCGTCTTCCGGCACAACAGGACGGCGCTGAACCTCTACGAGAGCCTGGGCTTCCGGGTCGAGAACGTGCTGGAGGACGTCGAGGAGGTGGACGGGGAACGGTGGACCGCACTGCAGATGCGGCTACCGGCGCCGGGCACCCACACCAGCACCAGCCTCCCCCCAACCCAAACCCAAACCACCACCCAAACCACCACCCAAACCCAAACCACCACCCAAACCACCACCCAAACCCAAACCACCACCCAAACCACCACCCAAACCCACACCCAAACCCACACCCCACCCCAACCCCAACCCCAACCCCGACCCCACACCGGCCCCCCACGACCCGAGCCAGCCGGCCCCGCCACCGGGTGACAATGGGGGGTCGCCCCGTACAGGAGTCCCGCCATGTCCCACCCGTCCGCCCCCGCCGAACTGCAGGCCGACTGCGCGAACTGCTTCGGGCTGTGCTGCGTCGCGCTGCCCTTCGCCGCCTCCGCCGACTTCGCGCGGAACAAGGACGCCGGGACGCCCTGCTCGAACCTCCAGGACGACTACCGCTGCGGGATCCACACCCGGCTGCGCGAGACCGGGTGGCGCGGCTGCACCGTCTTCGACTGCTTCGGGGCCGGGCAGAAGGTCTCGCAGGTCACCTTCGGGGGCCGGGACTGGCGCCGGCACCCCGAGACCTCACGGCAGATGTTCGAGGTCTTCCCGATCATGCGCCAGCTGCACGAGCTGCTCCGGTACGCGACCGAGGCCCTCTCCCTGCCCGCCGCCCGCCCCGCCCACGCCGGGCTGCGCCGCGCCCTGACGAAGGTCGAGGACCTCACCCGCGCCGACGCCGCCACCGTGGCCGGCACCGACGTGGGCGCCCTGCGCACGGAGGTCAACGCGCTGCTGCTCGAGGCGAGCGAGCTGGTGCGGGCGAAGGTGCCGGGCCGCCGGCGGCGCAACCACCGGGGCGCCGACCTGATGGGCGCCCGGCTGGCCGGGGCCGACCTGCGCGGCGCGAACCTGCGCGGGGCCTACCTCATCGCCGCCGACCTCACGAAGGCGGACCTGCGCACGGCGGACCTGATCGGCGCCGACCTGCGCGACGCCGACCTCTCCGGCGCGGACCTGACCGGCAGCATCTTCCTCACCCAACCCCAGCTGAACGCGGCCCGCGGCGACGCCGCCACCCGCATCCCGGACGCCCTGACCCGCCCCGCCCACTGGACCACCGGCCGAGCCGCCCGCCCGACGGCGGGCTGACCCCTCCCAGGGGACCGCCCGCAGAGCCGACCGGACCGCCCGAACCGCTCACCGAACCGCCCGAACCGCCCCAGCCCCCCTCGCCGGACCGGCCCGGGCCGGATCAGACCGGACCGCCCCCCCCGTCACATCACAGCCCCACCCCCACCCCCACCCCCTCCAGGAACCCCCGTACCTCCGCCGCGTACGCCTCCGGGGCCGTGGCCCGTACCGTGTGGCCGGCCGGCAGCTCCGCCAGCCGCGTTCCGGGCCGCCTGCGCACCATCTCCCCCGCATGGTCCGCGCCCAGCACGCCGCTGCGGGTGCCCCGCACCAGCAGGGCCGGGCAGTCCGAGCCCGTCCAGTCGGCCCACCACGCCCCGTTCATCAGGCCCTGCGAAGCCACCATGTCCGCCGGCGCGAACGCCAGCCCCCAGCCGTCGGCGTACTCGCGCACCGCGTCCGCCACGTACGGCGCCGAGCCCCCGAGCGCGGCCAGCAGCGCGTCCCGGGTCGGCGCCCGGTGCGGCCAGGCCAGGACGAAGGAGTTGTCGGCGTCGACCTCCGCACCGATGTCCTCCACGACCAGGGCGGCCACCAGGTCGGGCCGACGGGCGGCCAGCTGGTACGCGTTGACCCCGCCCAGCGAGTGGCCCAGCACCACCGCCGGCCCGGTCCCGAGGTGCTCCAGCAGGGCCGCGGCGTCGGCGACGTACCCCTCGCGCGCGTAGTCGGGGGCCCGGTCGGAGTGGCCGTGCCCGCGCTGGTCCGGCGCGATCAGCCGCCACTCCGGGCCGAGGTCCCGGGCCAGGCGGGCGAAGGACGCGGCCTCCTGGTAGTGGCCGTGCAGCGCCAGCACGGGCCGGCCGGTCCCGCCGAAGTCCACGTACGACAGCCGGCGCCCGTCGGCGAGGTGCAGTACGCCGCGCAGCGGACCGAGCCGCCCGATCACGCGGCGACGCAGCAGCTGGTACTCGTCCCAGCGGCGCGGCAGCCGACCAGGCGGCCGCTCGCGCAGCGCCCAGCCCGGGCTGACCTCCTGGCCGCGCCGGAACTGGTCCCGGGTGAGGTCGAGCTCGACCCCGCCGGGCAGCCGGTTCCACATGTGGAAGCCCTGCTGCTCGCCGCCGAGGAACACCTTTCCCGCCATCAGGTCGCCCCCGAACACGTCCTGCACCAGCAGCGCCGTGAGGTCGCAGTGCCCCCACGCGGGGTTCTCCGGGGTCCAGGGCGCACGCTCCACGTCGTCGGGGGAGCAGGTGTCCGCGGCGAAGGACGCGCGCAGCGCCGCCTCTAACTCGGTCAGGGTCCGGGGGCCCGGGATCGCGGTCATGGGTGGAGCATGCCGCACGGGTCGGACACCGCCCGACCACAGCCTCCCTGACGCCCCCTCACGGCCCCCCTCACGTGTTCCCCCCACGGCCCCCACACCCCTCACGTGCGCCCCCTCGCGGCCCCCCACACCCCCTCACGTGCGCCCCTCACGCCCCCTCACATGCGCCCCCGCACGCCGGGGGGCGCCCCGGCTACCTCCGCGCGCCGGTCGCGCCACGGGTTACGGCCCCGGTGCATCGTTCCCCCGCACGGGCGACATCACTGCCCCGGCTCGCGCGTCATTGCCCGGCGCCACCCCCCGTGGTACACAGAGTGATCATCCGGACTTTCGCACCCAACCGGCCCTGCCCCAGGTCAGGGCGCCACGGGTCGGCAATCGGGCCAGACCCGGGGAAGACCCCGGGACGACTCCGGGACGACTCCGGGACCACTCGGGGACGCCTCCGGGACGGCTCCGCACGGACTCCGGGAAAGGTACCGGGGAGGACTTCCGGGAGACTCCGGGCAAAGAGAGCCGCCAAGTCGACCTACTACGGCGGTTTCATCAGCGAAGATAGAGCGTGACCCCTGCCGACGGGCACGGGCTGACGGAACTACCCAACAGGGGCGGTGAGTTACATGATCCTGGCGGCCGAAAAAGGCGACATCACCACCATCATCGGCGGAATCGCCCCGAACTGGGGCCCGTTCGGCAGTCTCGGCAACGAAGCGAAGGTCATGATCGAGGTGGTCATGGCCGTGGCCATCCTCCTCTGCCTGGGCATCGCCATCTGGGGCGCCGCCAAACAGCGCATCGGCGCCACCGCGCTGCGCGACACCTTCAGCGCCGAACAGGGCAAGGGCCTCATCGTGGCAGGCCTGACCGGCGTCTTCATCATCGGATCGCTGGGCACCCTGTTCACCATCGTGTACGGGATGGCGGTCTGAGCGCCCCCTAGCGGTCCGCGCCCGCGCGGCCCGCGCCCCCTCCCGTACGCCACCCAGCCCGGCACCCGACCCGACCCCGACCCCCGCCCCCTTCCGCCTGCCCGTCCGCCCACTGGCTGAGGTTGCGTTTCCTGATGACGACTCACCACTCCGCGCCCATGCGGGAACCAGCACGGCTACCGTCGTACGCCGACACGGCTGAGGGGGCGGGCGCGGCATGAGCCAGGACACGGGCTACGGCGCGGGGCAGGAGCGGTACGACGACGGGTACGGCTACGACGACGGCACCCGGGTCGGCGGCACGGGCCAGACCCGCACCCGCCTGCCCGACGCCCCCGGCGGCGACCCCTACGGCTCTGGCCGCAAGCCCGCCCGGTCCTCGCGCGGCCTCGTGACCGTCGTCGGGGTCGTCGTCCTGCTCGTCGCCGCCATCGCGTTCGCGAACCAGGGCGGCGGCGGCAAGAAGTCCGACGGCCCCTCGGACGCCAAGGCCCCGGTCACCTCCGCCACCGCCCCCACCGGCGAGCGCCCCGTGGCCGGCCGGCACAACGACGTGCCCATGGGCTTCGGCCACACCGAGCAGGGCGCCCAGTCGGCGGCGGCCAACTACGCCGTCGTCCTGGGCTCGGAAGCCATGTACGAGACCCCGCGCCGACACCGCATCCTCGCCGCCGTCGCCGACGAGGGCAGCGCGGCCGGGCTCCAGTCCGCGTACGACGCCACGTACACCAGCGGCCTCTTCGAGCAGATCGGCCTCACCGCCAACGGCACCGCCCCGGCCGGCGCCACCTTCGTCAGCCGCACCTCGCCCGTCGGCGCCAAGGTGCTGCGCTACTCGGACACCGCCGCCGACGTCGACGTGTGGTGTCTTGAGCTGTTCGGCCTCACAGGAGAGAAGTCCACCAAGCCAGTCACCAGTGCCTGGTACACGCTCACCGTGAAGCTGAAGTGGAACGGGTCCGACTGGAAGGTGCTCAACACCTCCCAGCGCACCGGCCCCACCCCAGTCACTGGCGACAACCCGGTCTCCAGTTCCGGTGACATCGCCGGGGCTGTCAACGAATTCGGAGGGTTCACCTATGCCCGGTAGCCCCCGCACGCCCGGCGGCCTCCCCAAGCTTCTCGGCACCCTCGGCGCGGTGCAAGCCGCAGTCCTCCTCTTCGCCGCCCGCGCCTCGGCCGCACCCACCCCTGACGCCAGCCCGGCCGCCACCACGCCGCCCGAGCAGTGCCGACTGCTCCGGGGCCAGGTCCGGCTCGTCTGCGAGGGCAATCTCCCCGGTGGCAAGGTGACCGCACCACCGCCCGGACAGGTGCCGGGCGGCCCGGGCGACAGCCTCGACCCCCTCTCCTCCCTCGCCAAGGGCTGCGCCGACGCCGGCGCATGGATCGTCGGCAAGCTCAGCGGCGCGGTGAAGTCCACCGCCACCGTCGACTTCACCAACGCCGCCTTCCTGCGCCAGTACGCCGTCGTGTTCGCCGCCTCGACCGTCCTGACCCTGGTCCTGTGGCTGCTGGCCGTCGCCAAGCGCGCCATCCGCGGCGTCCCCCTGACCACCGCCCTCTCCGAGGCCATCGGCTTCCTCTGGCTGACCGTCCTGGCCTCCGCCTTCACGCCCCTGATCCTCTACACCGTGGTCTCGGCGACCGACAGCGTCACCGAGGCCGTCGCCAGCGGGGCGGGCGGCAACACCGACGTGTTCTTCGGGTCCTTCGCCGAGGCCCTCAAGAAGGGCGAGGACATCGGCGGCGGACCGGTCATGCTGATCGTCGTCGCCCTCGTCACCGTGCTGGCCGCCGGCGTCCTCTGGCTGGAGCTGGTCATCCGGGCCGCCCTCCTCTACGTCGGCGCGCTGCTGGGCACCGCCGTGTACGCCGGCCTCGTCGACCGGAACATGTGGGGGCACGTCCGGCGCTGGGCCGGGATCATGATCGCGGTCATCCTCGTCAAACCGGTCATCGTCATCGTCCTGGGCCTGGCCGGAGCGCTCGCCGGCGACGACGGCCCCGACGCGTTCTCCGCCGTCGTCTCGGGCCTCGCCATCATCCTCCTGGCGATCTTCGCCTCGGCGATGATCTACCGCTTCGTACCCGGCTTCGGCGACGAGATCTCCGCCGCCCGCACCAACCGCAAGCAGGCCACCGACGGGGCCCAGGCCGCGGCCGTCATCAGCTCCCCGGCCTCCCTCGTCTCCCAGGGCATCAAGACCCACAGCAGCCGCGGCGGCGCCCACCGCCCCGGCGGCGGCGAAGCCCGCCCCGCCAACCCGCTCTCCGGCGGCGTGGCGGCCCACAGCAGCCGGGGCTCCTCCGGCGGGACCGGGGTCGGCGGCGGAACTGTCCCCTCCGCCGCACCCCCGCCGCGCAGCTCCGGAGTCAGCACCCCGCACACCAGCAGGACCACCGGCACAGGCACAGGAGGTGACGGGCGTTGACGACCCAGTCCCATCAGATCCACCCGGTCGCGCCCCGCCGCACGTATCTCATCGGCCGCGCCCGGCCGAACGCGATCGTCGGCAAGAACCGCGAGACCGGCGAGATCGCGCTGATCGTCTTCGGCGCGTTCCTCGGGATGATGAGCGGACTGCTCGTCCCCAACCTGATGCTCCGCATCGTCTGCCTCGCCGGCTTCCCGGTCATCGCCCTGGCCGCCGTCTACGTGCCCTACCGGCACCGCACCTTCTACAAGTGGTTCGAGATCAACCGCAGCTACAAGCGCACGCTGCGGCGCGGCACCACGTACCGCTCGACCGCCATGGAGGCCGGCACCCGCGGCGACGGCCGCGAGATCGAGGTCGGCCCGCCGCCCGGCATCGGCCGGATCAGCTGGCTGGCCGCCCCCTTCGGCCCCGACGAGATCGCCGTCCTGCTGCACGCCGACCGGCGCACCGTGACCGCCGCCATCGAGATCGAGGGCCCGGGCGTCGGCCTGCGCGACAGCGAGGACCAGGAGGCCCTCGTCGACCGGTTCGGCACCCTCCTCAAGCACGTGGCCAACGGCGACGGCTTCGTCACCCGCCTGCAGATGCTCGCCCGCACCCTGCCCGCCGACCCCGACGCGCACGCCAAGGACGTCGCCCAGCGCGGCGACGCGCACGCCCCGGGCTGGCTCCGCGACTCGTACGACCAGCTGCAGTCCATGGTCTCCACCTCCAGCGAGCAGCACCGCGCCTACCTCGTCGCCTGCATGCACTACACCCGCGAGCTGGCCGCCGAGGCGCACGCCATGGCCCGCGCCGCCACCCCCCAGAAGGGCCGCCGCCTCGACAGGGACGCCGGCCTCGCCGTCGTCATGGCCCGCGAGCTCACCGACATCTGCGCCCGCCTCGCCGAGGCCGACATCCGCGTCCGCCAGCCGCTGGGCCAGGGCCGGCTCGCCTCCCTCGTGCACTCCATGTACGACCCGGACCACCCCATCGACCACATCCAGGCCATGACCAAGCGCAACGCCTGGCCGGCCGAGCTGGACGCCGTCGAACCCACCTACCTCCAGGCCAAGACCCGCGAGTCCCAGACCCGCGCCCCCTGGTGCCACGCCACCGCGTGGGTCAAGGAGTGGCCGATGACCCCGGTCGGCGTCAACTTCCTCGCCCCGCTCCTGGTCCACACCCCGGACGTGATCCGCACGGTCGCCGTCACCATGGACCTCGAACCCACCGAGGTCGCGATCGAGCGCATGCTCACGGAGAAGACCAACGACGAGGCCGAGGCCTCCCGTGCCGCCAAGATGAACCGCACGGTCGACCCCCGCGACATCGCCGCCCACGGCCGGCTCGACCAGAGGGGTGAAGATCTCGCCAGCGGTGCGGCGGGAGTCAACCTGGTCGGGTACATCACGGTGTCCTCGCGTTCTCCCGAAGCCCTCGCCCGCGACAAGCGGACCATCCGGGCCTCGGCGGGCAAGTCGTACCTGAAGCTGGAGTGGTGCGACCGCGAGCACCACCGCGCGTTCGTCAACACCCTGCCGTTCGCCACCGGCATCCGACGCTAGCTGGAGGGCAGACCCGCCATGCGAGATCCGCTGTCCGCGCTGACGGACGCCTTCACCAGCTTCCTCTTCGGGAAGGTCGAGACGACCCGGCTGCCGGTCCGTACCTCCACCGGCCAGGCCCAGGCCGTCTACCTGCCCACCGCCGCCCCCGGCCTCGGCGACTCCGGCGTCATCATCGGCCGCGAGGTCTACAGCGGCAAGGGCTACATCTACGACCCCTTCCAGCTGTACGGGCAGCAGCTCCCGGCCCCGCACTGGCTGGTGCTCGGCGAGTCCGGCAACGGCAAGTCCGCGCTGGAGAAGACCTACGTCCTGCGCCAGCTGCGCTTCCGCGACCGCCAGGTCGTCGTCCTCGACGCCCAGGGCGAGGACGGCGTCGGCGAGTGGAACCTGATCGCCCAGGAGCTGGGAATAACTCCCATCCGCCTCGACCCCGTCGCCGCCGCCGACGGCGGGATCCGCCTCAACCCCCTCGACCCGGCCATCACCACCACCGGGCAGCTCGCGCTGCTGCGCACCATCATCGAGGTGGCGATGGGCCACGGCCTCGACGAGCGCGCCGGCTTCGCGCTCAAGGTGGCGCACGCGTACGTCAACGAGACGATCCTGGACCGCCAGCCGGTCCTCACGGACATCGTCGAGCAGCTGCGCCACCCGGAGGCCGCGTCCGCGGAGGCCATGAACGTCGACATAGACGATGTCCGCGCCTGGGGCCTGGACGTCGCCCTCGTCCTGGACCGGCTGGTCGACGGCGACCTGCGCGGCATGTTCGACGGCCCGACCACGGTCGGCATCGACCTCGACGCGCCGCTGATCGTCTTCGACCTGTCCCACATCGACCGCAACTCGATCGCCATGCCGATCCTGATGGCGATCGTGGGCGTCTGGCTCGAGCACACCTGGATCCGCCCGGACCGGAAGAAACGCATCTTCCTGGTCGAAGAGGCCTGGCACATCATCAACTCGCCCTTCGTCGCACAGCTGTTCCAGCGGCTGCTGAAGTTCGGGCGCCGGCTCGGCCTGTCCTTCGTCGCCGTCGTCCACCACCTCTCCGACGTCGTCGACGGCGCCGCGGCGAAGGAGGCGGCGGCCATCCTCAAGATGGCCTCCACCCGGACCATCTACGCCCAGAAGGCGGACGAGGCCCGCGCCACCGGCCGCGTCCTCGGCCTGCCCCGCTGGGCCGTGGAGATCATCCCGACCCTCACCCCGGGCATCGCCGTATGGGACGTGAACGGCAACGTCCAGGTGGTGAAACACCTGATCACGGAAGCGGAACGGCCCCTTGTCTTCACGGACCGGGCCATGACAGAGTCCTCGGCACCCCAACCGGCGCTCCCCGAGGACGTCCTCGCCGCCGAACGCGAAGCGGAGGAGAGAGCGATGCTCATCGAACGCCACAGGAACGGCGAATCCGCGGAATCCACGGTGGCCTGACGTGGCGCGGGACGACCGGGAACGGTACGGCCAGGAACGGCGCGCACCCGCCCGGGAGCAGACCCGGGGCATCCCGGACGCCCTGCTCGTGGGCCTGCTCGCCTTCCTCCTGGGCCTCACCGTGATGGTGTGGTCGGCCACCGGCCTCGCCGCGCTCTTCGCGCGCGGCGCATGGCCGGCGGGAGTCACCTTCACGCGCACGCCCATGGCCCTGCACGCCCTGCTCACCGCCCCGCACGACCTGGCCCGCGCCTGGCCCCACACCGATCCGGCGGCCCTGTCGGGCTGGGGGCTGTTCTGGGGCATCCTCGTCAGCGAACTGCTGGTGCTGTTCGTCCTGACGGTCTTCGCCATCGGCGTCCTGGCCCGCACCAAGGCCCGCCGCGCCCGCATCCGCGCAGAGCGGCAGCACCCCAAGGACCCGGTGCCCGCCCCCACCCACGACCCCGGCCCTGGCCCCGGCCCCGGCCCCGTCGAGCCCCCCGCCCGCACCTCGCCCGAGCCCGCGGCGGTACGCCCATCCGCACCCCGCACCTCCGACGCCCCCACCGCCGCCGCACCGGACGCGGACCACGTCCCCGTACCCACCGCCCCGGCTGACCCGGCTGACCCGGCCACCGAACCGGCCCCGGCCCCCGAACCGGCGGCCCCGGCCCCCACCCCGCGCCGGGAACCGCCCGCCCCGCGCTCCGAGCCCACCCAGGACGCCTACCGCTACGGCTTCGGCTACGCCCCCCGCAGCACGGCTCCCGCCGACCCGCGGTCCGCCGACCCGCAGTCCGCCCACCCGCAGCCCGTGGCACCCCACGCCGACCCGGCCCCCGGCGCCCGCCTCGCCTACGCCGCCCCCGCCGACCGCCGCCGCGCCGCGGCCCACCGGATCGCGGAGGCCGAGGGGGCCGTACTCGTCGTGACGTCCTCCCCCGCCCTGTGGGCCGAGACCAAGGACGCCCGGGCCAAACTCGGCCCCGTCCTCCTCTACGACCCCTCGCACCTGTGCGACACCCCGGCCCGCATGCACTGGCACCCCGGCACCGGCTGCACCGACCGCGACACGGCCGCCTCGCGCGCCATCGCGCTGCTGGCACCCGTACGCCCGCAGTCCCGCATCGACGCGGCCGTCGCCGACACGGCGGAAACGCTCCTGCGCAGCTGGCTCCACGCGGCCGCCCTCGACGACCGCCCGTTCAAGCAGCTGCACCGCTGGGCCCTCGGCTCCGCCGCGCACGAGCCCGTACGCATCCTGCGCACCCACCCCAAGGCCGCCCCGGGCACGGCCGGTGAACTCGAGAACGCGCTCACCGCCCACCCCGAGCGACGCGAGATCGCCCAGGAGCTCACCGCCCGGGCCCTGTCCGCCCTCTCCTCGATCCACATCCGCGAGTCCTGCACACCGAATCGAACGGATTCGCTCACGCTCGCATCATTCGCCGACGAGGGGGGCACCCTCTACCTGGTGGGTGAGCCAGTCGAGGATCCCCGGACCTCGCCCGGAGCGATGCCCCTGCTCACCGCACTCGCGTCAAGCGTGGTCGAGTACGGCCGCCGCGTGGCCGTACGGTCATCCGCCGGTCGGCTCGGCCCACCACTCACGCTGGTCCTAGACGACGTGGCGGCGGTGGCCCCGATCCCCCAACTCCCGGAGCTCCTCGCCGACTCCGGACCGGCGGCCCTCCCCGTACTGGCCCTCCTCCGCAGCCGCGAGCAGGCCCGCTCCCGCTGGCCCGCCCTCGCCTCCGAAGCCCTCCTCTGAGCCGCCGGCCCTCCCGGGGGCCCGTACGTCCCGCGGCGCGACCGCTCAGCGGACGAGGACGTGCTCCAGTTCCCTCTCCGCCGGGTCGGTGGGGGCGGGGGCGGTGACGCCGGTGGGCTCGAAGCCGAAGCGCCGGTAGAAGCCGACGGCCCGGTGGTTGTCCTCGTGGACGTACAGGCGCACGCGTACGGGCGCCGGCTCCCGCAGCTCCCAGCACCAGCCGACGGCGGCCTCGAAGAGGCCCTCGATCAGACCGGTGCCCCGGCTCTCCTGCCGTACGAAGACGCCGACGATCACCGCCTGGTCCTGCGCGGGCTCGCCGTCCCCGAGCAGCGTCGGCACGCCGGCGGGCTCGACGAGGACGGTCACGGTGCCGTGCCAGACCCCGTCGGGGCCCTCGGCGACGAACTGCCGTACGGCGTCGCTGTCGGCGGCCCGCTCGGTGCGCTCCTGCCAGAACAGGTCCGGCTGGGCCGAGGCCTCCTCGTACGTCTCGTGGAAAGCGAGCCGGGCCGCGGGGTCCCGCAGGGCCTCCAGCCGCAGCTCCTTGACCTTCTTCCACTCGTCTGCGCGCACGGCGCGAATCACATGATCCATGAAGAGATCCTAGGCGGCCGGCTCACGGCCGGTAAACGCAGAAAAGCCCCGCACCAGAAGGTGCGGGGCTTTCCCACAATGATTGTTCGGCGGCGTCCTACTCTCCCACAGGGTCCCCCCTGCA
>NZ_JOGB01000099.1 GCF_000719335.1 Streptomyces sp. NRRL S-87
GCGGCGACTCCAACGCCGAGAACACCACCGTCGGCGGCACCGCCACCGGCGGCAACGCCAACACCGGCGGCAACACCTGCAAGAACAAGTGCACGATCATCACGGGCAACGCCACGGGCGGCGACGCCAGCGCCGACGCCGTGAACACCGGCGACGCCACCTCCGTCAGCGGCGACGCCACCGGCACCGGCGGCACCGTCTCCAAGAAGGACATCAAGAAGCAGGCCAAGGCGGAACTCAAGGCCAAGCTCGGCAAGTAGCAGGAGGACCGCTCTGCCGCCCCGCCCCCGCCCCCTCGTCGCGGGGGCGGGGCCGCAGAAGGTCCACGACGCAGGAGCGGCGGATGCGGGAGAGGTAGTCCTCTCCCGCATCCGCCGCTCCTGCCTGCGGTAGGCGGCCGCCTCCGGGCGATGGGGCCGTCAGGCGATCGGCTGCCTGCTCCCGTCGGGCAGCGCGCAGATCGCGCCCCCGCCGGGCACCGTCGAGATCTGTCCGCCCGCGACCGTGCAGGCTTCCCTGGTGATGGGCGGCGGCGTGGCGGACTGGGCGGTGGCAGCACCGACTGCGCTCGCGCCGGCCAGGACAGCCACGCTCAGGACGAGGCCGAGCCTCCTTCGCACACCCACGGCTTCCTCCTCTCGGGCAGCCCGTTCGCGCCTCTCCGAAGGACGGGCTCCGGGCCGACGTCGCCCCACCTCCCAGCATGGGCGAGGTACCGGCCACCCGCGAGGCCGGTCGCCTGTACGCCCACCCCTGCCGGACCTCGACCCCCGGGGAGCGGTCTGTCAAGTCCCGTATTCCAGTGGCGTGACGGTGGCGCACGGGTGGGGTTTATTTGAAGTACGCCCTCACCGGAGAAAACATCCGGAAAACGGGGGCAGAAAATCTCCCTCAGGTCAGAAAAGGAGGGCGGTTTTCACCTCCCCTTCCCGACATACCGAGTGGAGAATTCCGATGTTCGAGCGCATCCTGTCCCGTCGTATCGTCCTGGCCGGCGCTTCCGTGGCCCTGATCGGTGGCGGCATCGCCCTGCCGGCGACCGCGATGGCGGCCCCCGCCTCCGCCCCGCAGCAGGTGGTCTCGCTGGCCCACGCCGACAGCGCCGACGGCATCGCAAGTGAGCCGCGCCCAATGCGCCGCCGCCGGGAGGCGTGCGCGGGAGCCTCGGACGTAAAGGGCCCCGACCGGCCCGGGGGGGGTGGGCCTGGTCGGGGCCGGGCCCCGACCGGCAGGGGGGGAAGCCTGTCGGGGCGGTCAAACGGTGTGGGCACCGGGAAGGGTGGTCGCCTCACGGCGAAGGGGCACTGCGGGGCTTCAGCCGAACGATCTTCCCCGCAGGCTACGGTCGGGCCCGGGGACACAGTCCCTTCCCGTACCCACACCTGGATGAACGGTCAACCACCCCGAGATGTTCCCGGCCACCCGCACGGCCCGGTCCGGAGCCCCGGTGCCCCCTTCCGAGTGGCTTCCCCCTCCCCGCGAGCGGCACGGTCACGGGGGCGGGTATGTCCTCTCGCACCAGAGGACCTCGGGACCGCGAAGGAGATCAATCGTGTACGCAGTCGTGCGCCGGTACGAAGGGGTGACCGATCCTGCCGAGGCGGGACGCCTCGTGGCGGAGGGGTTCGTCCCCCTCCTGCGCCAGGTCCCCGGATTCGTTGCCTACTACTGGATCGACGCCGGCGACGGGGTGATGCTCTCGACCAGTGTGTTCGAGGACCACGCCGGAGCCGACGAGTCGGTCAAGAGGGCGGCGGACTTCGTCAGGGACAACCTCGCCTCCCTGCTGCCCAACCCTCCGCAGATCACCGCCGGCCCGGTGGTGGCCACGGGGTAGCCGGTCCGGCACGCGAAGCGGGGCGCGCACCTGCCTCCGGGGCCCTGGCCGGGAGTCGGGTGCCCCTGCACGCGGCCGTGGCGGCGGCCGCATGCCGCTCGCGGGGGCCGCGTGCCGCTCGCGGGGGCCGTGCGGCTTGACCTTGACACGGTGGCAAGGTCTTCAGTGCTGCCCAGGAGGTGGTCCCGGTGATCATTCGGGCAGAGGAAGTCAAGGCCGTGCGCGCGCTCCAAGGGCTGGAGAGCGCCGTTGCGTCCGTACGGCTGCGGGCGGCCCTCGCCCTGGGCTCGGCCCCGGACTCCCGCTGGGTCGGCGTACTGATCGAGCGGTGTGCGGTCGAGCCCGACTTCCAGGTGCGGGAGATGCTGACGTGGGCGTTGACCCGGCATGCGGCATCGGTGACGGTCCCCGGGCTGATCGACGCGCTCGGCTCGCAGCGCGCGCAGGCACGCAGTCAGGCCCTGCACACGTTGTCGAAGATCGGGGACCGGCGGGCGTGGCCGGCGATCACACGGGAGCTGCTGACCGACGCCGACGACGAAGTGGCGCGCAGTGCCTGGCGGGCGGCGGTCGTCCTGGTGCCCGAGGACGGCGCGGCCGCGCTGGCCGAGGTACTGGCGACCCGACTCGGACGCGGCGGGCACCAGACGCAGTTGAGCCTGAGCCGGGCACTGGCGGCCCTCGGTGAGGCCGTCGCCGGGCCCGTCCTGCGCGCCGCGCGGTCGGATCCGGCCGCTGGAGTGCGTCGGCACGCGATCGCCACGCAGCATCTGATGCGCGACCCTGATGCCGGGTTCGGTTCCGCCCTCGAGGAGGCCAAGAGGATCGTGGCCCTGGGCCCGTCGGCGCCGGAGGAGTGACGGGGGCCTGAAGCAGACGTGAGAAGAGGGGTGGCGAGCGGGTGACCACAGGGGTGCCGCGAGGCGTGACGCGCGGGGTGGCGGGCGGAGTGAGCGGGACGTGCTGATCGGTGAGGTGGCGCAGCGGTCCGGGGTCAGCGCCCGGATGCTGCGCCACTACGAGTCGCTCGGGCTGCTGCGGCCGACGGAGCGCACGGGGGCGGGCTACCGGGAGTACTCGGGCGAGGACATCCGGCGCATCTTCCACATCGAGAGCCTCCGGTCGCTGGGACTGTCGCTGCGGGACGTCGCGCGGGCGCTGGACGATCCCGGCTTCGAGCCCGCGGAGCTGATCGAGACCCTGGTGGGCCGGACCCGTGAGCGCATCGCGGCCGAGACGGAGCTGCTGACCCGGCTCGAGCGGATCGGCGCCGCGGACCCGGCCGGCTGGGAGGACGTCCTGCGTACCGTCGCGCTCCTGCACGCCCTTGACTCGGACGACCCGGCCAGACGGCAGCGCGCGGTCCTGTCCGCCGCCGGAGGGGCCGGGGGCGGGGTGCCGGTGGAGGCCTTGGTCGAAGCCGCGCTCGGCGAGCAGGACCCCAACGTCGCCGGAGCGGTCCGCTGGGCCCTGGCCCGCTCCGGAGATGCCGCACTGCCCCTGCTGGCGCAGGCGCTGACGTCGCCGGCCGCCGAGGTGCGTCGACGCGCCGTGCGGGCCCTCGCCGAACTCCCCGGCGAGGGCACGACGGCACTGCTGCGGGACGTCCTCACCGACACCGACCCGGTCTGCCGCCGGCGCGCGGCGGTGGCGCTGGCGGCGCGGGGGCTGGCCGACGCCGTCCCCACCCTGACCGAGATGGTCGCCGAACCGACCGGGGACGTCGAAGCGGCCGACGCGCTGGGCGCGTTGGCTGTCGATCCCGCACTCGCGGAACGCATCGTCAGCGGACTGGTCGACCGCCTCGGCCACGGCTCCGCGGCGCCGTCGGCCCGGCTGCGGCTGGCGCAGGCGCTGGCCGACATCCCCGGCCCCGCCGCCGCCCGGGCCCTGACCGACCTGTCGCACGACGCCGACCGCACCGTCGCCCTCACCGCCGACTACGTGCTGCACCTGCGGCGAGCAGCGTGACCGACCGCTTGACGCCCCGGTGTGGTTACGGCGGTCGTCGCCCGGCCGTGCCCCGGGGCGGGCCCTGCCGGAGGCGGCGGGTCAGGATCTGCGGGCGTGCAGCGCGTGGGCGCCCAGCGGGAGCGGCGTGTGTCCGACGTAGCCGAGTCCGCAGTCCTCCAGCAGCCGGGCGTAGTGGTCCGCGGTGCGCTCCCGGCCGCCGGTGTTGCACATCATGTGCAGGTCCCAGGCGGTGGCCAGTGACGGTCCGCCGTCGCGGGGCAGGAGGCGTTCGACGACGAGGAGGTCGGCGTGCGCGGGCATGGCGTCGGCGCAGTGCCGGAGGATGCTGCGGCACCGGTCGTCGTCCCAGTCGTGCAGGACGCGGGAGAGGACGTAGACGTCACCGCCGGGGGGTACGTCCGCGAAGTCGCCCGCCCGGAAGGCGCAGCGGCCCTCGGCGCCCGCGGCGGCCAGCCGGGTACGGGCCGCTTCGAGCACCTCGGCGCGTTCGAGGAGGACGCCGCGCAGGGTGGGGTGGGCGGTCAGGACGCGGGCCAGGAGTTCCCCCGTGCCGCCGGCCACGTCGACGACGGTGCGTGCGGGCCCGGGGGCGGTGGCGGCGGCCGTGAGGACCGGGTGGGCGGGCAGGGGGTCGAAGAGGGCGGCGCTCGACGCCATGGACTGGTCGAAGAGGGCGGCGAGTTCGGGGTGGCGGGCGAAGTAGTCGAAGTGGTTCTCGCCGTAGAGGTACTCGAAGCCGGGCTGTCCGGTGCGCACGGTGTGGGCCAGGTGGACGAACGACTGGTAGAAGGGTCCCCCGTACATCAGTGCCAGGGGCCGCATCGAGGCGGGGGCCTCCCCGTGCAGGAGCGCGCCGGCGCCGGTGAGGCGGAATCCGTCCGGGCCTTCGCTGACGACCCCCAGCATGTCGAGGTAGCGCAGGAGTGTCGCCAGGCTCTGCGGATGGGCGCCGACGGTGCGGGCCAGCTCCTCGACGGTGGCGCCGGTGCGGCGGTCCATGGCCTCCGGCAGCCGCAGGCGCGCGCAGGCGGCCAGGGCCTGCGTGGTCCAGGCGCCGGTCATGAGGCGCAGGAGCGTTTCCGCCGGCTCGGTACCGTCCGACCGCGCCTGGTCCCGACGGGCCTGGTCGGGAAAGGCCTGGTCAGGAAGGGGGCGGTCGGGACGGGGGCGGTCGGGACGGGGGCGGTCCGGAAGGACCTGGTCCGGGCGCCGCGCGCCGCCCTGGGCGGGGTGCTGGGCCAGGTGCTCGGCGAGCACGTCGCGATGGTCACCCCCGGCGTAGAGCTCCACGCGCCGGTACGCCGTCCTCGTGGCGGCGGGGGCGGTGAAGTAGAACACGGTCCCGTCCTCGTGCGGGTTGTAGCCGCCGCCGTCGGGCGCCGCGCCGTGGCGCGCGAAACCGGCCAGCAGCCCGCGCAGGACCAGGGGATCGGGTCGTACGACGTCGAAGGCGAGGTGCGCCTCGTGTGCGAAGGCGCGTTCCTCGGCGGCGATCCGGGACAGCGCGGAACCCGGTGGCACGGTCAGTGCGAAGACCTCGACCGCGCGGTCCTCTCCGGCGGGGCCGTGGACCTGGGGCCGGAGAATCCTTACGTCGAGTTCTGCGGGCTCGCGGCGGTGGCGGGCGGCCAGGCGCCGGCGGACCACGACGCTGGGCAGCGCCTCGGCCTCGGTGCTCAGGCCGCAGGCGGCGAGCTCGGAGCGGAGGGTGCCCTCGTCGGGCGGGAAGACGAGCACGGCGGCGTGCGCGAAGCGGCACCGGTCGGTCAGCGCCCGCAGTTCGGGGCCGTCGAGGCCGGGCAGGACGAGGGAGAGCAGGACGGCGGTGTCCTGCGCCCGGACGAACCGGGCCGTCGCGTCCAGTCGTGCCACGTCGTCGGCGACGACGTCGGCGGCCACGCCGGTGGCGGCGAAGTCGGTGGCGGCGTCGCTCGGCGCCGGTGGTGCGGTCGCGGGCAGGGCGGAGGGGCGCATGGTGTGCATTCACTGTCCGTGTTCGAAGAAGGGGAACTGCCGGGGCCGGTGGCGGGCTTGGGCAGCCCCTGGCAGGCCCGGGCGTGGCCGGGCCGGGGTGGACCGGGCCGGGGTGCTGGGGTCGATGACGGGGAGCAACGGAAGGACGGGGTGCGAGAAGGGTGCCGTGAGGTGCGCGGGCGGGCGCGGGAAGGGTCGGGGAACGGCACCGGCGGTGCGGGAGGGAGCGGGAGGGTGCCCGGAGGGCGGCGGGAGCGCGCGGGGAGCCGGCGGGCGGCGCCGGGACGTGGGCGCGGACGCTCAGACGCCGACGTAGTTCTCGGCGAACCAGTCCTGTTGGGCGCGCGAGGTGCGCAGTGCGGCGATGCGGGCGCGCCGCAGGCCCTCCTGGAAGGGGGCGGACTCCTCGGAGTCCGGGGTGCCGTGGAGCAGGCGGATCATCCAGTGCGAGAACTCCTGCGCGCGCCAGATGTGGGCCAGGCACCGCTGCGAGTAGTGCTCCAGGGGTTCCGTCCGCCCGTGCGCGAGGGCGTCGGTGAGGGCGAGGGCGAGGACCTCGGCTCCCAGCACCGCGAGGTTGGCGCCCTTGGCGGCGGACGGACTGATCAGCGCGGCGGCATCGCCGACCAGGAACAGGTTGCCGTGGCGCAACGGTTCCAGCACGTCGGACTCGAGGCGGACGACGGAGCGTTGGACGATCCGGCCGCGCAGCAGCGGGCCGTAGCGGGCCGCTCCCATGCGCACGGCGAGTTCGTCCCAGATCGCGTCCTCGCTCCACGCGTCGGTGCCGGCGCCGGGTTCGCACTGCAGGTAGTAGCGGGTGATCTCACGGGAGCGCGCCATGTGGCCGGCGAATCCGCGCGGGTGGACGGCGTAGCCGACGGCGTCCAGGCTCGGTGGCGCCTCGGCGAGCAGGCCGAGCCAGGAGACACCGTGGTCGCGGTGGTGGCAACGGACCGCGCCCGGCGGGAGCGAGCCCCGCCCGGCCCCGTGGCGGCCGTCGCAGGCGGCGACGTACCGGGCCCGCCAGCGCGCGGGGCGTCCGTCGCGGTCGCGTACCGTCACCGCGGGGGTCGGGCCGTCCGCGTCGCGGACGGCGAGGGCCTCGGTCTCGAAGTCGATCCGGCCGCCGGCGTCGAGGTAGTCCGCCAGGAGGTCGGCGACCAGGTCCTGTTGGGGGTAGACGGTGTGCGGCTCGCGCCGTCCGAGGTTCGTGTAGTCGAGGCGGAAGCGGCCGTCCTCGGTGCGGAACTCGCACACCCCGTGCTGCTGTCCGCGCCGGCGCAGTCCCTCGTCCAGACCGTTGCGCTCCAGGACGCGCACGGTGTTCGGGGCGAGGAAGCCGGCCCGTGCCCTGGTCCGGACGTGCTCGCGTCCGGCGCGTTCCAGGACGACGCAGTCGATCCCGGCGCGGAGTAAGAGGTTGCCCAGCACCAGGCCCGCGGGCCCGGCACCGAGGATCACCACATCAGCCGAGTCCTGGGCGACCCGGTCGTACCGACTCTCTGTCACAACGGTGGATCATAGGCAGCGAATACGACATGACCCGACGAAGATCACCCGAATGCCCCGTGGTGAGAGAAAAGGATTCTTCCCACGTCGCGTCGCGCGAGGGGGCGGGCCCGGCCCGTGGGCCGGTCCCGCCCCCCGTGGGTCACCGGTCAGGTCAGCAGGTCCCGGCCGGCCGGTCGCGGACGACGAGGTCCGTCGAGCCCGTGGTCGCGTCGAGCCAGACGACCTGACGGCCCGCGCCCGCCGCCGGGTAGCTCTGCTCGCCCCGGTTGCAGGAGACGCGCTCGCGGCGGGAGCCGTCGGTGGTCAGCTGCCAGAGCTTGGGCAGCGACTCGTTGCGGTACCGCGTGTCGGGCGTCAGGCCGACGACCGTCAGCGCCTCCTGCGAGACCGTCAGGTCGGTGGCGATGAGCGCCCCCGGCTTGTGCTCGCTGCTGACGGCGGCCGCGTGGGTCCCGTCCAGGGCGGCGCTCATGATCGTCAGCTGCCCCGCGTCGCCGTCGTCGGTGTCGCTCAGCCAGAACACCTTCTCGCCGTTGATGCCGGTCTGGCCCAGGCCCTGCGGCTCCTCGAGGTTCTCCGCCAGCACGGCCTTGCCGGTGGTCAGGTCGACGACCTCCACGCCGAGGCGGTAGGTGCCGCCCTGCGGGTAGAGCTTGGCGTAGGCGATCCTGTTGCCGCTGATGGAGGGCAGCGCCGTGAGGACGTTCCACTTCCGGCCGTCGGTGAAGACGGGGGCCTTGTCGGTGGGCCGCTGGTAGCCCACGTGCCGGCCGCCGAAGAAGTCGTACTCCTCGAACACGACCGTGTTCTTCTCCACCCGCAGGCCGGAGACGCCCGTCACCGAGCTGTAGAGGGTCTTGATCGGCCCACCGGCGACGGGGCGCGAGAGGATGTCGACCGAGGTGGGGCCGTAGGCGGTCCAGACCACGGTCCTGCCGTCGGTCGCCGGGCCGGTGTGGTAGCGGCCGTCGTTGGGGCTGATCACCTTGGCGCCGCCGGTGCCGTCCAGCCGGCCGGCGTAGACGGAGTAGGGCTCGGACCCGTCCTCGTTGGACTTCGAGGCCGTCCACCATCCGCCGCCGGCGCCCACGCCGGAGTCGGTGGTGTTCAGCCCGCCGAAGAGGGTGTCGCTGTCCACGCCCAGGGCCTGCTCCCAGCCCGGGACGATGCCGTGGGCGTTGAACGAGCGCTTGACCGTGTTCTGCTGGGCGGCCGTCACGCCGAGGGCCCTGGCCGCGGCGAGCACCGCGTTGCGGGCCTCGGTGAACCCGTCGATCGGCGTCATGTACTCGGTGAGGGCCTTGTACACGATCCGGTCGGCCAGCTGCCCGCCGAGGTCCTCGCGCATGTCCCACAGCGCGCCCGAGAAGATCGTCGAGTTCAGGTGGACGCCGCCGTTGTCGGTGGCGAACGACACGCCCAGGAAGCTCTTCGAGGTCGTGGCCCCGTCGTTGAGGTTGCGCAGGGCACAGTCCGCGGCCGCCTTGGTACGGCACAGGTCCTCGCCGATCAGGCCCGCGGCGGGGTCGCCCATCGGCGTACCGCTGGCGGTGACGTCGATCGCGTTGCCGAAGTAGTCGGCGATGGCCTCGTTGAGCGCGCCGGACTGGCCGGCGTACACGAGGTTCGCGGAGTGCTCCACGACCCCGTGGGTCATCTCGTGGCCGACCACGTCGGTGTCGGCCGACAGCGGCTTGAACTCGTCGTCCCCGCTGCCGTACACCATCTTGGTGCCGTCCCAGAAGGCGTTGACGTACGGCAGGCCGTAGTACGTCACGCCGACCAGCGAGTTGACGGTCATCCCGGCGCCGTCGAGGCTGTCCCGCCCGTGGCTGTTCTTGAAGTAGTCGTAGACCCGGCCCGCGTTCCAGTGCGCGTCCACGGCACCGGAGTCGGTCGCGACGGCGCCGAACGCGGTGGTCGGGGACGAGAACATCTTGATGCCGGTCGGCCACCTGCCCGAGGCCTCCGAGACCGACGTGCCGCGCGCGTCCCAGGTGGCCAGGAGGTTCTTGGTGGTGGCCCGCATGCGGCCGGCGTCGGCCAGGAGGTAGGTGGCGGTGGACGGGTCGTAGGCGACGTCCAGCGCGGTCGCGGCGCCGCTCAGCCTGGTCCCCGACCCGGTCTCGGGGACCAGGCCCGCGGGCACCGGCGGCGGGGCGTCCGCGGTGGGGCCCTCGGCGGTCTCGCCGACGGTACGGGCCGCGGGCGCGGCGACCGTCTTCAGCGCGCTGTACTGGAGCACGGGGTAGCCGGAGCGGGCGTCGACGTACACCTCCTCCACGACCGGGGCGCCGGTGCCGGGAGCCGTGCCGCGCACCGTGACGCGGTAGGCGAGGACGCCGGCGCCCTTCGGCAGGACCACCAGGCCCTTCGCCTCGCCGGTCAGGCCGGTGGTCGCGGCGTCGTCCTCCGCGCGCGGAGCCCGGCTCTTGTCGAGGACGCCGTTCAGCCGGCGGGCCGTGGCCGCGACGGCGCGCCGGACCGCGAGGTCCTCGCCGATCTGCGGGGTGACGTCGGTGCGCAGGGCGGTGAAGTAGTGCCCTGACGTGCCTGTGACCACGCGCTTGCCGTCCCGCTTCTGCATGCGCACCACGTACTGTCCGCCCAGGACGTCGACGCCGCGGTACCTCTGCTGCAACCGGACGGTCTCACCGGTACGGCCGGTGGTGGTGGTCGCCAGGGGGGTGAGATCGCTGCCCGCCCGGGGGATCTTGTAGCGGCTCTTGTGCGCGGCGAGGTGCCGGCGGGCGGCGTCGGCCGGGGCGGCCTTCGCGTCCACGGGCTCGCGGAGGCCCTCGACGAGGACCGGCGTCGCGGTACCGCGGCCGGGCACGAGGTTCGAGGGTCCGGCGTCGGGGTCGACGGCCCACGCGGGCGAGGCCGGGAGGGCCATCGCGGCGGCCAGCAGAACCGCGAGGCCGCCGGCCGATCGGAGCGGTTTCCGCCATATCCGCCTCGTGGCCGGGGTGCTCGTCGACGAGGGCGTGTGGGACTTGGGCAAGGGGTCTCCTCAACCATGAGTGCCTGTCGTGTTGCTGTGAGTCGCCGCCATGCAAGCGCTGCGGGCCGCTCCCGGGCCAGACCCGGGGGCCCCTCGGAACTGGCCACGCACACTTGTGAGGACTCTGTGAAGCGGTTCAGAATCCCCCGCATGATCGATACCGACCGGTATGACCTGACTCCGGCCCGCACGCAGGACGACGACGGGCCGGTCGTCCACGCGGCCGCCGACCCGGCCGACGCACTGCGCACGCTGATCCAGCGCCGTCAGGCGTTCCTCCACCAGGAGTCCGCGGACCTGAAGTCCCTGCAGTACTACGCCGACCGGCTCGCCGACCGACTGCCGCCCGGGCCGGCCGACCCCGAACGCCGCGGAGACAGCGGTGCCCTGACCGGCAGTCCGACGGTCGCGGCCCGCCTGGACGCCGTCCTGCGGGCGGCGGAGGCGGAGGTCCTCGTCCTCGACCGGTCGACCTGCCGGCCGGACGCACCGGGCGCCGACCGGGAGGCGGGGGTGGTGGACTGCGACCGCATCCGCGAACTCCTGGCCCGCGGAGTTTCCGTACGGACCGTCACCGACCGCAGGAGCACCGACTTCCCGGACCGCGCCAAGGCCCTGGTCGCCCTCACCGAGCTCGGCCTGCAGGCCCGGATCGGCCTGCGTCTGCCCACCGGGATGGTCCTCGTGGACCGGAGCAGCTGCCTGCTCCTGCCCTCGGACGGCGACGGGGCGGCCGAGACCGCCCACGTCCTGGGCGGCCTCCTGCTGCACCACGTCGCGCTGCCGCTCTTCGAATCCCTGTGGGCGCGCGCCACCCCCGTCGGCAGCGCGGGCAGCCCGCTGACCGCCGACCAGCGCGAGTTGTTGGGCCTCCTGGCCTCCGGCCTCAAGGACGAGTCGATCGCCCGGCGGTTGGGGGTCCACGTGCACACCGCCCGGCGGCGCATCAGCCGGATGCTCGAGGAGCTGGACGCCGACACCCGCTTCCAGGCGGGCGTCCAGGCCGGTTTCCGCGGCTGGCTCCGCCCCGCTCCCTGATCCGGTACGCCGCCGACACGTGCCGGCAAGCACGACGCGGCCCCGCACTCCCCGAGTGCGGGGCCGGCGCCGTTCAGGCCCGCGCGGGACGCATCTCCTCCGCAGGGTCCCGGGCCGCCGTTCGCCGCGGAGCCCGGCCGCGCGCTCCGGACAGGGGGCGAGGCTGACGTGCGATCGCTCCCACCCGGAATCCGAGCCCGGAACGCATGCGGGAACGGGGGGTCCCATGCGCGCACGGGCCGGATCTGACGGCACCTCGGGGCGGCCCTGACGTGGGCTTTTCCGGTGAATCTGCCGGGTGGGGTGAACCGTGGCAGGCTGGGAGTGCGTGTTTTGCCCCAGTCAGAAGGAGCACGAAATGGCGACGCAGAGCGCGAGAGCGACCGGTGGCGGTACGCAAGGGTGGACGGCCGTGTCCGGCTGGACCCTGTTCGCCGGAACCATGCTGATCTTCGGCGGCGTCATGGCCGTCTTCGAGGGGATCGCCGCCATCGCCAAGGACGACGTGTTCGTCTCGACGCGGAACTTCACCTTCCAGTGGAGCCTGACCGGCTGGGGCTGGCTGCACCTCATCCTCGGCATCGTGGTGGTGCTGGCGGGCCTCGCCCTGTTCAGCGGAGCCACGTGGGCACGGGTCGTCGGTATCGCAGTGGCCGGCCTGTCCATGCTCGCCAACTTCGCCTGGCTGCCCTGGTACCCGTTCTGGGCGATCCTGCTGATCGTCATCGACGGCTTCGTCATCTGGGCCCTGTGCGTCGGCCCCAGCAGGGACCGGGAGGCCTTGCGGGTCTGAGACGCCGGCGGCCGGCACCGCTGCCCGCACGGCTGCGGGATCGGGAGAGGCACGACGAGGGGTTCCGGCTTCCCGACGGAGGCCGGAGCCCCTCGCTCTGCGTGCCCGGGCGTCGCCGCAGCACGAACTCCAAGGACTTGTCCGGGCGATCACGTTCGGAGCCAGGTGGTGAGGACTGCTGCCTCCTGCGCCACCTCCACCAGGCGGGTGACGGGACTTTGCCACGGTGTCTCGCCCTGGCGGTCTCCCATCGCGACCCCCTTTGGTGCGGGAGCCGGGGGCGGCTCGGTGCGGGCGCCGGCCGCGTGCTGATGCGCCCGCACGATGGTGGAGTCGACTGAGATGCCCCAGTCGATCTCACCCGCCGCGTCGGCCGCGGCCTGGACCTGCTGGAGCAGGCGTTCCCAAGTCCCGTCGCCCGACCACAGTCGATGGCGTTCATAGACCGTCTTCCACGGCCCGAACCGTTCCGGCAAGTCCCGCCACTGCACGCCGGTCCGCACTCGGTGCGGAATCCCGTCGATCACCTGCCGCTGGTCCCGCCACCTGCCGCAACTCCTGTTGCTGCCGGCAGGAACGGCTGCAGCCGTTCCCACTCCGCGTCACTCAGATCACCCCGCCCCATGACAGGGAGAACGACACGGACACACACCGGTCACAAGGTCGTACGAACGTTGCCCTCTACCCCGCGACGAAGGGTGCGTATCCCACCGGGACCTCGCTCACCTGAAGGTCCGAGAAGAGCAAGGTCAGGTTGTGCGCGTTGGTCTCAATGCACACCTCATGGAAGTCGACCCCGAGGGCGTTCGACCAGTGTCGGGTCGCCTCCGACTCAGGGAGAAGCTTGGCTCCCGGGTACAGACAGTGCCACTTCACGCCCCAGACGTATCCGTCGAGGTCGGCGTCGGTCTCGGACTCGATGAGCCGGTCATCCAATGAGACCCGCCAGGTGTCCGCCGGCACCGACGTCTCGCACCGGGCCTCAACGCAGTACCGAAAGAGATACCGCAGGTGACACGGCATGATGCCGGTACGGGGATCCGCAGTCGCGTAGACGATGACCTCGTAGTCGCGCATGTAGTTCGTGTATCCGTGGTGCACGACAGCGTGATCGAAGGTCTCGTCCAGCATCTGTTCAAGAACGGCGGTATCCATACCGCCCTTCTACCTCACTCGGCGGGACCTTCGAAAACGAGATTCACAAGCGCCAGGGATCGTCTCCTCAGAGATCGCCCGGGACAAGTCCTAGTCTAGGCGGTCGGGGTGGGTCCGGTGTCGAGGAACTCGCGGAGGGCGAACCCGACCAGGACGATCACGGCGGTCCAGATCACCACCATCATCGTCGGAT
>NZ_JOGB01000100.1 GCF_000719335.1 Streptomyces sp. NRRL S-87
CGGGCCTTCGTCTTCAGTAGCGGGGACAGGATTTGAACCTGCGACCTCTGGGTTATGAGCCCAGCGAGCTACCGAGCTGCTCCACCCCGCGTCGGTGAAACCACAGTATCACGACGCGGGGCGGGGCCCCGACCGGTTATCCGCCCGGGGGCGGGGTGGCCCCGGCCGAGACCGAGGCGTTCGGCGTGGGCTGCCCGGTCTTCGCCTCGGCGGCCTGCGCCCGCTCCAGCGCCGCCTTCAGCTCGTCCTGGGCCTTGCCGTACGCCGCCCAGTCGCCGGCCTTCAGGGCCCTGTCGGCGTCCTCCATGGCCTTGGCCGCGTCGGCCAGGGCCTGCTTGACCGTCGCGTTCTGCGTGGGCGGCTTGGTGGTGGTGCCCGGCGGGTTGTTGCCCGTCGTCGGCGCCTCGGCCCCGAAGACCACGTTCAGCGCCTTCTCCAGGGTGTTCTCGAAGGCCGTCTCGTTTCCGTAGGTCACCAGGACCTTCTTCAGCAGCGGGTACTTGAGGCCGCCGCCGCGCACGTACACCGGCTCGACGTAGAGCATGCCGCCGCTGAGCGGGACCGTGAGCAGGTTGCCGTACTCCACCTGCGAGTCGCCCCGGCTCAGGATGTTGATCTCCTGGGCGATGTCCGGCTTGGAGTTGAACTTGGCCTGCACCAGCTTGGGTCCGTCGACCGGATTGGCCGTGGGCAGCTTCAGGACCCTGATCTTGCCGTAGTCCCCGGTGCCCGGGTCGGCGTTGACCGCCATGAAGGCGCTCAGGTTGTCCCGCCCGTTGGGCGTGAACGTGGTCGTGAGCGAGAAGTCCTGGCTCTGCTGGCCCGGCATCTTCATCGACAGGTAGTACGGCGGGACCGCCGTGTCCTTGGTGGTCGGGTCCTTCGGGACCGACCACACCTCGCTGCCGCTGAGGAAGGTCTGCGGGTCCTTCACGTGGTACCGGGTGAGCAGCTCGCGCTGGACCTTGAACAGGTCCTGCGGGTAGCGCAGGTGGTCCAGCAGGGCCTTGGGGATCTCGCCCTTCGCCTTCACCGTGTCGGGGAAGGCCTTCATCCACGTCTTGAGGACGGGGTCCTGGGTGTCCCACTGGTAGAGCCGGACCGTGCCGTCGTACGCGTCGACCGTGGCCTTGACGGAGTTGCGGATGTAGTTGACCCGGTTCTCCTGGGCGACGACCGCGCGCCGGCTGTTGGTCAGCGAGTCCGTCGTGCTCTCGCCCAGGGTGGTGCGGGAGGCGTACGGGTAGCCGTTGGTCGTGGTGTAGGCGTCCACGATCCACTGGATGCGGTGGTCGACCACCGCCGGGTAGGCGGCGCCGTCGATGGTCAGCCACGGGGCGACCGCCTCGACGCGCTCCTTCGGCGTGCGGTGGTACAGGATCCGGGAGCCCTCGCCGATCGCTCCGGAGTAGAGGATCTGCGGCTCGCTGAAGGCCAGGGAGTACGCGGCCCGGTTGAAGGCGTTGTCGAGGCTGACCCCGCTCCTGCCCTCGTAGCGGGTCTCCTTCTCGCCCTTGTCGTCGGCGTAGTCGAGCTCCAGCTGCGGACCGCCGACGATGGAGTACTGCTTGGTCTCCTCGCCGTAGTAGATCCGCTGCTCGTACGGGCCCAGCCGGCCCTTGGCCGGCAGGCCGGACTCGGTGAAGACCGGGGCGCCGTCGGAGGTGACCTCGGTGCCCTTGGCCGCCACCGCGCCGAAGCCGTGCGTGTAGCGGAAGTGGTCGTTGATCCAGTTGTTCTTCGGGATGCCGCCGAGGTTCAGCTCGCGCAGGCCGATGACGGTGTCCTGGGCCTTGTACCGGTCGACGGCCAGGGTGGACGGGAAGCCGTAGTAGCCCTTGTTCTGCTGGAGCTGCTGGAAGGCCGGCGAGACGATGTTCGGGTCGAGCAGACGGATGCTCGCCGTGGTGTTGGCCTCCTGGCGGAGCTTGTTCTTGTCCGTCGTGTTCGGCTGGCCCGAGTAGTCGGTGACCTCGGTGGTGTCGATCCCGTACGCCTCGCGCGTCGCCTGGATGTTCTTGTCGACGTACGGCGCTTCCTTTGCCTGCTCGTTCGGCTGGACCTGGAACTTCTGCACGATGGCCGGGTAGAGGCCGCCGATCAGGATCGCGGAGAGCACCATCAGGCCGAAGCCGATCACCGGCAGCTGCCAGGTGCGCCGCCACAGCGTCGCGAAGAACAGCGCGGCGCAGATCGCGGCGATGCAGAAGAGGATCGTCTTGGCCGGCAGGTAGGCGTTGGCGTCGACGTACCGCAGGCCCGTCCAGTTGTCGGCGGCCTTGAAGTCACTGGACTTCACCGCCAGGCCGTACCGGTCCAGCCAGTACGCGACGGCCTTCAGGGAGACGAAGACGCCGAGCAGCACCGACAGGTGCCCGGTGGCGGCCGCGGTGGCCCGCGCGCCCGGGCTGGTCAGGCGCAGTCCGCCGTACAGGTAGTGCACGATCGCGGCGGCGATCAGGGACAGCACGACGGCCGCGAAGCCGAAGCCCAGCAGGAACCGGTACCACGGCAGCTCGAAGGCGTAGAAGGAGACGTCCAGGCCGAACTGGGGGTCCTTCTTCCCGAAGGGCACGCCGTTGACGTACATCAGCCACGCGCGCCACTGGCCGGCGGCCGAGGCCCCGGCGATCAGTCCGACGAGCGCGGCGATCGCGGCCAGCAGCCACTTCTTGTACGGGGCGACGCCCATCCGGTACCGGTCGAGGCTCTGCTGCTCCAGCGACATGGCGCTCAGCGGCGGCCGCAGCCGGTGGGCCAGCCAGATGTTGAACCCGACGGCCAGGGCCATGAGCAGCCCGAAGACGGAGAACAGCCCGACCTTCGTCCACAGGGTCGTGGTGAAGACCGACGAGTAGTGCACCGACCGGAACCAGAGCCAGTCCGTCCAGAACCCCGCGAACATGACGAACGCCATGGCCAGTACGGCCAGCACGCCCAGGGTCGTCAGCAGGGTCCGGGCGCGCCGGGAGGGGCGGCCGACTCTGATCCGTGGCCCCGAAGGGCCTCCGCCGCGGTCCGGCATCTGGAAAGCCAAGGTTCGCACCTCGAAGTCGCTGGTGTCCTGTGGAGCGGGGCCCCCGATGGTAGGGGCCCACCCGTGCAACTTACTGAGGCCTTGGTCAGTTCCCGTTATCGGGCCCGAACGAGGCAGGATGTTGGCCATGTCCAACATCTCCACCTCCGGCACCCCCATGGCGGCCAGCCCGCTGACGCGTGCCGTCCTCGAAATCGACGAATACGCCGCGACCCTCGGCTGGGACCAGCCGGCCCGCCTCTTCGCCCTGGTCGACACGGCGAAGCTGCGCGCGCAGGAGCCGCAGCTGGCCGCGCAGCTCGGCCTCGACAGCACCGACAGCGGCGCCGCGACCCTGACGCCCGTCGAGCAGGACGAGGTGCCGGCCGGGACGCCCCTGGACGAGTTCCTCGGCACGATCGCCTGGCCGGACGCCGTGGCCGGGTGCGCGCTGGCGGTCGAGCGGCTGATGCTGCCGCCGTCCGCCGAGGCCGCCGTGCCGCAGGGCATGTCCGAGAAGCAGCTGGCCGACTGGGTCGCGAAGCACCCGGACCGCCAGGAGGTCCGGATGACCGTGGCCGTCCTGCGCGACGGCGCGCGGGAGTCGGCGGTGCGGCTGCGCGAGAAGGACTCGGCCGGCGAGGTCCTCACCGGAGCCGACCTGGTGCCGGGGCTGGCCGAGGCGCTGGCCGCGACCTTCGTGGAGTAGGCGGAGCAGTCCGCCCGCGGGCGGGGGCGCGGTCACGGCCGCGTCAGCCCGCGGGCGCACGGTCACGGCCGCGGCAGCCCGCAGGCGCACGGCCACGCCCGCGGGCGGGGCACGGTCAGGGCCGCGTCAGCCCGCGGGCGGGGCGCGGTCAGGGCCGGCAGCTGGGCAGCCCGGCCGTGTCCCCCTTGCTGATCTTCTCCAGGGCCTTCACCGCGTCGCCGATGGTGGCGACCTTCACCAGGGTGAGGCCCGAGGGGGTCTCCTTCGCGGCGGCCGCGCAGTTGTCGGCCGGGGTGAGGAAGTAACGGGCGCCGGCGTTGCGGGCGCCGATGGTCTTCATCTGGATGCCGCCGATCGGGCCGACCTTGCCGTCGTCGTCGATGGTGCCGGTGCCCGCGACGAACCTGCCGCCGGTGAGGTCCTGCGGGGTGAGCTTGTCGACGATGCCGAGGGCGAACATCAGGCCGGCGCTCGGCCCGCCCACGTCGGCGAGGTTGATGTCGACGGTGAACGGGAAGGTGTGGTCGGTGCCGGCGCGGATGCCGACGACGGCGCGGCCGTCCTCGGGCGACTTGCCGGAGGTGATCGTGACCTTCTCGGTGCCCCGCGGCTCGCGGTGCGCCTTCTCGGCGGCGGCCGCCTCCTTGGCCGGGACGACCGTGAACACGACCGGCTGGCCGGCCTTGTGCTTCGTCACGAGCTTGGCCACGTCCCCGGGCTCCTTCACCGGGCTGCCGTCCACCGACCTGATCACGTCGCCGGCGTGCAGCCGGCCGTCGGAGGGGCTGTCCTTGACCACGCTGGCGACGATCACGCGCGAGGCGACCGGGATGCCCAGCTGCCTGAGCGCGGCGACCTTGGCGCTCTCCTGGGACTGGCTGAACTCCTCGGCGTTCTCCTGCGTGGACTGCTCCTCGGTCTTGCCGTCCGGGTACAGGTTCTCGTGCGGCACGACGATGTTGTCGTGGGAGAGCCAGCCGTAGACCGCCTCGACGAGGTTCATGTCGTAGTCCGCGCCGGTGACGCGGACCGTCGTCATGTTGAGGTGGCCGCTCGTCTCGTACGTCTTGTGGCCGGAGATCTGCAGGACCGGTTCGCCACGCGACTCGCCGAGGGTGTTCACCGTGGGACCAGGGCTCATCTCCGAGTACGGGACCTTGATGAAGAGCCCCGCGCACAGGAGGGCGAACAGCGTCAGCGTGGAGGCGAGCATCGTCGCGGTGCGGCGTGACATGGAACGACAGTACGGGACGTCTCAGAGCGCCTCGGACCCGGAGGGGGCCTTCTCCCCGCGGGACATCGCCTCCCGGAACCGCGCGTACCCGGCCAGTTCGGATATGTCGCCGGCGGTGCGGTCACGGGCCGCCCAGCCGGCCCATATCGCCACTCCGACGGCGGCGAACAGCGGGATCAGCAACCACGCGAGTGACGCCATTTCCTGGCCTCCCTACCCCTTGAGTACGGCCGAAACGATGTTGTGGAATCCAACGCTGGCGTCGGCGGCCGGGTTACGCAAATCGGGGGTGCGGCGACCTGCGCCGGCGGGGCGTCACACGCCGCCGGACGGGTGGTCCTCCGGGGTGGTCAGCAGGCGCCGACCCACTCCTCGGTGCCGTCGGAGAACCGCTGGTGCTTCCAGATCGGCACCTCGTGCTTGAGGTCGTCTATCAGCATCCGGCAGGCCTCGAAGGCCTCACCCCGGTGCGGGCAGGAGACGGCCACGATCACGGCCGTGTCGCCCACGGCCAGGTCGCCCACCCGGTGGACGGCGGCCAGGGCCCGGACCGGGTACGCGGCCACGACGCGCTCGGCGACCCGGCGCATCTCGGCCTCGGCGGTCGGATGGCAGGAGTAGCCGAGGGAGTCCACGTCGGTCCCGCCGTCGTGGTTGCGCACCGTGCCGACGAAGAAGGTCGTGCCGCCGGTGGCGTCGTCGCCGACGGCCTTGTGGACCTCGTCCAGCGAGAGCGGGGTCTCCCGGATCGCGAGCAGCCGGATCGGGTCCGCTGCCGCCTGCTCGCCGGGGTGGTCGAAGTGCGGTGCCATGCCTTCCATCGTGCCCTACCCCTCTGACATCGGGGAATCCCCGGATCACCCGGGTCTCCCGGCCCGGAACCTGGACACTCCTACAGACGCGACGGACCGGACCCGCGCGGACCGCCGGCAGTGCTCGAACGGGCGTCGGCCCCCGCCCGGGGCCGGCGCGGCGCGGCCGGTCAGATGCCGCGGCGCTTGCGGGCGCGGCGTACCACCGCGGCCGCGCCGAGCAGGGCGACGGTGGCGCCGGCGGCGCCCGCGGCGGTCGCGTCCTTGCGGCCCAGCCGCCGGCCGGCGACGGTGTGGCGGCCCGCCACCTCCTGGAGGAGCTCCGCGAGCACCTCCTCGTTCGTCCAGCGCGGCCGCCACCCGGCGTCGTGCAGCCGGCTGACGCTCACCACCCACGGGTGCATCGTGTACGCGAGGTCCCCGGCCGGCGAGGGGGTCAGCCCGATGCGGTGCAGGCGGGCGGCCGCGCCCAGCGCGACCGCGGAGGGCAGCTCCATGCGGCGGATGCCGCTGAGCTCCTCGACCTCCTCCTGTTCCAGCCATCCCTCGCAGCCCACCGCCAGCTCGCCCTCGACCTTCTCCAGGGCGGCGTACTCCAGGGCGCTGACCAGGTCCTCCACGTGGCAGAACTGCCAGGTGGGGCGGGAGCCGGCCACCACGAGCAGGCGCGGCGACTCGAAGTAGCGGGTCAGCGCGGTGTCGGTGCCGCCGACCAGGACGGCCGGGCGGACGACGGTGACGTTCAGGCCAGGATGGGCACGGGGGGCCCGGCGGCCCAGCCGCTCGATCTCCAGCAGGTCGCCCACGCCCGTGGCCTCGGCGGTGGCCCGCAGCTCGGCGTCCTCCGAGAGCGGGATGTCGTTGTCGGGCAGCGCCCCGTAGACCATGGCGGACGTGCACAGCACGACGCGGCGCACCCCGGCCGCGGCCGAGGCCGTCAGCACGGTCTGGGTGCCGCGCACGTTGTACGCCGTACGGGCCGCCGGGTCGGTCTCCAGGTCGAGGTCGAGCGCGAGGTGGACGACCACGTCGGCGCCCCGCAGCTTGTCCGCGATGGCCGGGTCGCGCACGTCCAGGACGTGCCAGGTCGCGGCCGCGCAGTCGCCGCGCCGCTCGTCGATCGCGACGATCCGCCGGACCTCGTCGGACTCGGCCAGGCGCTGCACGAGCGCCGCTCCGACCCCGGAGGCGGCGCCGGTCACGGCCACGACGGGGCCGCGCACGCCGTTGTTTCGCCGTTGGCGAATTTCGTCGTCGTGCACTGCTCGGACCTGTCGGTCTGGGGAACTCACCGGGCGTCTCCAGCGGTTGTCTTCAGTGCGGGCACGATGCGACGCGTCCGCACCAGGTGACGTCCATCCTGCCGCAGCCCCGCAGCAGGCGGAGCACCGAGCCCGGAACCGGGTGTGGTGTCTAC
The DNA here is from genome assembly GCF_000719335.1 of Streptomyces sp. NRRL S-87. Lineage (GTDB taxonomy): Bacteria > Actinomycetota > Actinomycetes > Streptomycetales > Streptomycetaceae > Streptomyces. The sequence continues at coordinate 7,189 of NZ_JOGB01000100.1, forward strand.
GCTTGAAGGTGTTGTCGCACCGTCGCCGTCGGCAGTCGCCGGCGGCCCTACGAGCCGAGGAAACCCGTGAGTGACACCCCATTCGGATTCGGCCTTCCGCCGGAGGAGCCGGAGCACGGCGACGAGGGCAAGAAGAAGGGCGATCAGGGCGGCCAGGGCGGCCCGGCGAATCCGTTCGGGTTCGGCGGGGCGGGCCTGCCCGGCGGCGCGGACAACCCGTTCGCCGCGATGTTCGGGTCGATGAACCCGGCGGACCTGGGCGCCGCGTTCCAGCAGCTCGGCCAGATGCTGAGCTACGAGGGCGGTCCCGTGAACTGGGACATGGCCAAGGACATCGCCCGCCAGACGGTCGCCCAGGGCACCCAGGACGGAGTCAAGGACGCCAGCGTCGGCCCGGCCGAGCGGGCCGCCGTCGAGGAGGCCGTCCGCCTGGCCGACCTCTGGCTGGACCAGGCCACCTCGCTGCCCTCGGGTGCCGGGAGCGCCGTCGCGTGGAGCCGCGCCGAGTGGGTCGAGGCGACCCTGCCGGTGTGGAAGGAGCTCGTCGACCCGGTCGCCGAGCGGGTGGGCGCGGCGATGGGCAGCGTGCTGCCCGAGGAGATGCAGGCCATGGCCGGCCCGCTGCTCGGCATGATGCGCTCGATGGGCGGCGCCATGTTCGGCCAGCAGATCGGCCAGGCCGTGGGCGTGCTGGCGGGCGAGGTGGTCGGTTCCACCGACATCGGCCTGCCGCTGGGCCCGGCCGGCAAGGCGGCCCTGCTGCCGGTCAACATCGTCTCCTTCGGCAAGGACCTGGGCGTGCCGGCGGACGAGGTGCGGCTCTACCTGGCCCTGCGCGAGGCGGCCCACCAGCGGCTGTTCGCGCACGTGCCGTGGCTGCGCTCGCACCTGTTCGGCGCGGTCGAGGGGTACGCGCGGGGCATCAAGGTCGACACCTCGAAGCTGGAGGACGTCGTCGGCCAGCTCGACCCGAGCAACCCGGAGGCCCTGCAGGAGGCGCTCCAGGGCGGCATGTTCCAGCCGCAGGACACCCCCGAGCAGAAGGCCGCGCTGGCCCGGCTCGAGACCGCCCTCGCGCTGGTCGAGGGCTGGGTCGACGCGGTGGTGCACGAGGCCGCGAAGCCGCGGCTGGGCTCGGCGGACGCGCTGCGCGAGATGCTGCGCCGGCGCCGCGCCACGGGCGGTCCCGCGGAGCAGACCTTCGCGACGCTGATCGGCCTCGAGCTGCGGCCGCGCCGGCTGCGCGACGCGTCCCGGCTGTGGGCCTCGCTGACGGACGCGCGCGGCGTGGACGGCCGCGACGGCCTGTGGGAGCACCCGGACATGCTGCCGACGGCCTCGGACCTCGACGACCCGGACGGCTTCGTCCACCGCGAGCAGCTGGACTTCTCCGAGCTCGACAAGATGCTCGGCGAGGCGGCGCAGCAGAACGACCCGGCCAAGAAGGACGAGAACGAGGGCGACGGCGAGAAGTGAACCTGTACGACGACGCGGTCCTCGTGCTGAAGGGCTACGAGGACCAGCCCGAGCTGCGGGACCTCTACCTGGAGCACCTCGCCTCGCACCCCGACGGCATGTACAAGCCCTGCACGGCGGGGCACGTCACCAGCAGCGCCCTCGTCATCGACCCGGTGGCCGGGCGGGTGCTGCTGACGCTGCACAAGAAGCTCGGCATGTGGCTGCAGATGGGCGGCCACTGCGAGCCGGGCGACGCGACGCTGGCCGAGGCGGCGCTGCGCGAGGCGCGCGAGGAGTCCGGCATCGCGTCCGGGCTGGCGCTGCTGCCGGGCGGCCCGGTGCGGTTGGACCGGCACCCGATCCCGGCGCCGTGCAACTGGCACCTGGACGTGCAGTACGCCGCGCTGGCCCCGGCCGGGGTGGAGGCGGAGATCAGCGACGAGTCGCTGGACCTGCGCTGGTTCGCGTACGACGAGGTGGCGGGCGTGGCCGACGAGTCGGTCGTACGCCTGCTGGAGGCGACGCGGGCACGGCTGTAGCCGGCCGCGGTACGAACGCCGAGGGGCGGCCCCGCTGCGTGCGGGGCCGCCCCTTTCGTGCGTGACCGGCGTCAGTTGCGGCTGCCGCCCATGCTGTTGCCGCGCAGCCCGAAGCCGAAGGCGCCGCCGCGCATGTGCTGGGGCGGCAGCAGCTCGCTGGGCTGGATGAGCACGTGGCCGCGGCCCTGGAACTGCATCTCCCAGCCCTCGCCGGTCGCGCCCTTGCGGCGCCACACGGCGGAGGTGGAGGTGGGCGCCTGCATCTGGGTCCGCAGGGTGGTGGACCAGGCGATGACCGCGTCGGCGTCGGCGCAGATGTTGGTCTCCGGGGTGACTTCCAGCACCAGCGGCTCGCCGGAGGTGAGGAGGGCGACCTTGCCGCTGCCGGTGAGCTCCAGGTTGTACGCCCCGGCGGAGGCGACCTCGACGGCGCTGTCGACGGCGACGATGCCGACGCCGAGGCTGCTGTCGAAGGCGAGCACGGAGCCGCTGCCCACGGTGACGCCGCCGCCGACGTCCATGACGTGGATGTGCTGGGCGAAGTGGGCGAGGTAGACCTGGCCGGCGCCCTTGATCTTCATGAGCTCCAGGCGCTCGCCGGCCATCCGCTCGACGTTGCGCCAGGTGCGGTTCTTGTACTGGCTCTGGAAGTCGACCTGGCCCTCGAAGGCGACCATGGCGCCCTGGCGGGCGAGGACCGCGCCGTTGCCCTGGCCGATCTCGACCTTGAGCAGCTGCGGGTTCTGCAGGGTGTAGCGGCCGGTGGACTCGACCGGGACGTGGGCGAAGAGTGTGCTGTGCATGGTGGGTCGGTGCTCCTCTCAGCCCCGGATCTTGAAGCGGTCGGCGGTGTCCTCGCTGGGCTGCACCACCACGAAGCCGCGGCCCTTGAAGCCGATCTGGAGCGCCTCGCCGCTGCCGCGGCCGATGAGGGCACCGGCCTTGAGGGTGCGCTTGGCCTTCATCTCCAGGTCGGTGGTCCAGGCGACGAGCGCGTCGGGGTCGACGTACGTCTCGCGCTCCGCGCAGTCGAGGACCATGGGGACGCCGCGGCTGACCAGGGCCACCCAGCCGGTGCCGCGGACGACCAGGTTGGTCAGGCCGGAGCCGGAGAGCTTGGCCACGCCCTTGACGGGCTCGATGGTGAGCTGGAGCGAGGCGTCGCAGGCCAGCAGGGTGGAGCCGTTGACGGAGAGGGCCTCGTTGTCGAGGTGGAGGACGAGGACGTCGCCGCCGTAGTCGGCGAGGTAGAGGTCGCCGTCACCGCGGCAGAGCATGAGCCGGCCGCCCTCTCCGGTGACCATCTCCTCGGCGCTGCGGCGCAGGGTCGCGGGGGCGCCGTCGAACTGGACGTACCCGTCGTAGGCGATCATCGAGCCGGCCTTGGCGATGAGGTCCTGGCCGGTGACCATCGTGACCTTGAGGGTCTTGGAGCTGTGGACGGCCATCCGGACGACGGGGGCCGGGGCGCCGTGCGCGCCGATCGTGTGCGTATCCATGGCCTGCCTCACGCCTCGAAGGGCTGGACGACGACGAAGTTGCCCGGGGCGCCCCGGAACTGGAGGTTGATCGCCTCCGACTGGGCGCTGGCGTAGCCGGAGCGGCGCAGCCGCAGCGCGGTGGTGGTGACGGCCTGGGCGCCGGCGGACCAGGCGATCACGGCGTTGCCGTCGACGTACGTGGCCGCGCCGACCGGGAGGACGACGGGGGTGCCGCGGGTCTTGACGACGACCGCTCCGGTGCCGGAGAAGAGCATCGAGAAGAAGCCGCCGCCTGGCAGGCCGGCGCCCTCGATGCGGCGGACCTCGGTGTCGAGGCCCTCGTCGAAGGCCAGGACGCCGTGCGCGCTGGTGTAGAGCTGGTCGTTCTCGAGGCGGATGACGAAGAGGCGGCTGGCCTCGTCGGCGAGGAAGACCTCGCCCTCCCCGGCGCAGCGCATGAGGGACATGCCCTGGCCGGTGAGCTGGCCGGTGAGCTTGCCGAGAAGGCCTGAGCCCTTGTGGGCGAAGTCGATGTCGCCCTGGTAGGCGACCATGCTGCCCTGCTTGGCAAGGATGGACTGGCCCTTGGTGAGGGTGACGCGGACCTGCTGGGGGTTCTGCTCCGTCCAGCGGTCGCCGACGGGGACCTCCGCGTATTTGGTGAGGACGGCGCGCAGGCCGACCTCCGGCGGGACCGGGGCGAGTTGACGGCCGCCGCCGAAGGGCTGGCCCGGGACGCCCGCGGGGGCGGCGCCGGCGACGCCGGGGGGCGGGACCGAGCCCGGGATGCCGGGCGGCGGGACCGAACCGGGGATGCCCGGGGGTGCGGTCGCCGGGGCCGGGACCGTGGCGGTGGAGGGCGGGCCGAAGGGTGCGGGGACGGCCGCCGGGGGTGCCGCGGGAGCCACCGGGGCCGGTGCGGGCGGGGCGACGGGGGCCGCGGCGGTGGGCTGCGGGACCGGTGCCGGGGTGAAGGGGTACGCCGCGGGGGCGGGGGGAGGCGGGACCGGGGCCGGCGTGGGCTGCGGGGCGGGCGCGGCGTACGGGGC
>NZ_JOGB01000101.1 GCF_000719335.1 Streptomyces sp. NRRL S-87
ACCAGCTTCTTCGGCCCCTGCGCCGTCCGGATCTCCCGGATCTTGAAGTCCATCGCATCCCCTGAGCTGGGGTGTTGCGACGACCACTAGAACGGAAGCGAAGCCCTCGGGGTGGGCCTGCCGCAGGGGCTGCAGGCCGCCCCTGTCAAGCGCCGAGGGGACCCGCACACCACGGGGCGGCCCCCACGCACCCACCCCGAACCGGGCCCACCCCGTACCGCACACCCCCACCAACCCTCACGCCCCCCGCACCCGCACCGGAAGCCCTGGTTCCGGCCCCTCTCCGGAGCCGCTCGTACCGCCGCCCCCGAGGGCGGCGTCGCGCGTCACCACGACCTCCCCCGCCCGCCACCGCGCCGTGAACCGCTCCACCTCCGGCACCTCGAAGCCGTCCCCGGCGTCCCGCACCAGCAGCCCGCCCCCGGTCCGGCCGAGCGCCGGCGCCCACACCTCCAGCTCCAGCCCGTCCGCCCCGGCCACCGGGAGCACCGCCCCGGCCCGCGCCAGCACCGGGATCCGCCCCGGCGGGGCGTCCAGCAACACCTGGCCCGGCCCCTCGTACGGCGTACCGGTCGCCGTGTCGTACCAGCGCCCGCGCGGCAGCCGCACCGCCCGCCGGTCCGCACCCGGTTCCAGGACCGGCGCCACCAGCAGGGCGTCGCCCAGCAGGAAGGCGTCCTCGCAGTCGCGCAGCGCCCGGTCCTCCGGCGCGCTCCACCACAGCGGCCGCACGTACGGCGCCCCCGTCCGCCGGGCCAGCTGCGCCAGCGTCATGAAGTACGGCAGGAGCCGCTCGCGTTCGGCCAGCGCCGCCCGCGCGTGCTCCAGTACCTCCGGCCCGAACTCCCACGGCTCGCGCCGCCCCGCCCAGATCGCCGCGTGCGTCCGGAACAGCGGGAGGTACGCCCCCAGCTGGAACCACCGCAGGAACAGCTCGGGCGACGGCGAACCGCCGAAGCCCCCCACGTCCGGGCCCGAGTACGGCACCCCGCACAGCCCGAGCCCCAGCACCAGGGCCAGCGAGGCCCGCAGTCCCGGCCAGCTGCTCTCCACGTCCCCCGACCACGTGCCGCCGTACCGCTGCATCCCGGCCCACCCCGAGCGCGAGAAGAGGAACGGCCGCTCGTGCGGGCGCAGCCGCACCAGCCCCTCGTACCCGGCCCGGGCCATGCCCAGGGCGTACACGTTGTGCGCCTGCCGGTGGTCGCCGCCGGCGCCCTCCAGCGCGTGCCGGGCGGACCGCGGCAGGGTCATGTCCCCGTACGGCCGGAAGGACACCGGCTCGTTCATGTCGTGCCACACCCCGGAGAAGCCCTGCGCGAGCCGTTCGGCGTACAGCCCGCTCCACCACTCCCGCGCCGCCGGATCGGTGAAGTCCGGGTACACGCACTCGCCCGGCCACACCTCGCCGCGCACCTCGCGCCCCCGCGCGTCCCGTACGAACGCCCCCGCCGCGCGCCCCTCCCGGTACAGCGGCTCGTCCTCGGCCGCCCGGACCGCCGGATCCACGATCGACACCAGCCGCACCCCCTGCCCGCGCAGCTCCGTGGCGAGGCCCGCCAGGTCCGGGAAGGCCTCCCGGTCCACCGTGAACACCCGGTGCCGGTCGTAGTGGTCGATGTCCAGGTGCACGGCGGACAGCGGCAGCCCCCGGTCCCGGTAGCCGGCGACGACCCGGCGCACCTCCGCCGCGCTGCCGAAACCCCAGCGCGCGTGCTGGTGGCCCAGCGCCCACGACGGGGGCACCGCGGGCGCGCCCGTCAGGGCCGCCCAGCCCTGGAGCACCCGGGCGGGCGTGCCCACCAGCACCCAGGTCCGCAGCGGCCCGCCGTCCATGCGCAGTTCGGACGTGCCGGGCCGGTCCTGGCCGGAGCCGGCGCCCTCCTCGCCCTCCCGCAGGGTCACCCGGCCGTCCCAGGTGTTGTCGTGGAACACCAGGTGCGTGCCGGCGTCGGCCACCACGAGCTGCACCGGCATCGTGATGTACAGCGGGTCGTCGTCCGGGCCGAAGCCGCCCTTCGGGTCGGTGTTCCACAGCCGGTACCGGCCGTCGCGCAGCCGGGGCCCGGCGGCCCGGCCGCCCAGCCCGAAGAACCGGGCGTCCGCGGCCACTTCCGACCGCTGCAACCACCGTGCGCCCTCGTGTGCGCCCCCGAGGGCTCCCCGTGCGCCGGGTGCCCCCACCGGGCTCCCGTCAACCACCCGGCGGCTCCCCTCGACCACCCCGGGGCGCCCCTCGACCGCCCCGGGGCTGCCGTCGACCGCCCCCGGTTCCCACCACCGCGGCGGCAGGTCCCGCCGCAGCACGGTCCCACCGGGCGTGCGCACCTCCACGGTGCCCGTCCGGGACACGACCACCGTCGCCCGCTCCGAGACCACCCGCCAGCCGCCGTCGGTGTCCGGCTCCAGCACCGCCCGCGGGTCCGGCTCCGGCTCCCCGCCCGCCAGCGCGTACGACGGCGTCGGCCCGGCCCCGTCCCAGCCCCAGAACACCGCCCCGCCGACGGCGACCAGCACCCGCAGCTCCGAACGGGCGAACCGCAGCACCCCGCCGGCGGGCCGCGGCTCCGCCCCCGTCAGCGCGCCGGGAACCCGCGCCCGCTCCTGCCCCCGCGCCGGCAGCTGCGCCGCGTCGGCGCGGTCGTGGCGCAGCGCCGCGCGCCAGGCGCGCAGCCCGCGCGCCGATCCCACGTCTTTGACCGCTCGTACCAGTTCACGCCCGTTCATGCTGATCACCCTGCCATCGGGCCGCCGCCGTGGGGGCTCCGTTCAACTGGCGTTCACCCACATCCGGGACGCGCCGGACCTGTGGGCGGCCGCTCTGGTGCGGATGTCGATCACATGGCATGGTCCCTGTGAGCCGCCGCGCGCACACCCCGCGCACGGTGGCACCGTACGCACACGAAGCGCGCGCCGGACGAGCACGCACACCGACCCGGGAGCCAAGACCCATGACCGAAGCCACTCCGCAGCCCGCACCCCTGTGGCAGCCGAGCCCCGAGCGGATCGCCGCCGCCCGGGTCACGGCCTTCCAGAGCTGGGCCGCCGAGCGGTACGGGGCGCCCGCCGAGGGCGGCTACGCCGCACTGCACCGCTGGTCGGTGGACGAGCTCGACACCTTCTGGCGGGCCGTGGCCGACTGGTTCGACGTGCGCTTCGGCACCCCGTACGAGCGCGTGCTCGGCGAGCGCGCCATGCCGGGCGCCCAGTGGTTCCCCGGCGCCACCCTCAACTACGCCGAGCACGCCCTGCGCGCCGCCGAGGACCCGGCCCGGGCCACCGACGCCGCCCTGCTGTACGTCGACGAGACCCACGACATCGAGCCGGTGACCTGGGCCGAGCTGCGCCGCCAGGTCGGTGCGCTGGCCGCCCGGCTGCGCGAACTCGGAGTCCGCCCCGGCGACCGCGTCAGCGGCTACCTGCCCAACATCCCCCAGGCCGTCACCGCCCTGCTCGCCACCGCCGCCGTGGGCGGCGTGTGGACCTCCTGCGCCCCCGACTTCGGCGCCCGCAGCGTCCTCGACCGCTTCCAGCAGGTCGAGCCGGTCGTCCTGTTCACCGTCGACGGCTACCGCTACGGCGGCAAGGAGCACGACCGCCGCGACACCGTCGCCGAACTGCGCGCCGAGCTGCCCACGCTGCGCGCCGTGGTCCACATCCCGCTGCTCGGCACGCCGGCCCCCGAGGGCGCCCTCGACTGGGCGGAGCTGACCGCCGGTACCGACGAGCCCGTCTTCGAGCAGGTGCCCTTCGAGCACCCGCTGTGGGTGCTGTACTCCTCCGGCACCACCGGCCTGCCCAAGGCCATCGTGCAGTCCCAGGGCGGCATCCTCCTCGAACACCTCAAGCAGCTGGGCCTGCACTGCGACCTGGGCCCCGAGGACCGCTTCTTCTGGTACACCTCCACCGGCTGGATGATGTGGAACTTCCTCGTCTCCGGCCTGCTCACCGGCACCACCGTGGTCCTCTACGACGGCAGCCCCGGCTACCCCGACACCGGCGCCCAGTGGCGCATCGCCGAGCGCACGGGGGCCACCCTGTACGGCACCTCCGCCGCGTACGTGATGGCCTGCCGCAAGGCCGGCGTGCACCCGTCCCGCGACTTCGACCTCTCGGCGGTCGCGTGCGTGGCCACCACCGGCTCCCCGCTGCCCCCCGACGGCTTCCGCTGGCTGCACGACGAGGTGGCCGACGACCTGTGGATCGCCTCGGTCAGCGGCGGCACCGACGTGTGCAGCTGCTTCGCCGGCGCCGTACCCACCCTGCCCGTGCACATCGGCGAGCTGCAGGCCGCCTGCCTGGGCACCGACCTGCAGTCCTGGGACCCCTCGGGCAAGCCGCTCACCGGCGAGGTCGGCGAGCTGGTGGTCACCAACCCCATGCCGTCCATGCCGGTGTACTTCTGGAACGACCCCGACGGCAGCCGCTACCGCGACAGCTACTTCGAGATGTTCCCGGGCGCCTGGCGGCACGGCGACTGGATCACGATCACCGACCGCGGGTCCGTGGTCATCCACGGCCGCTCGGACTCCACCCTGAACCGCCAGGGCGTCCGGATGGGCTCCGCCGACATCTACGAGGCCGTCGAGCGCCTCCCCGAGATCAAGGAGTCCCTGGTCATCGGCCTGGAGGAGCCGAACGGCGGCTACTGGATGCCGCTGTTCGTCCACCTCGCCCCCGGCGCGACCCTGGACGACGCGCTGCGCGACCGGATCAAGCGCACCATCCGCGAGGAGCTCTCGCCGCGCCACGTGCCCGACGAGATCATCGAGGTGCCGGGCGTGCCCCACACCCTCACCGGCAAGCGCATCGAGGTCCCGGTCAAGCGGCTCCTGCAGGGCACCGAGCTGGCCAAGGCCGTCAACCCGGGCTCGGTGGACGACCTCGGCCTGCTGCGCTTCTACGAGGACCTCGCCCGCACCCGCAAGCAGGCCTGACCTCCCCGGGCCTGACCTCCCCGGGCCTGACCTCTGCCCGGGCAGAGGTCAGGCCCGGGCGGCTTCAACCGCCGTACGTGGCCTCGGACTCGCCCAGGACCCGGGCGAAGTCCGCGGCCAGCCGTACCGCGTCCGCCTCCGGCAGGGCCGCGCTGGTGATCCGTACCGCCGGCGGGCTCCCGATCCGGAAGCGCTGACCGGCCGCCACCCACCAGCCGTGCGTGCGCAGCCCGTTCACCACCGCCGACTCGTCCCGCACCGGCACCCACACGTTGAGCCCGCTCTCCGCGTGCGCGGCGATCCCGTGCCGTGCCAGCGCCGCGACCAGTGCCGTACGCCGCTCCGTGTACACCCGCTCGGCCCCCGCGATCAGCACCCGGGCCGACGGATCGGCCAGCAGCCGCGCCGCGGTCTCCTGCAGGATGTGGCTCACCCAGCCGGAGGTGAGCAGCAGCCGCCCGTCGTGCCGCGCCAGCGTCGTCGGATCGCAGGCCATGGCGGCCCAGCGCAGGTCCACGCTCAGCTGCTTCGACGCGGTCCGCACGTGCGCCCAGCGCGGCAGCCCGCCCGTGGTCAGCGAGTGCAGCGGCACCCCGGAGATGTCCGAGTTGTGGTCGTCCTCGACCACCAGCACGTCCGGGAACCCCTCCAGCACGGCCAGGAGTTCCGCCCGCCGCCCGGCCGTGAAACGGCCCCCGCGCGGGCTCTGCCCCCGCGGGCTGCACAGCACGGCCCGCGCCCCGGCGCGCAGTGTCCGGCCGAGCTCCTGCGGCCGCATCCCCTCGTCGTCCACCGTCACCGGCAGCATCCGCAGTCCCAGCGCCGGCACGAGGTCGAGCAGGTGGTGGAAGCCCGGATCCTCGACGGCCACGCTGTCGCCCGGCTTGAGCTCCGTCGACAGCAGCCTCGAAACGCAGTCGAGCGTGCCGTGCGAGAACGTCACCGACCCGTCCGGCACCCCGTCGCGGGCGAACCAGGCGCGGGACAGCTCCTCCAGCGCCGGCAGCCGGGGGCTGCCGCGGTGCGAACCCTGCACCGGGGACACCTCCGACGGCGGAGAGAGCACCGGCAGCAGCGCCGGATCCGGATGGCCGCCGGCCAGGTCCACCACGCCCTCCGGCACCCGCGGCGGCCGGCGCGAGCCCACGGCCGGCACGTGCGCCACCACCGTGCCGCCCCGCCCGCGCGTGACCACGATGCCGCGCTGGCGCAGCTCCTTGTAGGCGGTCGCCACGGTGCCCGGGCTGACCCCGAGGTCCTCGGCGAGGCGGCGTACGGGAGGCAGGGCGGTACCCGGGCCGAGGCGGCCGTCCGCGACGGACCGCTCCACGGACGCGGCGATCTCCCTGGCGTTGGTCCCGGCGAAAGAATATTGTGTTGCCACGTACACAATTATGTATCGATACAAACTCACGTCAAGGGGGAACCGTGAGCCAGACCCCGACCCACCGCGCCTTCGCCGCCCTCGCCCGCACACCCGGCGGCCCCGACGGCCGCCGCGTCCTCGCCCTGTCCCTCGTGGACAAGACCGGCACCGGCCTGTGGTCCGGCGTCTGCGTCCTCTACTTCTCCACCGTCGCCGGCCTCGGACTCGCCGAGGTCGGCCTGCTCATCGCCGTCTCCTGCGGCATCGGCATCGCCGGCGCTCCGATCGCCGGCCGGGTCGCCGACCGGGTCCCGATCACCCGCCTGCTGGTCTGGCTGAACGCCGCCCGCGCCCTCGGCGCCCTGGCCCTCCTCACCACCCAGGACTTCTGGCTCCTGCTGGCCTACTCCGCCGCCGGCAGCCTCGCCGACCGCGGCGCCAACGTCACCACCAAGCTCTACGCCGCCCGCATCGCCGGCCCCGACCGGGTCCGCTTCCAGGCCCTCAACCGCACCGTCATGAACATCGGCTTCGGCATCGGCGGCCTCGCCGCCGCCGGCGCCCTCGCCCTCGGCACCGTCACCGCCTACCGCGCCCTCCTCCTCGGCGACGCCCTCTCCTACGTCGCCATGGCCCTGATCACCCTCCGCTGCACCGAGCCCGTCACCCCCACCAAGGTCGTCGCGGGCTCCGACCACCCCGACGGCCCGGCCACCACCCTGCCCGCCGGCCCCACCAGCCCCTGGCACGACCGCACCTACCTGCTCTACACGATCACCGAGACCGTCCTCTTCCTCGACGACGCCATCTTCAAGGTCGGCATCCCGCTCTGGATCGTCCACGCCACCGACGCCCCGCACGGCCTCGCCCCGCTGCTGATGGTCCTCAACAACGTCCTCGTCGTCCTGTGCCAGGTCCCGCTCGCCCGCTTCGGCACCACCTCCGACGACGCCCGCCGCCTGCTGCGCCCCCTCGCCCTCGCCTTCGCCGTCGGCTGCCTCGCCATGGGCGCCTCCGCCCTCGGCGGCCCCTGGACCGCCGGCGTCGCCCTCGTCGTCGGCGCCACCGCACTCACCTTCGCCGAGATGCTCCACGCGACCGCCTCCTGGGAGCTCTCCCTCGCCCTCGCCCCCGAGCAGGCACAGGGCGCCTACCTCGGCGTGCACGGCCTCGCCTCCGCCGGCCAGCGCAGCATCGGCCCCCTCGTCGCCACCGCCGCCGTCGCGGCCGGCCCCCTCGCCTGGGCCGCCCTCGGGGCCGTCCTCGCCCTCACCTGCGCCGGCCAGGACCGGCTCGTGCGCACGGGCCTCGCCCCCACCACACCGCCGCTGTCAGTGCCCCCGGTTACGGTGAGTGAGCACTGACCGGCATCGCCGTTGGGGGGAACCATGGCGTACACCAAGCACAGCGGAAGCCTGCGACGCACCCTGCGCCGCGAAGCGCCGAGCACGGTCGGCCTGCTCGCCGACCCCGAGGACTTCGCGGCCATGACCCGCTACCCGAGCTTCCCCTTCGAGGACCACCACACGTACCTGCACCAGGTCGACGGGCTCCTCAGATCACTCTCCGCACAGGGCATCCACACCACCGTCGTCCTCTTCGACAGCGAGGACTACGCCGACTACTGCGCCCAGACCGGACTCGACCCCGACTCCCCGGACGGCCGCACCCGCTTCACCGCGGAGCTCGCCGGCACCGGCGCCGGACTCGCGTACGCGGGCCAGCCCATCACCGACCTCGTCCCGCTCGTCGTCGACGAGGCCGTCCGCCAGGCCACCTGGGAGTACGCGACCCTGCTCCTGGCCGGACTCGGCCCCTGCGCAGACTGCGGCGAGGAGATCGGACCGGCCACCTTCGACCGGGCGACCCGCATCCTGCGGGACCTCCTCGCCGCCGCCGGCCCCGGCCACCACCACCTCGTCTGCAGCGTCCCGGCCGACGAGGAGCAGCTCACCACCGTCCTGCACGCCGACGGCGGGGACCCCACCGGCGGCGGCCCGCCCGAGACCGGACCGCCGTTCGACAGCCGCGCCGGCCTCGACTTCGTGACCGTCCTCGCCGCCGGACTCGCCACCCGCGGCCCCGGCGGACTCGTCCTCAGGAGCACCGCACCGGACCGGCCCGACCGCGTGCACGCCTGGCGCCTCGACCGGGGCCGACTGCGGCCCCTCTCCGCCGCCGAGGTGTTCAACGCGTACTGCACCGACGCCGAGACCGGCGAACCCGTCCCGCCCGAACCCGGCGTCGACTACTGCCCCGGCTACCCCGTCGACGACACCGACCCCCACCACCCGGCCGACCCGGGAGGCCGCGCCGGCCCCGGGGGCGACCGACCCGGTGGACCCGGCGGGCCGCCGGGCGGGGGAGCGGACGACCGGCCGGCCGGCTGACCCGCCGGAAGACCGGAAGACGGAAGGACCGGAAGACCGAAGGACCGGCCGGCCGGTGACCGGAAGCGAACCCGTCGGCCGCTGCCGGCCGACCGCACGACCGAGGGGCTCCCCGCCCACCGGCTGGGAGCCCCTCGGCCCACACGTCACGCACGCCTCCGCGCGCGGCTCATCCGGTCACTCGCCGGACAGCACCGCCTGCGCGGCCACCCTCGCCTCCTCGGCGGTGTCCGCGGCCCGCGCCGCGGCCGCCGCCCGCTCGCACTGCGCCAGCGTGTACTTCGCCAGCGTCGCGCGCACGTAAGGAATGGCCGCCGCGCCCATCGACAGGCTGGTCACGCCCAGACCCGTCAGCACGCACGCCAGCAGCGGATCCGACGCGGCCTCGCCGCAGACGCCGCAGCTCTTGCCCTCGGCCTTGGCCGCCTCGGCGGACATCGCGATCAGGTCGAGCAGCGCGGGCTGCCACGGGTCCTGCAGCCGGGACACCGCACCCACCTGGCGGTCGGCGGCGAACGCGTACTGCGCCAGGTCGTTGGTGCCCAGCGACAGGAACTCGACCTCCTGAAGGATCGAGCGTGCCCGCAGCGCGGCCGACGGGATCTCCACCATCGCGCCGAACTTCGCCCGCAGCCCGGCCTCCCGGCAGGCGTCAGCGAAGGCCCGCGCATCGGTACGGTCGGCCACCATCGGCGCCATGACCTCCAGGTACACCGGCAGGCCCTCGGCGGCCTTGGCCAGCGCGCCCAGCTGCGTGCGCAGCACGTCCGGGTGGTCCAGCAGAGACCGCAGACCGCGCACGCCCAGCGCCGGGTTCGGCTCGTCCGCCGGCGTCAGGAAGTCGAGGGGCTTGTCCGCGCCCGCGTCCAGCACGCGCACGACCACCCGCCCCTCGGGGAAGGCCTCCAGCACCTTGCGGTACGCCTCGACCTGCTTCTCCTCCGACGGCGCCTTCTTGCTGTCGTCCAGGAACAGGAACTCGGTGCGGAACAGGCCCACGCCCTCCGCCCCGGCCTCCACGGCCGCCGGCACGTCCGCCGGACCGCCCACGTTGGCCAGCAGCGGCACCTTGTGTCCGTCGGACGTGGCGCCCGGACCGGACGAGGCCGCCAGCGCCGCCTTGCGTTCCGCCGCGGCCGCCTCCAGCTCCGCCCGCTTCTCCGGGCTCGGGTCGACGAAGATGTCGCCCGTGCTGCCGTCCACCGCGATGACCGTGCCCTCGGCCAGCTCCCCGGCCCCGGGCAGCGCCACCACGGCCGGCACGCCCAGTGCCCGTGCGAGGATCGCGCTGTGGCTGGTCGGCCCGCCCTCCTCGGTCACGAAGCCGAGCACCAGCGCCGGGTCCAGCAGCGCGGTGTCCGCCGGCGCCAGGTCCCGCGCGATCAGCACGTACGGCTCGTCGCTGTCCGGCACGCCGGGCATCGGGACGCCCAGCAGCCGCGCCACGATCCGGTTGCGCACGTCGTCCAGGTCGGCGACCCGGCCGGCCATGTACTCGCCGGCCCCGGCGAGCAGCTCGCGGTAGGAGGCGAACGCGTCGTACACACCGCGCTCGGCGGTGCTGCCGACGGCGATCCGCCGGTCCACGTCCGCCATGAGCTCCGGGTCCTGCGCGATCATGGCCTGGGCCTCCAGCACGTGCTGGGCCTCACCGCCGGCCAGCTGTCCGCGCGCGATCAGGTCGGCCGCCACGGCCTCCACGGCCTTGCGGGCGCGCCCCTGCTCGCGCTCCGCATCCTGCGTGGGGATCTGCTTGGCCGGCGGCTCGAGTACGGCCGTACCCATGTGCCGGACCTGGCCGATCGCCACACCGTGGCTGACGCCGACGCCTCGCAGCGTTGTCTCCATCTCACCCGTCTCCGATAGTGCGGCGGTAGCGCCCGCCGCGATGAATGTCCGAACCGCCTGAGCGGGGGAGGGCGTCAGGCCCAGCTGAAGAGGACGTCCCCGCTCTTGACGTCGCCGGTCTCGACCACGTCGCCGAGCGAGTCGGCGGTTGCCTCCAGCGCGACGACCGGGCAGATCGGGGACTTGCCGGCCTCCTCGACGGCCGCCGGGTTCCAGCGCACGACGGCCTGGCCACGGGTGACGGTGTCGCCCTTGGCGACCAGGAGCTCGAAGCCCTCGCCGTTCAGCTGGACGGTGTCGATGCCCAGGTGGGTGAGGACGCCGTGACCTTCGGCGTCGACGACCACGTATGCGTGCGGGTGCAGAGAGACGACGACGCCGTCGACCGGAGACACGGCCTCGGAGGGCTCGCGGACGGGGTCGATGGCGGTGCCCGGACCCACCATCGCGCCGGAGAACACCGGGTCGGGCACGGCGGCCAGTCCGATGGCACGCCCGGCAAGAGGGGACGTCACGGTGGTCATGGATTGCCTCCCAGGGGTGGGGCTGCGACGGTCGCCGCTCACTACGTGTGCGCGGAACGACGCACTGTGCAGAAGGTTATGTCATGAGAAGTCCGGGTTCGCCCGGTGTTGGTACCCACCCGGCTGGCCCTTCGTCCGTGAGACTAGTGGACTAGACCGGTGGACTAGACCACTGTCCCACATCGATTTGCGATCCGCTGCACGGGAGCTGTACTGTCTTAAGTCCTGCCCGGCCGCACCACGTGAACTTCACGTGAACGACGGCGGGTGGGCATCCACTTCACTTCGCTGATCCGATCTCGATCCGTCGGCTCGTTCGGCATGCACCTCGCATGTCGAGCCGGTCGGTCGGAGAGAAGGAAAAGCACTGGTAAAGTGGGAAACGCCGGAAGGGAAAAGCCCCCCGAGAGGGAAACGGGCCGGAACCGGAAAGCGCCGAGGAAATCGGGTCGAGAAAAGATCTGATAGAGTCGGAAA
>NZ_JOGB01000102.1 GCF_000719335.1 Streptomyces sp. NRRL S-87
GAGGGGGTGGTGGGCGGTGGAGCGGGTCGGGTTCAGCTCCTCGACGAGGCGGTCGAAGGGGAGGTCCTGGTTGCCGTACGCCTCCAGGTCGGTGGCCCGCACCCGGTCGAGGAGCTCGCGGAACGTGGGGTCGTCGGAGGTGTCGGTGCGCAGGACGACGGTGTTGACGAAGAAGCCGACGAGGTCGTCGAGGCCGTCTTCGGTGCGGCCGGCCAGGGGGGCGCGGTGCGAGGCGACCGCCGGGCGCTCGCGGTCGGTCGGCAGCTCCAGGACCTCGGGGAGGTCGGCCAGCTGCCGCCGCCAGTACGCCAGCTGGCGTGCTCCCGCGCTCTCCGGGTCGTCGGCGGCACCGAGGAGGTCGTGCTGCCAGACGGCGTAGTCCGCGTACTGCACCGGCAGGGCGTCCCAGGCCGGGGCGACCCCCGCGAGGCGGGCGCCGTACGCCGTGCCCAGGTCGCGGCCGAGCGGGCCCACGGACCAGCCGTCGCAGGCGATGTGGTGCAGGAGCAGCAGCAGGACGTGCTCGTCCGCCGACGTCCGGAACACCCGTGCGCGGACCGGGATCTCGGACGCGAGGTCGAAGACGTGCCCGGCCGCCGCGGTCACCGCGGCGTCCAGTTCCGCGGCGGGGACGTCGGCGCGCTCGAGGGTGATGCGGGCGTCCTGGGCGGGGAGGACGGACTGGCGGGGTTCGCCGGTCGCGGCGGGGAAGACGGTGCGGAGGGCTTCGTGGCGGGCGACGACGTCGTTGAGGGCCGCTTCGAGGGCGGTGAGGTCGAGGTGGCCGGTGAGGCGGATGAGCCAGGGAATGTTGTACGTGGAGCTGGGTCCTTCCATCTGGCCGAGGAACCACAGGCGGCGCTGTGCGAAGGAGACCGGCAGTTCGGCGGTGCGCTCGACGGGGGTCAGGGCCGGGACAGAATCTCCTCCTGCACGGACACGTTCACCATTCACTCCTCAGTAATCGAACAAAAAGAAATTCCGGATGGGACAAGCGGGTTGCTGCGGTTCGCTGCCGGGCCGCTTCGCAGGAATGGCAGCCCGGGGCACCCCTCAGGCCATGAGCTTGCGGATCTCGGTGATGAGGCCGACGAGGGCCTCGCGCTCGGGGACGGTCGTCTCCGGGTGCCACAGGTCCAGGAGGAGGCAGGTGCGCGGCCGGACGCCGTCGTTCCACGCCTCGTGCTCGAAGGAGTAGTCGAAGAGCAGGCACTCACCCTCCTTCCACTGCCGGGTCTCGCCGGCCACGGTGATGCCGCACCCTTCGGGGATGTCCACCGCGAGGTGCAGGTTGATGCTGAAGTTCCACAGGTCGCAGTGCGGGGCGATCGAGGCGCCGGGCAGCAGCGTCGAGAAGTGGCTCTCCAGGAGGGTGCAGAGCTTGCCCTGCTCCAGGACCTCCCGGGTCAGGACCTCGTACGCGGTGGGGACCAGCGGGGCCGAGGACTCCACCGGGGCGCCGTCGCGGAACAGGTACAGCGCCTGCCAGTTCTCCTGGCGGGTCAGATAGTGCTCGTAGTCGGAGAAGGCGCTCTTGCGCTCAGCCCAGGCCGCGTCCAGCTCCGCCTTGACGGCGGCGTGCCCGGCCTCGAAGGCGCGGACCACCGGCGCGATCTCGGGGTGCCCGTACGGGTCGTGCCAAGGGGTCTGCGAGATCCCCGGCAGGATCCACTTGGCGCCCTTCTGCAGCGGGTGGCGCTCCTGCTGCTTCATGTACAGCATCTCTTCGACGCGGGTGACGGAGTCGGCGCCGTACCGGTCCTTGACGTCCTGGAAGATCCGCTCGATCTCGGGGGTCATGTCTGGCTCTCTCTGCGTCAGGCGGCGACGGCCGGCTCGGCGGCCTCGGCGCGCGGGGCGTGCTCGGCGTCGTGCGCGTACAGGGCGGCGATCCGGGTGGGCAGCGAGGCCCAGATCTCCGGGGTGTAGAAGTGACCGCCCGGCAGGACGTCGTGGCGGTAGTCGCCGGCCGCGAGGCGGCGCCACTGCTCGGGGGCACGGGGGTCGATGACCTCGTCGGAGTCCCCGTTGATCACCTGGACCGGTACGCCGACCCGGGCGCCCTCGCGGTGGTAGAAGGTGTCCCGGACCCGCACGTCGGCCCGCATCAGCTCCAGGGCCATGTCACGCAGGTCGGGGTCGTCGAGGACGTACTGCGGCAGCAGGCCGAACGTCTCCATCCAGTGCATGATCTGCTCGTCGGAGTCCCGCTGGGCGGGGAACATGTCCTGCACGGTCAGGCCGCGGCTCGGCGCGTTGGCCGAGGAGACGACGAGGGCCTTGGGCAGCGGACCGCCGCGCTCCTCGATCCGGGCGGCGACGTCGAAGGCCATCCAGCCGCCCATGCTGTGCCCGAAGAGCACGTAGTCGGTGTCGGCGGCGGAGAGCACGGCCCGCACGGCGTCCTCGGCCAGCGCGTCCCAGTCCTCGGCGCAGTCTTCCGCGAACCGGCCCTCCCGGCCGGGGTAGCAGATGGCGGCCAGCTCCACGCCCTCGGGGAGAACGTCGGCCCACGGTACGTACGACCCGGCGCCGCCGCCGCAGAAGCCGAGGCAGACGAGCCTGAGGTGGGCGTCCGCGACCTTGCGGGGGCGGACCACAATGGTGTCCTGCACGGTGTGGATTTCCGTTTCTGTCGTTTTCTGTCGTTGGGGCGGTGCGTCAGGCGGCGGACGGGTCGCGCAGGCCGTCGACGTAGGCGGCCAGGTCGCGCAGCCGGGGGTGCTTGTAGACGTCCTTGACCGGGACCGGACGGCCCAGGTCCTTCTTGAGGCGCCCGACCACGCGCAGCGCCATGAGGGAGTGGCCGCCGAGCGCGAAGAAGTCGTCGTCGGCGCCGATCTCCGCGCGGCCCAGGACCTCCGACCAGACGCCCGCGATGAGCCGCTCGGTCTCGGTGCGCACGGCCCGGCCCTCGCCGGCCGCCGCCACGGGCGCGGCCTCGGGGGCGGGCAGGGCGGCGGTGTCGATCTTGCCGTTGGGGGTCAGCGGCAGGGTGCCGAGGAACACGTAGTCGGACGGCAGCATGAACTCCGGCAGGCTCTGCGCCGCGTGCTTGCGCAGCAGTGCCGGGGTGGTCGGCGCACCGGCGGCCGGGACGAGATAGGCGACCAGGCGGTCGCCCGCGTCCGCGGCGTCGGCCGGTCGGACCACGACGACGGCGGTGGCCACGTCCGGGTGGGTGGCGAGGGCGTGCTCGATCTCCCCGAGCTCCATCCGGTAGCCGCGGAACTTCACCTGCCGGTCGGCCCGGCCGAGGAACTCCAGGCCGTGGGGCGTGCGCCGCACCAGGTCACCGGTCCGGTACATCCGCTCTCCGGGTGCACCGAACGGGTCGGTGGGGAAGCGCTCGGCGGTCAGCTCCGGCTGGTTCACGTAGCCCAGCGCCAGGCGCGGCCCCGCGATGTACAGCTCGCCGGCCTCGCCGTCGGGCACCTGCCGCCCCTCCCCGTCGAGGACGTGGAGGCGGTTGCCGGGCAGGGCGTCGCCGATGTGCGGGCCCTCGCCGGTGATCCATGCGGCGGTCGCGTCGACGGTGCACTCCGTGGGCCCGTACAGGTTGAGCGCGTCGAGGACGCCCCGCGCGGCGGCGTCGGACAGCTCGCGCCAGGTGCGCTCCGGCACCGGCTCGCCGCCCATGAACAGGCGCGGTACGCGGCCGTCGGCGCGCGGCCGCAGCAGGGCGGTGCGCAGCATCTCCCAGTGGGAGGGGGTGAGGTCGAGGTCGGTGACGCCGTGCGCGTCGAGCAGCTCGGTCAGCCGCTCGGGGTCCTTGCGCACCTCCTCGTCCAGGACGACGACGCTGTCGCCCCGGCAGACGCGGGCCCACTGCTGGACGGAGGCGTCGAAGGAGACGCTGGCGTTCCACGCGACCGTGCGCGGCTCGGGGGCGTACGCGCCGAACTCCTCCAGGGCCGAGATCAGGGAGGCGACACCGGCGCGGGTGGCCGCCACGCCCTTGGGGCGACCGGTGGAGCCGGAGGTGAAGATGACGTACGCGACCGCGTCCGGGGCCGGCAGGTCGTCGACCGGCACGGCGGCGGACGGGCCCGCGGCGGCCGGGGCGACGACCTCGACGCCGGCCGGCGCGAACCGGGTGTCGGCCCCCTCGTCGGCGACGAGGACCCGGATGCCGGCTTCCTCGGCCATGTAGGCGAGCCGCTCGTGCGGGTAGGCCCGGTCCAGCGGGACGTAGGCGGCTCCGGCGCGCCAGGTGGCGAGCAGGGCGACGACGAGCTGCGTGCCGCGCTCCAGGTGGATGCCCACCCGGTCGCCCGGGGCGACACCGCGGGCGATGAGCGCGCCGGCCAGCAGCCGGGTGCGCTCTTCGAGCGCGGCGAAGGTCAGGGAGCCGTCGGTGCCGTGGACGGCGGGGCGGTCGGGGTGGCTGCGGGCCGCCCGCAGGAAGCGGGCGAGCGCGTCGAGCGGCTGCTCGGCGAGGACGGTCATGGGACACGCTCCTTGAAGCGGCGGATGCGGGATGCGGGATGCGGGATGCGGGATGCGGACGGTGCGGACGGTGCGGACGGTGCGGACGGTGCGGACGGTGCGGACCGTGCGGACGAAGGGGGGAGGGGGAGTGGGGAGTGGGGGGCGGTGGCGCGGCGGGGGGACGACGGGCGGCTCAGGCGAAGCGCGCGGCGGGGCGCACGGAGGGCCGGCACTCCTCGACCTCGATCGGGTTGCCCATGGCGACGACGATCTTCCGGTCGCCGCGGAAGGGGTCCCGGCCGTGCGCGGTGAGGATGTTGTCGACGAGCATCACGTCGCCGACCTGCCACTGCTCGCGGACGGTGGCCCGGTCGTACGCCTCCTGGAGGGCGTCCAGGTCCGCGCGGGTGAGCGGGGTGCCGTCACCGAAGGAGGTGTTGAACGGCAGCCCCTCGCGGCCGAACTCGTCGACGAGGGTGTCGCGGAGCTCCTCGTCCAGCGCCCACTCGTTCCAGAAGACGAGGTGGTTGAACCACACCTCCTCGCCCGTGTCCGGGTGGTGGACGGTCCCGGGGCGGAGCTGGCTGGTGCGCAGGTTGCCGTCCTCCTGCCAGGCGTGGGCGATGCGGTTCTCGGCGCAGTAGCGCTCGACGTCCGCGGGGTCCTCGGTGGCGAAGGCGGTCTTCCAGTCGGTGGAGATGTAGTCCGAGTAGCTGCGGTGCAGCAGCCAGCCGTGCGTCCGCATCTTCTCGGCGAGGACCGGCGGGACGTTCGCCAACACCTTGCGGACGTCGGCGACCGGGGTGGCGCCCTGCTCGGCGGGGGCGACCAGGCAGCCGAACAGCAGCGCGCGGGGGAACGTCAGGGTGTAGCTGTTCTCGTTGTGCATGCGGATGGACTGTGACGGGGGCAGGTCCGTGGAGGAGAAGACGTCGTCGCCGAAGCTGCTGCGCGGGGTGGCCTTCTCGCGGTACGGGGTGCGCTCCGGGACCAGGACGTCCCGCACGCGGCCGAAGTCCGCCACCGTCCGCACCGGCAGTCCGCGCAGGTACAGGGCGCCATGCTCGTGCAGGGCGGCCGTCAGCTCCGGGAGGCGCTCCGTCAGCCAGGCGCAGGCCCCGTCGATGTCGGCGAAGGCGGGGACCCGTGCCGTGGCCGGCTTGCCGGGGGCCGTCCGCCAGTCCAGTGCCACGGCTTCTTCTGCGGTGGTGATGCTCACCAGGGTTCCTTTCGTGGGTGGGAGGGGTGCCGTACGGGCCGTCGCCGCGGCACGGGGTGCGCGGCGCCCGCTGCGGGCTGCCGTACGGACGGCCGTACGGGACCGGCCGTCACGGGGTGACGAGGAACGCGCGGACCGCCTCGCCGGCCTCCTTCGTGCCGAAGGTGCCGCCCAGGTCCGGGGTGACCTGGCCCTTGCTGATCGCGGTGCCGACGGCGCGGCGGAGCGCGCCGGCCTCGGCGGCCCAGCCCAGGTTCTCGAGCATCAGGGCGGAGCTGAGGATGGCGCCGAAGGGGTTGCCGATGCCCTGGCCGGCGATGTCGGGGGCGCTGCCGTGCACCGGCTCGTAGAGGCCGAAGCCGGTGACCGGGTTGATGTTGGCGGAGGCGGCGTTGCCGAGGCCGCCGGCGAGCATGGCCGCCAGGTCGCTGAGGATGTCACCGTAGGAGTTGTTGGTGACGATCACGTCGAACTGCGCCGGGTCGGAGATGAACTTCATCGCGGCGGCGTCGACGTAGAGGTGGGTGGAAGCGATCTCCGGGCGGCGGGCAGCGGCCTCCTTGAAGGCCCGCTGCCAGACCTGGCCGCCGTGCCGGACGGCGTTGGACTTGTCGACCATGCACACCCCGCGCCGGGCGATGGAGTAGGCGTACTCCATGACGCGCGACACACCCATGTACGTGCTGACGTCGGCGTCCACGGCGGTCTCGTGCTCGGTGCCGCCGCGGAGCACACCGCCGATGTCCGTGTACAGGCCCTCGGAGTTCTCGCGGACGATGACGCAGTCGATGGAGCGGCTGCGGCCGTCGCGCAGGGGGCTCAGGTCCTCGTGGAGCAGGGTGGCCGGGCGGTGGTTGACGAAGAGGTCGAGGTCGAAGCGGAGCCGGAGGAGGACTCCGCGGCCGTAGTCGGAGGTCTTGACCCGGGGGTCGCCGATGGCGCCGAAGAGCACGGCGTCGCTCGCCTTGATGCGCTCGAAGTCCTCGTCGGAGAGGGAGACGCCGGTGCGCAGGTAGGTGTCGGCATTGACGTGGTCGAGGACGTCGAAGCGGAGGTCGAGGCCCAGCACGTCGAGGGTCTCCAGGGCCTCCCGCGTCACCTCGGGCCCGATGCCGTCACCGGGAATGACGGTCACAGTCTTGGTCATGTGGATCTCACTGTTCGTGGGGTGGTGGGTGGGGGTGGGTGGTCGGTCGGCCGTGGGGCGGCGGTGCGGCCGCTGCCGGGGGTGTGGCCGTGGTGCCGGGGTGTCCCGGCGCCGGTCACGGCAGCAGGCGCCGGCGGGCGTCCGCCAGGACCTGCGGGGAGCGGTTGAAGGCCACGCGGACGTAGTGGCGGCCGCGCTCCTCGTCGGCGAAGAAGGGGGTGCCGGGCGCGAGGAGCACGGCGGACTCCTCCAGCACGCGCCGTACGTACGTCCGGCAGTCCTCGTCCGTGGCGCCGCGGATGTCGGCCAGGATGAAGCAGCCACCCCGGGGCGTCCGGAAGGTCAGCCCCATCCCGGAGAGGATGTCGGCCGCCTCGTCGCGTGCCCGGGCCAGTTCCTTGGCGGCCGTGAGGGACCCGGCGTCGAAGAGGTCCGTGAGGCCGGCCGCCAGCTGGAGCGGGGCCGCGGCCCCGTTGGTGGTGATCTCGTGGACCCGACGGAAGACGGCGGTCAGTTCGGGGCGGGCCCGCAGGAATCCGAGCCTCCAGCCGCTGATCGCGTGGCTCTTGGACAGCGAGCCCACGACGACGCTGCGGTCCCGCAGCGACGGCACGTCGGCGACCGACAGGTGCTCCCGGTCGTCGAAGACGAGGTTGGCGTACACCTCGTCGGCGATCACGGTCACGTCCCACCGCTCGCACAGCGCGGCGATCAGCTCGAAGTCCTCGGCCGTGAGGGTCTGGCCCGTCGGGTTCGCCGGGGTGTTGAGGATGATCGCCCGGGTGGTCGGACCGAAGGCGGCGGCCAGCTCGTCGGGGTCGAGCCGCCAGTCGGGGGCGTGCGGTCCCTCCGGCTCGTGCAGCCGGACGAACCGGGGCCGGGCACCGGCCAGTTCGATGGCGCCGAGGAAGTTCTCGTAGTACGGGTCGAGGACGACGACCTCGTCGCCCGGGTCGACCAGGGAGAACAGCGCCACGCACAGCGCCTCGGTGCCGCCGACGGTGATGGTCAGCTCGGTGTCCGGGTCGGCGGGGGTGGTGAAGGACTCCGCGATCCTGCGGCGGACGTCCGCGCCGCCCTGCGGGAACTCGTACTGGTTGGCCCCGCCGCGCAGGGCCCGTACGGCCTCCTCGACCAACGGCCGGGGCGTCTCGGGCGCGCCGGGCGTCCCCACGGCCAGGTCGATCGCCCCGCGCTCGCGCGCGAGCACGAACAGCTCGGCGAGGTTGCCGCGGGGGATCCGGGCGGCCCGGTCGGAGACCGCCGCCCGGCGGCCCCCGCGGGGCCCTGCCTGCGCGGTCACGAGGCCCGT
This sequence comes from Streptomyces sp. NRRL S-87, assembly GCF_000719335.1. Taxonomy (GTDB): domain Bacteria; phylum Actinomycetota; class Actinomycetes; order Streptomycetales; family Streptomycetaceae; genus Streptomyces. Next base: position 8,110 of record NZ_JOGB01000102.1, read on the forward strand.
CGCAGCTTCGCCGCGTCCGGGGACGAGTAGGTCCCGCGGGTGATGCTGGTCATCCAGGCCGGCCGGCCCGCTTCGTAGGCGGCGATCGCGTCGGACTTGCGCAGGGTGACGTCGATGTCGTCGAGGCCGTTGAGGAGGAGCCAGCGGGCGCGGTGGTCCGCTTCGAACTCCCAGGTCTGCCCGGCGGCGGTGACGGTCAGCTCCTGGAGATCGACGGTGATCTCGAAGGCCGGGTCGGACGCGACCAGTTCGGTCAGCTCGGCGACGACGGGAACCGGCAGGGCCACGGCCAGGAGGCCGTTCTTCAGGGCGTTGCGCAGGAAGATGTCGCCGAAGCTGGTGGCGATGACGGCGCGGAAGCCCCAGTCGCGCAGCGCCCAGACGGCGTGCTCGCGCGAGCTGCCCGTACCGAAGTTGTGGCCCGCGACCAGGACGCTGGCGCCCTGGTGCTCCGGCTGGTTGAGGACGAAGTCGTCCTCCTTGCGCCAGTGGCCGAACAGGGTGTCGGCGTAACCGGACTTGGTCAGGCGCTTGCAGAACTCGGCGGGGATGATCTGGTCGGTGTCGACGTCGTCCCGGCGCAGCGCCACGGCCGGGCCGGTGTGCGCCTTGAGCGGCTCTCTCATGCCTTCTCTCCCTGCGGGGTGGTCAGTTCGGTCGGTGCGGCGAGGCGGCCGGCGACGGCAGTGGCGGCGGCGACCACCGGCGAGACCAGGTGGGTGCGGGCGTGGGTGCCCTGGCGGCCCTCGTAGTTGCGGTTCGACGTGGAAGCGACGCGCTGGATGCCCTGGAGGCGGTCGGCGTTGATGCCCATGCACATGGAGCATCCGGACAGCCGCCACTGCGCGCCCGCGTCCAGGAACACCTGGTGCAGGCCCTCGGCCTCGGCCTGGGCGCGGACGGCCATCGAGCCCGGGACGACGAGCATCGTGATCGACGAGGCCACCTTGCGGCCGCGCAGTACGTCGGCCGCGGCGCGCAGGTCCTCGATGCGGCCGTTCGTGCAGGAGCCGAGGAAGACCGTGTTGATCTCGATGTCGCGCATCCGGACGTGCGGCTCCAGGCCCATGTACTCCTGGGCCCGGCGGGCGGCGTCCTGCTCGGGACCGGTGCCGAAGTCCTCGGGGGCCGGGACCGCGGAGTCCAGCGGGACGGCCTGTCCGGGGTTCGTGCCCCAGGTGACGAACGGCGTGAGACCGGTGACGTCCAGCTCGACCACCCGGTCGAAGGCGGCGCCCTCGTCGGTCCGCAGGGACCGCCAGTAGGCGACGGCCTCGTCCCAGTCGGCCGCGGCGGCCGGGTCCCAGCGTTCGCGCAGGTAGGCGAGGGTCGTGTCGTCCGGGGCGATGAGGCCGGCGCGGGCTCCGGCCTCGATGCTCATGTTGCAGACCGTCATCCGCCCCTCCATGGAGAGGTTCTCGACGGCCTTGCCGCGGTACTCGATCGCGTACCCGTTGGCGCCGTTCGCGCCGATGTGCGCGATCAGGGCGAGGATCAGGTCCTTCGGCGTCACGTCCGCCGGCGGCTCGCCGACGAACTCCACCGACATGGTCCGCGGGCGCTGGAGGGCCAGGGTCTGGGTGGCGAGCACGTGCTCGACGTCGCTGGTGCCCACGCCGAAGGCGAGGGCGCCGAACGCGCCGTGCGTGGAGGTGTGGCTGTCACCGCAGACCACGGTCATCCCGGGGCGGACGAAGCCGAGCTCCGGGGCCACGACGTGGACGATGCCCTGCCGGTCGTCGCCCAGCGAGAACAGCTCGATGCCCTGCTCCTCGCAGTTCTCGCGGAGCCGCTCCAGCTGGGCACTGCCCATCGCGTCCTTCACGAACAGCGTGTTCGTGGGCACGTTGTGGTCTTCGAGGGCGAGGGCCAGGTCGGGGCGACGGACCCGGCGGCCGGCCAGCTGCAGACCGTCGAAGGCCTGCGGCGAGCTGGCCTCGTGGAGCAGGTGCAGGTCGATGTAGAGCAGGTCGGGCTCGCCCGGAGCCCGGTCGACGACGTGGCTCTCCCAGACCTTCTCGATCAGGTTGCGCTCGGTGGTGGCCATCAGCCGGTCACCGCCATCTGGGCGGCGGGGGCGGTGGTGCGCAGCAGCCGGGCGGTGATGATCTCACGCAGGTCGCCCAGCTCGATGCACGTGCCGTCCTTGCGGCCGGCGATGTAGGTGTCGTAGATCTCGTCGAGCAGTTCGCGCTCGATGCCCAGACCCATTTGGTCGAAGAGGTTCCGGATGACGCTCCGGCCGGAATGGCGGCCGATGAGGATTCCGCGCTCACGGCCGAAGAGGTGCGGCTCCACGTATTCGTACGTCACCGGATTGCGCAGCATTCCGGCCTGGTGGATACCGGCCTGGGTGGCGAATGCGTTGTCGCCGAAAACGGCCTTGTTGCGGGGCGTCGACATTCCGATGATCCGGCTCAGGATCAGATAGGCGTCGTACAGCTTCTCGGTGCGCAGACGGCTGGTCACGCCCAGCTGCTCGCCCTTGTAGAGGAGTACCGCGGCCAGCTCCTCCAGCGGGGTGTTGCCGGCGCGCTCACCGATTCCGGCGAGGGTCGCCTGCACCTCGTCCGCGCCCGCCTCCACGCCGGCCAGCGCATTGGCGAGGGAGAGCCCGAGGTCCTGGTGGCAGTGGGTGGAGAGGATGACGTCGTCGGGGATCCAGGAACGCACCCGGGCCACCTGGGCGCCGAATTCCGAGGGGATCAGGCAGCCCGTGGTGTCGGCCAGGGCGACGGTCCGGGCGCCGGCCTCGACGCCGGCCTCGATCAGCGGGCGCAGCAGGTCGTCGGCGCCGCGACTGGCGTCCTCGATGCCCAGCGTGATGTCGGTGAAGCCCAGCTCGGTGGCGAACCGGATGCTGTCGATGATCTCGTCCAGGCCCTCGACCCGGGTGAGACCGCGCTTGTGCTCCAGGTGCACGTCGCTGCCGGTGGCCATGATCTGGACCTGGTGGTCGATGCCGCCGGCCTCGGCCGCCAGTTCGATGTCCTCGCGGACCGCCCGGTTGAGGGTGGCGACCTTGGCGGTCGTGAGCGCCTGGGCGATGAGCTTGGTCGCCTCGAAGTCGCTGGGGGAGGAGCTGGGGAAGCCGGCCTCGATGGTGTCGACGCCGGTGGCCTCGATCGCGAGGGCCAGCTCCAGCTTCTCCTCCGGGTTCATCGCGTTGCCGGGGGCCTGCTCGCCGTCGCGGAGCGTGGAGTCGAACACGCGCAGCCGACGGGCAGGGGTCGCAGAACTAGAAGTCATGATTCCGCCTTTTCGCAAGAACGCCACCGAAAGGGCACGGGACCAGGGGGTCGAACCGTGCGGGTAGCGGGGCCTTTTTGGCCAACGGCGGTGACTTTACGCGGCTCGGAACGCGGTCCGTCAACCCTTCTCGGCAAAATAGAGCACCGATAGTGGCCGAATGGAGGGGTCTTGGACAATGAGGTCCGAGCGCGCAACTGACATGCATCGAGCTGTGAATCAAGGAGTGATTTTAATGGGCGACTTCTCCTCCGAGGCACGCCTTCTTTCTCGAATGCGGCGCGCGGGAGCGGCCGGTCGGATCGGTCGCCGTGCGGAGGGCGTGCGGGAGGTTCCGTTGTCGTTCGCGCAGCAGCGTCTGTGGTTCCTGGACCAGTTGGATCCGGGGAGTGCGGAGTACGTGGTG
>NZ_JOGB01000103.1 GCF_000719335.1 Streptomyces sp. NRRL S-87
AAAACCCTCAACTGGGAAACCCCCGCCCAGCGCCTACATAAACTACTCGCGGCCTGACCCACACAACCACGTGTTGCAACGACCCCTAGAAACCGCCGGGGGCTCCGCCCCTGGCCTTCGGCCACCCCAGGCCCGGGCCTGCCTCCGGACCAGCCTGCCATACCGCCTCAAGAGGCTCCCCCACACACCACGGGACGCTCTCGCTTCGAGAGGCCGGGCGGGGGGCGGGGACCGGAGCGAAGGCAGCTGCGGAGGTCCGGGTTCGGGAGGCGGATGCCCCGCCGAATCCGCAGCTGGTCCGTATCCTCGCCTCGTGTCCGGGCCGGAGGTGGCGGGACAGCACGACCACGGCGGAGGGAGCGGACCGGCATGCCGGAACAGTCGGAACAGTCGGAGCAGACGGAGCCGACGCATCAGAACGAGCGAGCGAAGCAGCCGGACCAGCAGGTGCAGCCGGTGCAGCAGGAACCAGGGTCGGGGCCGGAGTTCTCCGGGGAGCGGCCCGAGCGGGCGCTGCCCGCCACCAATGCGGTGGCGGGCGTCGGAATGATCGTGCTGGACGCGGCGGGGCGGGTGCTGCTGGGGCTGGCCCATGACGGGCGGTGGGAGCTGCCGGGCGGCAAGACGGATCCGGAGGAGAGCTTCGAGGCTGCTGGTGCACGGGAGTTGGCGGAGGAGACGGGGCTGCGCGTGGCGGCGGCGGGGGTGCGGGTGCTGGCCGTGTTGAAAGACGCCAAGGGCGGGGTGAGCCGGGTGACCGCGGCGGCGCTGGCGGAGGGCGCCGAGGGAGAGGCGGTGGTGACCGAGCCGGACAAGATCGTGCGGTGGGAGTGGTTCGCGCCGGAGGCGCTGCCTGCGAGGATGTTCGAGCCCTCGGCCGCGGTGCTGAAGGTGTGGCGGCCCGAGTTGACGGTGCCGGCGGTGCCGGTCCACTGCTACCCGGTCGTTCCGTAGGCGTCTGCTGCCCCTCTGGCCCGTACGGCGCGGCGCCCCTCACGCCCGTACGGCGCGGTGCGGGGCGAAGCTGCCTTCCGCCAGGTCCTCGACGAGCAGGCGTTTGGCGATGGCGTCGACCGCGGCCCGGAGTTCGGGCTTGTCCGGGCGGCCGCCGCGGTCCTTCTCCAGCTCGTTCGCCAGCCACTCCCCCCAGGCTCGCGAGATCACGCCCGCCTCGCGCTGCCCGGCCGGGGTGAGTGAGAAGTAGGAGTCCTCGTGGCTGAGGAACCCCTCCTCGATCATGCGGTCGAAGACGGGGACGAGCACCTCGGGCGGCAGCCCGCGGCGGGCCGCGATCAGACCGAGCCGGGCGTGCCCGACGGTGCGGGTGTGCATGTCGACCTGCATGACGGTCCAGGCCCCGGCCATGTCGAGCCGGGTGTCGGAGGCGGTCACGATGCCGCGGGCGGTGTCCGGCCCCATGCCGCGCAGGATCTTGGCGACGGCCAGTTCCAGCAGTTTGGCCGAGTCGCCACTGGTGGTGGGGGACCCGAAGCCCTCGCCCATATCGGTGGAGCCGGCCCGCGCGCTGTCGCGCAGCCGGACCTGCTTGAGGAAGAACGCGACGACGAAGCCCACCGCGGCGACCGGTACGGTCCACAGGAACACGGTCTCGATCGTGTCGGCGTAGGCGTCGACGAGGGGGCCCGCCTGGGCCGCGGTGAGCCGGTGCACGCCTTGCGGGCTCTGCGCGGCCAGGGTGAGCGCGGCCGGGTCGGCGCCGGTGGTGCGGGCGGATTCGGCGATGCCGCGGGCGAGGTTCGGGCCGAGGCTGTTGGCGTAGATCGTGCCGAAGACGGCGGTGCCGAACGAGCTGCCCAGCGTACGGAAGAAGGTCACGCCGGAGGTGGCGGTGCCGAGGTCCGCGTAGTCGACGGTGTTCTGCACGGCGATCGTCAGGACCTGCATGCACAGGCCGATGCCGGCGCCGAGGACCAGCATGTACAGGGACGACAGCCAGGTCGAGGTACCCGGCCCCATGAGGGAGAGCAGGTACAGGCCGATGCCCATCACCGCGCAGCCGACGATGGGGAAGATCCGGTAGCGGCCGGTCTTGCTGGTGACGTTGCCACTGAAGACGGAGGCGACGAGCAGGCCGAGGACGAGCGGGAGGGTCCGCACGCCGGAGATGGTGGCCGAGTCGCCGTCCACGTACTGCAGGTAGGTCGGCAAGAACGTCATCGCGCCGAGCATCGCGAAGCCGACGACGAAGCTGAGGACCGAGCAGACGGAGAAGACGGGGTTGCGGAACAGCCGCATCGGCAGCATCGGTTCGGCGGCCCGGGTCTCGGCCACACAGAAGAGGGCGAGTGCCACGGCGCCGCCGGCGAACAGGCCGACGATGACGGGCGAGCCCCAGGCGTACTCGTTCCCGCCCCAACTGGTGGCGAGGATCAGCGCGCTGGAGCCGATGGCGACGAGGGCGATGCCGAGGTAGTCGATGCGGGGGCGGACGGCGGAGCGGACCGAGGGGATGGTGCGGGCGGCGGCCGCGACGACGAGGACGGCGATGGGGACGTTGACGTAGAACGCCCAGCGCCAGCTGAGGTGGTCGGTGAACAGCCCGCCGAGCAGCGGCCCGATGACGGTGGCGACGCCGAAGACCGCGCCGATGGCGCCCTGGTACTTGCCGCGTTCGCGCAGGGGGATCACGTCGGCGATCAGGGCCATCGAGGTGACCATCAGGCCGCCGGCGCCCACGCCCTGGACGCCGCGCCAGATGATCAGCAGGAGCATGTTGGTCGACAGGCCGCACAGGAACGAGCCCGCGATGAAGACCACGGCCGATATCTGGAAGATCACCTTGCGGCCGAACAGGTCACCGAACTTGCCGACCAGGGCGGTCGCCACGGTCTCGGCGAGCAGGTAGGAGGTGACCACCCACGACATGTGGGCCGCGCCGCCGAGGTCGGCCACGATCGTGGGCAGCGCCGTGCCGACGATGGTCTGGTCGAGGGCGGCCAGCAGCACACCGAGCATGATCGTGCCGAAGATGACGTTGCGCCGTCGGCGGTCCAGTACGGGCGGGGGCTCGCCGGTGGCGGCGGGGCCGGGCTCGCGGGACTCGCGGACAGTGGTCACACCAAGCACTGTCACACCGCTGACCGGCCCTCCGCACGCGGCGTTGGGCCGTACGGGACCACTGACCTCCGGTTGCTTCCGGTTGCTTCCGCCTGCTTCCGCTTGCTCAGCTCACTTCCGCCTGCTCCGGCTCACTTCCCCTTGCTCCGGCTCACTTCCGCCTGCTTCAGCTCGCTTCCGCTGCTTCCGCCTACCTCCGCAGGTACGCGAGCCCGGGGTGGGCCGCCGCGTACCCGTCGAGCAGGGTGCGTGCGACGGCGACCGAGTCGACCAGGGGGTGGAGCGCGAAGGCCTTGACGGCCTCGGCGCGGGAGCCGCTCGCGGCGGCGGCCAGCACCGCCCGTTCGACGGCCTTGACCGCGGTCACCAGCCCCACGGCGTGGTAGGGCAGCGGGTCGACCGCCAGCGGGTGGGCGCCGTTCGCGTCGACCAGGCAGGGCACCTCGATCACGGCCTCCGCGTCGAGTGCGGCGAGCGTGCCACGATTGGCGACGTTCAGGATGAGGGTGGTCCGCTCGTCGCGGGCGACGGCCCGCATCAGGGCGAGGGCGACCCGTTCGTACCCGCCGGACTCCAGGTCGCTCTCCGCCCGCTCGCCGGCGCCGGCCGCCTCGCGGTTCTCGGCCATGTACGTGGCCTCGCGCTCGGCGCGGGTGCGCTCCCAGGCGGCGAGGGCGGAGCCGTCGGGCCGGGCCGCCTCGGCGTAGAACCGGGCCTGCTGGTCGAGGAGGAAGGCGCCGCGGGTCTGCTTCGCCTCCTGGTAGGCGCGTACGGCCTCGCGGTTGAAGTAGTAGTAGTGCAGGTACTCGTTGGGGACCGCGCCGAGGGAGCGGAGCCACTCGGCGCCGAACAGCCGGCCCTCCTCGAAGGACTCCAGGGCCTGCGGGTCGGCGAGCAACCGGGGCAGTTCGTCGCGGCCGTCCACGCGCAGGCCGCGCACCCAGCCGAGGTGGTTGAGTCCGACGTAGTCCACGTACGCGCGTGCGGGGTCCGCGCCCAGCGCCCGGGCGATGCGGCGGCCCAGGCCCACCGGGGAGTCGCAGATGCCGATCACCCGGTCGCCGAGTTCCTCGGCCATGGCCTCGGTGACCAGTCCGGCGGGGTTGGTGAAGTTGATGGTCCACGCGTCGGGGGCCAGCGCGGCGATCCGGCGGGCGATGGCGCGGGCGACGGGGACGGTGCGCAGCCCGTACGCGATCCCGCCCGCGCCCACCGTCTCCTGTCCCAGGACGTTTTCGGCCAGGGCGACCCGCTCGTCGGCGGCGCGGCCGGGGAGGCCGCCGACGCGGATGGCGGAGAACACGAAGTCCGTGCCGCGCAGGGCGTCGTCGAGGTCGGTGGTGGCGGTGACGGCGGGGGCGTCGGGGACGCCCGCGGCCTGTTCGGCCAGGACGCGGGCGACGGCGGTGAGCCGGGCCGGGTCCTCGTCGTGGAGCACGACGCGGGTGACGCGGCCGTCGGCCCGGTCCCCGAGGAGCGCTCCGTAGACGAGGGGCACCCGGAAGCCGCCCCCGCCGAGGATCGTCAGTCGCACGTCGCCGTACCGCCTTTCGCACGGCGCGGTGGCACCGGGCACCGCGCTCCGCGCCCAGTCTCCCCCCTGCGGGGGCCGGCGGGGGACGCTCGGGGGCCGGCGGGGGACGCTCGGGGGCCGCGGAGCCCGCCGCAGCGACGGGTTCCGGCCGTCCGGCACGCGCCTGCCTGGCAGGATCCGGAAGCGCCGGGCCGGGCGCCCTCCGGGGACCCGCTACTCGTCCTTGAGCGGCGGTACGGCGCGCAGCCGCGGCGCGTGCTGCGCGCGTGCGGCCGGGGCGCCGGCGGGCTTGCCGTACGGGGTCTGCGGGGCCGACAGCACGAGGGTGATCCGGGTGAAGCCCATGCCGTCCAGGAGGGGGCCGGTTTCGGCCACCATGCGGCAGCGGGCCCGGCCCCAGCGCGGGTCCGGGTGCCGGACGGCGAGCACCCGTCCGTCGCGCTCGGCGGCGTCCTGCCCGTAGGTGCCCAGCCAGTGCGGGACGCCGTAGCGGAAGGCGGCCTCCATGAACGGGTCGCGGGCGATGTCCTGGCGGATGGAGTCCAGTCCGCGGTCCTCCGGGTCCGCGGCGTACGCGAGGGAGAACTGCGCGAGCAGCGGGACGCACCAGCCGGGCTCGTGGTCCTCGAGCACGGCCGCCGCGTCGGGGTGGAACAGCACGAAGCGGAGGAAGTTGTCGTCGGGCAGCGCGGTCGGATGCGGCCGGACGGACTGGAAGAGCTGGTCGAAAGCGGAGTTGGTGAGGGCCACGTCCCAGCGCCGGTCCACGAGGAACGACGGGTAGGGCACGGCCTCCATGAGCGCGGCGTAGTCGCGGAGGTAGTCGCGCTGGTCCGGATCCTCCGGAAGGCGGCTTCCCTCGGCGGGGCGCCAGGTCTGCGGCGGGTCCCGGTCGACGAGGACGCGGAACATCCAGAACCGCTGCTTCTCGCTCATCTCCAGGGCCTGGGCGAGGGCCAGCAGTTTGCGGTCGGTCCATTCCTTGACCAGCCCGCGCTCCCAATTCCCGTACGCGCGCACGCTGATTCCCAGCCGCGCGGCGATGTCCTCCTGGCTGAGGCCCAGCTCCTCGCGGCGCTGCCGCAGGAGTTCCTTGCGCCGCTCCGTCCGGATTGCTCCGCGGGCGGTGTCTTCGCCCGCCGGGCGCTCCTGGCCGGACCGCGCGAGGGCGTCGGACGGGCCCACCGCTGCGAGATGTGGCACCGAGAGCTCCCCCTTCTCACGGTCTGCGATCTTCATTTCCGTGTGGCGATCCTGCTACCAGCGTCAATGGAGTGTCAACTATTGTGGCAATTCCAGCCGATGGACGCCTCATTCACGCCACAGCTGTGGCAAGTTCTGGCCCTGAGGCAACTATTGGGGTTAGCCTCCTCTGGTCCACCGCGTGTCCGTACCAATCTCGCGTGATCTAGGAGAATCCACTGGTGACAGACGGCTTTCCGGCTCCCGTCCCAGTGGCCACCGCATCCCTGGCGGCCACCGCCGCGCGCGTAGCCGAACTCGCCAACACGCTCGGACGGGCGCATTCCGAAGTGTTCAACCTCCGGCGCCTGTCGGAGGCCTCCGGCGTCCCCGCCGACGTGGTCAAGGCGCTCCTCGACGGCCGCCCGGCCGGCGAGCCCGACCTGCAGGCCCGTTTCCTGCAGCGTCTCGACCTGCTGCGCCGCACCCGCGTCAAGCCCAACGGCCGGCGCTACACGCAGCAGGAGATCGCCGACGGCGCCGGCATGTCCCGCCAGCAGGCGGGCGCCCTGATCAACGGCGACCGGCGGCCCACGATGGAGCACTGCGACGCGATCCAGCGGTTCTTCGGCGTGCACGCCGGTTTCCTGACCGCGCACGACGGCGACGCGCTCAACGACGCCCTGCTGCGCACCGAGCAGCAGCTGCTCCAGGACTTCGCGGTCCGCGAGCGCGAGACCGTACCCGCCCAGGCCTCCGCCGGCGACCCGCTGGCCCGGCTGCTGCAGGACCACGGAGTGCGCGGGATCGCCTGGCGCGCGGCCCAACTGCCCACCGACAAGCACCGGGACAAGGTCACCGAGTGGCTGGACATGCTGCTCGAGAGCGTCAAGCCGACGGAGTCCTGAGGACCCCTCCGCAGCCCGGGCCGCTCCGGCACCGGGCCGCCGCGCAGCCCCGGCCCACGACGGCCCCCGACGCCCGAGCGCGTCCCCACGAACCGCAACGAAGCCCGATGAAGTCCCGATCCTGATCCGGATCCGCCGACGGGGAGAACGGTGAGCATAGCCAGAGAGCAGCGGCGGCTGTGCGCGGAGCTGGTGGCCGGCCTCCGGCTCCCCGTCCCCGCGGCACCCGCGGACCTCTACGCCGCCCTGTGCGAGGGCATGAGCAAGCACCGCGGCCGGCCGGTCCAGTTCCGGATGGCCTCGTTCCCGCCCGGCACCGCCAGCGGGCTGTGGCTCGACATGGCGGACCGCGACCTCGTCGTCGTCGAGGAACGCACCGCGCCCGACCACCAGCTGGTGATCCTCGGCCACGAGCTGTGGCACATGAAGGCGGGCCACTGCAGCCACCACGTCGACGGCGCCGCCGTCGCCGCCCGCCTCCTCTCCCAGGAGGCCGACCTCAGCGCCGCCGTGCGGGTCCTCGCCCGGACCCGCTTCGACGCCCGGGAGGAGACCGAGGCCGAGACCTTCGGGCTGCTCCTGGGGAGCAAGTGCCGCGCCTGGCTGCCCGGCTCGCGGCGCGCCGGCGGGGCCGGCCTGGACCAGATCGCCGGACGCATCGAGGAGTCGCTGGGGTACCGAGGGCCGCGGGGCTGACATGGGAGCGAACGGCCTCGACATGTACGTCCCGGCTGCAGCGCTCGCCCTGGCGTTCGCCTGCAAGCTGCCCGGTCTGGTGCAGGACTGGCGCAATCCGCTGCTGCGCGCCGTCTGCATCCTCCTGCTGGTGGCGAGTTCGGTGTTCTTCTTCGCCGCACCGCCGACCATCTCCACCGTCAACCGCATCACCGGCGTCCCCAACTTCTCGGCGCCGCTCGTCTACTGCATCCTGACCACGTTCAGCGCCTGCTGCCTCCTCCTGATCAACCACTGGCGCGGCGGGCCGCCGGAGCACCGGCGGCGGATCTCGCTGCTGTGCGGCGGGGTCTACGCCGCCGTGACGGCCGGCCTGATCGTCCTCTTCGCACTGGGCGACGCACCGGTGGAGCGGCTGCGCGACCTGGACACGTACTACGCGAACACGCCGTTCATCCGCGAGATGATCGTGCTCTACCTGGTCGCCCACACCGTCGGCGCTGTCGTCATGACGATGCTGTGCCTGCGCTGGTCGCTGCGCGTCCACGGGTGGCTGCGCGCCGGGCTGCGGATGATGGTGTCGGGGTTCTTCCTCGACATCGGCTTCGACATCGTCAAGTTCACGGCGGTCCTCGCGCGCTGGGCCGGGCACGACCTCGACTACCTGAGCACGTACGTGGCCCCGCCGCTGGCGTCCGTGTCGTCCTTCGGCGTGGCCGTCGGGTTCGTGCTGCCCCTGGTCGGCCAGCGGACCTCCGCGAGCTGGCGGACCTGGAAGGCGTACCGGGAGCTGGGCTTCCTGTGGCGGGTGCTGCGCGAGGCCGGGCACCCCGACGCCCGGCCCGTACGGATGGCCTGGTGGTCCTCGGGCGAGCTGCGCATCACCCAGCGGATGGCCGACATCCACGACGGCCTGCTGGGCCTCGACCCCTACTTCGACCACGCGCTGCGCGAGCGGACCCTGGCCGGGGCCCTCGCGCGCGGCACCGACGCGGAGTCCGCGGCCGCCGAGGCCGACGCCGCGACGGTCGCCGACGCCCTGCGCGCCAAGGCCGCCGACCCGGAGGGCCGCGTCATCGGCTCGGCCGACGCGTACACCTGGTCCCGGACCAACTCCCGCGCCGAGCTGACCCGGATCTCCGTCGCCCTGCGACGCGCCCCCGCCACCGGGTTCGCCGAGCCCTCCGAACGCCCACTCCCCGGTGCGGACCGCCGAGAAAGCAGCCACACATGACCGGATCCTCCGTCAGACGACCGTCCCCCTCCCCGTCCCGCCCCGGGGCCGCCCCCCGCACCGCCGCGGACGGCCGCCGGGGCCGGGCCGTGATCATCGGCGGGAGCCTCGCCGGCATGCTCGCGGCGGCCGCGCTCAGCCCGTACGCGGAGGAGGTCGTGATCGTCGAGCGGGACGTGCTGCCGACCGGCCCCGAGGGGCGGCGCCACCTGCCCCAGGGCCGGCACGGGCACATCCTGTGGTCCGGCGGCTCCGAGGCCATGGACGCACTGCTCCCCGGCACGATCGACCGGTGGAAGGCCGCGGGCGGCCGCAAGATCCCGCTGACGCAGGGCATGGTCTCGCTCTCGCCCCGCGGCTGGTTCCGGCGCTGGCGGCCCACCCACCACATCGTCGCGTGCGGCCGGGACCGGCTCGACTGGGTCGTACGGGAGGCCGCGCTCGCCCTGCCCGGCGTACGGCTCATGGAGGGCACCCAGGTGCTCGGCCTGGCGGGCGGCGCCCGACGGGTCACCGGCGTACGCGTGCGTCCCGCACCGGGCGGAGCCACCGAGCCCTCCCGGACCGGCAGCGCAGCTGCCGGCGGGGGGGACGGCGGCAGCCCCGCGGCGGGCCCGGCGGCCGGCGAGCGGGTCCTGTCCGCCGACCTGGTCGTCGACGCCTCCGGGCGCGGCACCCGCGGCCCCGTCTGGCTCGACGCCCTGGGCGTCCCGGCCGTCCCCGTGGAGGAGATCGACTCGGGTCTCGTGTACGCGAGCCGGCTCTACCGCGCTCCGGCGGGGGTGGGCGAGCTGCCGGTGGTCAACATCCAGGCCGCGGCGCGCGAGCGCCGCCCCGGCCGGACCGGGACGATCATCCCGATCGAGGACGGGCAGTGGATCGTCACCCTGTCGGGGACCCGCGGCGCGCAGCCCACCAGCGACCCCGACGCGTTCGAGTCGTTCGCCCGCGAACTGCGGCACCCGCTGCTGGCCGACTTCCTGGCCCGCGCCGAACCGCTGGGCAGGGTCCACACCTTCGCCAACACGGCCAACCGGCGGCGCCGCTACGAGCGCTCGCGCACCATGCCCGAGGGCTTCCTGTCGGTCGGGGACGCCGCGGTGGCCCTCAACCCGGTCTACGGGCACGGCATGTCGGTGGCCGCCCAGTGCGCGGTGGCCCTGCGCGACCGGGTGGCCGCCCGCGGCCTCACGGCGCCGGGGCTGGCGGCCGAGGCGCGGCAGCGGATGGCCGGACCCATCTCGGTGGCCTGGGACCTGGCCACCCGCCAGGACGTGTTCTTCCCCGGTTCGACGGGCCGCCGCCCCGGGCCGGCGGACGAGCTGATCCAGCGCTACGTCGACCGGCTCATGTACACGGCCACGGGCGACTTCCACGTGGCCACGGCGCTCACCGACGTGATGACCCTCTCGAAGCCCGCCTCGCGGCTGGTGCGGCCGCGGGTACTGCTCCACGCACTGCGCGGGCCGGGACTGCCGCCGCTGTCCGGTCCCGCGCTCACCCGGGTCGAGCGGGACTGCCTGGCGCTCCCCCGGGCGGACCGCCCGGATCGGACGGACCCTGCCCCCGCACACCGCCCGCCCACCGCGCGCCCGGAGGCCGACCCGGACCCGGTCGCCGGACCCGCCTGATCCGAACGGGACGTCCGAAACCAGCCGTCGTCATCCGACCACCGTCATTCGACCACCCTGACCCGACCACCCGTCCTCCGACCAACCGCCCTCCGGGCCCCCGTCCCGCAGCCCCCGCCAGGCCGTCCCGTGGTGTGTGGGGGAGCCTCTTGAGGCGGTATGGCAGGCTGGTCCGGAGGCAGGCCCGGGCCTGGGGTGGCCGCAGGCCAGGGCGAAGCCCCAAAGCCCCAGGGGTGGGCCTGCCGCTGGGGGCACCTC
>NZ_JOGB01000104.1 GCF_000719335.1 Streptomyces sp. NRRL S-87
TTCGCCCTGGCCTGCGGCCACCCCTGGCCCGGGCCTGCCTCCGGTCCAGCCTGCCACCCCTGTCAAGCGCCTCCCCCACACACCACGGGACGGCCTGACCGGGAGCTTCGTGTCCTGCGGCCCCTTGATCTGGGGCGGGGCGGGGCGGGGCGGGCTGCGGAGCGGCAGCCGGTACCCCTGCACCATTCGGTGGCTGGGTGGCTGGGTGGCTCGGGGGCTGGGTGGCTCGGGGGCTGGGTGGCTGGGTGGCTGGGTGGCTCGGGGGCTGGGTCTGCGGGGTTGGTGCGGGTGCGGGTGCGGGTGCGGGCGCCCGGGTGCGGGCGCGCGGGTGGGAGGCAGGCCCCCCACCTCGTGCCCGCACCCACGCGCCTCAGGCCTTCTTTGACTCCGCGTAGTTGATCAGGAACAGGGCCTCCGCGACGGACAGGCGCTCCAGCTCCTCCGGCGACACGCTCTCGTTCACGGCGTGGATCTGCGCCTCCGGCTCGCTCAGGCCGATCAGCAGGATCTCCGTGTCGGGGTAGAGCGTCTGCAGGGTGTTGCACAGCGGGATCGACCCGCCCATGCCGGCGGCCTGCATCTCCTCGCCGGGGTATGCCACCTGCATCGCGGCGGCCATGGAGGCGTACGCCGGGCTGGCGGTGTCGGCCTGGAAGGGCTGGCCGGAGCCGACCTGCTCGACCTTGACGCGCGCGTTCCACGGCGTCTTGGCTTCCAGGTGCGCCATCAGGTGCTTGTTGGCCTCGACGGTGTCCATGCCCGGCGGCACGCGCAGGCTGATCAGCGCACGGGCGCTGGCGTGCACCGACGGGGTGGCGCCGACCACGGGCGGGCAGTCGATGCCCAGCACCGTCACGGCCGGCCGGGCCCACAGGCGGTCCGAGATCGAGCCGTCGCCGATCAGGTCCACGCCTTCGAGCACCCGTGCGTCGTCGCGGAAGTCGCCCTCCGGGTACTGCAGGCCCTCCCAGACGGCGTCCGCGGTGAGGCCGTCGACGGTGGTGGAGCCGTCCTCGGCGCGCAGCGAGTCCAGCACGCGGATCAGGGCGGCCAGCGCGTCCGGGGCGGCGCCGCCGAACATGCCCGAGTGCAGGTTGCCCGCCAGGGTGTCGACCTGGATGCGGACCAGCGTCATGCCGCGCAGCGTGGCCGTCACGGTGGGCAGGCCCAGGCGGAAGTTGCCGGCGTCGCCGATGACGATGGCGTCGGAGGTGAGCAGCTCGGGGTGGGCCTCGGCGTACTGCTGGAGGCCGCCGGTGCCCTGCTCCTCGGAGCCCTCGACGATGACCTTCACGCCCACCGGGACGCCGCCGTTGGCCTTGAGGGCGCGCAGTGCGAGCAGGTGCATGATGAACCCGCCCTTGCAGTCGGCGGCGCCGCGGCCGTACCAGCGGCCGTCGCGCTCGGTCAGCTCGAAGGCCGGGGAGATCCAGGCGGCGTCGTCCAGCGGGGGCTGCACGTCGTAGTGCGCGTACAGCAGGACCGTCGGGGCCCCTGCGGGGCCGGGCAGGTAGCCGTACACCGACTGCGTGCCGTCCGGGGTGTCGAGCAGCGCGACGTCCTGGAAGCCCTCGGTGCGCAGCGCGTCGGCCACCCAGTTCGCCGCACCCTCGCTCTCGCTCTTGGGGAACTGCGCCCAGTCGGCGACCGACCGGAACCTCACCAGTTCGGCCAGCTCCGTCTTGGCGCGGGGCATGAGCGAGGCGACGGTCTCGGCGATCGGGTGGGTGGACATGGGCACGCTCCTGGTGGGTGCGACGTTGTACTGCGTGTGAGCCGGGTGGGCACCGCCGATCTTCCCACAGGGGTCGTCGGGGGTCCGCCGTAGGATGCGGCTCGGCACCGGAGCAACATCAGGATCGGGAGCAGCGACACATCGTGAGCAGCGAGCACGGGGAATTCGACGGCGGCGCGGAGGGCCTGGAGGGCACGGACGGCGTGCGGGGCGGGGGCGGGGCCGAGGAGGCCGGCGGAGCCCGCGAACCGGACGCTGCCGGGGAGCCCCGGGTCGGCGCGGACGCTCAGGAGGTCGGGGGCGCCCAGGACGTGGGGGAGGACGGTGTCGAGGCCCAGGAGGGCAGCCAGGAGGTCTGGGACGTCGTCGTGGTCGGAGCGGGCCCGGCCGGCGCCTCGGCCGCGTACGCCGCGGCGGCCGCCGGCCGTCGGGTGCTGCTGCTGGAGAAGGCGGAGCTGCCGCGGTACAAGACCTGTGGCGGCGGCATCATCGGTCCGTCGCGCGACGCCCTGCCGCCGGGGTTCGTGCTGCCGTTCAAGGACCGCGTCAACGCGGTCACCTTCACCCTGAACGGCAGGTTCGGCCGTACCCGCCGCTCCCGGCACATGCTCTTCGGGCTCATCAACCGGCCGGAGTTCGACGCACAGCTGGTCGCCGCGGCCGAGAAGGCCGGCGCCCAGGTGCGTACGGGCGCCCAGGTCGCCCGGGTCGAGCAGCACGGGCCCGCGGTCCCGGACCGGCGCACGGTCGCCGTGGTCCTCGCGGACGGCGAGACCGTCCTGGCCCGCGCGGTGGTGGGGGCCGACGGCAGCGCCAGCCGGATCGGGGCGCACGTGGGCGTCAAGATGGCCCAGGTCGACCTCGGGCTGGAGGCCGAGATCCCGGTACCGCCCACCGTCGCGGAGGACTGGAAGGGCCGGGTGCTCATCGACTGGGGTCCGCTGCCGGGCAGTTACGGCTGGGTCTTTCCCAAGGGGGACACCCTCACCGTCGGCGTGATCTCGGCGAAGGGCGAGGGAGCCGCCACCAAGCGGTACCTGGAGGACTTCATCGGCCGGCTGGGCCTGGCCGGCTTCGAGCCCGAGGTCTCCTCCGGCCACCTGACGCGCTGCCGGGCGGACGACTCGCCGCTCTCACGGGGCCGGGTGCTGGTGTGCGGCGACGCGGCGGGCCTGCTGGAGCCGTGGACCCGCGAGGGCATCTCCTTCGCGCTGCGTTCGGGCCGGCTGGCGGGAGAGTGGGCCGTGCGGATCGCGGAGGCGCAGGACGCCGTGGACACCCGTCGGCAGGCCCTGAACTACGCCTTCGCCATCAAGGCGGGGCTGGGCGTGGAGATGGCGGTCGGGCGCCGGATGCTCACGCTGTTCGAGTCGCGGCCGGGGCTGCTGCACGCGGTGATCACCGGCTTCCGGCCGGCCTGGCGCGCCTTCGCCCGGATCACGCGCGGCTCGACCTCGTTGGGCGAGCTGGTGCGGACGAACCCCATGGCGAGCCGCGCCCTGCAGACCCTGGACCGGCGCCGGTCGGCGGACCGTCCGGCGTCCTGACGCGCACCGGCCGCTCGGCGCCGGCCCGCCGCCGTGCGGTCCGCCGCCGGGTGTCGGGCCGCGCCGTGCGGTCCGTCGCCGGGTGTCGGCCGGTCACTCGGCGACGGTGATGCGGAAGACCGGGTGGTCCCCGGCGGCCGCCAGCAGCTCCGCCTCGGAGGAGTCGGCGGTGGCGCCCTTGAAGAACCGGTTGACCTCCCATCCCCAGCGCTTGAGGTACGAGCGCAGCACGGCCGGCCGCTCGGCCTCCGGGATCTCGACCGCGGTGAACGTCCGCACCTTGCGCCCCACCCGCAGTTCGCCGCCCCCGGCCACGCGCATGTTGCGGACCCACTGCGAGTGGCCGCGGGCGGAGACCAGGTACGGGACGCCGTCGTGCTTGTGGAGGTTGACCGGGATGCGCTGCATCCGGCCCGAGACCCGGCCGCGTACCGAGAGCTCGGCCGTTCCGGCCAAGCTGATCCCGAGGCGGGCGAGCTTGCCGATGACGCGGTTCAGGCGGGCGTCCATGCCCTGGGCGGGGACGTAGTACGGGCTCTGCGACGCGCTCATGACGGCCTCCGGGCGAATTGGGAGAGCGGTGCTCTCGCTTGAGATCAGTGTGCACCCTTGGTCGGCGGCAAAGCAAGAGCACTGCTCTCACGAGTGTGCGGTGCTCTGATTCTGGGGTGAGCGGGGCTCGCTCTTGTGTGCACTGCTCCGATCATTGATCAGTGCTCTCCAGCGTGGCAGACTGCCTCCATGAGCACCGTGCGTGGAGCCCGTGAGCGGGCGCGGATCGAGGTCACCGCCGCCATCAAGGAGGAGGCGCGCAAGCAGCTCGCCGCCGAAGGCGCGGCGAAACTCTCCCTGCGCGCCGTGGCCCGCGAACTCGGCATGGTGTCCTCGGCGCTCTACCGCTACTTCCCCAGCCGCGACGACCTCCTGACCGCGCTGATCGTGGACGCCTACGACGCGGTCGGCGCCGCCGCCGAGGCGGCCGCCGCCCGGGCCGCCGCCGCGGCGCCGTACGAGCGCTGGACCGAGGTCTGCGTCGCCGTCCGCGCCTGGGCGCTCGACCACCCGCACGAGTACGCGCTCATCTACGGCTCGCCCGTCCCCGGTTACGCCGCGCCGCAGGACACCGTCGTCCCCGCGGCCCGGGTCGGGAACGTCCTGATCGGCTTCGTCCGCGAGGCCCACGGGGCCGGCCGCCTCGACCTGCCGCCCCTCGGGGACGAACTGCGGCCCGAGGCCGCCCGGATGGCCGCCGACTTCGCCCAGGACCTGCCGCTCGAAGCCGTCCCCGCGCTGGTCGCGGCCTGGGCGCAGCTGTTCGGCCTCATCTGCTTCGAGGTGTTCGGCCAGTTCAACCGCGTGGTGGAGGAGCGGGACGCGTTCTTCCGCCACTCCGCGGGCCGGCTCGCCCACTCCGTCGGCCTCCGCCCGGCGGACTGACCCGCCCCCACGGTGGCCCCCCCCACCCCGTGGAGCGGCCCTCTCCCTTGAGGCCGCCCGCCCGATGAGGGGGCACACCCGTGCACGTCGAGGCGGGGCGGGAACACGCTCACCTTCGGGTGACGGTGCGCGGGCCGGGCGGCGTGCGGCACCAGGGTGACCGCCATGATCACCAACGCCCTGCGGCCCTGCGCCGCCCTCGCCCTCGCCCTCGCGGCCGCCCTGGTCCCGCCGGCGGCCGCCGCCGAGCAGGCGCCCACGGCCCCCACCACCCGGTCCGCCCCGGTCTCCGCCACCTCCGCTGCCGCCGCCCGGGCGGCCGCGGCGACGTTCGGGTCCCGTGCGGGCGCGCCCGCGCTCGCCGCCGCGCCCGCCAACTCCTGCCCCCGCGTCACGGACCACCTCTACCCCGCCCTCGACAAGCGCGTCGACCTCGACCGCATCACGCCCTCGCCGTCCTGGCGCATCAACTGCAAGCAGCTCTACCGCTCGGACAGCCGCCCGCCGGAGACGGTCTTCGCACAGGGCTTCGCCCCGAAGGACGTACTCACCGGCCAGTACGACGTCGAGCAGTACGTCCTGGTCAACCAGCCCTCGCCGTACGTCTCCACGACGTACGACCACGACCTCTACAAGACCTGGTGGAAGAGCGGTTGGAACTACTACGTCGACGCCCCCGGCGGGGTCGACGTCAACCTGACCATCGGCGACACGCACAAGTGGGCGTCCCAGGTCGAGGTCGCCTTCCCCGGCGGCATCGAGCGCCGCTTCATCGTCGGCGTCTGCCCCGTCGACAAGGAGAAGAAGATCGAGATCATGAACCAGTGCCAGGACAACCCGTACTACGAGCCCTGGCGCAACGCCTACCCCGGGTAGTCGCCCTCCGGCCCGTCAGGTCCCGTCCGGACGA
The DNA here is from genome assembly GCF_000719335.1 of Streptomyces sp. NRRL S-87. Classification (GTDB taxonomy): domain Bacteria; phylum Actinomycetota; class Actinomycetes; order Streptomycetales; family Streptomycetaceae; genus Streptomyces. The sequence goes on from NZ_JOGB01000104.1 coordinate 5,630, forward strand.
CGGCCGAAGCGCCACAGGACGTGCGTGACCCGCAGGAGGAAGACGGCGACCGCCAGCCCGCAGGCGGCGGCGGTCAGACCGCGCTCCACTCCGTGCGGCAGGGCGAAAGCCAGTGCGGGCCCCGCCACCGCCCCGAAGACCAGGGCGGCGGCGAGGCCCGCGCTGAAGAACGCGTAGCCGATCTCCACCGTGACCGCGTCGCGGTCCGCCTGTGTACGCCGGACCTGTATCGCCTTGCGTGACCTCGGTGCCATACGGGCAGTCTCACAAAGCGGGCCCGCGCCGCGCCAACACCGGGCGCCCCGCGCGTGTCTCCGGAGGGTGCGGCCGCCCCGCCGTCAGATACGGGCCTGCTCCGACCACAACCGCGCCAGTTCCAGATCGCCCGAGACGGCGGGGCCCGTCAGCGGGCGACGGTTCCAGAGCGCCTCGTACAGCCACTGCGCGGGGGCGCTCACCTCGCAGTCCGCCGGGCCCTCGTCCGTACGCACCACCACCAGCGGCTCCCGCGAGACGAGGGCCGTCCACACCGCGCCGGTGTCCGTGGCCCGCACCCGCATGACCCGCTCCGCGTCGCGGTCCGTCCGCACGGTGGTCCGCGGCCGCACGAGGAACCCGCGCAGGAGCTCGTCCACCCCGTCCTCGGCGAACTCCGGCGCCACCGCCGAGAACCCGCCGCCCAGCGCCGACTCCGCGTCCACCCGGTGCACGGTCGTCTCGTGCGCCTGGCGCCGGGCCCAGAACCTCCGCGCCGAGGTCACGCCGGGCAGGAAGGTGAAGCACTCCACGTCCGCCGGGGCGGCCTCCAGAGTCTTCACCAGCGCCGCATGGCCCTCACGGAACCACGCCAGCAGATCCACCCCGACCAGCTCCGGGCCCGCGCCGAGCGGGACCCCCTCCCGCAGCGGCTCCCCGACGGCCCGCGCGGCCCACCGGTGGACCGCGCCCGTGTGCCGCAGCAGGTCGGCGACCCGCCAGCCGGGACAGGTGGGCACCGGGGCGTCCAGGCCGGCCCGCTCGGCCGTGTCCGCGAGCGAACGACCCTGCTCGTCAAGCGTCTTGAGGTAGTCCATGGTCTCCATGGGGGCGAGTGTGCCACCCGGAGCGGGGCAGCGCCGCGCCGCCGTCAGGCGTCCGCGAGCCCCGTCATCCGCAGCGTGAGGTTGATCCGCCCCGACGCCAGGCCCGTCACCTCCGGATCGCCCGTCCCCGGAAGCACCTTCACCACGCCGTGGTACGCGAACCGCGACGGCCCCCCGAAGACGAACAGGTCCCCGGACTCCAGCTCCACGTCCGTGTAAGGCCGGCCCCGGTCCTCCGGGTTCCCGAAGCGGAACACGCACGAGTCGCCGATGCTCAGCGACACCACCGGCGCATCCGACCGCTCGTCCTTGTCCTGGTGCATCCCCATGCGCGCGTCACCGTCGTAGAAGTTGACCAGCGCGGTGTCCGGCTCGTACCCGTCACCGGCCGCCGGGTCCCCGTACGCCTCCCGCAGCGCCTCCCGCCCCAGCTCCGCCAGCCACTCCGGGAAGGGCGCCACCTGCGCGCCGTTCACGTCGTCCGCCGTGCGCGAGTACCGGTACGGCAGCCAGTGCCAGCCCAGGCACACCGTCTGCGCGGACATCACCCCGCCCCCGGGCAGCCGCGTGTGCCGCATCGGCACCGGCCCGCGCGCCCACTCACGGCAGGCCGTCACCAGCTCCCGCTGCCGCTCGGCCGGCAGCCAGCCCGGCACGTGCACCGCACCCTCCGCGAGCACCGGCCGCGGTCTCGGGAACAGCCCGGTCATCGCATCCACCTCCCACCCCCGACGGTAGAGGGCGTCCTGCCCCGACCGTAGTACGGGCCACCGACAGCAGGAGCGGATACGGGCCACAGCGTGGATCATGCGAGGATCGGCTTCATGAACGGCGAAGCGGCCCCGAGGCGAGCAGCGGACCTGTCCACGCGCACCAAGCTGGAGAGGGGGCGCGGGGCGCTGGGTCCGGCCCTCGAGCTCGTCCACACCGGACGGGCCCCCACCCGTGCCGTGCTCACCGCCGAGCTCGGGGTCACCCGCGCCACCGCCGGCGCCGTGGCGGCCGAGCTGGAGGCCCTCGGCCTGATCCGCGTGGACTCCCGCCCCGGTGTGGCCGGCGGCTCCCAGGGTCGGCCCTCGCACCGGCTCGCGGTCGACGAGAACGGGCCCGTCGCCCTCGCCGCGCAGGTCCACCCCGACGGCTTCCGCGCCGCCCTGGTCGGCCTCGGCGGCCGCATCGTCGACACCACGCCGGGGTGCGTGACCGTCTCCGCCGACCCGGCGCAGGTGCTCGGCGAAGTGGTCGACGCCGGTGCGGCCCTGCTCGCCAAGAGCGGCCGCCGCTGCGTGGGCGCCGGCCTGGCCGTCCCGTCCGCCGTCGCCGAGCCCGACGGCACGGCCCTCAACCCGCTGCACCTCGCCTGGCCCGCCGGCGCCCCGGTGCGCGAGATCTTCACCGAACGCGTCCGCGCCGCCGGCATCGACGGACCCGCCTTCACCGGCAACGACGTGAACCTGGCCGCCCTCGCCGAGCACCGCCACGGCGCCGGCCGCAGCGCCCAGCACCTCCTGTGCGTGGCCACCGGCCACCGCGGCGTCGGCGGCGCGCTCGTACTCGACGGCCGCCTGCACTCCGGCAGCTCCGGACTCGCCCTGGAGGTCGGCCACCTGACCGTCAACCCCGACGGCCGGGCCTGCCACTGCGGCGGCCGCGGCTGCCTCGACGTGGAGGCCGATCCGCTCGCGTTCCTCCAGGCCGCGGGCCGCACCCCCGGCCCCGAGGTCTCGCTGCTGGACCAGGCCCGCGACCTGCTGCGCGCGGAGGCCGCCGACCCGGCCGTGCGGCACGCGACCGAAGAGCTCGTGGACCGCCTCGGCCTCGGCCTGGCGGGGCTGGTCAACATCCTCAACCCCGACCGGATCATCCTCGGCGGCCTGCACCGCGAGCTGCTGAACGCGGCCCCCGAGCGGCTGCGGGCGGTGGTCGCCGACCGCAGCCTCTGGGGGCGCAGCGGGGGCGTACCGATCCTGCCCTGCACCCTCGACCACAACAGCCTGGTCGGCGCCGCCGAGCTGGCCTGGCAGCCGGTCCTCGACGACCCGCTCCTGCTGGGCCAGGGAGCAGCGGTGGCAGGCCACTGACCGCCTGAGGCGGTACGCCGGTCAGCCCGCGGCCGGGACCGAGTCCTCGGCCCGCAGGGTGAGCGGAACGTTGCCCTTGACGGCCTGCGAGTACGGGCAGACCGCGTCCGCCCGGTGCAGCAGGGGCAGGAGGTCCTCACCGCGCCAGCCCGGCAGCGAGACCGTCATGGTGACCGCGAGCCCGTACCCGGCGGCGGTGTCGGTCGTCCCCAGCTCCACCTGGCAGGCGACGCGCGCGGCGGCGGCGTCGACACCGAACTCGCCGGCCACCTCGGCCAGCGCGGAGGTGAAGCACGCGGCGTACCCGGCGGCGAAGAGCTGCTCGGGATTCGTCGACTCCGGCGCCTTCTTGCGCGGGGGCGCCAGCCGGAGCTCGAGCCGGCCGTCGTCCGTGACGACGGTTCCGGTCCGGCCGCCGCTCGCGTGGGCGGTGGTGCTGTACAGGGTGCGGGTGAGGGGCACGACCACGATGGGGTCCTCTGCTCGACGGGGACCGCCGTCCGCACGGGACGACGGGGACGCTGCACGGCGCAGGTCACTGTCGCGTCGTCGTGCGTGACCGGGTACGGCGCATCTCGTCCGGGGTCCTCTGAGCAGACCGCCGCCCACCGTAGGCAGCACCCCGGGCCGCCGCAACCGCCGCCGCGGGTGACGCTGCTCACCCCGGTCCCGTCGTCCCCTGCCGCCCTGACTGCTGCCCCCGGCCGGCCTCGTACCGCCCCCGCTGCAGCCCGCATCCCATCTCGGTCCGCAGCATCCTCGGCAGTGCCAGGCCGGTCCCGTGGTCTGTGGGGGAGTGCTTGAGCGGCCCACCACATCCTTGGCGGTGCCTGGTGGGTCGCGTGGTGTGTGGGGGAGGCGCTTGACAGGGGTGGCAGGCTGGTCCGGAGGCAGGCCCGGGCCAGGGGTGGCCGAAGGCCAGGGGCGGAGCCCCCAAAGCCCCTGGGGTGGGCCTGCCGCTGGGGGTACCTCCCAGCGGT
>NZ_JOGB01000105.1 GCF_000719335.1 Streptomyces sp. NRRL S-87
TTTCCGACTCTATCAGATCTTTTCTCGACCCGATTTCCTCGGCGCTTTCCGGTTCCGGCCCGTTTCCCTCTCGGGGGGCTTTTCCCTTCCGGCGTTTCCGACTCTATCAGATCCTTTCGGGCCTGACTCCCAGTCAGCGGGCTTTGCCATCCGGGCGGTTCGGCCCTTCCGACGAGTGAGACAGTAGCGGATTCCCGGGCTCCGAGCTAATCGGCGGCCGCGTCCTTCGGACATGGATTCCTCATTCGCAAATACGCATGAAAACGAGACGACAGAGTGCGTCGCTCGTTCGAATGGGTTCTTGCGGAATGGCTGTCCGGGGACCGACCGGAGTCGGCGCTCACGTCGGACAACTCGGAGAACACTACGGATCGGCGGAGGGCGTGTCAACCCCCCGCCGGCCGTCACCCGTGCGGGTCTGTCAGCCGTTGCCGGAGGCCAGCTCGCGGCTGCGGTCGCGGGCCGCTTCCAGGGCGGCGATGAGGGCCGCCCGTACGCCGTGGCGCTCCAGCTCGACGATGGCGTTGATGGTCGTACCGGCCGGTGAGGTCACGGCCTCGCGGAGCTTGACCGGGTGCTCGCCGCTGTCGCGGAGCATCACGGCGGCGCCGATCGCGGCCTGGACGATGAGGTCGTGGGCCTGGGCGCGCGGGAGGCCGAGCAGGATGCCGGCGTCCGTCATGGCCTCGACGAGGAAGTAGAAGTACGCGGGCCCCGAGCCGGAGAGCGCGGTGGCCGCGTCCTGCTGCGACTCGGGGACGCGCAGGGTCTTGCCGACGCCGCCGAAGATCTCCTCCGCGTGGGCGAGGTGGGCGGCGGTCGCGTGGCTGCCCGCCGAGATGACGGACATGGCCTCGTCCACGAGCGCGGGGGTGTTCGTCATGACGCGCACGACCGGGGTGCCGGGGGCGAGCCGCTCCTCGAAGAAGGAGGTCGGTACGCCGGCGGCGCCGCTGATGACCAGGCGGTCGGCCGGCACGTGCGGGGCCAGCTCGTCGAGCAGCGTCCCCATGTCCTGCGGCTTGACCGTGAGGATCAGCGTGTCGGCGCGCTTGGCGGCCTCCGCGTTGGAGACGGCCTCGACGCCGTAGCGGGTGCGCAGCTCCTCGGCCCGTTCGGCACGGCGGGCGGTGACGAGCAGCTTCGACGCGGGCCACCCGCCGCGGATCATGCCGCTGAGGAGGGCCTCGCCGATCTTGCCGGTACCGAGGACTGCGACTGTCTGGGTCATGCGGGCTCACCTCGCCGAGCGGTGCCGTGCTGCGCTGCGTGCGCGTTACGGATTCATCCTTGCACCCGTGCGGGCCCGCGCGCGGGGCTGTCCACGGACCGGGCGGATCTTGGGCCGGCCCGGCCGGGGCGCCCCGGCGGTGGGGCGGGCGTGCGGCGGTGCGTTCGGGGTCAGGGCGTACGGCGGCGGAGGGTGGCGGCGCCGAGGCCGAGGACCAGGACGGCGCAGCCGGCGACGATCAGGGCGTCGCGGACGAAGGTGGCGGTGACGTCGGTGTGGTGGAGCACCTCGTTCATTCCTTCGACGGCGTACGACATGGGGAGGACGTCGGACACCGCCTCCAGTACGGGCTGCATGGTGTCGCGGGCCGCGAAGAGCCCGCAGAGCAGCAGCTGGGGGAAGATCACGGCCGGCATGAACTGGACGGCCTGGAACTCGGAGGCGGCGAAGGCCGAGACGAAGAGGCCGAGCGCGGTGCCGAGGAGGGCGTCGAGCAGCGCGACCAGGAGGAGCAGCCAGGGGGAGCCGAGGACGTCGAGGCCAAGGCACCACAGGCCGATGGCGGTGGCGAGGACGGACTGGACGATGGCGACGCCGCCGAAGGCGAGGGCGTAGCCGGCGATCAGGTCGCCCTTGCCGAGCGGCATCGCGAGGAGGCGTTCGAGGGTGCCGGAGGTGCGCTCGCGGAGGGTGGCGATCGAGGTCACCAGGAACATCGTGATCAGCGGGAAGATGCCCAGCAGTGAGGCGCCGACCGAGTCGAAGGTCTGCCCGCTGCCGTCGAAGACGAAGCGCAGGAGCGTCAGCATCACGACGGGCACGAGCAGCATGAGGGCGATCGAGCGCGGGTCGTGGCGCAGCTGGCGCAGGACGCGGGCGGCGGTGGCGGTCGTACGGGCTGCGTTCATCGGAGGTCTCCTGTCCCGCCCGGGGCGGACTCGGCTGCGGCAGCGGCCGCGTCGACGAGGGTGAGGAAGCCTTCCTCGACGGTGTCGGCCCGGGTGCGGGCGCGCAGGGCGTCCGGGGTGTCCTGGGCGAGGATCCGGCCTTCGCGCATGAGGAGCAGGGAGTGGCAGCGCTCGGCCTCGTCCATGACGTGGGAGGAGACGAGGAGGGTGGCGCCGCGGTCGGCGGCGATGTGGTGGAAGAGCTCCCACAGGTCGCGGCGGAGGACGGGGTCCAGGCCGACGGTGGGTTCGTCGAGGACGAGCAGTTCGGGGGTGCCGAGCAGGGCTACGGCGAGGGAGACGCGGTTGCGCTGGCCCCCGGAGAGGTTGCCGGCGAGGGCGCCCGCGTGGGTGGTGAGGTCGACGTCGCGGATGGCGCGGTCGACGGTGGCGCGGCGGCGGTCGGCTGCGGCCCGGCCCGGATCGAGGACCGCGGCGAAGTAGTCGAGGTTCTGGCGGACGGTGAGGTCGTCGTAGACGGACGGGGCCTGGGTGACGTAGCCGATGCGGGAGCGCAGGGCGGGGTCGCCGGCGGGGCGGCCGAGGACGTCGAGGGTGCCGGTGACCTTGTCCTGGGTGCCGACGATCGCGCGCATGAGGGTGGTCTTGCCGCAGCCGGAGGGGCCGAGGAGGCCGGTGATGCGCCCGCGGGGGACGTCGAAGTCGAGGCCCCGGACGACCTCGCGGGGGCCACGGGTGACGCGCAGGCCGCGGGCGTGGACGGCGGCGGGTTCGGCGGGGTGGGGCGGCGGGGGCTCGGTGGCCTCCGACGTTTTATTCATCATGTGTTGAATAATGCTCCTGGGGGTGGGGGTCGTCAAGGGCTCGGGAAGGTGAAGCGCGGGGCCCGCACGCTGCCGGAACGACGACGGCCCCGGCGGTCCGGTGCGGGACCGGACGGCCGGGGCCGGGGTGGCGGGGGAGTGCGTGGCGGGGCGTGCGTGGCGGGGGCGGAAGAGGAGGGAGATGCCGCGTTCGGGGGGCCGGGAGTACCCCGGCTGCCGGGGCGCCGCGGCTGCCGGGGACGCCGGACGCGGGTTCAGCGGGCGTGCGTGGGGGCCTGCGACTCGACGACGCCGCGCCAGGTCCTGGCGTACCCCTCCCGCAGCGGGCCGCCGGCCAGCGCGAGGATCTCCGCGGCGGCGTCGGCGAAGTCGTAGGGCTCGCCCTCCTCGCACAGCCGGCGGTACCCGTCGAGCAGGGCGCCGCCGCGCCCGGGGTCCGCCTCCAGCAGCCGGCGCGGCAGCCACTTGCCACCGCCGGTCCAGGCCCGGTGGTGGTCGAGGAGGAGGTCGGCGGCGGTGTGGAGGACGACGACGGCCACGGCCAGCCGCTCCACGACGTCGGCGGCGTCGGCGAGGTCGTCGAGCGCGTCGGTCAGGACGTACCGCCGGGTCTCGACGGTCGCGGGGTCGAGGGCCGGCGGGCCGGCGCGGAGCGCCGCGACGGCCCGGGCGCGGGCGTCGGCGGCGGCCCCGTCGCGCTCGGCCAGGACCAGACCGTCGGCGTACATGCGCTGCATGACCCCGCGGCGCGATGCGGCGTCGGCGGCGAAGAGCTCGTCGAGGCCGGCCCGGGTGTGGACGAACAGCTCGACCAGCCGGCCCTCGAAGCGCAGGGTCTCGCGGCCGGTCCCGCCCCCGTCCTCGACGAGGACGGCGAGGTCGAGGTCGCTGGTGGTCGTGGCGCGGCCGGCCGCGGTGGATCCTGCGAGCACCACGCCCAGGGCATGGGGGAAGCGCTGCCGGGCGAGGCGTCGTGCCTGGTCGATCGGGTCGTCACTCATGATCGCCAAACTCGCACGGCCGTGGGGCGGGGCGCCACGGGTTTCCCGGACGGGGTACGCACCGAGGCCGCCGCCGCCCGGGCCGGGCGACCGGACCGGGGCGACCGGGCCGCCGGGCTGGAGCGACCGGGCCGGGCGACCGGGAGTGCCCGGCAGCACCGGCCGGTCGCGGCCGGGACCGCTACTTCCTGCGCTTGGGGCGGCGGGCGGCCGGGTTGCCCGTACGGCTGGCGCGGCGGCGCTCGAACTCCGCGACGGCCCGCTCGTACTCGGCCCGGTGCAGCTTCTCGCCCGGGGCTTCGCCGAGGGAGCGCAGGAAGTAGGCGATCAGGGAGCCGATGAAGCCGATGGCCTTGAGGCCCTTGAGCGAGGCGTCCTGGGAACCGGGTGCGGGGCGGCGGGTGAAGGACTCCCACGTCTTGCCGTACGCGATCGCGCTGCACACGGCGAACATGATCACGACGGTCCAGTTGACGAAGCCGCCGACGTTGCCGAGCTCCAGGCCCTCCCACGCGAAGCGCAGGACGAAGGCGCCGGCCACCGCCGCGGTGAGCGAGCCGATGGCGACGCCGACACGGCGCATCGCGTACCCGCCGTCGTGGTCCAGCCAGGTGGTGCCGAAGAAGCGGATCTCCTCGGGCTGCGGGCCGGCCGGGGTGCCCTTGGCGGCGGGCACGTCGGGCACGGCCGTCGGCGCGGGCCGGGCGCTGTCGTCTCGTTCGTCGCTCACATCAGCGATTATCCCCGGCCGGGGACGGATTCCGGCGGTGGTGCGTTGCTGGAATCAGGTGCAGCGCGGAGCGATGTAACCGTCGCGGCCGGTCTTCACATAGGCGTCGGCGACGAAGAGGCCGTTTCCGATGTTGTCCCAGATGTTCGACGTGCCGTACGGGCCGCTGACGGTGGTGCCGGGGCACTGGCAGTAGATCGTGACGTACGCGTCGTACGGCAGGACCTTCATGACCGGGTAGCTGGTCCCCGGGCCGCTGCGCACATTCACGCGACAGCCGGGCGCGACCGGATAGCGAACGGCCAGGCTCTCGGCCGCACGTTCTTCGATGGACACGTCTTCTGTGGACACGCTCGACTCCCCCCAATGCTTCACATTGCGTGACTCGCGCAGGCTAGCAGGGGTCGGTAGGCTCCACGGGCGCGTCGGCGCACAAGGCACACGGGGGGTGGGCATGCGGCGCTCAGCACAGCCCGCGCATCCGGCGGAGCCGGAATACGCGGGGCAGTACCGGCTGGAATCCGTACTGGGTTCCGGCGGCATGGGCGTCGTCCACATGGCCAGTTCGGTCTCCGGCCTGCGGCTCGCGGTGAAGGTCGTGCACGCCGAGTTCGCGGCGGATCCGGAGTTCCGGGCCCGCTTCCGGCAGGAGGTCACGGCCGCCCGACGGGTGTCGGGCGCCTTCACGGCCGCCGTGGTGGACGCGGACCCCGAGGCCGAGCGGCCCTGGATGGCCACGTTGTTCGTGGACGGGCCCACGCTCGCCGAGCGGGTGAAGCAGAAGCCGCTGGAGGCGGCGGAACTCAGTCGGCTCGGCGCCGGGCTCGCGGAAGCGCTGCGGGATATCCACCGCGCCGGACTGGTGCACCGGGATTTGAAGCCGGGCAACGTGCTCATGGCGAGCGACGGACCGAAGGTGATCGACTTCGGCATTTCCCGTCCGTACGACAGTGATCTGCGCACGGAAACCGGGAAGTTGATCGGAACGCCGCCTTTCATGGCGCCCGAGCAGTTCCAGCGGCCGCGCGAGGTCGGGCCCGAGGCGGACGTATTCGCGATGGGGGCCGTCCTGGTGCACGCGGCCACCGGACGCGGGCCTTTCGATTCCGACAGCCCCTATCTGGTGGCCTATCAAGTGGTCCACCACGAGCCGAACCTGAACGACGTACCCGGGGAACTGCGGCCGATCGTCGAACGGTGCCTCCAGAAGGACCCCGCGCAGCGCCCGACGACGGACGCGCTGATCGCGGCGCTGCGGTCGGCGGCGTACCCGACCTCGGAGAACACCCGGGCGTTCATACCGGCGCCACGGGACCCGGTCGAGGCGCGGTCCGAGGAGCACACCCACCGGCGGGCCCGCATCGAGGTCGCGGACGCGGAGCCGCCGTCGCGGCCCCGGTCGGGGGCGACGCACGGCTCGGCGGCGACGCCGGGCCCGGGGGCGGCGCCCGGCTCGGAGGCGGCGCCGGGGCCTCGGTCCGGGGGCGTCGGGGGAGCCGGGGGAGCCGTCGCGCGGGTCCGACGCCGTCCGACGCGCCGGGTGGCCCTGGCCACGGGCGCCGCGCTCGTCCTCGTCGGCGCGGTCGCGGCCCTCGGGGTGGTGCTGACGGGCGGGCAGGACGGCGGCGGGCCGCCCGCCGGCCCGTCCGCCACCGTCGCCGGCACCCGTGTCCGGCCGTGGACCGTACCCCTGATCGCCGACGGCGCCGGCGACCGGACGCCGCTGTGCTCCTACGGCGGGGGCGCCGACGCCGCGGTGTACTGCACCGGGGCGGGCGGCAGTGCGGCCCGGCTCGACCCCGTGACCGGGGCGGTGCGCTGGACGGTCAAGCCGTCCCGCAAGGCGGCGCGGCGCGACGCCCGGGTCGTCGTCCAGTGGGCCCCCGAACCCGCCGGCGGGCTGGTGCACACCGTCCCGGCCGGCAGCGGCCGCCTGGAGGCGCTCGATCCGCGCGACGGGGCGGTGCGCTGGTCGGCCCCGGCACCCACCGCGGCCCTCCTGCACGCCGGTGCCGCGCGGGAGACGGTCCTGCTGGTCGGCCAGGACGGGGACGTCACGGCGCTCGACTCGGCCACGGGCGGGCGCCGTTGGTCGAAGCGCCTGGGGGAGGTCGGCTCCGAGTGGACCGCCGCGCCGGGCGCGCGGGGGCCGGTCCTCGTGTCGACCCTGTCGGCCGACGGGGCGTCGACCACCGTGAAGGCCGTCTCGCCCCGGACGGGCGCCGTCCTGTGGCAGCGCCGGGTCGACGGCAGCCTGACCCCGGTGGGCAGCACGGACAGGGCGCTGCTCCTGCTGCGCAGCGACCGGCACGCGGTGACGGACGGCGTCGTACGGCTGGACCTGCGGACGCGCGAGGTGCGCGGCTTCACGCTGAGCCTGCCCGTGGACCAGCCCCAGGCGGCGATCGGGCCCGACGGCACCGTCTACGTCATCGGGCTGACCGGCGGACTGACCGCCGTACGTACGGAGCCCGGGCCGGGCAACAGCGAGCTGTGGCGGCAGGAGACGGCCGTCGCCCGCACGTCGAGGCCCGTCGTGGACGCCGCCCGGCACCTCGTGTACCTGTCCGCCGCCGACGGGCGGCTGATCGGGCTGGACTCCCGGGACGGGCGGCTCGTGGGGCAGTCGAAGCCCCGCACCGGCAGCGGCTCCCACCCGGTGACGTCCGTGGTGGCGCCGCCCGCCCCGGCGGACGGCCGCGTCGTCGCGGGCGCACCCGACGGGTCCGTGTTCGCGGTGGACGCGGGGGACCCGGCGGACTGGTGAGGCCCGGCGCGTGCCGGCGCCCCGGCCCGCCCCGCCCCGTCCCCGAAAACGGAAACGGAACCGCGGGCGGCCCCTCGACGGAGGGGCCGCCCGCGGGACGGGGCGTGCGGCAGGGTCAGCCGAGCTTGCTGACGTCGCGGACGGCGCCCTTGTCGGCGCTGGTGGCCATGGCGGCGTAGGCGCGCAGGGCGGCGGAGACCTTGCGCTCGCGGTTCTTCGGGGCGTAGACGCCGCCGAGTGCCTCGCGGCGGGCGGCGAGGGTGGCCTCGTCGACCAGCAGCTCGATCGAGCGGTTCGGGATGTCGATGCGGATGCGGTCGCCGTCCTCGACCAGGGCGATGGTGCCGCCCGAGGCCGCCTCCGGGGACGCGTGGCCGATGGACAGGCCCGAGGTGCCGCCCGAGAAGCGGCCGTCGGTGACCAGCGCGCAGGTCTTGCCCAGGCCCCGGCCCTTGAGGAACGAGGTCGGGTAGAGCATCTCCTGCATGCCGGGGCCGCCGCGCGGGCCCTCGTAGCGGATGACGACCACGTCGCCGTGCTGGACCTGCTTGGTGAGGATCTTCTCGACGGCCTCGTCCTGGGACTCGCAGACCACCGCCGGGCCCTCGAAGGTCCAGATGGACTCGTCGACGCCGGCGGTCTTCACGACGCAGCCGTCGACCGCCATGTTGCCCTTGAGGACCGCGAGGCCGCCGTCCTTGCTGTACGCGTGCTCGACCGAGCGGATGCAGCCGTTCTCGGCGTCGAGGTCGAGCGACTCCCAGCGCTCGGACTGCGAGAAGGCGGTGGCGGAGCGCTTGCAGCCGGGGGCCGCGTGCCACAGCTCCATGGCCTCCTCGGTGGCGGAGCCGGAGCGGGCGTCCCACTTCGCCAGCCAGTCCTCCAGGGAGTCCGAGTGGACCGTGTTGACGTCCTTGTTGAGCAGGCCGCCGCGGTGCAGCTCGCCGAGGATGGCGGGGATGCCGCCGGCGCGGTGGACGTCCTCCATGTAGTACGTGCCGCCCGGCGCCACGTTCGGGGCGACCTTGGCCAGGCACGGGACGCGCCGCGAGACCTCGTCGATGTCCTTGAGGTCGTAGTCCAGGCCGGCCTCCTGGGCGGCGGCGAGGAGGTGGAGGATCGTGTTGGTCGAGCCGCCCATCGCGATGTCGAGCGCCATGGCGTTCTCGAAGGCCTGGCGGGTGGCGATGCTGCGGGGCAGGACGGACGCGTCGTCCTGCTCGTAGTACCGCTTGGTGATCCCGACGACCGTACGGCCGGCCTCCTCGTAGAGGGCGCGGCGGGCGGTGTGGGTGGCGAGGACGGAGCCGTTGCCCGGGAGGGCGAGGCCGATGGCCTCGGCCAGGCAGTTCATCGAGTTGGCGGTGAACATGCCGGAACAGGAGCCGCAGGTGGGGCAGGCGTTCTCCTCGATGCGCAGGACGTCCGCGTCCGAGACGTTCTCGTTGGCGGCGTCGACCATGGCGTCGATGAGGTCCAGCTTGCGGACGGTGCCGTCGACGAGGGTGGCCTGGCCGGCCTCCATCGGGCCGCCGGAGACGAAGACGACCGGGATGTTCAGGCGCATGGCGGCCATCAGCATGCCGGGGGTGATCTTGTCGCAGTTGGAGATGCAGATCAGGGCGTCGGCGCAGTGCGCCTCGACCATGTACTCGACGCTGTCGGCGATCAGGTCGCGGGAGGGCAGCGAGTAGAGCATGCCGGCGTGGCCCATCGCGATGCCGTCGTCGACGGCGATGGTGTTGAACTCGCGCGGCACGGCGCCGGCGGCCCGGATGGCGTCGGAGACGATGCGGCCGACCGGGGCCAGGTGGGTGTGGCCGGGCACGAATTCGGTGAACGAGTTCGCCACCGCGATGATCGGCTTGCCGATGTCTTCGCTCGCTACGCCCGACGCGCGCATCAGGGCGCGCGCGCCCGCCATGTTGCGGCCGTGGGTGACGGTGCGGGACCTCAGCTCGGGCATCGGGTTCACTCCCCAGGTGCGGCGCAGTCGGAAGGCTGCGCGTACGACTGGTACGAGCCTACGCCCCGGCTCCGCCATCTGGACCGTGCGTCCGGATGGCGGGATGCACGGATCACCCCTCGGTCAGCTGTCGCCCTGTGCGGCCGGGGAGCCCGCTCGGCATACCTCGGCAGCCGGGCACGTCCACCGACCCGGGCCCGCCCCTCCAGGGAGCAGGCCGTCCCGTGGTGTGCGGGGAAGCCTCTTGAGGCGTCATGGCAGGCTGGTCCGGAGGCAGGCCCGGGCCTGGGGTGGCCGCAGGCCAGGGCGCAGCCCCTTGCCCCAGGGGTGGGCCTGC
>NZ_JOGB01000106.1 GCF_000719335.1 Streptomyces sp. NRRL S-87
TGTGCTGGACGACGGTGTCCTGGACGCCCTGACTCCCGACCGATTCGAGAACGTACTGCGGGCCAAGGCCGACTCGGCGCGCAACCTCCACGAACTGACCGTGGAGCTGGGTATCGAGCTGTCGGCGTTCGTGCTGTTCTCCTCGATGAGTGGGACCGTCGGTACGGCCGGGCAGGCCAACTACGCCGCGGCGAACGCCTATTTGGATGCGTTGGCGGAGCAGCGGCGGGCGGCCGGTCTGGCCGCGACGTCGCTGGCGTGGGGTCCGTGGGCCGGGAGCGGCATGGCCGCCGACGACGCCCTCGACGCCCGGATGCGCAAGGGCGGCGTACCGCCCATGAACGCCGACCTCGCCCTCGTCGCGCTCCGGCAGGCCGTCGGTTCCGACGAAGCGGCCCTGACCGTCGCGGACTTCGACTGGTCGACGTTCGCACCCGCCTTCACGGTCGTACGGGCCGGCCGGTTCCTCGCCGACCTGCCCGAGGCCGTGGCCGCCACCGGCGGCGCGCCGTCCCCGGGCGACCGTACCGACCGCGCGGGTACCACGCTCGCCGCCCGCCTCGCCGACGTGGCCGAGGGCGAGCGCGTGGCGTTCCTGCTCGATCTGGTACGCGGCCTGGTCGCCGAGGTGCTGGGGCACTCGGGCGCCGAGGACGTCGAGTCCGCGCGGGCCTTCCGCGAGATCGGATTCGACTCGCTCACCGCCGTCGAACTGCGCAACCGGCTCGGCGCCGCCACCGGGCTGCGGCTGCCGGCCACGCTCGTCTACGACTACCCGACCCCGGCCGCGCTCGCCTCGCACCTCCTCGCCGAACTCGTCGGCACCGGGGCCGGCGCCGCCGGCCCCGCGGCTGCGGCCGCCGCCACCGCCGGCGCCGACGACCCGATCGCGATCGTCGCGATGAGCTGCCGCTTCCCCGGCGGGGTACGGACCCCCGAGGACCTCTGGCGACTGCTGGCGACGGGCACCGACGCGATCTCGGACCTCCCCCTCGACCGGGGCTGGGACCTCGACGCCCTGTACGACGCCGATCCCGGCGCGCAGGGCACCTCGTACACCCGTCAGGGCGGCTTCCTCTACGACGCCGCCGAGTTCGACGCGGACTTCTTCGGCATCTCGCCCCGCGAGGCCCTCGCCATGGACCCGCAGCAACGGCTGCTGCTGGAGACGTCCTGGGAGGCCTTCGAGCGCGCCGGCATCGACCCCGAGACCCTGCGCGGCAGCCAGGCCGGCGTGTTCGTCGGCACCAACGGACAGGACTACCTGTCCGTGCTCCTGGAGGACCCGTCCGGCCTCGAAGGCCACCTGGGCACGGGCAACGCCGCCAGCGTCGTCTCCGGCCGCCTGTCGTACGTCTTCGGCCTCGAAGGCCCGGCGGTCACCGTCGACACCGCCTGCTCCTCGTCGCTCGTCGCCCTGCACTGGGCGATCCAGGCGCTGCGCAACGGCGAGTGCGACCTCGCCCTGGCCGGCGGCGTCACCGTCATGTCGACGCCCGGCACGTTCATCGAGTTCAGCCGCCAGCGCGGGCTCGCCGCCGACGGCCGCATCAAGGCGTTCGCCGAGGCCGCCGACGGCACCGGCTGGGGCGAGGGCGTCGGCATGCTCCTCGTCGAGCGGCTCTCCGACGCCCGCCGCAACGGCCACCCCGTCCTCGCCGTCGTGCGCGGCTCGGCGGTGAACCAGGACGGCGCCAGCAACGGTCTGACCGCCCCCAACGGCCCCTCCCAGCAGCGCGTCATCCGCGCCGCCCTCGCGAGCGCCGGCCTGTCGGCCGCCGACGTGGACGCGGTCGAGGCCCACGGCACGGGCACGACGCTGGGCGACCCGATCGAGGCGCAGGCCCTGCTGGCCACCTACGGCCAGCAGAGGCCGGCGGGCCGCCCGCTCCTCCTGGGCTCGGTGAAGTCGAACATCGGGCACACCCAGGCCGCGGCCGGTGTGGCCGGCGTGATGAAGATGGTGCTGGCCATGCAGCACGGACTGCTGCCCCGGAGCCTCCACATCGACGCGCCCTCGAGCCGGGTCGACTGGGAGGCGGGCGAGATCGAGCTGCTCACCGAGGGCCGGGACTGGCCGGAGACCGGCCGCCCGCGCCGGGCCGGCATCTCGTCGTTCGGCTTCAGCGGCACCAACGCCCACACCATCATCGAGCAGGCCCCGCCGGCGCAGCCGGCGGACCCGGCGGACGAGACCCCGGCGCCCCGGCCGGTACCGGAGTCACTGCCCGTGCCGCTGCTGGTCTCGGCGAAGAACCGGGACGCCCTCCGCGCCCAGGCCGACGGCCTGCGCGCCCGCCTGCTCGCCGACCCCGCGCTCCGCCCGACCGACGTCGCCGCCGGCCTGGCCGGTGGCCGCACGGTCTTCGACGAGCGCGCGGCCGTGGTCGCGGCCGACCGTGAGGGTGTGCTGGCCGGCCTCGCCGCGCTCGCGGCGGATGACTCGGCAGCCGGTCTGGTCACGGGCTCCCCGGTCGGCGGCAGGCTCGCCGTCCTGTTCACGGGGCAGGGCAGTCAGCGCATCGGGATGGGGCGTGGGCTGTACGACGCCTTCCCGGCGTTCGCGGACGCGCTCGACGAGGCGTGCGCGCGGTTCGACGCCCGCCTCGCGCTGCCCCTGAAGGACGTCCTGTTCGGGGACGACGCGGAGCTGCTCGACCGGACGGAGTGGACCCAGCCGGCGCTCTTCGCCGTCGAGGTGGCGCTGTTCCGGCTCGTGGAGTCGTGGGGCGTGCGCCCGGACTTCGTGGCCGGTCACTCGATCGGTGAGATCGCCGCCGCACACGTCGCCGGGGTGCTGTCCCTGGACGACGCGTGCGCGCTGGTGGCGGCCCGCGGCCGGCTGATGCAGGCGCTCCCGGGCGGTGGCGCGATGATCGCGGTGGAGGCGTCGGAGGACGAGGTCCTCCCGCTGCTCTCCGAAGGTGTGGGCATCGCCGCGGTCAACGGCCCGCGGTCGGTCGTGGTCGCCGGTGACGAGGACGCGGCCGTCGCCGTCGCCGAGGCCTTCGCCGCCCAGGGCCGCAGGACGAAGCGGCTCACGGTCAGCCACGCCTTCCACTCGCCGCACATGGACGGCATGTCCGACGACTTCCGCGAGGTGGTGGCAGGCCTGTCCTTCGCCGCGCCCCGCATTCCGGTCGTGTCGTGCGTGACCGGCGCCGTGGTCTCGGACGAGATGGGTGCGGCGGAGTTCTGGGTGCGGCACGTCCGGGAGGGCGTGCGCTTCCTGGACGGCGTCCGCGCGCTGGAGGCGGCCGGGGTGAGGACGTACCTCGAACTGGGGCCGGACGGCGTGCTGTCCGCCCTCGGCCAGGAGTGCGTGCGGGAGACCGCGGCCGCCTTCGTGCCCGCGGTCCGCAGGGGCCGACCGGAGGCCGAGACGGCCCTGGCCGCCCTGGCCGCCGCCCACGTCCGTGGGGTCCCGGTCTCCTGGCAGGCCGTCCACGGCCCCGGTGCGGCGTGGGTCGACCTGCCGACGTACGCCTTCCAGCGCCGCCGGTACTGGCCCGAACCCGTACCGGCTCGGCCCTCCGCGGCCGCGACCGGAGCGTCGGGGGTGGACGGCTGGCGTTACCGGGTCTCCTGGAAGCCGCTTGCCGACGACACGTCGGGCGCGCCGCTGTCGGGCACGTGGCTCGTGGTCACCCCCGCGGCCGCCGGTGTGGACGACGCGCCCGTGGTCGCGGCGCTGGCCCGCCGCGGTGCGGACGTCAGTCGGCTCGTGGCCGGGGCGGAGGGCGTCGACCGTGGCGTGCCGGCGGGTCTGCCGGCCGATCTCGACGTCGAGGGTGTCACCGGTGTGGTGTCGCTCCTGGCCCTGGACGAGTCCGCCGGCGTCGTCGCCACGGCTGCTCTCGTCCAGGCGTTGGGTGATGCCGGAGTGGAGGCGCCGCTCTGGTGCCTGACCCGGGGCGCGGTGTCGGTGGGCCGTTCGGACCGGCTGGTGTCCGCGGTGCAGGCCCAGACGTGGGGTCTGGGCCGGGTCGCCGCCTTGGAGCTCCCCGGACGCTGGGGCGGTCTGGTCGACCTGCCCGAGACCTGGGACGAGCGCACCATGGCCCGCCTGGCGGGCGTGTTGGCCGGCGGCACCGGCGAGGACCAGGTCGCGGTGCGACCGTCCGGCGTCTTCGGACGCAGGCTCGTCCGTGCCGCGTCCGGAACGGGTGAGCGGGCGTGGTCGCCGTCCGGGACGGTCCTCGTGACCGGTGGCACGGGCGCGCTGGGCGGCCGTGTGGCCCGCTGGCTGGCGGGTGCGGGTGCCGAGCGGCTGGTGCTGACCAGCCGCCGGGGCCCGGATGCTCCGGGTGCTGCCGAACTGGCGGCGGAACTCGCCGGGTCGGGCGTGGAGGTGTCGGTCGTGGCGTGTGACGCCGCCGACCGGGACGCCCTGCGCGAACTGCTGTCCGCCGAGGCCGAGGGCTTGACCGCGGTGGTCCACACCGCGGGCGTGCTGGACGACGGCGTTCTGGACGCCCTGACCCCCGACCGTTTCGAGAACGTGCTGCGGGCCAAGGCCGACTCGGCGCGCCACCTGCACGAACTGACCGTCGAGCTGGGCATAGGCCTGTCCGCGTTCGTGCTCTTCTCCTCCGTCACCGGGACGTGGGGAACGGCCGGACAGGCCAACTACGCGGCGGCGAACGCCTACCTGGACGCACTCGCCGAGCAGCGGCGGGCCGCCGGGCTGGCCGCGACCTCGGTGGCGTGGGGTCCGTGGGCCGAGGGCGGCATGGCCGCCGACGCCGCCCTCGACGCCCGGATGCGCAAGGGCGGCGTACCGCCCATGGACGCCTCCTCGGCCGTGACCGCCCTCCAGCTCGCCCTCGACGCGGTCGACACCGTCGTCGCCGTCGCGGACGTGGACTGGGAGCGGTTCGCTCCCGCCTTCACGGCGGTGCGCCCCAGCCGGCTGCTCACCGAACTCCCCGAAGTGCGGGGCATCTTCACCCCCCGCGACGGGGCCGACGGCCGGGGAGCCACTCGAGGAGCCGGCGGCCGGGACTCCCTCACGCGCCGGTTGGCGGACCTCTCCGCCGCCGAACGGGACCGGATGCTGCTCGACCTCGTACGCAAGGAGGTCGCCGCGGTCCTCGGGCACACCGGTGCCGACAGCATCGCCGCGGCACGGGCGTTCAAGGAGCTCGGCTTCGACTCGCTGACCGCCGTCGAGCTGCGCAACCGGCTCGGCACGGCCACCGGGCTGCGCCTGCCCGCCACACTGGTCTACGACTACCCGACCTCCGCCGACCTGGCCGACCACCTGCGGGCCGAACTCCTCGGCACGGTGGCCGAGTCGGACGCGTCCCTCCCGACCCTCCGGGGCGACGACGACGATCCGATCGCGATCGTCGCCATGAGCTGCCGCTTCCCCGGCGGGGTCCGCACTCCCGAGGACCTGTGGGAGCTGCTGGCCGCCGGGGGCGACGCGATCGGCGCGTTCCCGGACGACCGCGGCTGGGACGCCGAGGAGCTGTTCGGGCCCCGGCTCGGGCAGGAGGCCTCGTACGCCCGCGAAGGCGGATTCCTCTACGACGTCGCCCAGTTCGACCCCGGATTCTTCGGGATCTCGCCGCGCGAGGCCGTGGCGATGGACCCGCAGCAGCGCCTGCTGCTGGAGACCTCCTGGGAGGCGTTCGAGCGGGCCGGCATCGACCCCACGTCGATGCGGGGCACCCAGGCCGGCGTGTTCGTCGGCACCAACGGACAGGACTACCTGTCCCTGGTGCTGAACTCCGCCGACGGCGGCGACGGCTTCATGAGCACCGGCAACTCCGCCAGTGTCGTCTCGGGCCGCCTCTCCTACGTCTTCGGACTCGAGGGCCCCGCCGTCACCGTCGACACCGCCTGCTCGGCGTCCCTGGTGGCGCTGCACCTCGCGGTGCAGGCGCTCCGCGGCGGAGAGTGCTCGATCGCCCTCGCCGGCGGCGTCACCGTGATGTCGACGCCCGGTGCCTTCGTCGAGTTCAGCCGTCAGGGCGGCCTCGCCGCGGACGGCCGGATCAAGGCCTTCGCGGCGGGTGCCGACGGTACGGGCTGGGGCGAGGGCGTCGGCATGCTGCTCGTGGAGCGGCTCTCCGACGCCCGGCGCAACGGTCACCCGGTGCTGGCGGTGGTCCGGGGCTCGGCGGTCAACCAGGACGGTGCGAGCAACGGTCTGACGGCCCCGAACGGTCCGTCGCAGCAGCGCGTGATCCGGGCCGCGCTGGCGAGCGCCGGCCTGTCGGCCACGGACGTGGACGCGGTGGAGGCGCACGGTACGGGCACCCGACTGGGCGACCCGATCGAGGCGCAGGCGCTGCTCGCGACGTACGGGCAGGACCGTCCCGCCGACCGGCCGCTGCTGCTGGGCTCGATCAAGTCGAACATCGGGCACACCCAGGCCGCCGCCGGCGTCGCCGGCGTCATCAAGATGGTCATGGCCATGCAGCACGGGGTGCTGCCCCAGACCCTCCACGTGGACGGGCCGACCCCGCACGTCGACTGGACCGCGGGCGACGTCGAGCTGCTCACCGAGGGCCGGGAGTGGCCCGAGACCGGCCGTCCGCGCCGGGCCGGCGTGTCCTCGTTCGGTGTGAGCGGTACGAACGCGCACACCATCCTCGAGCAGGCGCCGGCGGTGTCGACCGCCCCGGCCGCAGGGCCTGCCGGGTCCGACGGCCCCGGCCCGTGGCCGTGGGTCCTCTCCGGCCGCACCGAGCGGGCGCTGCGCGACCAGGCCGCCCGGCTCCTGGCGCACCTCGACGGACACGGCGGCCGGTCCGGGGACGAGGCGGTGCGCCCGGTGGACGTCGGCCTCTCGCTCGCGCTCGGCCGGGCGGCCTTCGACCACCGCGCCGCCGTCGTCGCGGGTGCACAGGAGGAGTACCGCGAGGCGCTGGCCGCACTGGCGGCGGGTGACTCCGCCGACCGGCTCAGCCGGGGCGTCGCGCGCACGGAACGGCAGGTGGCCTTCCTGTTCACCGGCCAGGGCAGCCAGCGCCTGGGCATGGGCCGGGAACTGTACGACTCCCACCCGGTGTTCGCCGACGCACTCGACGCGGTGTGCGCCCGTATGGACGCCCACCTGGAACTCCCCCTCAAGGAGGTGCTGTTCGGGTCCGACCGGGCCCTGATCGACCGGACCGCGTTCGCCCAGCCCGCGTTGTTCGCGGTGGAGGTGGCGCTGTACCGGCTCGTCGAGGGCCTCGGCCTGCGACCGGACTACCTGTCCGGGCACTCGATCGGCGAGATCACCGCCGCGCACGTCGCAGGGGTGCTGTCCCTGGACGACGCGTGTGCACTGGTCGCCGCCCGCAGCCGGCTGATGCAGGCGCTTCCCATCGGCGGAGCGATGATCGCGGTGCAGGCCGCGGAGGACGAGGTCCTGCCGCTGTTGTCGGAGGGTGTGGGCATCGCCGCGGTCAACGGTCCGCAGTCGGTGGTCGTCTCCGGTGACGAGGGCGCGGCGGTCGCGATCGCCGAGACGTTCGCGGCCCAGGGGCGCAGGACCAAGCGGCTCACGGTCAGCCACGCGTTCCACTCGCCGCTCATGGACGGGATGTTGGACGACTTCCGTGAGGTGGTGGCGGGGCTGTCGTTCGCCGCGCCGCGGATCCCGGTCGTGTCCTGCCTGACCGGTGCCGTGGTCACGGACGAGATGGC
>NZ_JOGB01000107.1 GCF_000719335.1 Streptomyces sp. NRRL S-87
GTCTACTACCGCCCCTCGGATGTGACCTGCGCCCTGTGGGCCGCCTCACCGCCCCCACCCCCCGAACCCACCCTCCGTAACCGGACGAACCCCCTCAGGGCCGAACTCCTCCGTCCGCGGAGCCCGCCGGGAAGCCGCCGGGAAGGGGGCCTCCGTGGCGGTCGGGCCACGAGTCGGCACGCGGCGGACCCGGGCCGGTCGCCCTAGGGTGGGCCCATGCGGATGATCGTGCGCGGTGCCCGGCTGTACACCGGCGGCGGCGAGCTCTCGCCCTCCCTGATGGACGTGGAGGTGGGGGAGGACGGCCGCGTCGCGCGCGTGGTGCCGTACGACGACCAGAAGGAGCCCCCGAGCACGGGGGTGCTGATCGAGGCGCACGGCGATCTGCTCAGCCCGCCCTTCGTCGAGCCGCACATCCACCTGGACACCGCGCTGACCGCGGGCGAACCGCGGTGGAACGCCTCCGGCACGCTGTGGGAGGGCATCGCCTGCTGGAGCGAGCGCAAGCGGAGCCTGACCCGCGAGGACGTGGTGGCCCGCGCCACCGAGGTGCTGCGCTGGCAGGCCGCGCAGGGCGTCCTGCACGTGCGGACGCACTGCGACGTGACCGATCCGGACCTGACGGCGCTGGACGCGCTGCTGGAGGTGCGGGACCGGGTCCGGGAGGTGATGACGCTGCAGGTCGTCGCGTTCCCGCAGGAGGGGATCGCCTCGTTCCCCGGCGGCGAGAAGCTGATGCGCGCCGCCGTCGCCCGCGGCGCGGACGTGGTCGGGGCGATCCCGCACTTCGAGGACACCCGTGAGGACGGTGTGGCGTCCCTGCACGTGGCGTTCTCGCTGGCCGAGCAGTACGGGCTGCGGGTGGACGCGCACTGCGACGAGATCGACGACGAGCAGTCCCGCTTCGTCGAGGTCCTGGCCGCGCTCGCGCTGCGCACCGGACTGCGCGACCGGGTCACCGCCTCGCACACCACGGCCATGGGCTCGTACAACGGCGCCTACAGCTACAAGCTCCAGCGGCTGCTGCGCCGCTCGGGGGTGCACCTGGTCTGCAACCCGTTCGCCAACCTCGCGCTCCAGGGGCGCTTCGACGGCTACCCCAAGCGCCGCGGCCTGACCCAGGTCAAGGAGATGCTGGCCGCGGGAGTGAACGTGGCCTTCGGCCACGACGACGTGATGGACCCGTGGAACCCGCTGGGCACCGGCAACCCGCTGCAGACCGCCCTCACGGGCCTGTACGCCGCCCAGCTGACCGGCGCCGACGAGATCGCGACGGCGTTCTCGATGGTGACGGACCGGGCGGCGGCCGTCATGGGCCTGGAGGACCATGCGATCGCCCCGGGCGCCCCGGCCTCGTTCGTCCTGCTGCCGGCCCGCACCCCGTACGACGCCCTGCGCCGCCAGGTGCGTCCGACCCACGTGGTCGCCCGCGGCTCCCTGCTCGCCCGGACCCCGGCCACCCCGACGCAGCTCAGCTGGCCGGGCGAGGAACCCGGAGAGGTTTCGTTCGCGCGGCCGGTGCTGTGACGCGCCGGACCGTCGCGGGCCCGCCCGTGAGCCGCCGGCCGACCCCCTACGGGGTGACGGGCGGCGGGTCGGACGGGCCGGCCAGCCAGTGGGCCATGGCCCGGGTGATCGCGCCCCCTGCGCGGCGGTCGTAGCCCTCGAAACAGGGCATGGCGTTGGCTTCGAGGAAGTACCACTCCCCCGTGGCCGCGTCCACCTTGAAGTCCACCCCCAACAGGGGCGTCCCCGTGTGGGCGGTCAGGCGTGCGCAGCCGCGGACCACGGACTCCGGGAGCGTGACGGGGCGGTAGTCGTTGACGCCCACGACGGTGCGGTAGTCGATCTCGGGTGAGTGGATGGCCTCCCCGAACGCCCGGTCGCCGACCGTGTGGACCCGTACGTCCGGACCGGTGATCCGTTCCTGGAACAGCACGGGTACCCGCCCCAGCCGGTCCAACCGGGCCTCGTCGCCCGCCTCGTAGGCCCGGGCGAAGGTCTTGGCCGCGGACGCACCCTTGAAGACCGCGCCCCGCGGGCAGTCGGCGACGAAGGCGCGTGCCTCCTCGGGGTCGGAGGTCAGGCAGGTCCTCGGCACCTGCCAGCCGCCGACGGCGGCCAGGGCCACCGCGTGCAGGACCTTGGTGAAGCCGGTGGCCTCGCGCAGCGGACGGTTCATGACCCGGACGGGGAGGTGCTCGAACAGCCGCAGGAACGCCTGGTAGTGCCCGGCGGCGGCGTGCGCGTGGCGGGGGGCGGGGGCGTGGGCCGACACGTCCAGCAGCCGGCACCACACGGCACCGGCCTCGCCGAGCCGGATGACGCGGCGGCCGGTGTCGATGGTCGCGCTCGCCAGGTCGTCGAGGGGGATGCGTACCGATCCCCGCAGGGCGAGGGAGGGCAGGTCGACCGCCTCGTGGTCCAGGCCCGCGGCCCGCACGGCGTGGAGTCCGGCCAGGAAGGTGGGGTCGGCGGCGACGCCGACGCAGAGGATCACCCGACCGGCCGCGGCCGCCGGGGCGGCCGTGGCTGGCGGGGCGGCCGTGGCTGGCGGGGCGGCCGTGGCTGTCGGGTCAGCCGGGCCAGCAGTGCGGCGTACGCGGCGTCCGCCACGGACGCGAACTGGTGGTGGTTCGCCCACGGTGAGGCCTCGAGGAGCCGGAGGGCGCCGTCGGCCGCCTCGGCGGTCTCCACGGTGACGATCGCGAAGTCCGTCTGCTTGGCGTGCAGCCAGTTGCGGATCAGGGTGACCTGCGGGGCGTGGCGGGCGAGGTCGGGTCGGCGGCCGGGGTCGCCGAGGTGGAAGGTGCTGGTTCCGGCGAAGAGGAGCCGGTGGGTCCGCCCCGCGTCGATCCGCGTGAGGTGGACGACGTCGAACGGGGTGCGTGCGGCGGGGTCCAGCGGTACGTAGTCGCTGATGCGGTAGGCGTGGTTCGCCCCGGTCGCGTCCCGGCCGTCGGTGAGGGTGCCGGCCGGGAGGACGCCGGGCGCCGACGCGGCGAGTTCCAGCGGGTCCAGCCGCGGCGGGTACCCGTGCACGGTGGGCCGGTTCACCACGGGGCCGGGCCACAGGGCCACGGCGGACCAGACGGCGGCCTGCCGCTCGTCGGCGGCGAAGCGGGCGGCCGGTGTCGGGCGGGTCGAGAGGTCGGCCCGGCCGCGGCAGAGGATGCCGGCCGGGGGACGGCCGTCGACGAGGACGGTGCTGCGGGGGCGCAGTTCGCGGGACACGGTCACGGAGACCGCGAGCCGGTCGAAGTCCGCCGCCACGACGGCCTCCACGCCCCTTTCGGAAGCGGCGCGGGCGAACCGTACGGCGGTCTCGTCAGTGCTGTCCGCCAGCACCAGCAGCGTCATCGCCCTCCTCGAAGGCGCGAAGGGCCTCGGCGACCAGCCAGGCGCGCACCCCGACCTCGCTCACCACGTCGGGCCGCGACGCGGACGGGATGAACAGCGCCTCCTCGTCGCACGGCGGCTCGCCTAGCGGGGTTCCCACGTCAGCCCGGAACCCGGCCCGCCCGGCAGCCGGTCCGCACCCCAGCCGTGCTCGTGCTCCTTGTACTCACTGCGTTCGGTGGACTCGCTGTTCTCGCTGTTCTCGGAGGACTCGCTGCGCTCGCTGCCCTCGCTCCCCTCGGTTCCCTCGCTGCCCTCGGATCCGGTGTTCGACGCCTCGGGGAACGCCCCCGTGCCCCGTTCGCCGAGGAACTGCAGTGCCCGCCGCCGGACGTCGTCCGGGAAGTCCTCGAATGCGCGCCCGCTCATCGCCCGCCTCCTTGCGCGTGGCCTCGCCCAGGACTCATGGAACCGCTCGACCGCCGTGCGCGCAAGGGTGGTTGTACGGTGGACGTCCCGGATCCACCGCGTCTGCGGGGCCGGCCCGAGCCCTGCCGGAGCCGCTCGCCTCCCGGTCGCCGGGGCCGGCCACCGGCGCGGGTCAGGGGCCGATGCCGAAGTGCACGTACCGGGGTTCGACGTTGCGTCGGTCCGAGCCGCCCTGGAGCGTGTAGCCGGAGGCCACCCACTCCGAGGACTCGGGGTGGTGGCGCCGGCAGCTGAGGTAGTCGCCCCACTTGCCGGCCAACGGCCCGTGCGTGCTCGTGCCGGTGACGGCCAGCCGCCACTCACCGCCGTCGCGGAAGCCGACGACGTGCGCGGGGTGCCGCGGGCCGCCGCCGAGGAAGAGGGAGACGCCGACGATCCCCTGGGCGTTCGGGCAGGCCGCGGGCTGGGCGTAGGCGGACTCCTGGCTCCAGATGTCGGGCTCCTCGACGAGGGCCTGGGTGGTCCAGTCGACCACCGCGCCCTTGACGTAGGGCAGGGGGCGTCCGGACCGGGGGCCCGCCGTCCACAGGAAGCCCGCGCGGGTGCCGCTCACCCAGCTGCCGGTGATGCGCGAGTCGGTCCGGGTCAGCCATTCCACGCCGCCGGGGCCGGGCGCACTGTACGGATCGCGGGTCCACTGGCCGACCTGTACGTCGAACGAGCCCACCGTGTTGGAGCCGTCGGGCCACCCGTACACGCGCAGGGTCCGGCCGCCGTTGTGGCTGGCGAAGAACATGCTCCCGGCCGCGCCCTGGGTCAGGCGCAGGGATCCGTTCTTCGTCGTCGACCACCACTGGTAGGTGAGCGCCGTGCCGGCCCGCAGCGTGTCGAGGGGGACCTTGAAGGCGAAGGCGCGCTGCCAGGAGCCGGCCCCGTTGAAGCCGTTGAAGGTGACGTACAGGTGGTTCGAACTGAACGCCGCGTCGGGGTAGTCGAACCACAGGTCGGTCCAGGTGGGGTCCAGGTCCCGCGGGCCGAAGTCGTGCCACGCCCATGCGGTGGGGTCGGCGCCGGGGGCGTAGGCGATGCGGAAGACGTTGCCGCCGCCCGCGGCGGCGTACTGCAGGATCCAGATCCAGATGTCCCGGCTCGGTTCGTAGAGGACGATCTGGTCGCAGCAGAAGCCGCCCGCTGCCGGGGGCAGCGCGTTGTACGGGTTGATCAGGGTCCACGCCGCTCCGTCGTCGGTGCTGCGGCCAGCGAACCAGTTGCCGGTGATGAAGACGTCGTCGTGGGACGTAGCGACGGTCGGCTCGTGGATGGTGCTCGTCTGGACGCCGGTGGCGTTGTCGTCGAGGCCGATGTTCCGGATGAGGCGGACCTGAGCCATGGCTGCACCTCCGTCAGTGCTCCTCGGGCTCGTCGGGCTCGTCGAGCTCCTTCGGAATGGATTCGGGCACCTGGTCCTGCCGGGGCCCCATGGGCTTCCTGCGCCGGCCCATCGCGACCTCACGTGCGTCGAGCTCCTCGGGGGTCGGGGTGTACTCCGCCGCCTCGGCCATCGCCCTGGCCCGCTTCCCGGGCTTCGCCAGGGACTTCGGCTTGCGGGTCCGGCCCACGTTCGCTTCCTCCGCCGCGTACGGGGGCCCCTCGGACCGCTTCTCCTCCGACATCGGGCAGCCTCCTGCTCCTGGTGGACTCACTGGGTGCCTGGGTGCAGTGCCCTGGCCCGGCGCCATTCGCTCCGCGCGAGCAGCGAGAACGTGAGGGTTCCGCACACGGCGAGGACGACGATGGTCCATTCGAGCGCGCCGCTGTGCCGGTCGGGGTCGACCCCGAAGACCTCTTCGATCCAGTCGCGCCAGATCAGGGTCACGATGAGAAGGATTCCGCATACCGCGGCGGCGATCGCCTCGATCCAGCCGCGCACACGCACGTCACGCATCATCTTGCGCACCCTTCAGGGTGTACGCCACGACGGGGGTCGCCCCACCATCGGGGCCGGAGTGAGGGCGCCGCCCGTCGACCGGGCGGCGACGGCCCGTCGGCGGAACCGCCGTCGCGCACCGGCGGCTGCGACGATCGCGCCGCCCCGTGCACGGGCCGAGGACTCACTCTCAGTAGGCGCCCTGCCGCCTGAACCTGTCAAATGCACGCGCGGGCCGGCCCGCGCGGGCCGGCGCGCGCCGGGTGTCCTCCGCCCCGGGGGAGGCTGCGTGACGGCTGCTCAGGTGGCCGGGCGCGGGCGGCGGCGTGGTCGTGAACCGGGCCTGACCGCCCTCGCCTCCACCCCCACATCCTGGCCCACCCACGGCCCGGCCCCGTGGAGCGCTACTCCGAGGTGACCACGTTCCACAGGTCGAAGAGCGAGTTCGTCGCACGCGGCTCGCAGGGGTACTGGATGAGCCAGGCGCCCTGGTGCGAACCGCCGGCGTAGTTCAGGCAGTTCACCGACGACGCGGACGGCTGGAACTCCCAGTAGCCGTTCCAGTCGACGCCGACGGTGTTGAAGAACGAGTCGCTGTTGCTGCAGTAGTAGATGAGGATCCGGTCGCCGGTGTGGTCGCGGCCGTACTGGTTGTTGAGGCACAGGTCCGGGTGCGCGGTGGACTGGATCTTGATGTAGTGGCTGCCCACGTGGACGAGGTTCCACTTCTGGGCGTCGGTGTGGTTGCACGTCCACGCCTGGAGCGGGGTCCCGGGGGTGAAGTTGCTGTTAGGGACGTCCAGGCAGTAGCCGTCGGGGTTGTCGATCTCGATGCCGTAGCGGTCGGCGGCCTGCGCGGGAGTGGCCGCCAGGGACAGGCCGGCCACCGCCGCGACGGCCGTGAGGATCGCCGCGATGCGCTTGCGCATGAAGAGTCTCCCGTAGGGGTGCGGAGGGCAGGGGGAGGCCCGTCGCCCGTCCCCCTGGCGGCCCGACCGGGCGGTGACGTCGTCCGTCCGCCGATGAGCCGGGCTGGAACGTAGCGCAGCTCGGCCCGCGTCCCGGGCGGTCACGGGTCCCAGGGACGTCCCGAGACGGTCCCGACCGGCTGACCAGCGTTTTGGGATCGGGGCGGGGACGGCGGGAACGGGGCACGCCCGCGCCCGCGGGACGGCGGGCGAGGCCACAGGGGACGAGTGAGGGCCCCGGCCGGCCGGGGGGAGGGCCGGCCGGGGCGCGCCTTGGACTGCCGGGGGGGGTGGGCAGCCAAGGCGGTCGGAGGGGGCTGCGGGCCCGGGCGCCGGGGCGCCCCCGGGGGCCCCGGCCGGGAGTGTGCGTTCCGCAGCCGTACCAGGTGAACGCCCGGCCGGCGTCAGGAGTTCCGCTCGCGGGACGTGCCGGAGGTAGCCGTCGGGGAGGGCGACGCCGCCGGCGTTGCCGTAGGAGGACTCGCTGAGGAAGGCGCCCGCGGGGCAGGCGCGGGCGGCACCGAGGCCGGCACATCGAGTCTGTCAAGTCCCGTATTGCAGTGGCGTGACGGTGGCGCACGGGTGGGGTTTATTTGAAGTACGCCCTCACCGGAGAAAACATCCGGAAAACCGGGGGCGGAAAATCTCCCTCAGGTCAGAAAAGGAGGGCGGTTTTCACCCCCCTTCCCGACATACCGAGTGGAGAATTCCGATGTTCGAGCGCATCCTGTCCCGTCGTATCGTCCTGGCCGGCGCTTCCGTGGCCCTGGTGGGTGGCGGCATCGCCCTGCCGGCGACCGCGATGGCGGCCCCCGCCTCCGCCCCGCAGCAGGTGGTCTCGCTGGCCCACGCCGACAGCGCCGACGGCATC
>NZ_JOGB01000108.1 GCF_000719335.1 Streptomyces sp. NRRL S-87
TCATGATGCCGCCCTTGGTCTCGATGCCGAGGGACAGCGGGGTCACGTCGAGGAGCAGGACGTCCTTGACCTCGCCCTTGAGGACACCGGCCTGGAGGGCGGCGCCCACGGCGACGACCTCGTCCGGGTTCACACCCTTGTGCGGCTCCTTGCCGGTGAGCTTCTTCACCAGGTCGGTGACGGCGGGCATCCGGGTGGAGCCGCCGACGAGGATGACGTGGTCGATGTCCGAGACCTCGATCTTGGCATCCTTGACGGCCTGGTGGAACGGGCCTTCGCAGCGTTCCAGCAGGTCGGAGGTCAACTGCTGGAACTGGGCGCGGGTGAGCTTCTCGTCGAGGTGCAGCGGGCCTTCGGCCGAGGCCGTGATGTAGGGCAGGTTGATCGTGGTCTCCGTTGCGGCGGACAGCTCGATCTTCGCCTTCTCCGCGACCTCGCGCAGGCGCTGCGCGGCCATCTTGTCCTTGGACAGATCGATGCCGTAGCCGTTCCTGAACTGCTGGACGAGGTGGTCGACGATGCGCTGGTCCCAGTCGTCGCCGCCCAGGTGGGTGTCGCCGGAGGTCGCCTTCACCTCCACGACGCCCTCGCCGATGTCCAGGAGCGACACGTCGAAGGTGCCGCCACCGAGGTCGAACACGAGCACCGTCTGGTCGCTCTCCTTGTCCAGGCCGTAGGCGAGAGCGGCCGCGGTCGGCTCGTTGATGATCCGCGCCACCTTCAGGCCCGCGATCTCGCCGGCCTCCTTGGTCGCCGTGCGCTGCGCATCGTTGAAGTACGCGGGCACGGTGATCACCGCCTCGGTGACGTCCTCGCCGAGGTACGCCTCGGCGTCCCGCTTCAGCTTCTGCAGCACCCGGGCGGAGATCTCCTGTGCGGTGTACCGCCTCCCGTCCACGTCCCCCTTCTCCGGGAAGCGCCACGCGGTGTCGCCCATGTGCCGCTTCACCGAGCGGGCGGTGCGGTCCACGTTGGTGACTGCCTGGCGCTTGGCGATCTCACCGACCAGCACCTCGCCGCTCTTGCCGAAAGCCACGACCGAAGGCGTGGTCCGGGTCCCTTCCGTGTTCGTGACGACAGCCGGCTCACCGGCCTCCAGGACGCAGACCACCGAGTTCGTCGTTCCCAGATCAATACCGACTGCGCGAGCCATTCCCGGCCTCCTCACGTGCCGCTAGCATCCGCAATAAAACGTCCTATATCGACACATAAAACTTGAGTCCCCATATGTCAAGTAATTTTCGGGTGGGCCTCGCGGGCGGCAGGGACGGAAGTACCGCTCCTCGGTCCCGGCGTGGACGGTGAGCTCCTCGATCACCTCCCGCAGTGGTCGCAGTGGTCCAGGATGCGGGGCCCGGCCCTCGACCTTCACGGGTCCGCCGCGGCCTTCTCCCGCAGCGCTGCCCAGGCCCGGGCGCTCACGGCGCGGCGCAGCAGCACTTCCGCCGCCGTGCAGGCGAGCGCTTCCGCTGCGGCGAGCATGACGCGGCGCCCCCGCTGTGATGCGGCCGCCGCGGCGAACGCGGGTGTGTGGTCCGAGCCGTCGGCGGCGTCCATGATGGCGAGGAACGGATGGATGGTCGGCAGGCGTGTGCTCACGTTGCCGATGTCGGACGACCCCAGGTACACGCCCGCCTCCGGTTCCGTCAGGTGGATCCCGGCCCGCGCCAGGTGCCCGGCGAACCGTGCGGAGAGTACGGGGTTGTCACGGAAGTGCTCGTAGCGCCTGCCCACCCGTTCCACGGCCACGGCGGCCCCGGTGGCTGCCGCCGTCCCCTCGGCGCACCGCTGCAGCTCGCCCGCGAGCGCCTCGAGCGCGGTCGTGGTCGCGCCGCGGAGCCCGAACAACCCCTCGGCGTAGGCAGGCACGATGTTCGTGGCCCGCCCGCCGTCGGTGATGACGCCCTGGACGTGGGACCCGGGCGGAAGCCGACGGTGTACCACCCCCAGCGAGTTGAAGAGCTGGATCAAGCTGCCCAGTGCGTCGATGCCCTCGGTCGGGCTGCCGGTCGGGTGCGCGGCGCGGCCGTGGAACCCCACCTGGACCTGCACGCTGGCCGTCAGCGGTGCCCACGACCAGCTGTGGACGCCGGGATGCACCATCAGGGCCGCGTCCACGCCGTCGAACAC
Organism: Streptomyces sp. NRRL S-87; assembly: GCF_000719335.1. Lineage (GTDB taxonomy): Bacteria > Actinomycetota > Actinomycetes > Streptomycetales > Streptomycetaceae > Streptomyces. Next base: position 2,131 of record NZ_JOGB01000108.1, read on the forward strand.
CCCGGCTTCCACCAGTGTCACCTTGCCCCCGCCGCGCTCCTCCGCGGGCGTGCCCACGGCCAGCAGCGAGCCCTGGAAGTCGCCGAGAGCGGCCCGCAGGGCGAGGGCCGCTCCCAGGCCCGCAGCGGCGATCAGATTGTGCCCGCACGCGTGGCCGAGCCCGGGCAGCGCGTCGTACTCCATGAGCAGCGCCACCCTCGGCCCGGCGCCGCTCCCGGTGGACGCGGCGAACGCGGTGGGTAGTCCCGCGGTCCCGCGGCCGATCCGGAAGCCCTCCCGCGCCAGCTCCGCGGTGAGCAGTGCGGCCGCCTGGTGCTCTTCGTATGCCGGCTCGGGATCGCGGTGCAGGGCCAGCGCGGTGTCCCACAGACGGTCGGCGCGGACCGCGACCTCTTGCCGGACCCGGTCGAACACCGCCTCCAGGCCGGCGTCCACGTGAGGGGCGGCAGGGGGCAGGGAGTCCGGACGGTCCACGGGGTCGGCGGTGTCGGACACGGAAGGCCTCCCTGCGCGTGTGCGGTGCTGGTCCCCCCGTGCGTGTCCGGCAGTGCAGTGGCCCTTGACCGCCGCCCCCTCCGGGCAGGAGGTCCGGCTCGCCGCCACTCCCCGCGGCGCGATCTTGGCGGCCGTCTGCCGCCTGCCCGCGTATGTGCAAGGAATCGGCTACCCGCCTTCCGGCCGACCACGCCCCAGCCGACGGCCTGCACCCGCGCGGTCAGGCACGCGCAGGCTGCGCGGTCGATGTGGATGCCGGCGCGGGGGCCCACTTCACGGGGTGCTCTCTTCCGGGGTGTTGGCTGGGTGCAGGGCGTCGACGGCTCGTTCTGCGGTGTGCCGGTCGGGTGGGGGGAAGTAGTCGCGGCGCTGGATGCGCCGCAGTTCGGCGCGCAGCCTGGTCATCGTGCGCCGCCTTCCGGCCTCGTCCCCTTCGCGGGCCGTTTTTTCGGCCTCGGCACGCACCTGCCGGTACTCGGCGGCGCGGGCCTGCCTCATGGCGTCGATGAGCTCCTGCTCGTCGCCGGCGGCTGCCGGACGGGCGATCCATGCCGTGGCGGTGCCGCCGGAGTCGGTGACTTCCTCGGCGATCCGCTCCAACTGCTCACGGGTACGGGCGTCCGAGGGCAAGGCGATGAGGCCGTCGCTGATCTGCGCGACACCCATCCGCTTGAGCTTGCGCCACACGGAGATCCGCGGGGTGGAGGGCTCCCGGGGCAGGCGGTAGGAGAGCAGCACCCACTGCCGCTCGATGTCCGGGCCGCTCACGCGGGGCACCCCGTCCGGCTTGCCGAACCGGCATCCGAAGGGTGCAACGAGTTGTTCATGTCCGTCCCCGAGACTTCCTCTACCGACGCCCCAGCAGGTGATGCAACCATGGTTACACAACGGTGGGCGGGAGGGGAAAGGTCGTCGCGCGCCCCCCAGCCGTCTGGACCCCGGCCGTCTCGTACGGCCTTGATCAAGACAAGAGGGAGTACCGGTGACCGCCACCGAACAGTCACCCGGCCTCCGGGCCGGAGCCGCCGCCGGCACCACCGCCGGCAGAGACGTGATCCCGCTGCGGCAGGCGACCCGGGCATGGTTCGCGATCTCCTGGCAGACCTTCGGCGGGCCGGCCGGTCAGATCGCGGTGATGCAGCGGGCGCTGGTGGAGGACAAGCGCTGGATCGGCCAGCAGCGGTTCAACCACGCCTTGAGCTACTGCATGCTCCTGCCGGGCCCGGAGGCCCAGCAGTTGGCGATCTACACCGGCTGGCTCCTCAACGGCACCCGCGGCGGCCTGATCGCCGGCAGTCTGTTCGTCCTGCCCGGCGTCCTCACCCTGCTTGCCCTGTCCGTCCTGTACGTGGCCTTCGGATCGACGGCGGCCGTCACCGGCGTGTTCGCGGGCCTGGCCCCCGCGGTCGTGGCGATCGTCGGCCAGGCCGTTTCCCGGGTCGCCCAGCGCTCGCTGACCCACCCGCTGCTGATCGCCCTGGCGGCCACGTCGTTCGCGGCCCTGGCCCTGTTCTCCGTACCGTTCCCCGCGGTCATCGCCGCAGCCGCCCTCGCCGGCTGGCTCATCGCCCGCTACAAGCCCGACGCGCTCAAGCCCCCAGGCGGACACGGGGCCGACGACGGACCGGCCCCCCTGATTCCCGACGACGCACTCCACCACGAGCAGCCCAGCCGCCGCCGCACCTGGCGCATCCTTGCGATCGGCCTGCTGCTGTGGACCGTACCGGTGGCCGCCGTCGCCGTACTGACCGGCACGGGCAGCGTGTTCACCACCCAGGGCGTGTTCTTCTCCGGCACCGCACTGGTCACCTTCGGCGGCGCGTACGCGGTTCTGGCCTACGTCGCCCAGCAGGCCGTGCAGACCTACGGCTGGCTGAGCGCGAAGGACATGGTGAGCGGCCTGGCCCTGGCCGAGACCACCCCCGGCCCTCTGATCATGGTGGTCCAGTTCGTCGCCTTCCTCGGCGCCTACCACAACCCCGGCAGCCTCGACCCGTGGGCCGCGGCCCTGCTCGGAGCCCTGTTGACCACCTGGGTCACGTTCGTGCCCTGCTTCCTGTTCATCTTCCTCGGCGCCCCCTACATCGAACGCCTGCGCGGAAACCGCCGCATCTCCGCAGCCCTCACCGGCATCACCGCCGCCGTCGTCGGCGTCATCGCCAACCTCGCCCTCTACTTCGCCGAACACGCCCTCTTCACAGACGTCGACGACAAGAACCTCGGACCGCTCACCCTCGCCCTGCCCGACCTGACCACCCTGCGCCCCACAGCTCTCGTGATCACCGTGATCGCGGCGCTGCTGATCTTCAAGCTGCGGTGGAGCGTCCTGCGCACCCTCGGCGTCTGCGCGGTCCTCGGCCTGGGCGCCGCCCTGGTGGGGCTGCCCGGCCTCTGACCCGCCGACGAGATGGCGTGGCCGCCCTGCGCTTCGGCCTGGCCGGTGGTGGGAAGCGCGAAGAGGAGGCTGCTGCCGTCGTGGCAGCGGCGGCCGCCCGGCGATCAGCTCGCGGTCCGGAAGGTCGGGACGGCTCGACGGCCAGGGCGCCCCCGTGCCGCGCACCGCTACCGGTAAACGGATGGTGCATCCGTTTGTGCTACCGTCCCACCAAGCGGATGAACTATCCGGATGTCTGCTCGGGTGGAGGAGCGAGGAGCGCATGGGGAAGACAGCTGTCGTGACGGCCGGAACGTCCGGCATCGGCTTGGAGACGGCGGTGGGGCTGGCCGCTGCCGGGTTCTCGGTGACCGTGGTCGGGCGCAACGCAGAGCGCGGCGCCCGAGCGGTCGAACGCATCAACGCGGAGAACCCGGCCCGCCAGGCCCGGTTCCTGCCGGCCGACCTCGCCTCGCTGGAGGAGGTGCGCGCGCTCGCCGACCGAATCGCCGCCGACCGCGCGGCCGCGGGTGAACCGCTGACGGTGCTGGTCAACAACGTCGGGGCCATGTTCCCGGTCCGCCAGGCCGTGGACGGGATCGAGGCGTCGTTCGTCGTCAACCACCTTTCGCCGTACCTGCTGACGGAACTCCTGCTGCCCACGCTGACGGCCGGGGCGCCGAGCAGGATCGTGAACGTCACCTCGGGCGCGGTCACCGTCGCCAAGCGCGTGTTCGACGCCGTGGAGCCGCCCGGCGGCTACTACGGCTTCCACTGGTACGGCCGTGCCAAGCTCGCGAACCTCGCCTACACCCTGCACCTGGCCAAGCGGCTGGACGGCACCGGCGTCTCGGTCTTCGCAGCCGACCCCGGGGGAGCGGCGACCGACATGACCAACGGCACGATGACCGACCCCAAGATCGTCTCACCCGCCCTGCGCCTCCTGTGGCCGCTGGTGCGTCGCACGTTCGCCCGCTCCACCTCGGGCCCGGCGTCCGTGGCCGCCCGGCCCTCGATCACCGCTGCCACGGACGACACCCTCACGGGCCGCACCGGCACCGTCATCGGCGCCCAGGCGCGCCCCGTCACGCCGTTCCGCACGGCGGCCGACACCCGGGTCGCCGAAGCCGTCCGACGGCTCAGCGAACGCCACGCACCTCTCACGACCACTTGACCCTCTGGCGGTCCGGCGGCACGGGCGCGGGCGGGCTGCCATTCCGGATGGGCCATCCGATTAGGATGCCCGTCATGACGACAGCCCTGCGCAAGGACGCGGCCCGCAACTGGGACCGGATCGTCGCCGTCGCCCGCGACCTGGTCGACCAGGGGGTCCCGCTGCAGCTCAACGACGTCGCGCGCCGCGCCGGCCTGGGAGTGGGCACCGTCTACCGGCACTTCGCCTCCCCCGAGGCGCTGCTGGAGACCGTCGCCACCCCCTGCCTGGAGGCCCTCGCCGCGCACGGTGAGCAGGCGCTGGCCGACACCGACCCGTGGCGCGCGTTCGAGGGCTTCCTGCTGCGTGTCGTCGAAGCACAGGTCACCGACGCCTCCCTCGCGCCGGTGACCGCCGCCGAAGCGGACTCACTTCCGAGGACCTCGGAACTCAAGGAGTCGCTCCGGTCGGCCGGCGGTACGCTCTTGGACCGGGCCCGCGCGGCCGGAGCGGTCCGTCCCGACGTCGTCGCCGGCGATCTCGTTCCGCTCATGTGCGGCATCGCCCACGCCGTCGACGTCCGGGGCCGCACGTCCGCCGACCGGATCGACACCGCCCGCCGCTACCTGAGCACACTGCTCGGCGGCCTGCGTGCCACCGGCGAACGCGTGCCGTGCCCGACCGCCGGACGCGGCGACCTCCCCAGCCACTGACGACCGGCTTATTGGGTCGGCGAGGCGGGGTTTCCGGGGCGGGGACGGGGCCGCGGAGCGGCGGCAGCTGCGGATCGCCAGCTCTGTCGTCTCTTCGATACCAGCAAGACTTGTCATCGTTTGGATGACATGTTACAACGGTGGTACCTGAAGCGCACTGGCACCCATTGCAGAGACGTCAGGAGGTTCCCATGCTGATGCGCACCGATCCGTTCCGTGAGCTCGACCGTCTGACCCAGCAGCTGATGGGTCCGGGTACGTGGTCGAAGCCGTCCCTGATGCCGATGGACGCCTACCGTGACGGCGAGGAGTACGTGATCGCCCTGGACGTCCCGGGCGTGAGCAAGGATGCGATCGAGATCGACGTCGAGCGGAACATGCTGACGGTCAAGGCCGAACGCCGGCCGGCCGCCCGCTCCGAGCAGGCCCAGATGGAGCTCTCCGAGCGGCCGAGCACATCACCGCCGACTACGAGGCGGGGGTACTGACCCTGCGCATCCCGATCGCCGAGCGCGCCAAGCCGCGCAAGATCGCCATCGGCGACGGC
>NZ_JOGB01000109.1 GCF_000719335.1 Streptomyces sp. NRRL S-87
GGCTTCGCCCTGGCCTGCGGCCACCCTCGGCCCGGGCCTGCCTCCGAGCCAGCCTGCCACCCCTGTCAAGCGCCTCCCCCACACACCACGGGACCCACCAGGCACCGCCAAGGATCCGGCGAGCCGGGACTGGCTGTGGGCGGACTCGCGCACGACGGTCGGCGGAGTGGCCGTCGGTGACCGGTCTGGGGGTCCTCAGGTGGATCTGTGGAGGGCGGGGCGTGCTTGACTTCGCAAGGGCGCGATATATCGTGTCTTGCGAGAGACGCGATATGTTGCGTCGCTCTTGGCCCCGATCCGAGGAGGATCAGCACGATGACCCAGTCGACGTGGACGGTCTCCGAGCCGCAGAAGCTCTCCTTCGACGCCCCGGTGGCGGAGGTCAGGGTCCGTGTCGTGAACGGCACGGTGAACGTCGTCGGCACCGAGGACGACGGACCCGCCCGGCTGGAGGTCGGTCGGATCGACGGACCGCCGCTGATCGTCACCCACGAGCACGGCACGCTGACGGTCGCGTACGAGGACATGTCCTGGAAGGGCTTCCTCAAGAGCTTCGAGAAGAACGGCTTCAGCCGAGAGAGCTGGCAGCGCAGCGCCGAGGTGACCCTGACCGTGCCGGCCGCGGCCCGGGTCGAGCTCGGTGCGGTGGGCGCCGCCGCGGTGGTCTCCGGCATCCGGGGCGGTACCGAGGTCAAGGGAGTCAGTGGGGACACCGCGCTGGTGGGCCTGGCCGGCGCGGTGCGCGCGGACACGGTCTCGGGCAGCGTCGAGGCCCAGTCCGTGACCGGTGAGCTGCGGTTCAAGTCCGTGTCCGGCGACCTGACCGTGGTCGACGGGGCCGGGGCGTCCGTACGTGCCGACTCGGTCAGCGGCGACATGGTGCTCGACCTGGACCCGGCGGCGGGGCCCGCCGACATCGCCTTGACGTCCGTCTCCGGCGAGGTGGCCATCCGGCTGCCGCACCCGGCGGACGCGCGGGTCGAGGCGCACACCGCCAGCGGGTCGGTGCGGACCGCGTTCGAGGACCTGCGGGTCAGCGGCCAGTGGGGCGCCAAGCGCATCACGGGCACCCTCGGCGCGGGCACCGGAACCCTGAAGGCCTCCACCGTCTCGGGCGCCATCGCGCTGCTGCGCCGGCCGGCGGCGGACGCCGACCCCTTCACCGACGCCGGCGGCCCCGGCACCCCGCCCGCCCTCGACAAGAAGGTGCTCTGACATGCCGCCCGTCTTCGCCCACGGCCGTCTGCGCCTGTACCTGCTCAAGCTCCTCGACGAGGCCCCGCGCCACGGCTACGAGGTGATCCGGCTCCTGGAGGAGCGGTTCCAGGGCCTGTACGCGCCCTCCGCCGGCACCGTCTACCCGCGGCTGGCCAAGCTGGAGGCCGAGGGGCTCGTCACCCACACCACGGAGGGCGGGCGCAAGGTCTACTCGATCACCGACGCCGGCCGCGAGGAGCTGGCCGGTCGCGGCGGTGAGCTGGCGGACCTGGAGCTGGAGATCCGCGAGTCGGTCTCCGAGCTGGCCGCCGAGATACGCGACGACGTCCGCGGGGCCGCGGGGAACCTGCGGCGCGAGATGCGCGCGGCGGCCGCCGGGGCCGAACAGCGGCACGAGGAGACCTTCGCCGACAGCGAGGCGTGGCAGCACGCCAAGGAGGAGCTGCGCAAGGCCCGGCAGGAGTGGAAGGAGCAGGCCCGCCGGGCGAAGGACGAGAGCCGGCGTGCCCGCGAGGAGGCCAAGCAGGCCCGCCGCCAGGCCAAGGAGGCCCAGGACCGGGCCCGGGAAGAGGTCCAGCGGATCGCCCGGCAGCTGCAGGAGCAGTTCGCGCGCTCGGGCATGAAGGACGGGCTGAGCGACCTCACCACGCAGCTCGGCGGCTTCGCCCGGGGCGCCGCGGACGCCTTCCTCAAGCAGGACGGGTCGGCCCCGGCGGCCGACGCGGCGGGCTGGGCGGCCGACGCCGAGTCCACCGGCGACCCGGCCCGCGACCTGGACCGGCTGCTCGACCGGTTCCGCGACGACGTCCGTGACGCGGCCCGTGACCACGGCGTCACGGAGGAGCAGCTCGCCGCGGCCCGGGCCCGGCTCGCCGAGGCCGCCACCGTCATCGGCGCCGTCCTGCGCGGACGGTAGGGGCGCACTCCCCGCTCGAACGAAAGGGCCCCGGCGCCGGAGATCCCTCCGGTGCCGGGGCCCTTCGCGGGTTCCGGGCGTTACGCGCGGGCCACGCCGTCGGCGCGGGCGGCGGCGGCGACCGCGGCGGTGACCGCCTCGGCGACGCGCTCGTCGAACGGCGACGGGATGACGTAGTCGGCGGCGAGCTCGTCACCGACGACACCGGCGATGGCGTCCGCCGCGGCGATCTTCATGTTCTCCGTGATCCGGGAGGCGCGCACCTTGAAGGCGCCCGCGAAGATGCCGGGGAAGGCCAGGACGTTGTTGATCTGGTTCGGGAAGTCGCTGCGGCCGGTCGCCACGACGGCCGCGTACTTGTGCGCGACGTCGGGGTGGACCTCCGGGTTCGGGTTGGCCATGGCGAAGACGAAGGAGTCCTTCGCCATCGTGGCCACGGCCTCCTCGCCGACGGTGCCGCCGGAGACGCCGATGAACACGTCCGCGCCCTCGAGGGCCGACTCGAGCGAGCCGGTGCGGCCCGTCTTGTTGGTGAGGGAGGCGATCTCGGCCTTGACGTCGGTGAGGTCCGTACGGTCGGCGGAGACGACGCCCTTGCGGTCGGTGACGCACACGTCGCCGATGCCCGCGTCGACCAGGATCTTGGCGATGGCGATGCCCGCCGCGCCGGCACCCGAGATCACCGCGCGCAGGTCGCCCAGGGTGCGGCCCGTCAGCTTGGCCGCGTTGCGCAGGGCCGCCAGGGTCACCACGGCCGTGCCGTGCTGGTCGTCGTGGAAGATCGGGATGTCGAGGGCCTCCTGGAGGCGGCGCTCGATCTCGAAGCAGCGCGGCGCCGAGATGTCCTCGAGGTTCACGCCGCCGAAGGACGGGGCCAGGCGGATCACGGTCTCGACGATCTCGTCCGTGTCCTTGGTGGCGAGCGCGATCGGGACCGCGTCCACGCCGCCGAACTGCTTGAACAGGATGGCCTTGCCCTCCATCACGGGGAGGGAGGCCTCGGGTCCGATGTCACCGAGCCCCAGCACCGCGGTTCCGTCGGTCACGACGGCCACGACGTTGGACTTCCAGGTGTACTCGTGGACCAGCTCGGGCTGCTCGGCGATGGCGGTGCACACCTTCGCCACGCCCGGCGTGTACGCCAGGGACAGGTCGTCCTTGTCACGGACCGGGACGGTGGCCTCGATGGCCATCTTGCCGCCACGGTGCAGCGCGAAGGCAGCGTCCGGATTATTGTCCGTGACGCTGTCGCTGCGAGGATTGACGATCTCCGCTGCCACTTCTTTGACCCCTTAAGTCTTCATAGTTGAGGGTGACTCCACTCCTGGGTCAGGGGTGGGCGGGCACCGCGTTCGAGCTCCGAAATCGGCTGGCGGGTGAGCCCGCCTCCCTCGGAGGGGAGGTTTCGTACGCGCGGGCGCGCCGCACACGCGCCCTGAGCCCCGGATGAGGGGTGTAAGGATCTGTTGTACCCGAAGAGCCTCGTCCAGACGACTCGATTGCTGGTCGATCCTATGGGCATTGTCCGGTTTCGCCGTTAAGTCCGGCAGCCCTGGTCCACAGGTCGAGACGAGCAGTAAAAAGCACGGCTCGGAGGGGGTTACGCGCCAGAAACTTCGGCGACGATCACCCTTGTCCGCAGGCATGTTGGACAACTCCGGGCACCCGTTATCCGATTTTGACCTGGCTGGCCGTCCGATTCCCGAGGTCCGAATGGCAAGATGCGGAATCACACGAGGTCGCGACACTCGAAGGTGCGTGCCGGACCTCCTTTTCGGCCGCTGTCCATCCCCATGCCGGAGGATCACGCTCATGACCGCAAGCACCACCCGTCGTACGACCGCCACCCGGTCCCGGATCGCCGCGGTCGGCGCCGTCGCGGTCGCAGGCAGCCTCCTGCTGGCCGGCTGTGGCGACCAGACCGACGCGGGCAGCAGCTCGTCGTCGTCCGAGTCCCCGGCCTCCAGCGCCGCCCCGCTCTTCGCGAAGCTGCCGAAGAAGTACCAGGACTCCAAGGTCATCAAGATCGGCACGGACGCCGCGTACGCCCCCATGGAGTTCACCGAGGGCGGCAAGATCGTCGGCGTCGACCCCGACCTCGCCGAGGCGCTGGGCAAGCAGCTCGGTGTCAAGATGGAGATGGTCTCGGGCACCTTCGACGGCCTGATCACCTCGATCTACACCGGCCGTCAGGACCTGATCATGTCCTCGATGACGGACAACAAGAAGCGCCAGGAGGGTCTGGACGACTCCGGCAAGAAGATCGGCAAGGGCATCGACTTCGTCGACTACTTCTCGTCCGGCGTCTCGCTGCTGGTCAAGAAGGGCAACCCGCAGGGCGTCAAGTCCCTCGACGACCTCTGCGGCAAGACCGTCGCCGTCCAGCGCGGCACGATCTACGAGGACACCTTCAAGGCCCAGGCCACGAAGTGCGGTGACAAGAAGCTCACCATCCAGGCCTTCGACACCGACGCCGAGGCCCAGACCCGCGTCAAGGCCGGCGGCGCCGTCGCCGACCTGAACGACTACCCGGTCGCGGCGTACATCGCCAAGACCTCCGGCGGCGGCAACGACTTCGAGGTCGCCGGCAGCCAGGCGGACGTCGGCCTCTTCGGCATCGGCGTCTCCAAGGACAACACCCAGCTCCGTGACGCCGTCAAGGAAGCCCTCGACGCGATCATCAAGGACGGCTCCTACGCCAAGGTCCTGGAGAAGTGGAACGTCAAGGACAGCGCGGTCACCCAGGCGACCGTCAACGCCGGCAAGTGATCTCCGCGCTCCACTGAAGGGCAGTCATTGTGACTGACAAGATCGACAAGGGCTCGGCCGCCGCTCCGGCCGGGCCCGGCGCCTCGGGTGTTCCGTTCGAGGCGATCAAGGCCATCCCCGTGCGCCACTGGGGCCGCTACGTCAGTGCCGTAGTGGTCGTGGCGCTCCTCGGCTGGCTCCTCTACGCCTTCTCCCAGGGCAACATCATCTGGGACACGGTGTGGGACAAGCTCTTCGACCCCTCGGTCCTGAGCGGTCTGTGGAAGACCATCGTGATCAGCGTGGCCTCCATGGCCCTCGGCCTGGTCCTCGGCATCCTCTTCGCGGTGATGCGCCTCTCGAAGAACCCGGTCACCGGGGCCGTCTCCTGGCTCTACATCTGGTTCTTCCGCGGCACGCCGGTGTACGTGCAGCTGCTCGTCTGGTTCAACCTCTCGCTGATCTTCCAGTACCTCAACCTGGGACCGATCTACAAGAACGAGATGGTCGACGTCATGACCCCGTTCATGGTCGCGCTCCTGGGCCTCGGCCTGAACGAGGGCGCGTACATGGCGGAGATCGTCCGGGCCGGCATCCAGTCGGTCGACGAGGGCCAGACCGAGGCCGCCCACGCGCTCGGCATGTCGCAGACCAAGACCATGTGGCGGGTCGTCCTGCCGCAGGCCATGCGGGTGATCGTGCCCCCCACGGGCAACGAGTTCATCAACATGCTCAAGACGTCGTCGCTGGTCTCGGCCGTCCAGTACACCGAGCTCCTGCGCGCCTCGTCGAACATCGGCAACACGGCCGGCGCCGTCATGGAGATGCTCTTCGTGGCCTCCATCTGGTACCTGGCCCTGACCAGCGTCTTCAGCGTCGGCCAGTACTACCTGGAGCGCCGCTTCGCCCGCGGCTCCACCCGCAACCTGCCGCCCACCCCGTTCCAGCGGCTGAAGGCCAACCTGAACATGTTCCGCCGTACGGAGGTCGCCCGATGAGCGCCCAGCCGATGGTCAAGGCCGAAGGCGTCCACAAGTCCTACGGCGCCGCCCACATCCTGCGCGGGATCGACCTCGAGGTCGCCCCCCGCGAGGTCTTCTGCCTGGTCGGCCCGTCCGGCTCCGGCAAGTCCACCTTCCTGCGCTGCATCAACCACCTGGAGCGCATCAACGGCGGCCGGCTCTCGGTCGACGGCCACCTGGTGGGCTACCGGCAGAAGGGCGACAAGCTCTACGAGCTGAAGGACAGCGAGGTCGCCGCCCAGCGCCGCGACATCGGCATGGTCTTCCAGCGCTTCAACCTGTTCCCCCACATGACGGCCATCGAGAACGTCATGGAGGCCCCGGTCCAGGTGAAGCGGGAGTCCAAGGCGGTGGCCCGCGAGCGCGCCGTCCGCCTGCTCGACCGCGTGGGCCTCGGTGACAAGGGGAACAACTACCCCTCGCAGCTCTCCGGCGGCCAGCAGCAGCGCGTCGCCATCGCCCGTGCGCTGGCGATGGAGCCGAAGCTCATGCTGTTCGACGAGCCGACCTCCGCGCTCGACCCCGAGCTGGTCGGCGACGTCCTCGACGTCATGCGGGACCTCGCCGAGTCGGGCATGACCATGATCGTGGTCACGCACGAGATGGGCTTCGCCCGCGAGGTCGGCGACAACCTGGTCTTCATGGACGGCGGTGTCGTGGTCGAGTCCGGCCACCCGCGCGACGTCCTGACCAACCCGCAGCACGACCGCACCAAGGCGTTCCTGTCCAAGGTGCTGTAGTCGGTCGGTCGTTCCAGTCGGTTCGCGTAGGTTCGCGTAGTAGGCGCAGGGGCGGTACGGGTCTTCCGTACCGCCCCTGCGGCGTTCGTGCGTCTGGGGGCTGGGGTTCGCGGGCCGTTCGTGGGTCGGTCGGGGGCTGGTCGTGGGCCGGTCGTAGGCCGGTCGTAGGCCGGTGTCGGGGTGGGCTCTCGCTTCGTGGGGCCGTCCCGTGGTGTGTGGGTCCCCTCGCCTCTTGACCCGTCATGGCCTGCAGGCCCTGCGGCAGGCCCACCCCTGGGGCTTT
>NZ_JOGB01000110.1 GCF_000719335.1 Streptomyces sp. NRRL S-87
GGTGAGTGGCTGGGGGGTGGGTGGATGGATGGGGTGGACATCCGTGCGAGACGGGCGCGGGTGGGGCCGCGCTGGGGTGGGTTACCGGCCCGTCACGGGCCGGGCGGCGGTGGTCCCGCCGGTGGGCGGCCCGTACCTCCCGTGAGGCCGATCAGCAGCGGGCCGGTCGGGGCCGTCACGAGTTCCTCGACGGTCAGCGGGTCCAGGGTGGCGAAGAACGCCTCCTGGGCCCGGCGCAGCGCGCCGCGCAGTCGGCAGGCGGAGGCCAGCGGGCAGGGTTCCGTGCCCTCGCAGTCCACGACGTCGCCCGCGCCCTCGAGTTCGCGCACGACGCCGCCCACCGAGGCGGTCCGGCCGGCGGCGGTGAGCGCGAGCCCGCCGCCGCGGCCGCGCCGGGCCTCGACCAGTCCGAGGTGCTGCAGCCTCGCGACCACCTTGGCGGTGTGCGTGTAGGGGACCTGCATGGTCGCCGCCACGTCGCGGGTGGTGGGGAGGTCGTCCCGTTCGACCGCGAGGCGCATGAGGACCCGCAGCGCCAGATCGGTGAATCGCGTCAGCCGCATGTCCGCACCCTAGAAAACTTGCATCTAGTAATCAAGTTAAGGTCTGGCCGGAAGTCGCGGGTCGTGGGGGAGCCGGGCGGCGCCGACCTGAACCCCACAGGTTGCCCACACCCACACGGAGTAGTCCCACCCTTTTGTGTAATGGTCCCACCACCGATCGCGCTGAAAGGCTTCTGCCGCAGTCCGCGTGATCAAAGGGGAATGAGATGTCGGTCCAGGCAGGTTCCGAAACTCGCGAGGGCCAGCCGCAGCGCAGCCTCGGCACCGCGGCGGCACGGAACTTGGCAACCACGACCAAGTCCGCGCCGCAGATGCAGGAGATCACCTCCCGGTGGCTCCTGAAGAAGCTCCCGTGGGTCCCGGTGCAGGGTGGCACGTACCGGGTCAACCGGCGCCTGAGCTACTCCGTCGGCGACGGCCGCGTGACGTTCGTCAAGACCGGCGACCGGGTCCAGGTGATCCCCGCGGAGCTTGGCGAACTGCCGCTGCTGCGCGACTACGACGACCTCGACGTCCTCACCGAGCTGGCCCAGCGCTGCCGCCAGCGCGACTTCGAGGCCGGCGAGGAGCTCACCTCCTTCGGCAGCCGCGCCGAGGAGGTCTACCTCCTCGCCCACGGCCGCATCGACCAGATCGGCCCCGGCCCGTACGGGGACGACGCCGTCGTCGGCACCGTCGCCGACGGCTCGTACTTCGGCGAGCAGAGCCTCACCGACGGCGAGGCGATCTGGGAGTACACGGCCCGGGCCGCCACGTCCGGCACCGCGCTCGTCCTGACCCGCCAGGACTTCCTGCTGCTCGCCGACCGCGTCGAGTCCCTCGGCCGGCACGTCGCCCGCATGCGCAGCCTCCCCGCCCAGCGCACCAACACGTTCGGAGAGGCCGCCATCGACCTCTCCGCGGGCCACGTCGGCGAGGCCGAGCTGCCCGGCACCTTCGTGGACTACGACGCCCACCCGCGCGAGTACGAGCTGAGCATCGCCCAGACCGTGCTGCGCGTGCACACCCGCGTCGCGGACCTCTACAACCAGCCGATGAACCAGACCGAGCAGCAGCTGCGGCTGACCGTCGAGGCGCTGCGCGAGCGCCAAGAGCACGAGATGGTCAACAACCGCGACTTCGGCCTGCTCCACAACGCGGAGTACGACCAGCGGATCCAGCCGCACGACGGCGTCCCCGGCCCCGACGACATGGACCAGTTGCTCAGCATGCGCCGCGGGTCCAGGATGTTCCTCGCCCACCCCAAGGCCATCGCCGCCTTCGGCCGCGAGTGCAACAAGCGCGGCATCTACCCCACCCCGGTCGAGGTCGACGGACACCACGTGCCGGCCTGGCGCGGGGTGCCCATCTTCCCGTGCAGCAAGATCCCCGTCAGCGACGCCCGCACCACCTCGATCCTGTGCCTGCGCACCGGCGAGGACGAGCAGGGCGTGGTCGGCCTGCACCAGCCCGGCATCCCCGACGAGCTGGAGCCCAGCCTCTCGGTCCGCTTCATGGGCATCAACGAGCAGGCGATCATCTCCTACCTCGTCACCGCCTACTTCTCCGCCGCCGTGCTGGTGCCCGACGCCCTCGGTGTGCTGGAGAACGTCGAGATCGGCCGTTGGCGCTGAGCCCGGCGGTCGGAGGGGACGCCATGGCGACCACCGGGATCCAGGGGCACGAGGCCGCGGCCCTGCTGGAGCGGACGAGGGAAGCGGTCGACCCCGAACTGCGGCGGACCGTGGAGCAGCTGCCCGGTCCCCTGCGCCGCATCGCTCAGTACCACTTCGGGTGGGTGCACGCGGACGGCAGCGCGGCCGCAGGCCGGGCGGGGAAGGCCATCCGGCCCGCGCTCGTCCTGGCGGCGGCCGAGGCCCTGGGCGGCCGGGCCGAGGGCGCGCTCCGGCCGGCGGCCGCGGTGGAGCTGGTGCACAACTTCACGCTGCTCCACGACGACATCATCGACGAGGACTCCCGGCGTCGCGGACGCCCCACGGCCTGGACGGTGTTCGGGCTCCCGGACGCCCTCCTGGCCGGGGACGCCATGCTGGCGCACGCCCTGCGCGGCCTCGCCCGGGACCCCGACCCGGCGGCCGCCAGGGCCTCCGCCCGGCTCGCGGCCTGCGTCGTCGAACTGTGCGCCGGCCAGCAGGCGGACTGCGCCTTCGAGGAGCGGGCCGACGTCGACCTCGACGAGTGCCTGACCATGGCCCTCGCCAAGACCGGGGCGCTGCTCGGCTGCTCCTGCGCCCTCGGCGCGCTCTACGCGGGCGCGGGGGAGGAGGAGGTCGAGGCCATGGACGCCTTCGGGCGGGAGGCGGGGCTCGCGTTCCAGCTCATCGACGACCTGATCGGCATCTGGGGCGACCCGGAGCACACCGGCAAGCCCGCCGGCGCCGACCTGGCCGCCCGCAAGAAGTCGCTGCCCGTGGTGGCCGCCCTCACCTCGGGCACCCCGGCCGGCGCCGACCTGGCGCGCCTGTACGCCGGGCCCATGACGGGGGCGGACGTCCGACTGGCCGCCGAGGCCGTCGAGCGGGCGGGCGGCCGCGACTGGGCGCAGGCGCACGCCGCGGACCGCATGGGCCGGGCCGTGCAGCAGCTCTCGCGGGCCGTCCCCGACCTCGGGGCGGCGGGCGGACTGCTGGCCCTGGCGGAGTTCGTGACGCGGCGCACGCGCTGACGGGAGGGGCTCGTCCACTGACCGTTTCCGGTCATGCGGGCGGGCCCCTCGTGCCGTCCAACTCTAGGATCGGACCCGCACGTTGACCCGGCGCCGCAGCGGCCCGGGCATCGATGGCGAGCGGTACGACGACGGAAGGACGGACGAGCGGTGGCGCTGGAGATACGGCAGGCGGGACCCGAGGACCGGGACGCGGTGGCGGGGCTGCTGGACGAGGCCTTCCAGAACGACCCGGTGAGCAGCTGGGTCTTCCCTGACCCGGAGCACCGGCGTGCCGTGCACGGCAGGTTCCTCGGGGTGTTCGTCGACGTCACCCTGGCCGACGGGCGGATCGACTACGCCGCGGACGGCTCGGCCGCCGCCCTGTGGATGCGGGTGCCGGCCGGCGAGCACGAGCCGGCGGCGGACGAGGTCGACGTACCGGCCCTCATGCGGGCGACGGCCGACCCCGACAACGAGCGGTGCGAGATCGTGGGCCGCCTGATGGACGAGCTGCACCCCACGCACGAGGAGCACGAGTACCTGCTGATGATCGCCGTCGACCCCGCCCGCCAGGGCGAGGGTCTGGGCACCGAGCTGATCCGACCGGTGCTGGAGCGCTGCGACCGGGAGGGCGTGGCGGCGTACCTGGAGGCGAGCAGCCCGCGCAGCGTGCCGCTGTACGAGCGGCTGGGCTTCGAGGCCACCGGCACGCGCGTGCAGCTCCCCGCCGGGCCGGAGATGGTGCCGATGTGGCGCAAGCCGCGGGGGTGAGCTTGCCGGGGCCGTCGGGAGGGCTTTCGGGGCCCCCGGGGCCTACGGTGGGGTTATGGCAGGCGGAGAGGAAACGAAGGTCGGGGCCGGCGGCCCGGGCGGGTCCGGCGGGTCCGGGGGGTCGTCCGGCGGGTCCGGCGGGTCGCCCGGTGGGAGCGAGCCGCACCTGCGGAACGCGCCCGGTCAGCCGCGCCACTGCGCCGTGTGCGGCAAGCCCGTCGACGAGGTGGTCCACCGGCACAAGACGCTCGGCGCGTTCGTGCCCGAGTGGGGCCCGGGGCCGTGCCGGAACCCGGACTGCTCCGCTTACGAGCCCGGACACGGCGGCGGACACGGCGCCGGGGCCGGGCACCGGGCGGGCTGAGCCCGCGCTGTTGGTGCCCGGCCCCGGTCGGGGCCGGTCGGGCCCGAGGGGGCTGGCCGCGCCCGAGGGGCTGGTCGCGCCCGAGGCTGGCCGGCTTGATCCCGTCGGGGCGGTGCGGCCCGGTGGGCGGCTGAGCTTCGGGCGGTGCGGCCCGGTGGGCTGCGAGCCGGTTCAGCCCTTCGTGGCGGTGGCGGTTCAGCCCTTCGTGGCGGTGGCGGCCAGGCCGTAGCGCCAGAGCTGGTCGACGCGGGAGCGCTCGGTCGCGTTCGGGTACGCGTTCGTGCAGGACGTCCCCGGGCCGCCGCCCGACATCAGCTCGCTGCACGGACCCGAGTAGTGGTCGGGCAGCCCGAGGACGTGCCCGGTCTCGTGGGCGGTCACGCGGGTGGAGTTGTACTGCTGGTTCTGGCGGTAGTCGAGGAACACGTAGCCGCTGCCGTGCCCGTCGGTGCTGGCGTACGAACCCCGGGAGTCGTTGCCCTCGTAGTAGGCGAAGTCGTAGCCGCTGCTGGACTCGGCGAGCTTCACGTTGGCGACCGAGCTGTTCCAGATCTGCGCGCTGCGGGCTATCTGGGTGCGGAAGCTGGGGGCGTTGCGGGTGCTGTAGTAGACCGTGACGGAGGCGGCGGCGCTGGGGTGCGCGGCGCGGCGGGCGGCCACCGACTTCATGACGGCCTGGAAGAACGCCCGGTTGGCGGCCGCGTTCTCCTTCGAGCGCTCGTACGCCGTGTAGGAGGCGGTGGCGGTGGTGGCCTGGCCGGCCTGCGGGGCGGGTGCCGCTGCGGCGGTGGCGGGGACCGCGCCCAGGGCGGCGGCGAGGCCCAGGCCGACGGCGGACGCCAGGACGGTGCGGGGACGAAGCATGGTGCGGCTCCTGATCCGGTGTGGGGGGTGGATCGTTCCGCTACCGGAGTGTGGGGGAGCCGCCGGGGCCGGCGGATGATGCCATCAGGCGATAACGCGGAGGTATCGCCCTCGCCAACACCGCTGAAAATGGCGGAAAGTGGTGCTTCGTCAGTGACTGGTGCGCCTTTGGGGACCGCTTTACGCTCGGTGCATGGAGCTCGAGGTCAGGCACTTGCGCGTCCTGTGCGCGATCGCCGAGACGGGCAGCCTGCACAAGGCGGCCCGTCAGCTCGGCGTCAGCCAGCCTTCCTTGACGACCCAACTGCGTCGGATCGAACGGGCCCTGGACGGTGAGCTGTTCCTGCGCGAGCGCACCGGCTGCCGCCCCACGCCGCTCGGGCGTACGGTCCTCGGCCACGCCCGCCCGCTGCTGGACGGGATGGCCTCCCTGGTCGCCGAGGCGCGGGCCGCCGCGCTCGGCCCGCGGCTGCGGATCGGCTCCACCGCCAGCCGCGCCCTCCCCGGCTGGCTCCGGCGGCTGCGGTGGCGACTTCCGGACACCGAGACGTCATTGCTGGTCGACGTTTCGGCCAACGCCTTGCTGAGGATGGTCGCGGCGGGGCAACTGGACGTGGCCTTCGTCCACGAGGTGGAGGGCTGCCCGCTGCGGGTGCCGGCGGGGGTCGAGGTCCGGGTCCTGGTCGAGCGGGAGCCGCAGTTCGTCTCCATGGCCCGTGACCATCCCGCGGCCCGGCAGGAGGTGGTCGACCTCGCCGACCTGGCGGGCGACCGGTGGATGGTGGACCCGTCGGTGGACGGTGAATGGGCCGGGCTGCGGCGGGTCCTGACGGATGCGGGGCTGGATCCGGCGTACCTGCACGGGGACTACCACTCGGCCGCCTCGCTGATCGCCACGGGCGAGGCGGTGGCGCCGTGCCAGCCCACGTCCGGGCCGCGCCCGGACCTGGCGATCCGGCCCCTCCAGGGGGATCCGCTGGGCGTGCGGCTGCTGTTGGCGTCGGCGCCGGGGGTCGACGCGGAGGTCTACGCCGACCTCCGGGCCTCCTACCGCGAGGCGGCGCTGCGGGTGGGGGCGTACCGGGCCTGGCTGCGGCGGCAGGGGAGTCCGCTGCTGGGGGCGGGGCAGGCGGGGTAGGCGGGGGGCTTCGCGGGCCGCGGGAGGGCCCCTGCGCGGGGTCCGCTGTCCGGCTGGTGGGAGTTCGCCGCCGTCCGCATGGTGCGGGTCCACCGTGGGTGGTTCTGTCCGGACTGCTGCCGCCGTGGGGTGGGTGGGGGCTTCGCGGGGGGTGGGTCCCGTGGTGTGTGGGTCCCCTCGGCGCTTGACAGGGGCGGCCTGCAGGCCTCCCCCAGCTACCGCTGGGAGGGACCCCCAGCGGCAGGCCCACCCCGAGGGCTTCGGGGCTTCGCCCTGGCCTGCGGCCACCCTCGGCCCGGGCCTGCCTCCGAGCCAGCCTGCCACCCCTGTCAAGCGCCTCCCCCACACACCACGGGACCCA
>NZ_JOGB01000111.1 GCF_000719335.1 Streptomyces sp. NRRL S-87
CGAGGGTGGCCGCAGGCCAGGGCGAAGCCCCAAAGCCCTCGGGGTGGGCCTGCCGCAGGGCCTGCAGGCCGCCCCTGTCAAGCGCCGAGGGGACCCACATACCACGGGACCCACCCCCGAAGCGAGCAGCAGGCCCCAACACCGGGCCACTCCCCGAAGCAAGCAGCAGGCCCCAACACCGGGCCACTCCCAAGCGAACCCACCCCCGAAGCGAACCCGGCCGCCGATCAGCCCAGGAAGTCCTCGACCGTGATGCCGAGGCCGGACTCCTCCGCCCGCCCGCGGACGTACTCGGCGAGCGCGATGTCCAGTACGCCCAGGCCGAACGGGGAGTACACCACGTGGCGGCCGAGGGCGGGGTCCAGGGTGGCCGTGCCACGCAGCAGAGCACCGATCGAGGCCGCGACGAAGTCGCGGTTGCCAGTTCGCAGTTCGGCCAGGTGCAGCGAGGTGCGCTCCCGGACGGCGTGGTCGGCGTCGTCGACGACGTTCACGGCGGCGAGGACGGACTCGACGGTCAGGTCGCGCAGCGAGACGTGCAGGACGGTGGCGCCGGGCCGGCAGGCGGACAGGTCCGCGTGCGGTTCGGCCGCCGTGGTGGCGAAGGAGACCAGGGGGTGCGCGCCGAGGGCCTCGGCGCGGTCGGCGACGGCGACGGTCTTCACGGAGGGGACCTCCGCCGCGCACGTGTCGGCGAAGGCTTCGGCGCGGGCGGGGTCCATGTCGTACAGGACGGCCTCGCGCAGGTCCGGCAGGGCGGCGGCGAGGAAGCGGAGGATCTCGAGGTTGATGACGCCGCAGCCGACGAGGACGACGCCGGTCGGCGGGTTCTGCTCGGTCAGGACCCGGGCCGCGAGGGCGGCGCTGGCGGCGGTGCGCTTGGCCGAGATGACCGAGCCCTCCAGGAAGGCGGTGGGGCGGCCGTTCTCCAGGGAGTTGAGGGTGATGCTGGCGCTCGCGCGCTCCATGCCGGCCGCGACGTTGCCGGGGAACGAGGCGATCCACTTCATGCCCGCCACGGGGGCGGAGCCGCCGCGGTAGGCGGGCAGGCCGATGATCCGGTCGCGCGCGTGGTGGTCCTCGGGGAAGCGGAGGAAGGTCGAGTGCGGCAGCGCCGTCGCCCCCTCGTCGTGGAGGCGGTACGCGTCGGCGACGAGGTCGATGATCTCCGTCTCGCGGCCCGCCAGGGTCGCCTGGACGTCGCTGCGCCGAAGGATCAGCATCGCGGTTCCTTTCGATGGTCGTGTGGTGCGGCGACCTTGGCGGCGTCTTCTATATCGGTTCTCTAATAGAACACGCATAGAACGGCTGCGCATTGTGGTCCATCCCGAAAGCAACGACAGAGGGAAGGGCAGCATGAGCCGTCCCGTGCTCCATGGGATTCTGGAGACCATCGGGAACACGCCGCTGGTCGAATTGGGCAATGTCTTTCCGGGATTTCGGTCCCGGGTGTTCGCGAAGATGGAGAGGTTCAATCCGGGAGGGAGCGTCAAGGACCGGTCCGCGCTGAGCATGCTGCGCAGCGGCATCCGCGAGGGCCGGCTGATACCGGGGCACTCGGTGGTGGTCGAGTCGAGTTCCGGGAACCTCGCGATCGGTATCGCGCAGGTCTGCAAGTACTTCGGCATCGACTTCGTCTGCGTCGTCGACGCGAAGACCACCGGGCAGAACCTCGCGCTGCTGGCCGCCTACGGCGCGCGCGTGGAGGTCGTCACGACGCCCGACCCGGTCACCGGCGAGTTCCTGGAGGCGCGGCTCGCGCGCGTGCGGGAGCTGGTGGAGACGCTGCCCGGGGCGTACTGGCCCAACCAGTACGCCAATCCGCTCAACCCGCGGGCGCACCGCGAGACCATGCGGGAGATCGCCGAGGCGCTGGACGGCCGGGTGGACTACCTGTTCTCGCCGGTGTCCACCTTCGGCACGCTGCTGGGCTGCGCGACGTACGTCCGCGACCAGGGCCTGCCGACCACGGTCGTGGCGGTCGACGCGGTGGGCAGCGCCATCTTCGGCCAGCCGCACAGTCCCCGGCTGATCCCGGGGCACGGCGCGTCGGTGCCGCCGGCGCTGTTCGACCCGTCGGCGGCCGACGAGGTGGTGCACGTCACGGATCTCGACTGCGTGGTGGCCTGCCGGCGGATGGTGGACGCCGAGGGAATTCTGCTCGGTGGCTCTTCCGGGGCCGCGGTGGCGGCTCTGGAGAAATTCGGCGACCGCATTCCCGACGGCTCGAACGTCGTCCTGGTGTTCCCGGACGGCGGCGACCGCTATCTCGGCACGATCTATTCGGACGACTGGGTCGGCGAGCGCTTCGGCGAGGTCTCGCACCTGTGGAAGGGCGCGCTCGCCGAACCCGGCGACCCGCGGTTCGCCGCGGCCGTCACCAGTGCCTGATCCGTGAGGGATCGGGCCCGATGAGAACAGGGGTGACACCCATGAGCGCCGAGGACTTCTCGGATGTCTTCGACGCCGATGTGACGCACGTGTGGTGGGGAACGGTCGAGGGGACCCTCGGTCCGGACGCCGCCGCCGTGCTGTCGGCGGCCGAACGGGACGCGGCCCGCGCGATGACCGCCGAGGCGGGCCGGCACTACGCCGGTGCCCATGTCGCGGTACGCCGCATCCTGGCGGCCTACCTCGGGACGGGCCCGGCCGAGCTGCGGCTCGGCCGGCTGCGCTGCCCGGAGTGCGGCGACGCGACGCACGGCGCCCCGTGCGTCGAGTGGCCGCAGACGGAGCTGAGCTACAGCCTGTCCCGCTCGGGGCCGCACTGGCTGCTCGGCGTGACCGGCGGCGGCCGTCGGATCGGCGTCGATCTGGAGCAGGTGCTGGGCTTCGACACCGAGTCGGTGGCGCCGCTGGTGCTCTCCGACCGGGAGCTGGCGCACCTGGGCCGGGAGTCGGAGTCCGCGGCCCGGCTGGCGGTCTTCCTCCGCTACTGGACCAGGAAGGAGGCGGTGCTGAAGGCCAGCGGGATCGGCCTGGTGGCCGACGCCCGGGAGGTGGAGGTGCACGGACCGCCCGACGGGGGTCCGCTGATCGTCCGTCACTCGGCGGCCGCGGGCCCGGACACGTGGCTGGTCGAGGACCTCGCGGTCGGTCCCGGCCGGTACGCCGCCATCGCCCGCGAGGCGGCGGCGGCCGGGCCGCTGCGGCTGATCGAGAAACCGCCGCCGGCCGCCGCGGAGTCCGCCGGGCCTCCGCCTTCCGATACGAACAGGAGTGCGCCGTGGCCGTCCGCCACCTTGTCTCTCTCGATGACCTGACCGACGACGACCTGCGCGGCATCGTGGCCCGGGGTGCGGAGCTGTCCTCCGGGCGGGCGGCGCCCGGTGGCTCGCTGGAGGGCACGGTCGCGGGGATCTACTTCCGCCGCACCTCGACGCGTACCCGTACGGCGTTCTCCGCGGGGGCGCTGCGCCTGGGGGCGCGGCTCGTCACCTTCTCCGGCTCCGACCTGCAGACCAACACCGGGGAGACCAGCGAGGACACCGGCCGGGTCTTCTCCCGGATGCTGGACGTGCTGGTCGCGCGGACCGCGGACGACCCGGCCGAGCTGCGGGCCTGGGCCGGCCAGTCGCGGATGTCGGTGGTCAACGCCATGACCGCCGACGAGCACCCGACCCAGGGGCTCACCGACCTGACGACGCTGCTGCGGCACTTCGGCCGGATCGAGGGCCTGCGGGTCCTCTACCTGGGCGAGGGCAACAACACCGCGGCCGCGCTGGCCCTCGGGCTCTCGCGGTTTCCCGGCACGGTGCTGGAGCTGCGCACGCCCGAGGGGTACGGGCTGCGCGCGGACGTGGCCGTACGGGCCGCGGCGAGCGCGGCGGCCCACGGGGCGGCGGTCGTCGAACGGCACGACACGGACGACCTGCCGGAGGACGTCGACGTCGTGTACACCACGCGCTGGCAGACCACCGGCACCAGCAAGCCGGACCCCGGCTGGCGCGCCCGGTTCGAGCCGTTCCGGGTGACGCGGGCGCTGTGGCGCCGGAGCCCGAAGGCCGTGTTCCTGCACGACCTGCCGGCGCACCGCGGGGAGGAGGTGACGGCCGAGGTCCTCGACGGGGACCGGAGCATCGCCTTCGACCAGGCCGAGAACAAGATGCACAGCGCGATGGCGGTGCTGGAGTGGTGCCGCGGCGGTGTCCGGCCATGAGTCTGCTGGACGAGCCGCCCACGGCGGTCGCGGCGCCCCCGCCCCTGCGCCGCAACCGGGACTTCCTGCTGCTGTGGACCGGAGCGGGGCTCTCGGCACTGGGGCTGCGGGCCAGTGTGGCCGCCTACCCGCTGCTGATGATCTTCTTCGGGGGCGGGCCGGCCGGTGCCGGTGTGGTGGGGTTCGCCGCCCTGCTGCCCCAGTTGGTGGTCCAGTTGCCGGCCGGGGCGCTGATCGACCGGTGGGACCGCAGGCGGCTGCTCGTCCTGTGCGACGTGGCCGGGCTGTCGGCCATGGCGGCGGTGACCGCGATGCTGCTGGCGGGGCGGCTGTGGCTGCCCCTGGTGGCGGCGGCGGCCTTCGTCGACGGCACCGCCGGGCTCTGCTACCGGTTGGCCGAACGGGCCGCGATCGCCCACGTGGTGCACCCCGCGCACCTGACGGCGGCGCTCGGGCAGAACGAGGCGCGCGGGCAGGCGGCCGGGCTGCTCGGCCAGCCCGCGGGCAGCGGGCTGTTCCAGTTCGGCCGCTGGCTGCCGTTCGCGTTCACCGCGCTCACGCACCTGGTGGCGCTGGTGACCCTGCTGCTGATCCGCCGGGACCTGCAGGGGGAGCGGGCCGCGCCGGGCACGAGCCTGCGCTCGGACGTGGCCGAGGGACTGCGCTGGGTGTGGCGGCAGCGCTTCATGCGGGTGGCCGTGGTGCTGCTGTCGGGCAGCAACCTGCTCTTCCAGGTGCTGACGCTGACCCTGGCCCTGGCCGTGCAGGAGGACGGCGGATCGCCGTGGGCCATCGGCATGATCGGCCTGGTCGCGGGGGTCGGCGGGATCGCGGGGGCGCTCGCCGGGTCCCGGGCGGCGGGGCGGCTGGCACCGCGGACCGTGCTGACCGGGGCGCTCGCGCTCTGGGCGGTGCTGATGGCACCGGTGGCCCTCACCTCGGACCCGGTGGTGCTCGGCGCGCTGCTCGGCGGGATGAGCTTCGCCGGGGCCCTGATGAACGTGGTCGCCGGCGTGCACCAGGTCCGGATCACGCCGGAGCCCCTGCAGGGGCGGGTGACCAGCGTCTTCGCGCTGCTGGGCTCCGGCACGGCCTCGGCGGGCGCGCTGGCCGGCGGGTTCCTGCTCGCCGCGGTCGGCACGTACCGCACGGCGCTGGGCATCGCGGCCGGCATGGGGCTGCTGGCCCTGGCCGCGCTGGTGTCGCCCGCGCTGCGGCTCGACCCCGATCCGGAACCCCTCGCGCCGGAGATCGCGGATACCGCACGTACCGAAGAAATATAGGCCCGCCTCCGAAGGTGGGACCCGGTTTCGCAAGGAGGAGAGAACGCATGGACAGCGTGGCGAACGGCGGTCCCTGGGCCCCGGCCGAGGTGACCCCGGCGGAGACCGGGACCGAGGCGAGCGCCCGGGGACTGGCCGACCACCTCGGCTCGGTGGAGGACCTCGGCGGTCTGCTGGCCCGGGAGAAGGCCCTGGTCTTCCGCGGGTTCGGCGTCGAGCCGGGCGAGCTGGACGAGGTGATGGACCTGCTGCTGCCGAACCGGCTCGCCTACGTGCACGGCAACTCGCCGCGCACGAAGGTCGGGTCGAACGTCTACACCTCGACCGAGTACCCGGCCGAGTTCAGCATCTCGATGCACAACGAGATGAGCTACGCCCACCAGTGGCCGGCCCGGCTGCTCTTCTTCTGCGAGACCGCTCCGCTCGCCGGCGGGGCCACTCCCGTCATCGACGGGCGGCGCTGGCTCGCCTGCCTCGACCCCGAGGTGCGCGAGGCGTTCGCCGGCGGGGTGCGCTACACGCAGAACCTGCACGGCGGTGTGGGCCTCGGCAAGAGCTGGCAGGCGACCTTCGAGACCGAGGAGGCCGACCGGGTCGAGGAGTTCCTCGCCGCGTCGGGCGCGGACTGGACGTGGCAGCCGGACGGCTCGCTGCGGGTGAGCCAGCTGCGACCCGCGATCACCACCCATACGGTCACGGGGGACGAGGTCTGGTTCAACCAGGCCGACCAGTGGCACCCGGCCTCGCTCGGCGACGACACGGCCAAGGCGCTGGCGTCGATCATGCCGGCCGAGGAGCTGCCGCAGTCCGTCACCTTCGCCGACGGCTCGCCCATCCCCGACGAGTACGTCGTCCAGGTCCGGGACAGGGGCCTCGACAACGCGGTGGACGTGGACTGGCACCGCGGGGACCTGCTGCTCATCGACAACGTGCTGGTGGGCCACGGCCGCCGGCCGTTCACCGGACCGCGCCGGGTGCTCGTCGCGATGTCCGACTGACCCGGCCGACTCCGGCCGGTTCGGATCTGCTCCGGCCGGTTCGGATCTGCTCCGGCCGGTTCGGATCTGCTCCGGCCGGTTCGGATCTGCTCCGGCCGGTTCG
>NZ_JOGB01000112.1 GCF_000719335.1 Streptomyces sp. NRRL S-87
CCCGTCGAGCCCGAGGTGTGCAGCACGCACGCCAGCCGGTCGGGCTCCAGCCGTACCGCCGGAGCACCCTCCGGCAGACCCGCCAGACCCTCCTCGCCCGCGACCACGACCACCTCGACGCCCGCCACCCGGGCCGCCCCGACCGCGGGATGCGAGGCGTTCGCCGGGTCGACCACCAGCACCCGCGCCCCCGTGTCGCGCAGGACGGCCGCCACCCGGTCGGCGGGGTAGCCCGCCGGCAGCGGCAGGTAGGCGGCGCCCGCCTTGACCGCGGCCAGCGACACCACCACCACGTCGGCGGAGCGCTCCATGCGCACCGCGACCGCGGATTCGGGGCCGGCGCCGGCGGCGAGCAGCCGGTGCGCCAGCCGGTCGGCCCGTTCGTCCAGCTCCCGATAGGTGAGCTGCTCCCGGTCGCCGGTCACCGCCACCGCGTCCGGGGCCTCGGCGACCCGGGCCGCGAACACCCCGGGCACCGTCCCGCGCGCCACCGGGACCGCGGTGTCGTTCCACGTGCCCATGACGAGCTCGCGCTCGCCGGGGGTGAGGACGTCACCGCTGCCGACGGGGCGTTCGGGGTGGGCCACGAGCTCCGCCAGCAGCCTCCCGAAGCGGTCCGCCAGCCCCTGGGCGGTCGTACGGTCGTACAGGTCGACGGCGTAGTCGAGGCTGACGTCGATGCCGCCGGGGCTGCCGTCCTCGGCCCGGTGCTCCGCGACGTCGAAGGTCAGGTCGAACTTGGCGACCGGGAACTCGGGGGGCAGCGTCTCCGACTTCAGCCCGTCGACGCCGAACCGGATGTCGGCCGTGTCGCGGTACGCCAGCGCGACCTGGAAGAGGGGGTGCCGGGCGCGCGAGCGCACCGGGTTGAGCGCCTCGACCAGCACGTCGAAGGGCAGGTCCTGGTGGGCGTAGGCCGCGAGGTCGTTGGCCCGTACGCGCTCCAGCAGCTCGCCGAAGGTCGGGTTGCCGGAGGTGTCGGTGCGCAGCACCAGCGTGTTGACGAAGAACCCGACCAGGTCGTCCAGGGCCTCGTCGGTGCGGCCCGCGACGGCGGAGCCGAGCGGGATGTCGGTGCCGGCGCCCAGCCGGGTCAGCAGCACCGACAGGCCGGCCTGCACGGCCATGAACACCGTGGATCCGTACTGCCGGGCCACGGCGGCCAGGCGGCGGTGGGTGTCGGCGGGGATCCGTACGGCCACGGAGTCGCCGCGGTGGCTCGGCACGGCGGGCCGGGGCCGGTCCCGGGGCAGCTCCAGTTCCTCCGGTACGCCGGCCAGCGCCGCGCGCCAGTAGGCCAGTTGCCGGCCGGCGAGGCTGTCCGGGTCGCGGACGTCGCCGAGCAGCTCGCGCTGCCAGCGGGCGTAGTCGGCGTACTGCACGGGCAGCGGGGCCGGGTCGGGCGCGCCGCCGGCCGACCGGGCCGCGTAGGCGGCGGCCAGGTCGCGGCCCAGGGGCTCCATCGACCAGCCGTCGCCGGCGATGTGGTGCAGGACGAGCAGCAGCACCGACTCCTGGGCTCCGGACCGGAACAGCCACGCCCGCAGCGGCAGGTCCTCGGCCAGGTCGAACGTGCGCAGGGAGGCGGCCGTGACGGCCTCGCGCAGCGCGTGCGGGGCGACGAAGGAGACGGTGAGCTGCACGGCGGCCCCGGCGGCGGGCCGGACCACCTGGACCGGCTCCCCGTCCACCTCCCGCACCACGGTCCGCAGGCTCTCGTGCCGCTCCACCACGTCCGCCAGGGCGGCGCGCAGGGCGGTCGCGTCGACCGGGCCGCTCAGCCGCAGGGCCAGCGGGATGTGGTAGGCCGTGCTCGGCCCCTCGACCTGCGCCAGGAACCACAGCCGGCGCTGCGCGAAGGACAGCTCGACGGGCCGGTCCCGCTCCTCGCGGGCCCGCAGGGCCGGCCGCCGCCCGCCGGCGGCGCTGCGCGCCGCCAGGGCCGCCACTCCGGCCGCCGTCGGCGCCTCGAACAGCGCGCCGACCCCCAGGTCGACGCCCAGCACGGCGCGGATGCGGTTGACCAGCCGGGTCGCCAGCAGCGAGTGCCCGCCCAGGTCGAAGAAGTCGTCGTGGACGCCGACCGACTCCAGGCC
The DNA here is from genome assembly GCF_000719335.1 of Streptomyces sp. NRRL S-87. Lineage (GTDB taxonomy): Bacteria > Actinomycetota > Actinomycetes > Streptomycetales > Streptomycetaceae > Streptomyces. Next base: position 2,097 of record NZ_JOGB01000112.1, read on the forward strand.
GAGGACCTCCGCGAACACCCCGCACAGGATCTCCTCCTGCGGGGTCCGGGGGCCCTCGCCGGTGCCGGCGCCCGGCAGGTCGGGGACGGGCAGGGCCGCGCGGTCCAGCTTGCCGTTCGGCGTCAGCGGCAGGGCGTCCAGCACGACCACGGCCGAGGGCACCATGTAGTCGGGCAGCACGCCGGAGAGCCCGCGCCGGATCCGCTCCGGGTCGGCGGCGGCCCCGTCGGCGGGGACCACGTACGCGACCAGCCGCCGGTCCCCCGGCCGGTCCTCCCGCACGACGGCCTTGACCTGGGCCAGGGCGGGGTCGGCCGCGAGCGCCGTCTCGATCTCGCCGAGTTCGACGCGGAAGCCGCGGATCTTGACCTGCTCGTCGGCCCGGCCGACGAAGTCCAGCTCGCCGTCCGGGGTCCAGCGCACCAGGTCGCCGGTGCGGTACATGCGGCTGCCGGCGGGACCGAAGGGGTCGGCCAGGAAGCGTTGGGCGGTCAGGCCGGGCCGGCGGACGTAGCCGCGGGCCAGGCCCTCGCCGGCGAGGTACAGCTCGCCCGCGACGCCGACCGGGACCGGCTGGAGGCGGCGGTCCAGGACGTACGCGCGGGTGTTCCACAGGGGGGTGCCGATGGGTGCGGCGAAGGCGTCCGGACGGCCGGCCGCCGAACCGAGCCGGGCGGTGGTGGAGGTGCACGACACCTCGGTCAGGCCGTAGACGTGCACCAGTCGGGTCGGCTGCTCCTCCCACATGCGCAGCCGGTCGGGCAGGATCCGCTCGCCGCCCATGGCCACGAACCGGAAGGAGTCGGGCAGCCGCCGACCGGTGGTGTGCAGCTCGTGGGCCCACTCCAGCCAGTAGGCGGTGGTGAGTTCGAGGCCGGTGATGCGGTGCCGCTCGACGTAGCCGGCGAGGTCGGCGCCGGGTTCGAGCACGGGCTCGGCGGGGACGACGACGGCCGCGCCCGCGGCGAGGGTCGGCAGCAGCTCCTCGATGAGGACGTCGAAGCCGGGCGAGGCGACCTGCAGGATGCGGTCGGCCGGGGTCAGCGCGAAGGCGTCGAGCATGGTCAGCGTGTAGTTGAGCAGCCCGCGCTGGGTGAACATGACGCCCTTGGGGCGGCCGGTCGAGCCGGAGGTGTAGAAGACGCAGGCCAGGTCGTCGCCGCGGACCCGGGCGGGCCGCGCCTGCCCGTCGTCGGCCGGGGGGAGGCCGGGCGGGGTCTGCTCGCCGGCCCCCGGGAGGTCGCGCCGGACGGGCCCGTCGGCCGCGGGCAGGTCGTCGAGGCGGAGTACGTTCCGGCCGGTGAGGACCTCGGCGAGCGGGCCGGACGGGGCCCGCGGGGTCAGCACCAGCGCGGGCGCGACGTCGTCGAGGATCGTGCCGATCCGGCCCGCCGGCAGCTTCGGGTCCAGGGGCAGGAACGCGGCCCCCGCCCGCAGGGCGGCGCACACCGCGACCACCAGGTCCGCGGACGGCTCCAGGACGAGCGCGACCACGTCGCCCACGCCGGCGCCCCGCCCCTGCAGGGCCGCGGCCAGGTGCGCGGCCGCCCCGGCCAGCTCCCGGTGGCTGAGGCGGACCTCGCCGTGCTCGACGGCCGTGGCCCCCGGGGTACGGGCCGCCGCTGCCTCGACGAGCTCGTGGACGGACGTGTCGGGCAACGGGCGGGCGGTGTCGTTCCAGGTGCCGAGCACCAGCCCCCGCTCGGCGGGCGTGAGGATGTCGGCGGCGCCGATCGCCAGGTCGGGCGCCGCCGAGAAGCGGTCGAGCAGGTGGGCGAACCGCTCGGCCAGGCCCTCGACCGTGGCGCGGTCGAAGAGGTCGACGGCGTACTCGAACTCGATGCGCAGCCCCTGCGGCGTGCCGTCCTCGGCGGAGTGCTCCACGAGGTTGAGGCACAGGTCGAACTGGGCACCGGTCAGCAGGGTCTCGGCCCCGCGCACGGTGACGTCGTCGCCGAGGGCGAAGCGCGCCCCGGCGTTGTTCTGCTGCACGAGCGCGATCTGGAACAGCGGGTGGCAGGCCCGGGACCGGGGCGGGTTGAGGGCCTCGACCAGCCGGTCGAAGGGCAGGTCCTGGTGGGCGTACGCGGCCAGGTCGGCGGTGCGCACCCGCTCCAGCAGTTCCCCGAAGGACGGGTCGCCGGAGGTGTCGGTGCGCAGCACCAGCGTGTTGACGAAGAACCCGACCAGGTCGTTGAGGGTGTCGTCGCCCCGGCCCGCGACGAACGATCCCAGCGGGACGTCCGTGCCCGCGCCGAGCCGGGTGAGCAGGACGGACAGTCCCGTCTGGACGGCCATGAACAAGGTGGCGCGGCGCTCCCTGGCCACCGCGCGCAGCCTCCGGTGGACGTCCGCGGGGACGTCCAGGGGCACGACGTCGACCCGGTGGGTCGGCACGGCGGGGCGGGGCCGGTCCCGGGGCACCTCCAGTTCCTCGGGGAGTCCGGCCAGCGCCTCGCGCCAGTGGGCGAGTTGGCGGGCGGCCAGGGAGTCCGGGTCCGCCTCGTCGCCGAGCAGCTCGCGCTGCCACAGGGCGTAGTCGGCGTACTGGACGGGCAGCGGCGGCCACTGCGGTGCGGCGCCGGCCAGCCGGGCCGCGTACGCCGCGCCCAGGTCGCGGGCGAGCGGGGCCAGCGACCAGCCGTCGCCGGCGATGTGGTGCAGGACCAGCAGCAGGGTGCTGGTGTCCCGGCCCGTCCGCAGCAGCCGGGCCCGCAGCGGCAGGTCCGCGGCGAGGTCGAAGGGGAGGGCGGAGGCGGCGGCCACCGCGGCGGGCAGCGCGTCGGCGGCCACGTCGGCCGCCGTGAGGTCCACGGTCACGGCGTCGGCGGGCAGCACCACCTGCACGGGCTCGCCGCCGGCCTGGCGGAACACCGTCCGCAGGCTCTCGTGCCGCCCGACGACGTCGGCCAGCGCGGCCCGCAGCACGGCCTCGTCCACGGCGCCGCTCAGCCGCAGGGCCAGGGGGACGTTGTACGTGGCGCTCGGCCCCTCCATCTGGGCCAGGAACCACAGCCGGCGCTGCGCGAAGGACAGGCCGACGGGCTCGTCCGCCGCGGCCCGCGGCAGGAGGGCGGGGCGCGTGTCCCCGCCGGTCAGGCCGCGCGACACGGCGGCCGCGACGCCCGCGACCGTGGGGGTCTCGAAGAGCGCCCCGACACCGAGCTCGGCGCCCAGCACCGCGCGGATCCGGTTGACCAGCCGGGTGGCCAGCAGGGAGTGGCCGCCGAGGTCGAAGAAGTCGTCGTGGACGCCGACCCGGTCCAGGCCCAGCACGTCGGCGAACAGCCCGCGGAGCACCTCCTCCTGTTCGGTGCGCGGACCGTCGTCGGAGACCTCGCCGGAGAGGTCCGGCGCCGGCAGGGCCCGGTGGTCCAGCTTGCCGTTGGGCGTGAGCGGCAGTGCGTCGAGCACGACCACGGCCGAGGGCACCATGTACTCCGGCAGGACGCCGGACAGCCGCCGCCGGACGGCCTGGGCGTCCGCGGCCGCGCCGGCCGCCGGGACGACGTAGGCGGCGAGCCGCTTGTCCCCCGGTCTGTCCTCGCGGGCGATGACGGCGGCCTGGGCGAGGGTCGGGTCGGCGGCCAGCGCGGCCTCGATCTCGCCGGGTTCGATGCGGAAGCCGCGGATCTTGACCTGGCCGTCGGCCCGCGCCACGAAGTCGAGCTCGCCGTCCGGGGTCCAGCGGACCAGGTCGCCGGTCCGGTACATCCGCTCGCCCGGCGCCCCGTACGGGTCCGCCACGAACCGCTCGGCGGTGGCACCGGGCCGGTTGACGTAGCCCCGGGAGACGCAGCTGCCGGCGAGGTACAGCTCGCCGGTGACGCCGACGGGCACGGGCTGCAGGTACGGGTCCAGGACGAGGGCCCGGGTGTTGCTGCGGGGGGTGCCGAGCGGGACGCTCGCGCCCCCGAGGGTCGCGGGGTCCACCGGCCGCCAGGTCGCGAGCACGGTGCACTCGGTGGGTCCGTAGACGTTCAGGAGCCGCAGGGCGGGGCCGGCGTGCGCGAGCACGCGGCGCATCGCGTGGGCGGAGGCCGCCTCGCCGCCCGACACCACCTTGGTGAGGCCGCCGACGGTCTCGGGGATCTCCTCGGCGAGCAGGTTGAACAGCGAGGTGACCAGGAGCGCGCCGGTCACCCGGTGCTCGGTGATGAGGCGGGCGTACGTCGCGGTGTCGAGCCGTCCCGGCGGGGCGACCACGATGCAGCCGCCGTTGAGCAGCGGCACCCACAGCTCGTACGTCGAGGC
>NZ_JOGB01000113.1 GCF_000719335.1 Streptomyces sp. NRRL S-87
GGACCTGTCCGCGTTCGTGCTCTTCTCCTCCGCCGCCGGCGTGTTCGGCAACGCGGGACAGGCCAACTACGCGGCGGCCAACACCTTCCTCGACGCCCTGGCCGCGCACCGCCGGGCGGCCGGTCTCGCCGGTACCTCGCTGGCCTGGGGCCTGTGGTCCGAGGCCGGCGGCGGCATGGGGGCCGGCCTCGGCGCCGACGAGGTCTCGCGCCTGGGACGCGGCGGGGTCCGGGCGCTCACCGCACCCGAGGGGGCGGTCCTGTTCGACACCGCCGCGGCCACCGGCCGGGCCCTGCTGGTCCCGGTGAAGCTGGACCTGCCCGCGCTGCGCGCCCAGGCCGGCAGCGGCATGCTCCCGCCGCTCCTGTCCGCCCTCGTGCGTACGCCCGTACGCCGGACCGCGGGCAGCGCCGGACCCGGCGCCGACGGCGCCACCGCACTGCGCGAGCGCCTCACCGCACTCGCGCCGGCCGCCCGCGACGAGGCCCTGCTGGAGCTCGTGTGCGGGTACGTCGCGGGGGTCCTCGGCTTCACCGGCCCCGAGGCGGTCGACCCGGCACGCTCGTTCAACGAGGTCGGCTTCGACTCGCTCACCGCCGTCGAACTCCGCAACCGGCTCGGCGCCGCCACCGGCGTCCGCCTGCCCGCCACCCTCGTGTTCGACTACCCGACGCCGACGGCCCTCGTGGCGTTCCTGCGGGACGAGCTCTGGCAGGACGGCGCCGCGGCGGTTCCCCCGCTGCTCGCCGAACTGGACCGGCTGGAGAAGACGCTCGTCACCTCCGCCCCCGACGACGCCGGCCGCGACCGCATCACCGAGCGCCTCCAGGCCCTGCTGGCCGCCTGGAACGACGCCGGTGCGGCGGCCGACGGTGCACCCACGGACGGCTCGGACGGCTCGGACGGCGCGGACGTCGCCGAGACGCTGGAGGACGCGACCGATGACGACCTCTTCGACTTCATCGGCAAGGAGTTCGGCATCTCATGACGCGGCGGCCACGCCCCACCCGATCCCCCCTTTCCCACCTTCTGGCTTCTGTACGAGGGATGCACGCATGAACGAGGAAAAGCTCCGGTACTTCCTGAAGCGGGTGACCGCCGATCTCCACGAGACGCGCCGCCGGCTCCAGGAGGTCGAGTCGGAGGAGCAGGAGCCGATCGCGATCGTCGGGATGAGCTGCCGCTACCCGGGGGACGTCGAGTCCCCCGAGGACCTGTGGCGGCTGGTGTCCGAGGAGACCGACGCCATCTCCCCGTTCCCGGCCGACCGGGGCTGGGACACGGGCCGCCTCTTCGACGAGGACCCGGACGGGCGGGGCACCAGCTACGTGCAGGAGGGCGGCTTCCTCCACTCGGCGAACCGGTTCGACCCGGCGTTCTTCGGGATCTCGCCCCGTGAGGCCACGGCCATGGACCCCCAGCAGCGCCTCCTCCTGGAGATCTCCTGGGAGGCCTTCGAGCGGGCGGGCATCGACCCGACCTCGGTGCGCGGCAGCCGCACCGGCGTGTTCACCGGCGTCATGTACCACGACTACGCGTCACGGCTGCGCGCCGTGCCGCCGGAGGTCGAGGGCTACCTCGGCACCGGCGCCTCCAGCAGCATCGCCTCCGGCCGCGTCTCGTACACGTTCGGCCTGGAGGGCCCGGCGCTGACCGTCGACACCGCCTGCTCCTCCTCCCTCGTCACCCTGCACCTCGCCATGCAGGCCCTCCGCAAGGGCGAGTGCTCGCTCGCCCTCGCGGGCGGCGTCACCGTGATGCCGACACCCGGCACCTTCACCGAGTTCAGCAAGCAGCGCGGGCTGTCCTTCGACGGCCGCTGCAAGTCCTTCGCCGACGCCGCCGACGGCACCGGCTGGGGCGAGGGCGCGGGCATGCTCCTCGTCGAGCGGCTGTCCGACGCCCGCCGCAACGGCCACCCCGTCCTCGCCGTGGTCCGCGGCTCCGCCGTCAACCAGGACGGCGCCAGCAACGGCCTGACCGCCCCCAACGGCCCGTCCCAGCAGCGCGTCATCCGGCAGGCCCTGGCCGACGCCCGCCTCACGGCCGCCGACGTCGACGTGGTCGAGGCGCACGGCACCGGTACGACCCTGGGCGACCCGATCGAGGCCCAGGCCCTGCTCGCCACCTACGGCCGGGAGCACACCGAGGACCGGCCGCTGTGGCTGGGCTCGGTCAAGTCCAACATCGGGCACACCCAGGCCGCCGCGGGCGTCGCCGGCGTCATCAAGATGGTCATGGCGATCCGGCACGGCCGGATCCCGCGGACGCTGCACGTCGACCGGCCGTCGACCAAGGTCGACTGGGCCGCGGGCGCCGTGACGCTGCTCCGCGAGACCGTGGACTGGCCCGAGACCGGGCGCCCGCGGCGTGCCGCGGTGTCCTCGTTCGGCATCAGCGGTACGAACGCCCACACCATCATCGAGCAGGCGCCGCCCGCCACGGCCGCCGGACCCGCACCCGCCGCCCCCGGTGCGGACGCGGAAGCCGACCCCGCCGCGGGCCCCGTCGAGACCGCCGGCGCGGCCCCCGGCGCGGGCGCCGACGCCACCGACACCGCCGACCCCGGCGCGGGCGCCGACACCGCCGGGGCCGGTGCGCGTCCGCCCCGTCCGGTCGTCGTCCCCCCGGTCCTGCCGTGGCCGGTGTCGGCCCGCACGGAGGAGGCCCTGCGCGCCCAGGCCGACCGCCTGCTCACCCACCTGCGCGCCCATCCCGACCACACGGCGCAGGACGTGAGCCTGACCCTGGCCACCGGCCGCGCCGCCCTCGAACACCGCGCCGTCGTCCTGGCCGGCGACCGGGAGCAGGCACTCGCCGACCTCGCCGACCTCGCGTCGGGCGCCGACACCTCACCGCGGGTCGTCCGGGGCGAGGCCGGGGTCCGGGGCAGGACCGCGTTCCTCTTCACCGGCCAGGGCAGCCAGCGCCTCGGCATGGGCCGCGAACTGTACGACGCCCACCCCGCGTTCGCCGAGGCCCTCGACGCCGTGTGCGCCGCCCTGGACCCGCACCTCGGCACCCCGTTGCGGGACGTCTTCCTCGGGGACGACGCGGCGCTGCTCGACCGCACCGAGTACGCACAGCCGGCGCTGTTCGCGCTGGAAGCGGCCCTCTTCCGGCTGCTGGAGTCCTGGGGCGTGAAGCCGGACCTCCTGGCCGGCCACTCGATCGGCGAGATCGCCGCCGCGCACGTCGCGGGAGTGCTGTCGCTGGACGACGCGTGCGCGCTGGTGGCGGCCCGCGGCCGGCTGATGCAGGCGCTGCCCCCCGGCGGCGCGATGATCGCCCTCCAGGCCACGGAGGACGAGGTCCGGCCGCTGCTCGGCGACCGGGTGGCCATCGCCGCCGTCAACGGCCCCCGGTCCGTCGTCGTCTCCGGCGACGAGGCCGCGGCGGTCGCCGTCGCCGAGGCCTTCGCGGCGCAGGGCCGCAAGACCAGGCGGCTCACCGTCAGCCACGCCTTCCACTCACCGCACATGGACGGCATGCTCGACGACTTCCGCCGGGTCGTGGCGGGCCTGTCCTTCGGGGCCCCGAGCATCCCGGTCGTGTCCTGCCTGACCGGCGCCCTGGTCACCGACGAGATGGGCTCCGCCGACTTCTGGGTCCGGCACGTCCGCGAAGCCGTCCGCTTCCTCGACGCCGTCCGCGCCCTCGAGGCCGCCGGCGCGACGACGTACCTCGAACTCGGCCCCGACGGCGTCCTCTCCGCCCTCGCCCAGGACTGCCTGACCGGCGACCCCACCGCCGCCGCCTTCACCCCGGCCCTCCGCACGGGCGCCTCCGAGGCCGCCACGGCCACCACCGCCCTGGCCCTCGTCCACGCCCGCGGCACCGCCGTCGACTGGCACGCCTTCCACGCCGCCACCGGCGCCGCACAGGTGGACCTGCCCACGTACGCCTTCCAGCGCGACCACTACTGGCTGGACGCCGGCACCCTCGGCGGGGACGTCACCACCGCCGGCCTCCGGACCGCCGACCACCCCCTCCTCGGCGCCTCCGTCACCCTCGCCGACGCCGACGGGCTCCTCCTCACCGGCCGGCTGTCCCTCGCCACCCACCCCTGGCTCGCCGACCACCGCGTCGCGGGCGCCGCGCTGCTCCCCGGCACGGCCTTCGTCGAACTGGCGCTCCAGGCCGCCGAGAAGGCGGGCTGCGACCTGGTCGACGACCTGACCCTGGCCGCCCCGCTCGTCCTCCCCGAGGAGGGCGGCGTCGAGCTGCAGATCACGGTCGCGGCACCCGACGTGTCGGGCCGCCGGGCCGTCGCCTTCCACTCCCGCGACGGCTTCGCCGCCGACGACGAGCCGTGGGTGCGCCACGCCACCGCGGTCCTGGCCACGGCGGGGGAGGAGCCCCCGGCGTTCGACCTGACCGCCTGGCCGCCGCCCGGCGCCGACGCCCTCGACGTCGCGTCCCTGTACGACGTCCTCTCCGACGCCGGCTTCGGCTACGGGCCGGCGTTCCAGGGCCTGCACGCCGCCTGGCGGCACGGCGACGACGTGTACGCCGAGGTCGGCCTCGGTTCCGGGACCGAGCCCGGCGCCGAGCGGTTCACCCTCCACCCGGCCCTCCTCGACTCCGTCCTGCACGCCGTCACCCTGGGCTCGCTGGTGGAGGACACCGGCCGGGGACGCCTGCCGTTCTCCTGGTCCGGGGTCTCGGTGTACGCCGCCGGGGCGGACGCCCTGCGCGTACGGCTCTCCCGCGCCGGGCGCGACGCCGTCCGACTGGAGCTCGCCGACGCGGCGGGCGCGCCCGTGGCCTCGGTCGACGCCCTCGCGCTGCGTGCCTTCTCGCCCGAACAGTTCGGCCGGCCGGCCCACGGCGCCGGCGACGCGCTCTACCGCGTGGAGTGGGCCGAATCCGCCGCGGCGGGCGGCCCCTTCGACGACTGGATGCTGCTGGGCGAGGGCAACCAGGCCTTCGCGGACCTCGCCGCGCTGGGCGCCGCCGTCGTCGACGGCGGCCGGATCCCGTCGGCACTCGTCGTACCCTGCACCGAGCCCGCGGCCGACGACGTGACCGCCGGCGCCCACGCGGCGGCGGGCCGCGCCCTGTCGCTGGTCAAGGAGTGGCTGGCCGACGACCGGTTCGCGGACGGTCGCCTCGTCCTCCTGACCCGGGGCGCGGTGGCCGCCGTACCCGGCGAGGGCCCGTCGGACCTGGTGCACGCCCCGGTGTGGGGCCTGGTGCGGTCCGCGCAGTCCGAGAACCCGGGCCGGATCGTCCTTGTCGACCTCGACCTCGACCTCGACCTCGACCTCGACGTCGAACCGGGCCTGGACCTCGACGCCGATGCGGACGCCGCCCAGGGGATCGCGGCGGCGCTCGTCTCGGGCGAGTCCGAGGTGGCGGTGCGCGGTGGCCGGGTCCTCGTGCCGCGGCTGGCCCGTGCCGACGCGGCCGTCGGTTCCGCTCCTGCGTGGGGTGGGGCCGGTGACGGCACGGTGCTGGTGACGGGTGCGAGCGGTTCGCTCGGGGCCCTGTTCGCCCGCCACCTCGTCACGGAGCACGGCGTACGGCACCTGCTGCTCGTCAGCCGGAGGGGTGAAGGGGCGCCGGGCGCGTCCGAGTTGGCGGCGGAGCTGGCGGATCTGGGTGCCGAGGCGACCTGGGCGGCGTGTGACGTGGCCGACCGGGAGGCGCTGGCGGCCGTACTGGCCGGCGTTCCGGCGGAGCACCCCTTGACCGCGGTGGTGCACACCGCGGGTGTCCTCGACGACGGTGTGGTCGGCTCGCTGACGGCCGAGCGGCTGTCGGCGGTGCTGCGCCCCAAGGTGGACGCGGCCTGGCACCTGCACGAGCTGACGGCCGACCTGGACCTGTCCGCGTTCGTGCTCTTCTCCTCCGCCGCCGGCGTGTTCGGTGGTGCGGGTCAGGCCAACTAC
>NZ_JOGB01000114.1 GCF_000719335.1 Streptomyces sp. NRRL S-87
AGGACGCCGCGTTGGTCACCCGGACCGTGTACGTCGCCTGGTCACCGATGCTCACCGACGTCGGACCGGACGCCGTCACCGACAGGTCCGCGGACGCGGACGGCGGCACGGTGCCGCCACCGCCGAGGTAGCGGGCCACGGCGCGGTCCGAGTCGCTGCTGATGGCGGTGCCGGCGAGCCCGGCGGCGAGGATCTTGCCGTCGGGCTGCAGGGCCACGGACGTGGCCTGGTCGTCGGGACCGCCGAAGTCGGTCGTCAGGCGTCCGTCACCGCTGAAGCCGGTGTCCGGAGCGCCGTTGGTGTCGTAGCGGGCGAGCGCGAAGTCGCCGTTGGAGGAGCCGGCGGCGACGATCCTGCCGTCCGGCTGGAGCGCCACGTCCTGGGCGGCGGCCGCCGCGGTGCCGAAGCCGGTGGTCACCCTGCCGTCACCGTCGAAGGTCGGGTCGAGCGCGCCGGCGGCGGTGAACCGGGCCAGTCCGAAGGCGCTGCCGTCGGCCCCCGCGACGACGATCCGTCCGTCGGACTGCAGTGCGACGCCGCGGACCGCCGACCCGAAGCCGGGAGTGACCCGCCCGTCGCCGTCGAAACCGGTGTCGAGGCTGCCGTTCGCCTGGTAGCGGGCCAGGGTGAAGCCCGAGGTGGTGTAGCCGGCGGCGACGATGCGGCCGTCGGGCTGCAGCGCCAGGTCGGTGACCCCGTCGCAGCAGCCGCCGGGGAAGTCGGTGGTGACGATGCCGTCGCCGTCGAAGCCCGTGTCGAGGGCGCCGTTGGCGTTCCAGCGCGCCAGCGACCAGACCCCGGTGCTCTCGCCGCCGGCGACGATCCGGCCGTCGGGCTGTACCGCGACGGCCATGGCTGTCTCGATCGCGTCGGGGTCGATGTCCGCGACCGCCTTGCCGTCGCCGTCGAAGGCGGTGTCCAGGCTGCCGTCGGGGTTGTAGCGGGCCGCCACCCAGTCGCCGTAGCCTGCGATCGAGGTGGAACCGCCGACCGCGATGATCTTGCCGTCGGGCTGCAGGGCCACGGCCCGGGCCTCGTCGTTGTTGACGTCGAAGTCGGTGGTGACGATGCCGTCGCCGCCGAAGCCCGTGTCGAGACTGCCGTCGGGGTTGTGGCGCACCAGCACGAAATCGCCGCTGGTCTCGTCGAAGTAGCCGCTGCCGACCGTGACGATCTTGCCGTCGGGCTGGACGGCCATGCCCGCGATGTCCTCGTAACCGGTCACGTGGGTGACGACCTTGCCGTCGCCGCTGAACGTCGGGTCCAGATCGCCAGGAGCGGCCACGGCCGCTCCGGGCAGGCCGAGTACGAGCGCCAGGGCTGCGGCGGCCGCCGTGCGGGCGCGTCGGGCCCGGCGCCGCGGGGTGTGCAGGGGCATGGGGGACCACTTCCGTCCGTGGGGTCCTGGGGGGCGACCCAGCTTTCGGGCACGGCGGACCCGGGCGGGACCTCGGCGGGCCGGTAGTGGGCCCACTGGACCGCCCGGTTCCACCCGCAGGAGTGACGGACGGGTCACGCGGACGACTGCGGGAACGCGCCGACGTCAGCCGTAGCGGCCCGCGAACCAGGCCGCCGCGGCCTGCGTGTGCAGGGGGAACGCCAGCGGGCCGGGGGCGCGCAGGACGTGCCAGCCGGTGGTCTCGTCGGTGGCGACGGGCGCGGGCAGGTCGGTCGCGGGGCGGGGCGGCAGCAGGCCGAAGAGGAGCAGGTGGCCGGCCGGGGAGCTGAGTGCGTCGGCGAGGGCGACCTGGCCGGCCGGCGCCTGGATGCCGGTCTCCTCCCGCAGTTCGCGGACCACGGCGTCCCGCCAGTCCTCGCCGTGGTCGATGAAGCCCCCGGGGAGGGCGGTGCCGCCGCGGGCCGGTTCGATCGTGCGGGTGATGACGACGAGCCCGGCGCCCCGGCCGTCGGTGACGGGGAGCAGGGCCACGGCCACGGGGAGCGGGTTGCGGTAGGCGGTGCTGCCGCAGGCCGCGCAGGTGCGGGGCCAGGGGGCCGCGGCGGAGTCGTAGGGGGCTCCGCAGGAGGAGCAGTGCGAGTCCTTCACCGGTGCTGACACGTGGGGGATGGTAGAGGAAGGGGCATGCGACGGCTGGATGTCGGACGGATCGGAATCCGCTGCCTGCTCGGGACGGCGGGCGCCGCGTGCCTGCTGCTCGCGACGGTGGGCGGGGCGGCGGGCGACGTGGCGGGCGGGGCGGTGGCTCGGGCGGGTGTGGCACGGCCGGGTGCTGAGCCGCTGCCCGCCTTCGTGGCGCTGCGCGACGTGGACCCGAGCGTCGCCGAGGAGATGCGGTACGCCTCGGCGCACAACTTCACCGGCACGCGGGTGGACGGCTACCGGGAGGCCGTGTGCCTGCTGACCCGGCCGGCGGCCGAGGCGCTGTCCCGGGCGCAGCGCTCGCTGCTCGCGCGGGGGTACGGGCTGAAGGTGTACGACTGCTACCGGCCGCGCCGGGCGGTGGCGCACTTCGTGCGCTGGGCGCGGGACGCGTCGGACCAGCGGACCAAGGCGGAGTTCTACCCGCGGGTCGACAAGTCCCGGCTGTTCGCGGAGGGTTACATCGCCGAGCGGTCGGGGCACAGCAGGGGCAGCACGGTCGACGTGACGCTCGTACGGCTGCCCGGCCGGGAGGGCCGGCCCGGGGACGTCGACATGGGGTCGCCCTTCGACCTCTTCGACCCGGTGTCGCACACGGCGGACCCGACGGTGGGGCCGCGGCAGCACGCGCACCGCACGGAGCTGGGGGCGGCGCTGGCGGCGCAGGGCTTCGTCAACCTGCCCGAGGAGTGGTGGCACTTCACGTACCGCCCGGAGCCCTACCCGGACACGTACTTCGACGTCCCTGTCGCGCTGCGGGTGGGCCGCAGTACCGTCGCGGTATGGCAGCAGCAGAGCGCACGTTCGAGTCGTACGAGGACTTCTGGCCGTACTACGTGGCCATGCACTCCCGCGCCGCGACGCGCTGGGTGCACCTGACCGGGACGCTGACGGGGCTCGCGGTGGCCGCGTACGGGCTGGCGCGCGGGCGGAAGCGGTACGCACTGGCGTTCCCGCTGATCGGGTACGGCACCGCCTGGCCCGCGCACTTCTGGATCGAGGGGAACAACCCGGCGACGTTCGGGCATCCGGCCTGGTCGCTGCGCGGGGACGCGCAGATGATCCGGATGATGCTGACCGGCCGGGACGCGGAGCTCGCCGAGACCGCGGAGAAGTGGCTGGCGGAGAACCCCTGACCCGGGGGCCCGCCCCGTGGCAGACTTCTGACGAACCGTCAGTTCGACGGTCGGTGAGGTCTGCCTGGGGAGGGATCGTGACGCCGCGCACACGCACACCGGTGGTGCCGGGATGGTTCGGGTACGTCGCGCTCGGTACGGGCGAGGAGGAGTTCCGGCTGCTGGGGACCCGGTGCACGGCCTGCACCTCGGTGTTCTTCCCCCGCGAGGACTCCTTCTGCCGCAACCCCGGCTGCGCCGGGGGCGAGCTGGTGGAGGTACCGCTGTCCCGGCGCGGCCGCGTCTGGTCGTACACCGACGGGCGCTACCGGCCGCCCGCGCCGTACGTCTCCGATCCGGCGGAGCCCTGGGTCCCGTACACGCTCGTCGCGGTGGAGCTGGCCGCCGAGCGGATGGTCGTGCTGGGCCAGGCGGAGCCCGGCGTGACCCCGGCGGACCTGGTCGTGGGCATGGAGGTCGAGGTGGTGCCCGGCGTCCTCGACGAGGACACGGACACCACCTGGACCACGTGGCGGTTCCGGCCCGTGCCGGCCGTGGAGCGGGAGGTCGGCGCATGACCGGGATCCGCGGTGCGGCCGGGGACGTGGCGGTGCTGGGGGCCGGCATGCACCCGTGGGGCAAGTGGGGACGCAGCTTCGTCGAGTACGGCACGGCCGCGGCGCGCGCCGCCCTGGCCGACGCCGGACTGGACTGGTCCGACGTGGGCTCGGTGGTCGGCGCGGACACCATGCGCTGCGGGTACCCGGGCTACGTGGCCGGCGCGACCTTCGCCCAGGCACTGGGCTGGCAGGGCGCGCGCGTGACCAGCGTGTACGCGGCCTGCGCCTCGGGCGCCCAGGCGGTGGGCACGGCCCGGGCCCAGATCCTGGCGGGGCTGGCCGACGTGGTGCTCGTGGTGGGCGCGGACGCGGCGCCCAAGGGGTTCTTCGCCCCGGCGGGCGGCGACCGCCCGGACGACCCCGACTGGGTGCGCTTCCGGGTGCTGGGCGCGACGAACCCCGCGTACTTCGCACTGTTCGCGCGCCGCCGGATGGCGGTGTACGGCGACACCCCGGAGGACTTCGCCCAGGTCAAGGTGAAGAACGCGGCCGCGGGCGCGCTCAACCCCAACGCCCGCTATCGCAAGCCCGTGACCGCCGACGAGGTGGCCGCGTCCGCGGTGGTCGCCGACCCGCTGCGCCTGCTGGACATCTGCGCGACCTCGGACGGCGCCGCCGCCCTGGTCCTGACCAGCATGGAGTTCGCCCGCGCGCGGGGGGTCACGGACCCGGTGCGGATCCGTGCGGTCTCGACGGTGACCCCGACCTACCCGCGGACGGTCCTCGACCTCCCGGACATCGGCACGGACTCCGCGGCGGCCGTCGAGCCGGCCCCGGGGAGCTTCCGCTCCGCGATCGCCCGTGCGGCGTACGAGGAGGCCGGCCTCGGACCCGAGGACCTGTCGCTGGCCGAGGTCTACGACCTGTCCACCGCCCTGGAACTGGAGTGGTACGAGGACATCGGCCTGTGCGGCGAGGGCGAGGGCGCCAAGCTGGTGCGCGAGGGCGCCACCGCCCTGGGCGGCCGGATCCCGGTCAACCCCAGCGGTGGCCTGGCCTCCTTCGGGGAGGCGGTCCCGGCCCAGGCCATCGCCCAGGTGTGCGAACTGACGTGGCAGCTGCGCGGCACGGCGGGCGACCGCCAGGTGCCGGCCGCCCGTGCCGGAATCACGGCGAACCAGGGGCTGTTCGGGCACGGGTCGGCGATCGTGGCGGTGAGGTGAGGTGAGTGAGGGTGGCGGGGCGTGACCGGTGGGGGGTGACCGGTGGCGGGAGCGGACGCGTGGCGGGGCGGTGACCGGGGTCGTGCCCGTGTGGGCGCCGCTCGTGCCCGTGTGGGCGCCGGTCGTGCCCGTGTGGGCGCCGGTCGGCAGGGGGTTGTCCTGCGGGGTCGGTACGGCCGGTGGTGGAGGCGGTCCGGGGCTGCGGAAGTGCCCCGTGGTGTGTGGGTCCCCTCGCCGCTTGACCCGGTATGGCCTGCAGGCCCTGCGGCAGGCCCACCCCAGGGGCTTTGGGGCTTCGCCCTGGCCTTCGGCCACCCCTGGCCCGGGCCTGCCTCCGGACCAGCCTGCCTTACGTGGCTGAGGCGAAGTCGGTCCAGTGGCCGTCGACCCCCTCCCCTGCTGGTCCTTCTTTGGCGGTGCCTGGTGGGTCCCGTGGTGTGTGGGGGAGGCGCTTGACAGGGGTGGCAGGCTGGACCGGAGGCAGGCCCGGGCCTGGGGTGGCCGCAGGCCACGGCGAAGCCGCTTGCCCCAGGGGTGGGCCTGCCGCAGGGCCTGCAGGCCGCCCCTGTCAAGC
>NZ_JOGB01000115.1 GCF_000719335.1 Streptomyces sp. NRRL S-87
GTGAGGACGTACGTCGAACTCGGTCCGGACGGCGTCCTCTCCGCCCTCGCCCAGGAGTGCGTCACCGACGAGGACGCCGTCTTCGTCCCCGCCCTGCGCAAGGGCCGCGACGAGGACGAGGCCGTCGTCACCGCCCTCACCCGGGCCCACGCCCACGGCCTGCGCGTCGACTGGGGCGCCTTCTTCGCCGGCACCGGCGCCCGCCGCGTCGACGACCTGCCCACGTACGCCTTCCAGCGGCAGCGCTACTGGATCGAGCCCGGCAGCCGGATCGGCGACCTCACCGCGGCCGGTCTGCACGCGGCGGCCCACCCGCTGCTCGGCGCCATGGTCGCCCTCGCCGACTCCGACGGCTTCGCCTTCACCAGCCTGCTGTCCGCGGCCACCCACCCCTGGCTGGCCGACCACCGGGTGATGGGCAGCGTCCTGCTCCCGGGCACCGCCTTCGTCGAGCTGGCCGTCTGGGCCGGCGACCAGGTCGGCTGCGGCACCCTCGAGGAGCTGACCCTCGAAGCCCCGTTCGTGCTGCCCGAACGCGGCGGTGTGCAGCTCCAGATCAACGTGGGCGCACCCGACGCCGACGGCTCCGGCCGACGCCCGGTCCGTCTCTCCTCCCGCCCCGCGGACAGCGCGGCCGACGAGCCCTGGACCCGGCACGCCGACGGCGTCCTGGCCCGCGCCGCCGGCCCGGCCCGGTCGGTGTTCGCGGCCGGCCAGTGGCCCCCGGCCGGAGCCGAACCCCTCGACACGGACGGCCTCTACGCCGAACTGGCCGCCGTCGGCATGGGCTACGGCCCCGCCTTCCGCGGCCTCACCGCGGCCTGGCGGCACGGCGACGGCGTGTGCGCCGAGGTCGCCCTCCCCGACGAATCCGCCGCCGCTGCGCGGGACTTCGGTCTCCACCCGGCCCTGCTCGACGCGGCCCTGCACACCCTCGGCCTCGGCGTCCTGGGCGGCACCGAGGGCGAGGGCCGGCTCCCGTTCGCCTGGACCGGCGTGACCCTCCATGCGAGCGGCGCCGACGCCCTGCGCGTCCACCTCGCACCCACGGGCGCCGGCGACGCCGTCCGCCTGGAGATCGCGGACGTGACGGGCGCACCGGTCGCGACCGTCGACTCCCTCGTCCTGCGGCCCGTGTCGGCCGAACAGGTCCACGCGGCCCGCACCGCCCACCACGAGTCGGTCTTCCGCACCGAATGGCGGGCCCTGCCGGCCGCCGCCGCCGCTGCCGCGGCCTCCGGCGACGGTGACGGCGGCGACGGTGACGGTGACGGCGACACGGCGGCGACGGACACAGAGCCGCGCGCCCGGTGGGCGGTCCTGGGAACGGCCGCCCCCGCCCTGCTGGCCGACCCGCGCGCCGGCCACCCCGACGGCGGCCCCGCCGTGGACGCCGACCTCGCCGGGTACGCCGACACCGCCGAGCTGGCCGCCGCGGTCGCCGCCGGAGCCCCCGTCCCGGACGCCGTGTTCGCCGTGTTCGCCCCGTCCGGCCCCACCCCGCCGGAGCCGACCGCCGACGCCGTGCACCGGGCCACCCACCAGGCCCTCGCCCTCGCCCGGACCTGGCTGGGGGAGGAGCCCTTCATCGGCGACGCGTTCGCCGACACCCGCCTGGTCGTCCTCACCACGGGCGCGGTCGCGGCCCCCGTCGCCCACATCCCCGGCGCCACCGCCGCCCCCGGTGCGACGGCCGCCCCCGGCACGACCGCCGCCGACGGCACCGGCCCGTCGGCCGCTACCGTCACGGCCGCTGCCGCCGCCACCGTCACCGACCCCGTGCACGCGGCCGTCCGCGGCCTGCTCCGCTCCGCCCAGGCCGAACACCCCGGCCGGCTGCTGCTCCTCGACACCGACGGCACCGAGGAGTCCGTACGCGCCCTGCCCGCCGCCCTCGCGGCCGCCCGCGCCGCCGGCGAGCCGGACCTCGCCGTGAGGGCCGGCGCCGCCCTCGTCCCCCGCCTCGCGCGCGTGCCCCGGCAGGCCGAGGCGGAGGCGCACCCGGCCCCCGGGCGCGCCGCGTACGCCCCCGACGCGACCGTGCTGATCACCGGTGCCGGCGGTCTCCTCGGCGGACTCGTCGCCCACCGCCTGGTCGCCGAGCACGGCGTACGGCACCTGCTGCTCGTCGGCCGCCGCGGCGGAGCCACCCCCGGGGCCGACCGCCTCACCGCCGAACTCACCGCCGCCGGCGCCTCGGTCACCTGGGCCGCCTGCGACGTCGCCGACCGCGACGCACTGGCCGCCGTACTGGCGGCCGTCCCCGCCGAGCACCCGCTCGGCGCGGTCGTCCACACCGCCGGCGTGCTCGACGACGGCGTGGTCACCTCCCTGACTCCCGAGCGCCTGTCGGCCGTCCTGCGCCCCAAGGCCGACGCCGCCCTCCACCTGCACGAACTGACCCGCGACCTCGACCTCTCCGCGTTCGTGCTCTTCTCCTCCATCGGAGGCACCTTCGGAGGCGCCGGCCAGGGCAACTACGCCGCGGCCAACGTCTTCCTCGACGCCCTCGCCCACCACCGCCGGTCCCTCGGCCTCCCCGCCACCTCGCTCGCCTGGGCCCTGTGGGCGGACGGCACCGGCATGGCGGGCAGCCTCACCGACGCCGACATCAGCCGCATGACCCGGGGCGGGCTGCCCCCGCTGACCTCGGCCGAGGGCCTCGACCTGTTCGACCTCGCGCACCGCCTCGACGAGCCCGCCCCGGTCCTGATGCGCGTCGACCCCGCCGGGCTCCGGCCCCAGGCCCAGGCGGGCACGCTCTCCCCGCTGCTGCGCGAGCTCGTCCGCGTCCCGGCCCGCCGGTCCGCGGCCGCGGCGGGCGGCGACGCCCCGGGGCTCCGCCGGCGCCTGGCCGGCCTCCCGGCGGCCGAGCAGGAGCGCGCCCTCCTCGACCTCGTCCGCAGGCAGGTCGCCACCGCCCTCGGCCACCCGAACGCCGCCGCCGTCGAACCGGGCCGCTCCTTCAAGGAGCTGGGCTTCGACTCGCTCACCGCCGTCGAGCTCCGCAACCTGCTGGGCGAGGCCACCGGCCGGCGCCTGCCCGCCACCCTCGTCTTCGACTACCCGACGGCCACCGCGCTCGCCCGGTACCTGCGCGAGGAGCTGCTCGGCGACCCCGCCGACGACGCCGGTGACGACCGGCTCCCGGCGCGTCGACGCGCGGCGTCCGCCGCCCGCCGCACCGGCGCCGGGACCGCCGCCGAGGACGACCCGATCGCCGTCGTCGCGATGAACTGCCGCTTCCCCGGCGGCATCACCTCACCCGAGGACCTGTGGCGGATGCTCGCCGAGGGCCGCGACGGCATCACCGCGTTCCCGGCCGACCGCGGCTGGGACCTCGACACCCTCTACAGCGACGACCCCGACCGCGAAGGCACCAGCTACGTGCGCGAGGGCGGTTTCCTGCACGGGGCCGCCGAGTTCGACGCCGCCTTCTTCGGCATCTCGCCGCGCGAGGCGCTGGCCATGGACCCCCAGCAGCGCCTGCTGCTCGAGACCACCTGGGAGACCTTCGAGCGGGCCGGTATCGACCCCGCCACCCTGCGGGGCAGCCGGACCGGCGTGTTCGTCGGCTCCAACGCGCAGGACTACCTCCAGCTGTGGCTCGACGACGGCGACGGCCTCGAGGGCCACCTCGGCACCGGCAACGCCGCCAGCGTCGTCTCCGGCCGCATCTCCTACACCTTCGGCCTCGAAGGCCCGGCCGTCACCATCGACACGGCCTGCTCCTCCTCGCTCGTCACCCTGCACCTCGCCGCCCAGGCCCTGCGCCGCGGCGAGTGCGCGATGGCCCTCGCGGGCGCGGTCACGATCATGTCCACGCCCGGCGCGTTCACCGAGTTCAGCCGCCAGCGCGGGCTGGCCGCCGACGGCCGCATCAAGGCCTTCGCCGCGGCCGCGGACGGCACGATCTGGTCCGAGGGCGTCGGCCTCCTCCTGCTGGAGCGGCTCTCCGACGCCCGCCGCAACGGGCACCCCGTCCTCGCCGTGGTCCGCGGTACGGCCGTCAACCAGGACGGCGCCTCCAACGGCCTCACCGCCCCCAACGGCCCGTCCCAGCAGCGCGTCATCCGCGAGGCCCTCGCCGACGCCGGCCTGACCGCCGCCGAGGTCGACGCGGTCGAGGCGCACGGCACCGGCACGCGGCTGGGCGACCCCATCGAGGCCCAGGCCCTGCTGGCCACGTACGGCCAGGACCGTCCGGAGGGCCGGCCGCTGCTCCTGGGCTCGGTGAAGTCGAACATCGGGCACACCCAGGCCGTCGCCGGCGCCGCCGGCGTCATCAAGATGGTCATGGCCATGCGGCACGGGCTGCTGCCGCAGACCCTCCACGTCGACGAACCGACGCCCTACGTCGACTGGTCCGCCGGCGACATCGAGCTGCTGACCGAGCAGCGGGCCTGGCCGGAGACCGGCCGCCCGCGGCGGGCCGGCATCTCCTCGTTCGGCTACAGCGGCACCAACGCCCACGCCGTCATCGAGCAGGCACCGGAGCACGCCGCCGCACCGGCCGCCGCCGCACCGGTCGCCCCTGCCACCCCTGCCGCCCCCGCCGTGCCGGTCGCGCCGGTCCTGCCATGGACCGTCTCCGGCCGCACCGTGTCCGCCCTGCGCGCCCAGGCGGCCCGCCTGAGCCCCCTGGCGGCCGACGTCCTGGCGGCCTCCGGGACCCGGGGCGCCCTCGACCTCGGCCACAGCCTGGCCGTGCACCGGGCCGCCCTGGAGCACCGCGCGGTGGTCCTCGGCGAGCCCCGGGACAGCGGGACGTTCCTCGCCCGCCTCGACGCCCTCGCCGCCGGCGAGCAGGTGCCGGGCCTGGTCCAGGGCGTCGTGTCGACCGGCGCGCCGGCCTTCCTGTTCACGGGGCAGGGCAGCCAGCGCCTCGGCATGGGCCGCGAGCTGTACGACGCCTACCCCGTGTTCGCCCGGGCCCTCGACGCCGTCTGCGCGAAGCTCGGACTTCCGCTGAAGGACGTCCTGTTCGGGTCGGACGCCGCTGTGCTGGACCGGACGGAGTGGGCGCAGCCGGCGCTGTTCGCGGTCGAGGTGGCGCTGTTCCGCCTGCTGGAGTCGTACGGGGTGCGGCCGGAGTTCGTGGCCGGTCATTCGGTCGGTGAGATCGCCGCCGCGCACGTGGCCGGGGTGCTGTCCCTGGACGACGCGTGCGTGCTGGTCGCTGCGCGTGGTCGGTAGGACGAAGCGGCTGACGGTGAGTCATGCCTTCCATTCGCCGCTCATGGACGGGATGTTGGACGATTTCCGTCGGGTGGTGGAGGGGCTGTCGTTCGACGCCCCTCGTATCACGGTCGTGTCCTGCCTGACGGGTGCCGTCGTCACCGACGAGATGGCCTCGGCGGAGTTCTGGGTGCGGCACGTGCGCGAGGCCGTGCGCTTCCTGGACGGCGTCCGGGCCCTCGAGGCCGCCGGCGTGACGACGTACGTCGAGATCGGGCCGGACGCCGTGCTGTCGGCGCTGGCTCAGGAATGCCTGACGGGCGGCGAGGCCGGGATCGCCTTTGCCGACGTACGCCTTCCAGACTGGAGGTGGCCGCCGACGCGCCGTTCAGCGAACTCGTCCCCGCCCTGTCCGCATGGCGCCGCCACGGCCAGGAGCAGTCCGAGGTGGACCGCTGGCGCTACCGCGTCTCGTGGCGGCCGCTGGCGGACGTCGCCTCCGGTGCGCGGCTGTCCGGCTCGTGGCTGGTGGTGGTTCCGGCCGGCGGTGTCGACGACTCCGCCGTGGTGGACGCCCTGGCCGGGCGCGGCGCCGAGGTCGGCCGGGTGGTCGTCGGGTCCGGTGCCGACCGTGGCGCGGTGGCCCGGCTGCTGGCCGACGTGTCCGGCCCGGTGGCGGGCGTGGTGTCACTGCTCGCGCTGGACGAGTCGGGGTCCGCCGGTGTGGTAGGCACGGCTGCTCTTGTGCAGGCGTTGGGTGATGCCGGGGTGGAGGCGCCGCTGTGGTGCCTGACCCGGGGTGCGGTGTCGGTGGGTCGTTCGGACCGGCTGGTGTCCGCGGTTCAGGCGCAGACGTGGGGCCTGGGGCGTGTGGCCGCGCTGGAGGTGCCGGAGCGGTGGGGCGGTCTGGTCGATCTGCCTGAGGTGTGGGACGAGCGGGCGATGGGTCGGCTGGTCGGTGTGCTGGCCGGTGGTGCGGCTGGTGAGGACCAGGTCGCGGTGCGGTCGTCGGGTGTCTTCGGTCGTCGTCTGATCCGGGCTGCCGGTGGTGGCGCGGGTGCGTGGGAGCCGTCGGGGACGGTCCTGGTCACCGGTGGTACG
>NZ_JOGB01000116.1 GCF_000719335.1 Streptomyces sp. NRRL S-87
GGCAACACACACAGCGAGGACGCTGAGGACAGTCGGTCATATTCCGACATGACTGTTCCGCTCAACGCGAGTGTCTACCCGATTACGGGTCAACATTCACGGAGAGTTTGATCCTGGCTCAGGACGAACGCTGGCGGCGTGCTTAACACATGCAAGTCGAACGATGAAGCCCTTCGGGGTGGATTAGTGGCGAACGGGTGAGTAACACGTGGGCAATCTGCCCTTCACTCTGGGACAAGCCCTGGAAACGGGGTCTAATACCGGATACGACCTGGGAAGGCATCTTCTCGGGTGGAAAGCTCCGGCGGTGAAGGATGAGCCCGCGGCCTATCAGCTTGTTGGTGGGGTAATGGCCTACCAAGGCGACGACGGGTAGCCGGCCTGAGAGGGCGACCGGCCACACTGGGACTGAGACACGGCCCAGACTCCTACGGGAGGCAGCAGTGGGGAATATTGCACAATGGGCGAAAGCCTGATGCAGCGACGCCGCGTGAGGGATGACGGCCTTCGGGTTGTAAACCTCTTTCAGCAGGGAAGAAGCGAAAGTGACGGTACCTGCAGAAGAAGCGCCGGCTAACTACGTGCCAGCAGCCGCGGTAATACGTAGGGCGCAAGCGTTGTCCGGAATTATTGGGCGTAAAGAGCTCGTAGGCGGCTTGTCGCGTCGGATGTGAAAGCCCGGGGCTTAACCCCGGGTCTGCATTCGATACGGGCAGGCTAGAGTTCGGTAGGGGAGATCGGAATTCCTGGTGTAGCGGTGAAATGCGCAGATATCAGGAGGAACACCGGTGGCGAAGGCGGATCTCTGGGCCGATACTGACGCTGAGGAGCGAAAGCGTGGGGAGCGAACAGGATTAGATACCCTGGTAGTCCACGCCGTAAACGTTGGGAACTAGGTGTGGGCGACATTCCACGTCGTCCGTGCCGCAGCTAACGCATTAAGTTCCCCGCCTGGGGAGTACGGCCGCAAGGCTAAAACTCAAAGGAATTGACGGGGGCCCGCACAAGCGGCGGAGCATGTGGCTTAATTCGACGCAACGCGAAGAACCTTACCAAGGCTTGACATATACCGGAAAGCATTAGAGATAGTGCCCCCCTTGTGGTCGGTATACAGGTGGTGCATGGCTGTCGTCAGCTCGTGTCGTGAGATGTTGGGTTAAGTCCCGCAACGAGCGCAACCCTTGTCCTGTGTTGCCAGCATGCCCTTCGGGGTGATGGGGACTCACAGGAGACCGCCGGGGTCAACTCGGAGGAAGGTGGGGACGACGTCAAGTCATCATGCCCCTTATGTCTTGGGCTGCACACGTGCTACAATGGCCGGTACAAAGAGCTGCGATACCGTGAGGTGGAGCGAATCTCAAAAAGCCGGTCTCAGTTCGGATTGGGGTCTGCAACTCGACCCCATGAAGTCGGAGTCGCTAGTAATCGCAGATCAGCATTGCTGCGGTGAATACGTTCCCGGGCCTTGTACACACCGCCCGTCACGTCACGAAAGTCGGTAACACCCGAAGCCGGTGGCCCAACCCTTGTGGAGGGAGCCGTCGAAGGTGGGACCAGCGATTGGGACGAAGTCGTAACAAGGTAGCCGTACCGGAAGGTGCGGCTGGATCACCTCCTTTCTAAGGAGCATCAGTACCGCTTGCAGGCGAATGTTCTGCACGGTCAGCTCATGGGTGGAACGTTGACTATTCGGCACGATCGATCCTGAAGGTTCTCTAGTACTGCTTCGGCGTGGAACGAGGACACGGACGGCGATCGTGCCGGGCACGTTGTTGGGTATCTGAGGGTACGGCCGATCGGCTGGACCTTCGCGATGCCGGCCCCAGTGCACTTGGTTCTTTGTGGATCAAGGTGATGGGTGGCTGGTCGTTGCTTGAGAACTACACAGTGGACGCGAGCATCTGTGGCCAAGTTTTTAAGGGCGCACGGTGGATGCCTTGGCACCAGGAACCGATGAAGGACGTGGGAGGCCGCGATAGGCCCCGGGGAGCTGTCAACCGAGCTTTGATCCGGGGGTGTCCGAATGGGGAAACCCGGCAGTCGTCATGGGCTGTCACCCACTGCTGAACACATAGGCAGTGTGGAGGGAACGCGGGGAAGTGAAACATCTCAGTACCCGCAGGAAGAGAAAACAACCGTGATTCCGGGAGTAGTGGCGAGCGAAACCGGATGAGGCCAAACCGTATGCGTGTGATACCCGGCAGGGGTTGCGCATGTGGGGTTGTGGGAGTGAGCTTCAGTCGTCTGCCGGCGGCTGGGCGAGTCAGAAACCGTATGGATAGGCGAAGGACATGCGAAAGGTCCGGCGTAGAGGGTAAGACCCCCGTAGCTGAAATCTGTACGGCTTGCTTGCTCATTTCCCAAGTAGCACGGGGCCCGAGAAATCCCGTGTGAATCTGGCGGGACCACCCGCTAAGCCTAAATATTCCCTGGTGACCGATAGCGGATAGTACCGTGAGGGAATGGTGAAAAGTACCGCGGGAGCGGAGTGAAATAGTACCTGAAACCGTGTGCCTACAAGCCGTGGGAGCGTCGGACGTGCTTGCACGTCTCGTGACTGCGTGCCTTTTGAAGAATGAGCCTGCGAGTTAGCGGTGTGTAGCGAGGTTAACCCGTGTGGGGAAGCCGTAGCGAAAGCGAGTCCGAATAGGGCGATTGAGTTGCACGCTCTAGACCCGAAGCGGAGTGATCTAGCCATGGGCAGGTTGAAGCGGAGGTAAGACTTCGTGGAGGACCGAACCCACCAGGGTTGAAAACCTGGGGGATGACCTGTGGTTAGGGGTGAAAGGCCAATCAAACTCCGTGATAGCTGGTTCTCCCCGAAATGCATTTAGGTGCAGCGTCGTGTGTTTCTTGCCGGAGGTAGAGCACTGGATAGGCGATGGGCCCTACCGGGTTACTGACCTTAGCCAAACTCCGAATGCCGGTAAGTGAGAGCACGGCAGTGAGACTGTGGGGGATAAGCTCCATGGTCGAGAGGGAAACAGCCCAGAGCATCGACTAAGGCCCCTAAGCGTACGCTAAGTGGGAAAGGATGTGGAGTCGCAGAGACAACCAGGAGGTTGGCTTAGAAGCAGCCACCCTTGAAAGAGTGCGTAATAGCTCACTGGTCAAGTGATTCCGCGCCGACAATGTAGCGGGGCTCAAGCGTACCGCCGAAGTCGTGTCATTGCAGCAATAAGCCCCAACGGGTGCTGTGATGGGTAGGGGAGCGTCGTGTGCCGGGTGAAGCAGCCGCGGAAGCGAGTTGTGGACGGTTCACGAGTGAGAATGCAGGCATGAGTAGCGATACAAGAGTGAGAAACTCTTGCGCCGATTGACTAAGGGTTCCTGGGTCAAGCTGATCTGCCCAGGGTAAGTCGGGACCTAAGGCGAGGCCGACAGGCGTAGTCGATGGACAACCGGTTGATATTCCGGTACCCGCTTTGAAACGCCCAATATCGAGCCCATTAATGCTAAGGCCGTGAAGCCGCCCTGGATCCTTCGGGTGAAGGGGAGTGGTGGAGCCGCTGACCCAAGGTGGTAGTAGGTAAGCGATGGGGTGACGCAGGAAGGTAGTCCAGCCCGGGCGGTGGTAGTCCCGGGGTAAGGGTGTAGGCCGTGTGGTAGGCAAATCCGTCACACGTTAAGGCTGAGACCTGATGCCGAGCCGATTGTGGTGAAGTGGATGATCCTATGCTGTCGAGAAAAGCCTCTAGCGAGTTTCATGGCGGCCCGTACCCTAAACCGACTCAGGTGGTCAGGTAGAGAATACCGAGGCGTTCGGGTGAACTATGGTTAAGGAACTCGGCAAAATGCCCCCGTAACTTCGGGAGAAGGGGGGCCATCACTGGTGATCGGATTTACTCCGTGAGCTGGGGGTGGCCGCAGAGACCAGCGAGAAGCGACTGTTTACTAAAAACACAGGTCCGTGCGAAGCCGTAAGGCGATGTATACGGACTGACGCCTGCCCGGTGCTGGAACGTTAAGGGGACCGGTTAGCTCTGTTTCGACAGGGCGAAGCTGAGAACTTAAGCGCCAGTAAACGGCGGTGGTAACTATAACCATCCTAAGGTAGCGAAATTCCTTGTCGGGTAAGTTCCGACCTGCACGAATGGCGTAACGACTTCTCGACTGTCTCAACCATAGGCCCGGTGAAATTGCACTACGAGTAAAGATGCTCGTTTCGCGCAGCAGGACGGAAAGACCCCGGGACCTTTACTACAGTTTGATATTGGTGTTCGGTTCGGCTTGTGTAGGATAGGTGGGAGACTTTGAAGCAGCCACGCCAGTGGTTGTGGAGTCGCCGTTGAAATACCACTCTGGTCGTGCTGGATGTCTAACCTCGGTCCGTGATCCGGATCAGGGACAGTGTCTGATGGGTAGTTTAACTGGGGCGGTTGCCTCCCAAAGGGTAACGGAGGCGCCCAAAGGTTCCCTCAGCCTGGTTGGCAATCAGGTGTTGAGTGTAAGTGCACAAGGGAGCTTGACTGTGAGACCGACGGGTCGAGCAGGGACGAAAGTCGGGACTAGTGATCCGGCGGTGGCTTGTGGAAGCGCCGTCGCTCAACGGATAAAAGGTACCCCGGGGATAACAGGCTGATCTTCCCCAAGAGTCCATATCGACGGGATGGTTTGGCACCTCGATGTCGGCTCGTCGCATCCTGGGGCTGGAGTCGGTCCCAAGGGTTGGGCTGTTCGCCCATTAAAGCGGTACGCGAGCTGGGTTTAGAACGTCGTGAGACAGTTCGGTCCCTATCCGCTGTGCGCGTTGGAATATTGAGAAGGGCTGTCCCTAGTACGAGAGGACCGGGACGGACGAACCTCTGGTGTGCCAGTTGTCCTGCCAAGGGCATGGCTGGTTGGCTACGTTCGGGAGGGATAACCGCTGAAAGCATCTAAGCGGGAAGCCTGCTTCGAGATGAGTATTCCCACCTCCTTGAGAGGGTAAGGCTCCCAGTAGACGACTGGGTTGATAGGCCGGATGTGGAAGCCCAGTAATGGGTGGAGCTGACCGGTACTAATAGGCCGAGGGCTTGTCCTCAGTTGCTCGCGTCCACTGTGTAAGTTCTGAAG
>NZ_JOGB01000117.1 GCF_000719335.1 Streptomyces sp. NRRL S-87
GGTGCGCAGGGGGTTGATCTCGGAGACCGCGCCGACGAACGTGGTCTTGCCCACGCCGAAGCCGCCCGCCACCACGATCTTCGCGGAGGTGGTGGAGCGAGCCGCTCCGCCGTTAGAGCTTGCGAAGTCCACTGAGCACCCTTTCGAGCAGTGTCACGTCTGGCTGGCCGCCCGCGGACTCGTCGCCGCCGGGCTGGTGGATGGCGACGAGGCCCGCCTCCGCCAGGTCGGCGACGAGGATTCGGGCAACGCCGAGGGGAATGGAGAGGAGTGCCGAGATCTCGGCAACCGACTTGATCTCTTGGCACAGTCGGCAGATCCGCTGGTGCTCGGGCAACTGCCCCTGCAGCCGGGCCGGATCGGCCGTGGTGCTGACCAGCGCCTCGATCGCGAGCTGGTACCGGGGCCGGGTCCGGCCACCGGTCATCGCGTACGGGCGCACCAGCGGGTTGCTGGCCTTGGGAGCCTCCTGCCGCCGCGCCCGGGGCGGAGCGGCCGGAGGCATGTGCGGAGCCTGCGGGGCCTGGGGCTGGCCATAGCCCTGGTCCTGGTACGGGTTCGGCTCCTGGGAGTACTGCCTGCTCGGAGCAGAAGGGAAGTTGAAGCGGTTCTGGTCGTGACCACCCTGCGGCTGAGCGCCGCCATACGAATGGCCTCCTGGGGGTGTTGTCACGTTTCCTCCTCCGACTCCAAAACGCAGTGTTCCCTGTAGCACCGCGCCACCGCACCCTATGGTGCGATGACGCGAAACGCACTGCCTGTCTGCTAGTTGAGAAGACTTCCCTGCAGTTCGGCGCGCAGATCCGGAGTGAGGACACTG
The DNA here is from genome assembly GCF_000719335.1 of Streptomyces sp. NRRL S-87. Lineage (GTDB taxonomy): Bacteria > Actinomycetota > Actinomycetes > Streptomycetales > Streptomycetaceae > Streptomyces. The sequence goes on from NZ_JOGB01000117.1 coordinate 821, forward strand.
CCCGCGCGATCCACAAGGAGGGCCATCTCGTAGCCCACGAGGCCGATGTCGCACTCGGGGTGGGCGAGCACCGCCAGGGACGAACCGTCCGAGATCGACATGAGGAAGAGGAAGCCGCGCTCCATCTCCACCACCGTCTGGTTGACGGCGCCGCCCTCGAAGATGCGGGACGCCCCGGCGGTCAGCGAGGTCAGACCCGACGCCACCGCCGCCAGCTGGTCGGCACGGTCGCGCGGGAACCCTTCGGACATCGCCAGAAGAAGGCCGTCGGCGGAGACCACCACGGTGTGGGACACCCCGGGGGTGTTGTCCACGAAGTTGGTGATCAACCAGTTCAGGTTCTGCGCCGCCTGGCTCATCGGGCTCACACTAACGCTCCTGGTCATAGGTGTTACTAGGGGACTGCTCTGATCCCGCGCTGCGGCCCTGCTGGACACCGCGCCGCAGGTTGCTCAACCTGCCGCGCACGTCCTCAGGAGCACGGGAAATCTGGGGGCCGCCCTGGGGGGTCGACTCGGCGGCACCCTCGACCAGGTTGGCCTTGGGTACGCGCCGCGGCAGACCGGAGGAGGTCACCCCGCCCGCTTTCGGGTCACGGAGCTTGCCCGCCTGCTGCCAGCGCTCGTCGTTCTTCGAACGCCAGCCGCTCCCGGGGCCCACGCCTCCCGCCGCCGGCGCCGCCTGCTGGCTCTGCGGCGAAGCGGCGAACGGCTTGGACTCCGCTTCCTGCTGTGCGGGCTGCCACTGCTGCTGGCCACCGCGACGCGGCAGACCCGCTCCGGTCATCCCGTGACCGGTCTCGGCAGCGGCGCCCGAACGGTCGAAGCCTACGCGGTCCTGGGGCTGTTCGGGACCGACCTGGGATTCCGATTCGGTCCCGTAACCCTGGTCGTAGCCGCCCTGGTAGGCATTCTGCTCCGGCCACTCGGCCTGCTGCGGCTGGGACGCGTAGCCGCCGTCGTACTGGCGCTGGCCCGCCGGGGCGTCCTGGTAGCCGTCCTCCGCATAGCCGTAGGCCGGGTAGCCGCCCTCGGCCTGCTGGTCGTAGCCGGACTCCTGCGCCGCGTAGCCCGCGTCCTGGTGGCCGTACGAGCCGTCGTTCTGCTCGTAGCCGCCGCCGGGGTAGCCGTCCTGGTGGTACGCGCCCTCCGCTTCACCCGGGTACGGCTGGTAGCCGTGCTCCGGCTGGGGCTCCTGGGGGTAGCCCTGCTGCGGGTTCTGGTACGCCTGCTCCTCGTACCCGTACTCGGCCTGCTCCTGGAGCGCCGCACGGCGGTCCTCGCGGTTCAGCGAGCGGTTCACGGGGTCGAGGTCGGTCGCGTCGAAGGGCGCGGCGCCCGCCGCTCCAGTGGCGCCGACGCTTGCGTCGGAATAGCGGGAGTCGTCGAAGCCGAGCTCCGCGGCGGTGCGCATCGGCTGCGCCTCGGCGGCCTGCTGCTCCGGAATGATCGACGAGACGGTGAAGTCGTCGTCCGGAATGCCCTCGCCACCGCCACCGTGGGTGATGGCGTCGGGGAGCATGACCAGCGAGGTGGTGCCGGCCTGCTCGCCCGAGGGGCGCAGCTGGACGCGGATGCCGTGCCGGTCCGCCAGCCGGCCGACCACGAAGAGGCCCATGCGCTGGGAGATCGCGGCGTCCACGGTGGGCGGGTTCGCCAGCTTGTGGTTGATGTCCGCGAAGTCCTCGGCCGTCAGGCCGATGCCCTTGTCGTGGATCTCGACCATCACGCGGCCGTCGGGGAGGCGGGTCGCGGTGACGCGGACCTTGGTCTGCGGGGAGGAGAACGTGGTGGCGTTCTCCAGCAGCTCGGCGAGCAGGTGCACGAGGTCGGTCACGGACTGGCCGTGGATCTCGGCCTCCGGGACGCCGGTGAGCTCGATGCGCTCGTACTGCTCCACCTCGGAGGAGGCGGCACGCAGCACGTCGACCAGCGGGACCGGCTGGTCCCAGCGGCGGCCGGGCTCCTCGCCCGCGAGGATGAGGAGGTTCTCGCCGTTGCGGCGCATGCGGGTGGCGAGGTGGTCCAGGCGGAAGAGGTTCTCCAGCTGGTCCGGGTCGGCCTCGTTGTTCTCCAGGTCGGTGATGAGGGTCAGCTGGCCCTCGATCAGCGACTGGTTGCGCATGGAGAGGTTGGTGAAGATCGCGTTGACGTTCCCTCGAAGGAGCGCCTGCTCGGCGGCGAGACGTACCGCTTCGCGGTGGACCTGGTCGAAGGCGCGGGCGACCTCGCCGATCTCGTCCTGGGAGTCGATCGGGATGGGCACCACGCGGGTGTCGACCTTGCCCGGCTCGGTGCGCGAGAGCTGGTCGACGAGGGCCGGCAGACGCTGCTCGGCGATGTCGAAGGCGGCACCGCGCAGGCGGCGCATCGAGCGGCCCATCTGGCGGGCCATGAGACCCGCGAAGATGAACGCGGCCAGCAGGGAGACGACGACGATGCCACCGTTGACGAACGCGTCGGTGCGGGCGTCGTCGGCGATCTCGACGGCCTCGTTCACGGCCTTGGCCACGAGGTCCTTCTCGACCTCGGTGTAGCCGTCGAACTTGGCGGTGGCACCGGCCTGCCAGTAGGCGGCGTTGGTGCCCTCCTTGGCGAGGTCCTCGGGGTCCTCGCCGCTGGCTATCGCCTCGGTCATGCCCTCGAGGGCGGAGCCGTTGACGACCGGCGGCGGGACGAACTTCATCCCGGCCTGTTCGGCCCGCGCCTTGGCGTCCAGCAGCTTCTGGGCGCCCTCGTCGGCCTTGCGCTGCATGACGGCCTTGAGGTTCTGGGTGTCCTGCTCGGTACCGGCGGAGACGTACTCGCCCTGGGCGATCTCCTCCAGATACGCGTACGAGGAGAAGGCAACCAGCTGGGCCGCGTGGACGTCCTTCTTCTTGCTGGGGGCGACGAGGAGGTGGGTGCCGATGGAGCGCTGCAGCGAACCGGCGGCCTTGGCGAGCTCGATCGCGTAGACCATGCGGCCGTAGGACGTGATGTTGCCGGTGCCGAGGCCGAGCTCGTTGGAGAACTGCATGAGGTAGTGCTGGACCAGCACGTAGCCCTCTTCGGTGGGCACCGGGCCCAGCTTCGTGGGCAGGCTCTTCTTGGCGGTCTCGATCTGCGGGAGGTACGCCGACTTGCGTATCGCCTGCAGCTTCGGCTCCTCCGAGCGGAAGAGCTTCAGGCGGCGCTCCAGGCCCTGCTTGGCCGGCATGTCCTTGACGACCTCGTCGAACCGGGCCTTGGCGGCGTCCGTGTCGGCGTAGGCCTTGGTCACGACGTCGCTGTCGCGCTTGCCGCTCAGCAGCGGCTCGACGGTGAGGTCGCGCTCGTTGAGCAGCGCCTGGCCGTACTCGGAGGCGGCCTGCACGATGCGGGCGGTCTTCTCCGCGTCCTTGGCCTCGCTCCAGGTGTCGATGGAGCCCTTCACCTGGAAGCCGCCCATGACCAGGCCCACCAGGGCCGGCACGAGCAGGATCGCGTTCAGACGCGTGGGCACGCGCCAGTTGCGCGGCGAGAACCGGCTCTGGCTGCCGCGAACGGGTGCCTCGTCCGGCAGGTCAGCCGGGGACGCGGCGGCCGCGCGCTGCGGCGGGGTGAAGTTGCCCCGGGCCGTCTCCTCCGCGGGGCTCTCGTTGCTTCGCCTCACTCGACCAACAACCTCTCGGCGGCGCTACTAGCTAGTTCGATGAATTCCAGCACGGGGAACGGCCGTGTTCCAAACAGTTGAAACCGACCGTCCCATGCCGCGTCCGTCCGGCATAAGTCGGACATAAGGAGCGAGTTTCGTCAAAAAGCGGGACCGCCGTGCGCGCAGCGGCACCGAGTGGATGCGAGGGGTGTCCAACTGGTGGAATTTCTCTGTCGAAACGTTATGAACGCCGAGGCGGGCCGTGTCAAAGGACACAGCCCGCCTCGCAGTTGGTGATCCACTGGTGATCCGTGTTTTCACGGGATCTCCCCGGAACGGCTCCGACTACTTCAGACGCGCCATGAGAGCGTGTTCCACGAGCGTGATGAGCGCGCTCTTGGCATCGGCCCGGTGGCGGGCGTCGGTGGTGATGATCGGGGCGTCGGGTCCGATCTGGAGCGCCTCGCGGACCTCTTCGGGGGTGTACGGCTGGTGTCCCTCGAAGCCGTTGAGGGCGACGACGAAGGGGAGGCCGGAGTTCTCGAAGTAGTCGACGGCGGGGAAGCAGTCGGCGAGTCGGCGGGTGTCGACGAGGACGACGGCGCCGATGGCGCCGCG
>NZ_JOGB01000118.1 GCF_000719335.1 Streptomyces sp. NRRL S-87
GAGCTGGGTGGGGGGCGGGTGGGGGGCGGGTGGGGGTGGCTTGGGTGTGGGGGGCTCGGCTTGGTGGTGGGTGGGCGCGGCTTGGTGGTGGGTGCGCGCGGCTTGGTGGTGGGTTCGGCTTGGGGCCCTCGTTACGCGAGGTGCGTCGGGGCGAACATGCGGAACATGGTCGGAAGGACGACGACGGACGGGCCGGGGGTGGCCAGCGCCTTGGCGAGGTCGGCGCGGAGGGCGTCGGGCGACGTGGTCACCGCGGGCACGCCGAAGGACTCCGCCAGGGCCGCGAAGTCGGGCCGGGCCAGTTCGGTGGCGTCCGTGGCGGGCGTACCGAAGGCGTCGGTCATGTACTCGCGCAGGATCCCGTACCCGCCGTCGTCCACGATCAGCCAGGTGACGTCGAGGTCGTGCTGGCGGGCGGTGGCCAGCTCCGCGATGGAGTACATCGCGCCGCCGTCGCCGGACACGGCGAGCACGGGCGTGCCGGGCTCGGCCACGGCCGCTCCGAGCGCCGCCGGGAAGGCGTAGCCGAGGCCGCCCGCGCCCTGGGCGGAGTGCATGGTGTTCGGGTGCGCCGGGTCGAAGGCCGACCAGGCCCAGTACCCGAGGATCGTCATGTCCCAGAACGAGGGGGAACGTGCCGGCAGGGCGGCGCGGACCGCCGCCAGGGCCTGCCGTTCCGGGCAGGCGTCGTGGCCGAGGCCTTGGCCGGCCAGCCGGGCCTCGATCTCGCCGAGGACCATGCGGACGCGCTCGGGGGCGTACGGGTCCTCCCGCACCCCGACCGTTTCCAGCAGGGCCTGGAGCGCCAGTCGGGCGTCGGCGTGGATGCCGAGGGCGGGGTGGTTGGACTCCAGCTTGCCGAGGTCGGCCTCGATCTGGACGACCCGCCCGGTGGGCAGGAAGGTGTGGTAGTTCGAGGACAGCTCGCCGAGCCCGGAGCCGACGACGAGGAGGACGTCGGCGTCCTCGAGGAAGCCGGTCATGTGGCGGTCCTCCAGCCAGGACTGGAGGGAGAGCGGGTGGTGCCAGGGGAAGGCGCCCTTGCCCCCGAAGGTGGTGACGACGGGCGCGTTGAGGCGTTCGGCGAGCTGCCGGAGCTTCTTCGCGGCGTCGGACCGCACGACACCGCCGCCGGCGATGATCACGGGGCGGGTCGCCGTCTCCAGCCAGTGGGCGGCGAGCGCGGTCAGCTCGGGGCGCGGCGCCAGGTCGTGCGGGGTCGCGTCCACACCCGTGACCTGCGGGATCACCGTCTCGGCGCGGATCACGTCCTCGGGGATCTCCACCCAGACCGGCCCGTGCGGGGCGGTCAGCGCCGACTCCCAGGCCGCCGCGATCGCGGAGGGGATCTGCGACTGGGTGCGGGCGGTGTGGACGGACTTCACGATGTCGCGGACCGAGGCCTGCTGGTCGCGCAGCTCGTGCAGGTGGCCGCGGCGACCGCCCCCCAGACCGGGGGTGGGGACCTGGGAGCAGATGGCGACGACGGGCGCGGAGGCGGCCGCCGCCTCTTGCAGCGCGGAGAGGGAGGTGAGGGCGCCGGGGCCGGTGGAGAGGAGGAGCGGGGCGGCCTCGCCGGTGAGGCGGCCGTACGCGTCGGCGGCGAAACCCGCGTTGTTCTCCACCCGGAGGGTGACCAGGCGCAGGTCGGAGCGGCGGACGGCGTCGAAGACGCCGAGCGCGTGCTGCCCGGGGAGCCCGAAGACGGTGGTCGCCCCGAGCCCCTGGAGCGTCTCCACGACCAGGTCTCCGCCCGTGCGGCCCGGCGGCGGCGCCAGGGCGGCCGCCGTTTGGGCCTCGGTGGGGCGGAGTACCAGGTCGTGGTCGTGCGTCACGTGCTTCTGCCCGTTTCTCGCTCGGGGTGCCGGCGCGGAGGGCGGGGGCCCGGGCGGGTCATTGGACCGTTCGGGTCGGGTGACCGGTCGGGTCGAGTGACCGTTCGGGCCGCCTGACCGGTCGGGTCGGGTGACCGTTCGGGTCGAGTGACCGTTCGGGTCGGGTGACCGTTCCGGTCGGGTGACCGTTCGGGTCGGGTGACCGTTCGGGTCGGGTGACCGTTCGGGTCTCCTGACCGCGGAGGTCAGTTGCCCTTCGCGGCGGCGATCTGCCGGCTCATGATCGTGGTCAGCTCGTACGCGGTGTGCGAGGCCGCGACCGAGGTGATCTCCGCGTGATCGTACGCCGGGGCGACCTCGACCACGTCGGCGGAGACCAGGTTGCAGGAGGAGAGTCCGCGGATGATCTCCAGGAGCTCGCGGGAGGTCATGCCGCCCGCCTCGGGGGTGCCGGTGCCGGGCGCGTGGGCCGGGTCGAGCACGTCGATGTCGATGGAGATGTACAGCGGACGGTCACCGATGCGCTGGCGCAGCTGGTCGGCGACCTCGTCGGCGCCGCGGCGGTAGACGTCGGCGGAGGTCACGATGCCGAAGCCCATCTTGGCGTCGTCGTCGAGGTCCTGCTTGCCGTACAGCGGGCCGCGGGTACCGACGTGGGACAGCGCCTCGGTGTCGAGGATGCCCTCCTCGACGGCGCGGCGGAACGGGGTGCCGTGGGTGTACTCGGCACCGAAGTACGTGTCCCAGGTGTCGAGGTGCGCGTCGAAGTGCAGCAGCGCGACGGGGCCGTGCTTCTTCGCGACCGAGCGCAGGAGGGGCAGGGCGATGGTGTGGTCGCCGCCGAGGGTCATCAGGCGGGAGCCGTTGCCGAGGAGCTCGTCGGCGGCGGCCTCGACCGTCTCGACAGCCTCGTTGATGTTGAACGGGTTCACGGCGATGTCGCCGGCGTCCGCGACCTGCGCGAGGGCGAAGGGCGAGGCGTCCTGGGCCGGGTTGTACGGGCGCAGGAGGCGCGAGGCCTCGCGGATGGCGTTGCCGCCGAAGCGGGCACCGGGGCGGTAGGACACGCCGGAGTCGAAGGGCACGCCGACGACGGCGACGTCGGCCGAGCCGACCTCGTCCAGGCGCGGCAGCCGGGCGAAGGTGGCGGGGCCTGCGTACCGCGGGATGCGGGACGAGTCGACGGGGCCGCGCGGCGTCTGCTCGGTGCTCATGGGGGTGCCCTTCTCTGTTCCGTTCGACCCGGGTGGGGGTGGGCCCCGGGTCCATCTTCGAGCGTAGGTGGCTGGCGAGGGCGGGCGAAGTGTACGTTTCATCTATGTTCGGGGTTTCGTATGTGCGATATATCCATGGCTGATGGCTTGGGGGCCGGCTCGGGTGGGGTGGGTGGCTCGGGCTCGGGTTCGGGTGGGGTGGGTGGCTCGGGTTCGGGTTCGGGTGGGGTGGGTGGCTCGGGTTCGGGTGCGGGTGCGGGTGCGGGTGGCGCGGGTTCGGGGCCGCCTGTGCGGTTGGAGGGGCTGCTCGACGACGCGGCCCTGGGGCTGCGGCAGGCCGCAGGGGGTACCCGGGCCGAGGTGTACGGCGTGCACGCTTCGGAGATGGCCGACCCGTCGCCGTACCTCCTGGGCGGTGAGCTGCTGCTGACGGCCGGGCAGGAACTGGGCCCCGACCCCGAGGCCTACGCCGCCTACGTCGCCCGCCTCGTCACGGCGGGCGTGGCCGCCCTCGGGTTCGGCCTGGCGCCGGTGCACGAGGCGGTGCCCGAGGCGCTCGTACGGGCCTGCGCGGAGCAGGGACTGCCGTTGATGGAGGTTCCGCCGGGCACGCCCTTCACCGCCGTGGCCCGGGCGGTCTGGCGCCTGATGGCGGAGGCACGGACGCGCGAGCTCCGCCGGGTCACCGAGGCCCAGCAGGCGCTCGCCGCCGCGGCCGCCCGCCCGGACCCCGTCCCGGCGGTGCTGCGGCGCCTCGCGGTGACGCTCGGGGGGTGGGTGGGGGTGCTCCCCACCGGCCAGGCGCCCGCCACCGGGGCACCGGCACCACGGCCGCTCCGCCTCGGGCCGGCTGCGGATCCGTTGCGCGCCGTCGCCGCTGAGCGGGCCGCGGGGCCGTCCCCGTCGGAGGACGTGCTGCTCGCCCTGGGTGAGCTGGCGCATCGGGTCGGGGCCGGTGGCCCCGCCACCGCGACCGCCACCGTGGGCACGGAACACCTCGCCGCGTACGCCCTGGGCCGCGACCCCGTACTCGCGCTCGCGCTCGCCACGCCCGCGCGGACGCCGGGCGACCACACGATCGCCGGGGTGGCCGCGGTGCTGCTCACCCTGCTGACCGCGCATCGCGCGCCCGGGGGCGGCGAGGCCGCGGCGCTGGTGCGGCTGCTGCTCGGCGGAAGCCCCGGGGACGCCCTGGGGGGTGGTCGGAGGATCGTGGTCCACGCCCGCGGGGCAGGCGACCCGGCCGCTCTCGCGGCGGGGCTCGGCACCGCTCTGTACGAAGCCGAGGGCCCGTACGTACGCCTGCTCCTGCCCGCCGAGCACGCCCCGGCACCCGGGCCGCAGCCCGGTTGGCGGATGGGCGTGAGCGCCCCGGCCGACCCGGACGGCCTCACCGTGGCCGACGCGCAGGCTGCCCGCGCCCTGGAACGCGCCGAGAGCGCCCGGGCGCCCCTCGCCCACCACGCCGAGGCCGGCTTCGGCGGCCTGGTCGGCGCGGCGGAGGCCCGCGCGCACGCCGAGGCCCTACTGGGGCCGTTGAACCCGGTCCAGCGAGCGACCCTGCGCAGCTGGTTGGCCCACCACGGCAGTTGGGACCGCACCGCGGTCGCCCTCGATGTGCACCGGAACACCGTCCGCCAGCGCATCTCACGGGCGGCCGTGCTCCTGGGCCTGGACCTGGACGATCCGGACGTCCGGATGGAGCTGTGGTTCGCCCTGCGGTCGTGGGAGGAGCGGGGCAGGGGGTAGGGGTAGTAGTGGTGGTAGTGGTGGTAGTGGGCTTTTGGGGCCTCGGTGGTCGGGCGGGGCATGGGGCTTACGCCGTGGGGGTCGGGCGGGGTCGGAGTGGTGGGCGGGGTTGGGCCTGTCCGCCTGCCGAGGGTTTCCGGGCCGGGTCGGGGCGTCAAGGGCGCCCTTCGGGCGTCGCCTGC
>NZ_JOGB01000119.1 GCF_000719335.1 Streptomyces sp. NRRL S-87
GACGACTTCCGTGAGGTGGTGGCGGGGCTGTCGTTCGCCGCGCCGCGGATCCCGGTCGTGTCCTGCCTGACCGGTGCCGTGGTCACGGACGAGATGGCTGCGGCGGAGTTCTGGGTGCGGCACGTCCGGGAAGCCGTCCGGTTCCTGGACGGCATGCGGGCCCTGGAGGCCGCGGGCGTGACGGCGTACCTCGAACTCGGCCCCGACGGCGTGCTCTCCGCCCTCGGCCAGGAGTGCCTGACGGGCGACGCGGCCGGCGCCGCCGTCCTCGTACCCGTCCTCCGCAAGGACCGACCCGAGGCCGAGGCCCTCGTCACCGCCCTCGCCCGGGCCCACGTCCACGGCGTGACCGTGGACTGGTCGGCGTACTTCGGCGGCACGGGCACCGGGGCCGGGACCGGAAGCGGGGCCGGCGCCCGCCGGGTGGACCTGCCCACCTACCCGTTCCAGCGGGAGCGGTACTGGGTCGACGCCTTCGCCGCGCCCGAGGACGCCGCCTCCCTCGGCCTCGACACGGCAGGGCACCCGCTGCTCGGCGCCGCCGTCGAACTCCCCGGGACCGGCGGGTTCCTGTTCACCGGCCGGATCTCCCGCCGGACGCACCCCTGGCTGGCCGACCAGGTGGTGGCCGACACCGCGGTCGTGCCCGGAGCGGCCCTCGTCGAGCTCGCGCTGCGGGCCGGGGACGCGACCGGTTGCGGATACCTGGAGGAGCTGACCGCCGACGAGCCGATCGTCCTTCCGGAGGCGGGGTCCGTGCAGCTGCGGATCACCGTGGGAGGGGCCGACGGCGCCGGCCGCCGCGCGGTGGACGTCCACGGCCGTACGGAGACCGGCGACGGAGACGGGCTTTACGACGGGGCCTGGACCCGGCACGCCACCGGGTTCCTCACCGAGACCCCGGCTGCGGACCCGGACGTGGACCCGGCTGCGGACCCGGCCGCGTCCGCGGACGGGACCTGCGGCACCGGCCGGACCGGCGACGCCGCGTCCTGGCCGCCCGCCGGCGCCGACGAGGTCGCCGTGGAGGCGGTCCGCGACCGGCTCGCCGCCGCGGGGCTCTGCCACGGGCCCGCCCTGCGGACCCTGACCCGGGTCTGGACCCGGGGCGAGGAGGTGTTCGCGGAGGCCCGGCTGTCCGACGAACTGAGCTCCTCGGCCGCCCGGTTCGCCGTGCACCCGGCCCTGCTGGACACCGCCGTGCAGGCGCTCGCCGCGGCCACGGCCGACGGCGCCACCGCCGCCCGCGAGGCCGCCGCGTGGGGCGGGGTGGCCGTGTACGCGGTCGGCGCCGACGCCCTGCGGCTGCGGATCTCCGCCCCCGACGGCACCGGGACGGTGTCCGTCGACCTGGCCGACGAGCAGGGCGCGCCCGTCGCGTCCGTCAGGGCCCTCACGACCCGGGCGCTCGACGCCCAGCGGTTCGCCTCGGCCCCGGACCCCGTCCCGCGGAACGGACTGTTCCGCCTCGACTGGGTGCGCACGACGGCACCGGCGCGCCCCACCACCGGGACCCTCGTGGTCGTCGGCGACACCTCGGGCACCACGGCGCACTCCCACCTCGCCGAGGTCCTGGGCCGCGCGGGGACCGCCGCCACCGCGTACGAGGGCCTCGACGCGCTGGACGCGGCCCTCGCGGCCGGCCGGCAGCCGATGCCCGACACGGTGGTCGTGCCGTTCATGGCCGCGCCCCCCGCCGCACCGCCCACGACCGCTGCCGCCGTCGGCACGGGCACCGGGTCCGCGGGCCCGGACGCCGACCGCCTGGCGCAGGACGCCCGGGAGGCCGCGCACCGGGTGCTCGAGACCGTGCAGGCATGGCTGGACAACGGCCGCTTCGCCGGCGCCCGCCTGGCCGTCGTCACCCGCGGCGCGGTGGCCGCGCACCGGGACACCGAGGCGGGCGACCTCGCCCGCACCCCGGTGTGGGGCCTGCTGCGGGCCGCCCGGACGGAGCACCCGGACCGGTTCGTGCTCGTCGACCTCGACGGGAGCGACGCCTCCGGCCGGGCCCTGCCCGGTGCGCTCGGGTCCGCCGAGCCGGAACTGGCCGTACGCGGCGGTGTCCTGTACGCACCGCGCCTGGCCCGGGTGGAATCGCCGGCGACGGCGACGGCGACGGCGGCAGTGACGGCAGCGGCAACGGCGGCCACAGCGCCGACGGAGGCGAAGGCCGCTGGTACAGCCACGGCCACGGCCACGGCTACGGCTACGGCCATGGCGACGGCCACCCGCACCCCGGCCCGACGCATCGCCGCGGACGGCACGGTCCTCGTCACCGGCGCCGGCGGCGGACTCGCCGGCCTCCTCGCCCGCCACCTGGTCACCGAGCACGGCGCACGCCACCTGCTGCTCACCGGCCGCCGGGGCGCCGACACCGGCACAGCCCCCGAACTCACCGCCGAACTCACGGCGTTGGGCGCGAAGGTCACGTGGGCGGCCTGCGACGTGGCCGACCGGGACGCACTGGCCGCGCTCCTGCGGTCCGTACCGGCCGAGCACCCGCTGACGGCGGTCGTGCACACCGCGGCCGTGCTCGACGACGGCGTCGTCGACCTGCTCACCCCCGAGCGCGTCGACCGGGTCATGCGGCCCAAGGTGGACGGGGCGCTGCACCTGCACGAGCTCACCCGGCACCTCGACCTCGCGGCGTTCGTCCTGTTCTCGGCCGCCGCCGGCACCCTCGGCTCCGCCGGCCAGGCCAACTACGCCGCGGCGAACGTGTTCCTCGACGGCCTCGCCCGGCACCGACGGGCCCACGGCCTGCCCGCGCTGTCCCTGGTGTGGGGCATGTGGGCCGAGGAGCGCGGCATGGCGGGCCGGCTCACCGCTCCGGAGCGGGAGCGCGCCGCACGAGGCGGGGTCGCCCCGCTGTCGGCGGCGGAGGGCCTGGCGCTCTTCGACGCCGCCCTGGCCGCGGACGACGAGCCGGTCCTGCTGCCCCTCGGCCTCGACCTGCCCACCCTGCGGGCCCGGGCCGCGGACGGCGGACTCCTGCCGGTCTTCCGCGGTCTGGTGCGGACCCCCGTCCGGCACGCGCGGGCCGCGGCCACGGCCGCGCCCCGCGCGGACCGGGCGGAGGGCACGGCCGGGGCGGACGCCTCCGGGACCGGCGCCCGGACGCTCGCCGAGCGGCTCGCGGCCCTCCCGGCGGCCGACCGGGAGCGGACCGTGGTGGACCTGGTGCGCGGCCAGGTGGCAGCCGTCCTCGGCCACCGGTCGGCCGAGGTCATCGGTGAGGAGCAGGCGTTCAAGGAGCTCGGCTTCGACTCGCTGACCGCCGTCGAGCTGCGCAACCGGCTCGGGGCGGCCGCGGGCCTGCGACTGCCCGCCACCCTGATCTACGACTACCCGACCCCGGCCGACCTCGCCCGGTACCTGCTGGACGAGGTCGCCCCGGACGGGACGGCGGAGCGCCGGCCCTCCGTACTCGAGGAACTCGACCGGCTGGAGAGCACCTTCGCCGCGCTGGACCCGGCCGACCTGGACGGGGCGGCCGGGGACGACGCCGCGCACGCCCGCGTCGCCGTACGCCTCCAGGCGCTGCTCGCCCGGTGGAACGACGTCCGCCGGACGGACGGGGCGGCGACCGCCGCCGACGAGATCGAGGACGCGAGCGACGACGAGCTGTTCGCGCTCATCGACAAGAAGTTCGGCCAGGGCTGAACCCCACCCACCCCCAGGCCGTACCGCCGGAACCCCTGTTCCGGCGGTACGGCCCCCGCCCCGCCGGATTTCCCCCCATATCCTCGGGTGCCCTCCGAGGTTCCCGAACTCCTCTGAATTCCCCTGAGTCCCTCCACGGTCTCGACCATGCGAATAGGTGAAGCCCCAGTGGCGAACGAAGCAAAGCTCCGCGAATACCTCAAGAAGGTCACGACGGATCTCGATGAGGCGTACGGACGCCTGCGGGACATCGAAAGCCAGGCGCACGAGCCCATCGCCATCACGGCAATGAGCTGCCGCTTCCCCGGGGGCGTCGCAACCCCCGAGGCGCTCTGGGAACTCCTCGCCTCCGGCGGCGACGCCCTCACCGCATTCCCCACCGACCGCGGCTGGGACCTGGACCGCCTCTTCTCGGACGACCCCGACGAGCAGGGCACCTCGACCACCCGTGAGGGCGGCTTCCTCCGAGGTGCCTCCGCGTTCGACGCGGACTTCTTCGGGATCTCCCCCCGCGAGGCCATGGCCATGGACCCGCAGCAGCGGCTGCTGCTGGAGACGTCCTGGGAGGCGTTCGAGCGGGCCGGCATCGACCCGGGCGGACTGCGCGGCAGCCGGTGCGGCGTGTTCGTCGGCATGAACGGCTCGGACTACCTGACCCCGCTGCTCGAGGCGGCCGAGGACTACGCGGGCCACCTCGGCACCGGCAACGCCTCCAGCGTCCTGTCCGGCCGACTCTCCTACACGTTCGGGCTGGAGGGGCCGGCCGTCACGGTCGACACCGCCTGCTCGGCCTCGCTGGTCGCGCTGCACCTGGCGGCGCAGGCACTGCGCGCGGGGGAGTGCACGCTGGCCGTCGCGGGCGGCGTGCACGTGATGTCCACCCCCGGCCTCTTCGTCGAGTTCAGCAAGCAGCGCGGGCTGTCCGCGGACGGCCGGTGCAAGGCGTTCGCCGCCGGAGCCGACGGCTTCGGCCCCGCCGAGGGCGTGGGCCTGCTGCTGCTCGAACGCCTCTCCGACGCGCGCCGGAACGGCCGCCCGGTCCTGGCCCTGATCCGCGGCTCCGCCGTCAACCAGGACGGTGCCTCCAACGGCCTCACCGCCCCCAACGGGCCCTCCCAGCAGCGCGTCATCCGCCAGGCCCTCGCCAACGCCCGGCTCTCCGCCGACCAGGTCGACGCCGTCGAGGCGCATGGTACGGGGACCTCGCTCGGCGACCCCATCGAGGCGCAGGCCGTCCTGGCCACGTACGGGCAGGACCGCCCGGCGGACCGGCCGCTGCTGCTGGGGTCGGTCAAGTCGAACATCCCCTGCTCGAGCAGCCCACGCCGTGGCCCGGGACGTCCCGTCCGCGCCGTGCGGGTGTGTCGTCGTTCGGGTTCAGCGGGACGAACGCGCACGTGATCGTGGAACAGGCACCGGAGCAGGCCCTGGAAGGGGCCGCGGGAGAAGACCCCGGAGACGTCGTGGGGGCGGAGACCCCCGCCGGTGCCGAGGCGCACGCCGCGGTGCCGGGGACGGTGGTGCCGTGGGTCCTGTCGGGCCGCACCGCCGCCGCACTGCGGGCCCAGGCCGAGCGGCTCGCGGACCGCGTGGCCGGTGATCCGACGGTGGAGCCGGTGGACGTGGGCTGGTCGCTGGCGGTCACCCGCGCCGCGCTGGAGCACCGGGCCGTGGTCTTCGGCGACCACCGCGCCGGGGTCGCCGCGGTGGCGTCGGGGAGCCTGGCCGCGGGTGTGGTGTCCGGCTCGGTGGTCGGCGGGAAGACGGCGTTCGTGTTCCCGGGGCAGGGTTCGCAGTGGGTCGGCATGGCGGCGGGGCTGCTCGATTCCTCCCCGGTGTTCGCCGCCCGGGTGGATGAGTGTGCGAAGGCCCTGGAGCCCTTCACCGACTGGTCGTTGGTGGACGTGCTCCGGGGTGTTGACGCTGCGCCGTCGCTGGAGCGG
>NZ_JOGB01000120.1 GCF_000719335.1 Streptomyces sp. NRRL S-87
TGTGAGTGGGTGGGGTGGTGGCAGCGGTTGGGCGTCAGCGGGTGCGCGGGGGCTGGCCGGTGTGGGGGCTTGTTGTGGCTCGGTGTTTTCGTGGCAGTGGTCGTCTCGGGCTGTTGATCTTGGCTGTCGTGAGGTGACCAAGCGGCTGCCATGGGGTGGCTGGCACGTTGGTGGATGGCTGTCATGGGTTTGCCTATTTCTGTGTTCGTTGCCGTGGTCGCCGGGTGTGGTGGCGGGTATGGGCGAGGAGTTGCGGCTGGCGCGTGGTGTGGTGATGCGTCGGTTGTTGGCGGTGGATCAGGGGCCTGGGTCGGTGTCCGCGCTGCATGTGCAGGTGATGGCTGAGGCTGCGGGGGTGTCGGTCAGGACGGTGTGGCGGTGGTTGTCCGAAGCGCGGGAGGGTCGGCTGGAGCCTGCAGGGCGGCAGGACAGGTTCACGCTGGATGACGAGCAGTGGCAGGTTCTGGCGGAGGTTGGCGGGAACGTCGCGGCGCTGTATCGGCGGCTGACGGCTGACGGGTTGTCCTCGTCCACGAGTGTGCCGTCGCTGGGGACGTTGCACCGTGCGGTCCAGCGGGATCTGCGTGCTGGCCGGGTTTTGGAGGTGGCTCGGCCGTCACGGAACCGGGTCGAGGCGGGCCGCTATGACCGGGTGCTGGCCGGGTTGAAGCTTGCGCGGGTGGGTGACGGCCTGCCGGTGGTCGACGCGGATCCAGTAGTTCCGGCTGTTGCCGTGTCTGATGAGCCGGCTACGCCGCTGCCTCGGGGTGGCGTGCGGTTGTTTGTGCCGGGTGCGCGTGTGGTGTCGACAGCCCCGGTGGCTGCCGTGGTGGAAGCAGCGGGGCACACGGTGGCGGCGCGGGGGATTGGGTGTGTGTTCGGGGATCCGGGGGTGGGGAAGACGGTGGCGGTGCAGCAGGCGCTGCATCTGCTGCCTGATCGGGTGGCGGTGTGGCGGGCGGTGGTCGCCGTGAAGCCGGGCCTGCCGCAGATGCGTGCGTCGTTGCTGGAGGCGCTGGGGCTGGCAGCGGGTTCTCTGTCTCATCGTGCGCAGCCGGCCGACCGTGCGCTCGGAGAGGCGCTGCGCCAGCCCGGGGTGCTGTTCCTCGACGACGCACAGCGCTTGTCGCCGTCGCTGCTGGACTACCTACGCCTCCTATGGGACGAGCCGGGGACCGCTGCCGCGCTGCTGCTGTGCGGGGCGGGTGCGGAGCGGGTGATCGCGCGGGCACCGGCGTTGAGGTCGCGGGTGCTGACCTGGCACCAGGTCCCCGGACTGGGCCAGGAGCGGCTCGCGGAGACGCTGGCGATGTTCCATGACGTGTGGGAGGGCGTCGATCCGGTGGATGTGGGATGGGCGGATGCGACGGTGGCGCGGGGCAACTTCCGTACCTGGGCGAAGATCACCTCCCACGTCTACGCCCTGTCGAAGCGCGGCCGGGATGTACAGGTGGACCGGGCGCTGGTCGAGCAGGCCTGTGCCCGGCTGGGCCCTTACCCGTAGCGCCCGGCGGGGCGGGATCGGAAGGGGGAGGGCCAAGGCGGGGCGGCAAAGGGCGGTTCCATGATCAACTCATCCGAGGCGGGGGCACCGCTGGACGTGTCAAAACCGATGCCCGAGCTCCAGGGGCAGGCGCTCGCGGCGTTACGCGGCCCTGCGGTGCAGCGGTTGTTGCGGCTGCGGGCCCAGGGACGGCTGTCGCGGGGGCATGTGCGTCTTGCGGGGGAGTGTCTGGGGGTGTCGGAGCGGACGGTGTGGCGGTGGCTCGCGCAGGCCGAAGCCGATCCAGATGCGGGGCCTGTTCCGGGTACCCGGTCGGTGGACCGGTTCGAGGTGACGCCGGAGGTACGTGTGCTGCTCGCGTACTGGCGGGGGAACGCCTCCGCGGTCCACCGGCAGCTGATGGCCCGCGCCCGGACGGCAGCCGACGAGCCGGCCCTCGTGGTTCCGGGCGGTGCGCCGACAGACGCGGTCCCTCTACTGGATCCGGTGCCGTCGTTGTCGACGTTCCTGCGCGCGGTGCGCCGTGACCTGACCGCGGGTGAACGCGCGGGTCTGGCCCGCGGGCCGGAGGCCGCCCGGGCCCACGACGTGTTCGGACGTCGCCCGGTGCAGTGGCGGAACCAGACCTGGGAGGCCGACCACGTCCAGGCGCCGCTTGTCGTCGACGCGGACGGGGAGCTGGTGCGCCCGTGGGTGACGTGGTTCATCGACGTCGCGACGAAGACCATCACCGGCACCGCGGTCACCCCCGGCCATCCCTCAAGGGCCTCGATCCTCGCGGCCTTGCGCGCCGCGGTGCTGCGCACCGGACCGTACGGGCCCGCGGGCGGCATCCCTGAGCACGTGCGGGTCGACCGCGGCCGGGACTTCCTGTCGAAGACGGTCCTGGCCGCCTTCACCGACCTGAAGACCAAGTGCGAGGATCTGCCTGCCTACAGCCCCCATTTGAAGGGCACGGTGGAGAACCTCAACCGGTGTGTGGACCGCATGCTCTTCGCTGTCTTGCCCGGCTACACCCTCACTCCCAAGCCCCGGCCCGCCAAGAAGAAGCGCGACCCTGACGAGCCGGTGCCGCTGACCTTCGCCGAGTTCACTGCCGAGGTCCTCGACTGGGCATGGTGGTGGAACAGCGAGCACCGCCCAGCCGGCCTGAATGGCCGGACCCCCGTCGAGGCCTGGCAGGCCGACCCCACCCCCCTCTCGGACATCCCCGAGGCCGCCTTGTGGGGGCTGATGCTGGAGGACGACGGCCGGGTCCGGAAACTGAGCAGCCACGGGGTCCGCTGGCGCGGCCGGGACTACCTCGGCGCGTGGATGGCCGGCCAGGCAGGCCGCCCCGTCAGGATCCGGCACATGCCCCACCACGACCACGAGATCGAGGTCTGCGACCCGGCCGGCCGCCACCTCGGCACCGCCCACCTCGCCGACGCCGCCACGCCCGAGCAACTCGACGAGCTACGCCGCACCCGTACCGCGCGGGCCCGCCGCCTGCGCGAGGACGCCAAGAAGGCGGAGGCCCTGCGCCGCCAGCGCTTCGCCCCGGCTACGGCGCCCACGCGCGCGCAGCGCCTGGGCGCCGTCACAGCGGCCGAAGCCGCTCGGGAACTCGACGCAGCCGCCGACAGCGACATGGCCGCCTTGGCCCTGCCGGACTTCATCCCGCCCGCTCCTCCGCCCGACGACTGGAACACCCCCGCATCCCTGCGCACCGCCCCCCGTAAGGAGAAGCGATGACGAGCCAGCTGCCGCCGCGGGAGACCGATCACTACACCCAGCTCGCGGACGCCGCGGTCGTCACGACCAGGGCGCTCTTGGCGGCACGGGAGAACATCGCCGACACGATCGAGGCCAGGGCGATGATGTGCCTTCATGGTCCGGCTGGCGTCGGCAAGACGCTGGCGGTGAACGTCTGCCTGCGTGAGCTCGAGCGGACCCGATGCGAGGGAGTCTGCCGGATCGCCTTCCGCGCCCGCCCCACGGCCCGTGCGGTGCGTCATGAGCTCTTCACTGCGCTCGGTTTGCCGGGCGAACCTCCGCGTCACCCGTCCGAGTTCGACCGGCTGCTCCTGGACTCGCTGGCCGTGCAACCGCGTACGCTGGTCGTGGACGAAGCCCAATGGCTCAATCGAGAGACGTTCGAATACTTCCGATACGCGTGGGATCACCCGTACTCGCAGATTGCGATCATCTTCGCCGGTGGCGAGGGAGCTCACACGGTGCTCCGGAAGGAGCCGATGCTCTCCTCCCGCATCTTCATCTGGCAGCACATCACCAAGCTCACCTTGGACGAAGTTCAGCAGGTCATCCCGCTCTACCACCCCATCTGGGCACGGACCGATCCCGCAGACATCGCCTTCGCCGACCGTCATGCGGCGCACGGCAACTTCCGGAACTGGGCCCGCCTGACCGCTCATACCCTGACCGCGCTCGCACGGACAGGCCGGGACCACCCCGACCAGGAAGTGCTCCGCTGGGCCTTCAGTAAGCTGGGCAGCTGACACCTCCCTGCGGCGGCCTCGGGGTTCACCTTCTCTGCTCACGATCGGCGCCACGGCGACCCAGCTGCGCAATCCATCAGTTCCAGAATCAATCCGAAACTAAAAATGAAGCATCAGCTGAGTGAGGTAGGTTGTCAGCGTGGCTGATGCTTCCGAGTACGAGAACGCCATGCCGTGGGTCCAGGAACAGGTGACTCGATACGAAAAGGCCTTGGCGGAGATCCGCGTAACGCATGCTGGCAGGTCGGCACCGGAGGTGAAAGCGGCCCTCCTGGCCGCTGGCGAGAGGCATGGCGTGCGCATCGCCAACGAGGTCGCGCAGGACGCGGCCGAACGTATCGCTGACGGCACGCTGTAGACAACCAGCCCCCAGATAAACCTTCAGACGGGATCCCGGCAGTACGCCACTCGCTTCCCGTAGCCAGCCGCCCGCGGAGCGGGCTTGTCCTGGAGGCGAAGCCGAAAGGACCAGGTGGGGGAGCGAAGCGGACCCGCCCAACAGGCCGAAGGCCTGGACCTCGTGAAACGAGGTCATCTCCCGGGCGAAGCCCGGGAGATCCGGCGCTGGCGAAGCCAGGCCACTCGGGTGAAGCGAAGCGGAACCCGAGCAGTCCGAAGCGAAGCGCAGGACTCCGGCCCGCAGGGCCGGCCCTGGCTCGGCGAAGCCGAGCCCCGCCGAGCGCAGCGAGGCGGTTCGCTGGCACAGCGCGCAGCGCTGTGGGACCCGCTCGTCGAGGATCCCGGCCCGTACGTAGAGCGTCTCGGCGGAGATCCGCAGCGCCTTGGCCAGCTGCTGGAGGATCTCGGCGCTGGGCTTGCGC
>NZ_JOGB01000121.1 GCF_000719335.1 Streptomyces sp. NRRL S-87
TGGCCGAAGGCCAGGGCGAAGCCCCAAAGCCCTCGGGGTGGGCCTGCCGCAGGGCCTGCAGGCCGCCCCTGTCAAGCGCCGAGGGGACCCACACACCACACGGCGGCCGCCTTACGCGCTACCGCTACGGGCTGCCGCTACGGGACGCCGCTACCCCGCACCTCACCCCCCACCCCGTGAGAAGCGGCGCGTGGCCAGGGGTACGGACACCAGGAGCAGGACGAGGGACCAGCCCAGCGCGCCCGCCACCGGGTGGGCCACCGGCCAGGCGGCCCCGGCGACGGCCTCGGCGCCCGCGTTCCCGCACAGCTCCCGCACGGCCGTGGCCACGGCGCTGATCGGGTTCCATTCGGCCACCGCCCGCAGCCAGTCCGGCAGCCCCGCCGTGGGGATGTACGCGCTCGACAGCAGTGGCAGCACGAAGGTCGTGCTGCCCAGTTGGCCGGCGCTCTCCTCGTTCGGCGCGAGCAGACCCAGGTACGTGCCCAGCCAGGCGGTCGCGAAGCGGAAGAGCAGCAGGACGCCGAACGCGCCCAGCAGCCCGGGCAGTCCGCCCTCGGCGCGCCAACCCACCGCCAGCCCCACCAGCACCAGCGGCACCATGCCGACCCCGGTGGTCACCAGGTCGGCGGCCGTCTGCCCCAGCGGGACCGCGGCCCGGCTCATCGGCAGGGTGCGGAACCGGTCCATCACCCCGCGGTGGGCGTCCTGGGCGGCCGTGAACATGCCCGTCATCAGGCCGTTGGCCGCCGTCGCGGCCAGTAGGCCGGGCACCAGGAACTCCCGGTACTCGGCGCCCGGCACCGCGAGCGCGCTGCCGAACACGTAGCCGAAGAACAGCAGCATCGTGATCGGCATGGTCTGTGTCATGACCAGGAGCGCCGGAGCGTGCCGGGCGCGCTGCAACTGGCGGCCGAGGACCGCCATGCCGTCGTGGAGGACCCCTCCGGCGCTCATGCCGCACGCTCCCGTCCGGTGGTGGGGCCGGCGGGCGCGGTGGCCGTGGTGGATCTGGTGGTCGTGGGCGTGGTGGTCGTGGGTGCGTTGTCCGTGCGCGCCGCCGCCCTCCCGCTGCGCGCGACCTCGCCGGCCGTGGCCGTCAGACGTAGGAACACCTCGTCCAGGCTCGGCGGCCGCAGGCTCGCGTCCACCACCGGCACCCCGGCCGCGTCCAGCTCCCGGACGATCCGCGGCAGCGTCAGGGTCGGGTCGACGGCCACCGCCCCGACGGTGCACCGCTCCCGGTCGAGCACCGGCAACGCGCCGGTGAGCCGGTCGAGTACGGCCGCCGCCGCGGCCACCGGGTCCCCGCCCACCGGGATCCCGCCCGCCGCGTCCCTGCCCGCCCTGCCCGTGTCCCCGGTGTCCGCGGTGTCCGCGGTAGCCACGGTGGCCACGGTCACCTCCACGTACCCGCCGACCAGGCTCTTGAGGCCGGCCGGCGTGCCGGTCTGGGCCACCCGCCCGCGGTCGATCAGCGCGATGTCGTCGGCCAGCCGGTCGGCCTCCTCCAGGTACTGGGTGGTCAGCAGTACGGTCGCGCCCTCGTCGGCGAGTTCCCGGACCGCCTCCCAGATCTGCGTCCGGCTGCGCGGGTCGAGCCCGGTCGTCGGCTCGTCGAGGAACAGCACCCGCGGCCGGGTGAGCAGCCCCGCCGCGAGGTCAAGGCGCCGCCGCAGGCCGCCGGACCAGGTGCGGGCGGGCCGGTCGGCGGCCTCCGCGAGCCCGAACCGGTCCAGCAGCTCGTCCGCCCGCTCCCGTGCGGCCCGGCCGCGCACCCCCGCCAGCCGTGCGAACAGCCGCAGGTTCTCGCGGCCGGTGAGGTCCCCGTCGACCGAGGCGTACTGGCCCGTCACGCCGATCGCGCGCCGTACGGCGGCCGGTTCGCGCCGTACGTCGTGGCCGGCCACCCGGGCCGTACCGGCGTCCGGGGCGGTCAGGGTCGTGAGCACCCGTACGGCGGTGGTCTTGCCGGCGCCGTTGGCGCCGAGCAGCCCGTAGACCGTGCCCTCGGGCACGGCCAGGTCGAGGCCGCGCAAGGCCTCGACCGAGCCGTAGCGCTTTTCCAGACCCTCACTAAGTACAGCGTACGTAGTTGTCGTCATGGCGGTCACCCTACCTGACTGCGTACGGCGTACGTAACTACGATGGGGGGCGAGGTGATGATCAATGGCAGCCAGCGGGCGTCCCGCTGTCCCCGGGGTGATCTGGGCGCGTCCGCAGCGTGCGGGACGCGGCCCGCGCCCGGCCCACAGTCGCGAGGGCATCGCGGCGGAAGCGGTGCGCATAGCCGACGAGGAGGGCATCGACGCCGTCTCCATGCGCCGGGTCGCCGCGGGCGTCGGGGCGGGCACGATGTCGCTCTACAACTACGTTCCGCGCAAGGAGGACCTGTACGAGCTGATGGTCGACGCCGTCAGCGCGGAGTACGCCTACCCCGAGCACCCGTCCGGCGACTGGCGCGCCGACCTCCTGGACCTGGCCCGGCAGACCCGCGCGCTGATGCACCGCCATCCGTGGCTGCCCCGGCTGCTGTCACCCGCGTACGGCTTCAGCCCGCACGCGCTGCGGTACCTGGAGTACTCGCTGGCCTGCATGGACGGCCTGGCCCTTCCGGCCGGCCGGAAGGTCGAGCTGGTCGCCTCGGTCAACGGCACGGTGACGACCTTCGTGGCGTCCGAGCTGGACGCCGCCGAGCGGGTACGCGGGCTGCCGTGGACCGAGGCGCAGGAGGCGGAGGTGCGCGGCGCGTACCTCGCCGAGCAGATGGCCACGGGTGCCTATCCGCGGCTGGCGGCGGCGCTCGCGGAGAGCTTCGGCGCGCCGCCGGAACCGCTGGACGCGGTGTTCGAACGGATGCTGCTGCGCTTGTTCGACTCGTTTGGGGCCGAGGCGGAGGCTGAGGCTGATGCGGGGGCTGAGGCGGGGGCTGAGGCTGATGCGGGGGCTGAGTCGGGGGCTGAGGCAGGGGGATGAGGTTGAGGCGGGGGCTGAGGGTGGGCGGGGGCCTCGGTCAGAGCAGTGCGAACTGTCCGTCCGGGCCCTCCTCCTGGTGGTCCAGAACCGACGCCGGGCGGCGGGCCGCGAGCGGGGCGGGCAGGACGCCCGCCGCCCGGAGCTCGCCCGCTCCCGGCCCCGGCTCCGCTTCCAGGGCGGCCGCCAACGCGGCCCGCTCCGGCTCCGCCTCCGCCAGCAGCGCCAGTACGGTGATCAGCGCCAGCAGTTCCGAGGTCCACTCCTGCGGCCACACCGCGGGCCCGATGCCCTCCAGCCCCTCGGCCTCCCGGTGCGCGCCGCGGCGCTCGAACCACCGCTCCAGCACCCGCACCCCCGACACCTCGAACTCCCAGGCCGCGGCCGGCACCGGCGCGATCCGCCCGCCGTCCAGGACCAGCGCCTCCGTCTCGGCGTCGTACGCGGGTCCGGCCGGCCAGGCCGGCAGCGCGGCCCGTACGTACGGACGCCGCCCGCCCGGCAGCCGGGGCGCCGGAGCCCCGTGCGCCCCACGCAGCTGTGCAGCCAGGAGGCGGTGGCCCAGCTCGACGCCCGCCCGCCACCGCTCCCCGGACGCGGGCAGCGGTACGCGGCAGCCGTCCCGGGACGGACGGCCGGCCGCCAGCGCCCAGGCCGGCACGTCCTCCGGGGCGACCTCACAGCCGTAGCGGCCGCGCAGCAGCGGCAGCAGCCCCGGGGCCAGGTTCGGCTCCGCCCCGTCCGGCCGGCGGTACAGCGGCCGGATCCGGCCCGGCCGGCCGCCGGGGGAGCGGCCCTCGGGGAGCAACGCCGAGGCCAGCAGCGCCGGCCCGGTGGCGCGACCCGGCTGGTGGACGTGGCCCAGCTCCAGGACGAAGAGCTGGCGTGCATCGGCGATCCGCCACAGCTCCGGGCGGGCCGAATCGATCAGGCGGTGGTCCGGGAGCAGCCACTGCTCGTCGAAGGGCTCGTGCAGCACCCGCACGGGCTCCGGGCAGGGCCCGGCCTCCCGGGCCAGCCGTACCGTCCCCGTGGACTGCCCCGGCAGCGCGCCGACACCGGTCCGCACCCCGCGCGCCCGGGTCGGCCGGAACAGCCGCTCCCGCTCCGCCCCCTCGGCGCGGACCAGCGCGCCCCAGCGGGCCCGCAGGGTCCGTGCGTCCGGCGCCACCACCCAGGCGCGGCCGAGCCGCAGCGGCGGCACCGACCAGGGCATCAGATCGTCCAGCAGAGGTACGTCGGAGACCAGCGGCGTATCGCTCACGGGCCGCATGCTAACGGCATCCGAACCCGATCGGCCGGGACAAGAGCTACGCTCCTTTTGTGGGTAGATGTCCGCGTCCGTGCGGCATGCCCGGACCGAGGAGGCTGGTCATGAGCCAGTACGACGAGTACTCGACCCCGTCCCAGGCGGAGGGCGAACGCCTCGACGAGGACATGGACGACAAGGAACGCCAGCAGTTCCAGCACCCCATGACCGCGCGCACCACCCCCTCGCAGGCCGAGGGCGAGCGGACTGCTGACGACGACAAGAAGTAGGGGTCGGGGGGCTCACCGGTGGGGGGTGTGGGCTGGGCGGGCGGTGTCGGGGTCGGGCTGACCGGTGGCGGGGTGGGCTCACCGGTGGGGGGCGTGGGCTGGGCGGCCGGTGTCGGGGTGGGCTCACCGGTGGGGGGCGTGGGCTGACCGGTGGCGGGGTGGGTTCGCCGGTGTCGGGGTGGGCTCGCTTTGCGGGGCCGCCCCGTGGTGTGTGGGTCCCCTCGGCGCTTGACAGGGGCGGCCTGCAGGCCCTGCGGCAGGCCCACCCCAGGGGCAAGGGGCTTCGCCCTGGCCTGC
>NZ_JOGB01000122.1 GCF_000719335.1 Streptomyces sp. NRRL S-87
TCTCGCCGATCGAGTGCCCGGCCACGAAGTCCGGCCGCAGCCCCCAGCTCTCCAGCAGCCGGAACAGGGCGACTTCGACGGCGAACAGGGCCGGCTGGGCGTACTCCGTCCGGTCCAGGAGGTCCCCGTCGGCCCCGAACAGCACGTGCTTCAGCGGACGTCCGAGCAGCGGGTCGACGCGCTCGCACACCGCGTCGAAGGCCCGGGCGAACGCCGGCTCCGCGTCGTACAGTTCACGGCCGGTGCCGAGCCGCTGGCTGCCCTGCCCGGTGAACAGGAACGCCAGCTCGCCCTCGGTGGCGGTGTCCGTGACGAGGCCGGGGGCGTCCTCGCCGGCGGCGAGGGCGGCGAGGGCGGCGCCGAGGTCGTCGTCCGTACGGCCGAGGAGCACCGCGCGGTGCTCCAGGGCGGCGCGGCCGGTGGCGAGGGCGTACGCGAGGTCGAGGGCCGGGGTGCCGGCGGCGTCGCCGGCGCGGGCGGCGATCAGGCGGGCGGCCTGGGCGCGGAGCGCGGCGGCGGTGCGGCCGGACAGAGGCCAGGGCAGCACGGCGGGCCTGTCCGGGGCCGCGGGCACGGCCGGGAGGCCGCCGGAGGTGTCCTCCGGTGCCTGCGGTCGTTCCTCCTCGGGGGCCTGCTCGATGACGGTGTGGGCGTTGGTGCCGCTGACGCCGAAGGCGGAGACGGCCGCGCGGCGCGGTGCCCCGGTCTCGGGCCAGGGCACGGGCTCGGTGAGGAGCTCCACCGCCCCGGCCGACCAGTCGACGTCGGGGGTGGGCCGGTCGACGTGCAGGGTCCGGGGGAGGACGCCGTGCCGCATCGCCATGACCATTTTGATGATGCCGGCGACGCCGGCGGCGGCCTGGGTGTGGCCGAGGTTCGACTTGAGGGAGCCGAGGCGCAGCGGCCGGCCGGCGGGGCGGTCCTGGCCGTAGGTGGCGAGGAGGGCCTGGGCCTCGATGGGGTCGCCGAGCCGGGTGCCGGTGCCGTGGGCCTCGACCGCGTCGATCTCGGCGGCCGAGAGCCGGGCGTTCTCCAGGGCCTGGCGGATGACGCGCTGCTGGGCGGGCCCGTTGGGGGCGGTGAGGCCGTTGCTGGCGCCGTCCTGGTTGACGGCGGAGCCGCGGACGACGGCGAGGACGGGGTGCCCGTTGCGGCGGGCGTCCGACAGCCGCTCCACGAGCAGGACGCCGACGCCCTCGGACCAGCCGGTGCCGTCGGCGGCGGCCGCGAACGACTTGCAGCGGCCGTCGGCGGCCAGCCCGCGCTGGCGGCTGAACTCGACGAACACGTCGGGGCCGGGCATGACGCACACACCGCCGACGAGGGCGAGCGAGCACTCGCGGCCGCGCAGGGCCTGGGCCGCCAGGTGCAGGGCGACCAGGGAGGAGGAGCAGGCGGTGTCGACGGTGGCGGCGGGGCCCTCCAGACCGAGGACGTAGCTGACCCGGCCCGAGAGGACGCTGGTGGCGCCCCCGGTCAGGAGCAGTCCTTCGAGGCCCTCCGGGACCTCCCTGAGGTCGGCCCCGTACCCCATGGCGCCCGCGCCGATGTAGACGCCGGTGCGGCTGCCGCGCACGGAGGCCGGATCGATCCCGGCGCGTTCGAACACCTCCCAGGAGGTTTCGAGGATCTGGCGCTGCTGCGGGTCCATCGCGAGGGCCTCGCGCGGCGATATGCCGAAGAATCCGGGGTCGAACACGGTGGCGTCGTCGAGGAATCCGCCGCCGGTGTTGTAGAAGGTGCCCTTGCGGTCGGGGTCGGGGTCGGCGAGGGACTCGACGTCCCAGCCGCGGTCGTCGGGGAACGCGGTGATGGCGTCACCGCCCTCGGACACCAGTCGCCACAGGTCTTCGGGGGACCGTACGCCGCCGGGGAGGCGGCAGCTCATCGCGACGATGGCGAGGGGCTCGTGGGCGTCCTGCTCGACCTCCTGGAGGCGGCGGCGGGCCCGCCGGAGCTCCGTGGTCATCCACTTCAGGTTTTCGAGAAGCTTTTCTTCGTTCGTGCCGGCCACTGGATCGTCACCTCCTGGAGAAATGCGGAATGCATGCGGGATTCGGCTGGGGCATCGGATCGGGCATCAAGGGTCAGGATTTTCCGAATTCGTTGTTGATGATGTCGAAGAGGTCCTCGGCGGACGCCGATTCGATGGCCGCCTCCTCGTCCTCCTGGGCGTGGGCGGCGCGTTCGGTCCGGTTCCAGTCGGCCAGGAGCGCTTCGAGCCGGGCCGTGACGCGGGCGCGTTCGGCGGCGTCGTCCACGGGGACCGAGGCGAGGGCGAACTCCAGCTTGTCGATCTCCGCGAGCGCCGGCAGGGCGGGCGCCGTGTCCTCGCCGAGGAGTCCGGCCCGCAGGTGCGCGGCCAGGGCGGCGGGGGTCGGGTGGTCGAAGACGAGGCCGGCGGGCAGCCGCAGTCCGGTGGCCCCGCCGAGTCGGGTGCGCAGTTCGACGGCGGTGAGGGAGTCGAAGCCGAGGTCCTTGAAGGCCCGGCCCGCGTCGACCGCGGCGGCCTCGTCGTGCCCGAGGACCGCGGCGACGTGCGTACGGACCAGGTCGCGCAGGATCCGTTCGGCCTCGTCGGCGCCGGCGGCGCGCAGCTCGGCCGTCAGCCGGTCGGCGTCCCCGGCGGCGGGGTCGCCGCCGGGTGCGGTGCCGGCGCTCCCCTCGGCCTCGAGGACGCGGCGCGCCTCGGGGAGGTCCGCGATCAGCGGGCGCGGCCGGGACGCGGTGAAGGCCGGGACGAACAGGTCCCAGTCGACGTCGGCGACCGTGACGGTGGTGTCCCCCGCGTCGAGCGCCTGCCGGAGGGCGGCGACGGCCCGTTCGGGGGCCATCACCGGCAGCCCGCGTCGGCGCAGCTGCCCGGCGGCCTCGTCGTCGGCGACGAGGCCGCCCTCGGCCCAGGGTCCCCAGGCCACGGCGGTGGCCGCCAGGCCGCGGTCCCGGCGCCGCTGCGCCAGGGCGTCGAGGTGGGCGTTGGCGGCCGCGTAGGCCGCCTGCCCGCCGCTGCCCCAGACGCCGGCGATCGACGAGAACAGGACGAAGGCGTCCAGTTCGGTGTCGCCGAGCAGCTCGTCGAGGTGTTCGGCGCCCGCGGCCTTGGCGGCGAGGACCGCGGCGGTGTCCTGCGGTCCGGTCTCGTCGAGCGGCGCGAGCTGGCCGACGCCCGCCGTGTGGAAGACCGCGGTGAGGGCGGGGGCGCCGGTGTCGTCGCGGAGGGCGCCGAGCAGGTCGCGTACGGCCTGCCGGTCTGTCACGTCGCAGGCGACGGCCGTGGCGCGGGCGCCGAGCCGCCCCAGTTCCGCGACCAGGGCCTCGGCGCCCGGCGCCTGCGGCCCGCGGCGGCCGGCCAGCACCAGGTGCTCGGCGCCGTTCGCCGCGAGCCAGCGGGCGACGTGCGCGCCGAGCGCGCCCGTGCCACCGGTGACGAGGACGGTGCCGCGCGGCCGCCAGGGCGCACGGTCCCCGCCGGCGGCACCGGCCGCGGGGGCGGGGGCCCGGCCGATCCGGCGGGCCAGGAGCCCGGCGGAGCGTACGGCGAGCTGGTCCTCGTACCCGGCTCCGGACACCGGACCCTCCCCGTGCACCGGGCCGCGCCCGTGCGCCTGCCCGGTCCCGGCGGCCGCGCCGCCGAGCACGGTCAGCAGCCGGTCGAGCGTCCGCGCGTCCGGGCGGGCGGGCAGGTCCACCAGGCCGCCCCAGCGCTCGGGGTGCTCCAGGGCGACCACCCGGCCGAAGCCCCACAGCCCGGCCTGGGCGGCGCTGCGGACCCGGTCGGCCGGGCCGGTGGCCACGGCGCCGGAGGTGACGCACCACAGGGGGGCGTCGACGCCGGCGTCGCCCAGGGCCTGGACCAGCGCCCCGGTCAGCAGGAGTCCCGCGGGCGCCGCGGGGTGGGCCGGGTGCGGGTCCTCGGCGAAGGCCAGCAGGGAGACCACACCGTCGGCGCGGTTCCCGGCGAGCGCCGTGCGCAGCAGGTCCGCGACGGCGGCCCGGTCGGTGTCGGCGAGGCCGAGCGGGACCTCCCGGACGTCCACGCCGTGGGCGCGCAGTGCGTCCGCGACCGCGGGGAGCCCGTCCGGCGCGGTGGCCCCGCCGCCGGCGGTGACCACGAGCCAGGTCCCGGCGGGACGCGCGCCGGCGTCCGGGTCCCCGAGCGGCTTCCAGGTCACCGCGTAGCGCCAGCCCTCGACGACCGACCGCTCCGTGCGCTGCCGCCGCCAGGCGGACAGGGCGGGCAGCACGGCGCTCAGGGGTTGATCGGCGTCGATGTCGAGGTCGAGGGTGGTGGTGAGGGCGCCGAGGTCGGCGTTGTCGACGGCCTCCCAGAAGGCCGCGTCCACCGCCCCGCCGTCCGTGGCCGGGGGCGTGGCGGCAGTGCCGCGGTGGCCCTCCTCCAGCCAGTACCGCTTGCGCTGGAAGGGGTAGGTTGGCAGGTCCACGCGGCGGGCTCCGGTGGCGGAGTAGAACGCCGCCCAGTCGACGGCCACACCCCGGACGTACGCCCGGGCGAGCGCCCCGACGACGGTATCGGCCTCGGCACGGCCCGCGCGGAGCA
>NZ_JOGB01000123.1 GCF_000719335.1 Streptomyces sp. NRRL S-87
GGACCTGTCCGCGTTCGTGCTCTTCTCCTCCGCCGCCGGCGTGTTCGGCAACGCGGGACAGGCCAACTACGCGGCGGCCAACACCTTCCTCGACGCCCTCGCCGCCCACCGCCGGGCCCGGGGCCTGACGGGCCTCTCCCTGGCCTGGGGCCTGTGGACCGAGTCGGGCGGCGGCATGGCCGCGGACCTCGCCGCCGAGGACGTCGCGCGGCTCGGCCGCGGCGGGGCGGACGCGCTGTCCGCCGCCGAGGGCCTGGCCCTGTTCGATGCCGCGTCCGGCGCCGCCGGCCCGCCCGCCCTGCTCGTCCCGGTCAGGCTGGACCCGGCGGCGCTGCGGGCCCGGGCTGCTGCCGGGACGCTCCCGCCGCTGCTGTCCGGCCTCGTCCGCACGCCCGTGCGCCGGGCCGCCGCGGGCGGTGCCGCGGGCGTCCCGGGAGGCCCCGCCCGGCTCGCCGGGATGGCGGACGCCGACCAGGAGGCGTTCGTCCTGGATCTGGTGCGCACCCAGGTGGCCGCGGTGCTCGGCTACCCCGGACCCGCCGCGGTCGAGGCCGACCGCTCCTTCCGCGAGCTCGGCTTCGACTCCCTCACCGCCGTCGAACTGCGCAACCTGATCGGCGCCGCGACCGGGCTGCGCCTGCCGGCCACCCTCGTGTTCGACTACCCGACCTCCACCGTCCTGGCCGGCCACCTGCGGTCCGAGCTGCTCGGCGCAGCCCCCGCGACACCGTCGGCGGCGGTCGCCGCCGCGGTCCGCGACGACGACGAGCCCATCGCCATCGTCGGCGTGGGCTGCCGTTACCCCGGCGACGTGCAGTCGCCCGAGGACCTGTGGCGGCTCGTCCTCGACGGCCGCGACGTCATCTGCGGGTTCCCCGAGGACCGCGGCTGGGACATCGACGGCCTGTTCGCCGACGACCCCGACCAGGAGGGCACCAGCTACGCCCGCGAGGGCGGCTTCCTCTCCGACGCGTCCGCCTTCGACCCGGGCTTCTTCGGGATCTCCCCCCGCGAGGCGGTGGCGATGGACCCGCAGCAGCGGCTCCTGCTGGAGACCTCCTGGGAGGCCTTCGAACGTGCCGGCATCGACCCGGGCGCCCTGCGCGGCACCCGGACCGGTGTCTTCGCCGGCGTCATGTACCACGACTACGCCACCCGGCTCCCCGTCCTCCCCGAGGGCGTGGGGGGCCTCCTCGCCACCGGTACCGCGGCCAGCGTCATCTCCGGCCGGCTCTCGTACACCTACGGCCTGGAGGGCCCGGCCGTCACCGTCGACACCGCCTGCTCCTCCTCCCTGGTGGCCCTGCACCTGGCCGTGCAGGCACTGCGCAACGGGGAGTGCTCGCTCGCCCTCGCGGGTGGCGTGACGGTCATGGCGTCCCCCGGGGCGTTCCTGGAGTTCAGCCGACAGCGGGGCCTCGCCGCCGACGGCCGCTGCAAGGCGTTCTCCGCAGACGCCGACGGCACGGGCTGGTCCGAAGGCGCCGGAGTGCTGCTCGTGGAGCGGCTCTCCGACGCCCGCCGCAACGGCCACCCGGTCCTCGCCGTGGTCCGCGGTACGGCCGTCAACCAGGACGGCGCCTCCAACGGCCTCACCGCCCCGAACGGCCCCTCCCAGCAGCGCGTCATCCGGCAGGCCCTCGCCGATGCCGGCCTCACCGCCGCCGACGTGGACGCCGTCGAGGCCCACGGCACCGGCACGACGCTCGGCGACCCGATCGAGGCCCAGGCCCTGCTGGCCACCTACGGGCAGGACCGCCCCGTCGACCGGCCGCTGCTCCTCGGCTCGGTCAAGTCCAACATGGGGCACACCCAGGCCGCCGCCGGCGTCGCCGGCGTCATCAAGATGATCATGGCCATGCGCCACGGGGTGCTGCCGAAGACCCTGCACGTCGACGAGCCCACCCCGCACGTCGACTGGTCCGCCGGAGCCGTCACGCTCCTGGACACCGCCACGGCCTGGCCCGAGACGGGCCGCCCGCGGCGCGCCGCCGTCTCCTCCTTCGGCTTCAGCGGCACCAACGCCCACGCCGTCATCGAGCAGGCGCCCGATCCCGCGGAGCCCGGACCGGCACGGCCCGGCCCCGCGCGGGACGCCGGCAGCCTGCCCTGGCTGCTGTCCGCCAAGGACCCGGGAGCCCTGCGTGAGCAGGCCGCACGCCTGGCCGCGCACACGGCCGCGCACCCCGAACTGTCCCTCGCGGACATCGGCCACTCGCTGGCGACGAGCCGGACGGCCCTCGACCGGCGCGCCGCCGTCGTGGCCGAGGACCGCGACGGCTTCCTCGCGGGCCTCGCCGCGCTCGCCGAGGGCGACCGGCCGGCCGGCGTCCTCGACGGCACGCCGGTCGAGGGGAAGCTGGCCTTCCTGTTCACCGGTCAGGGCAGCCAGCGGCTCGGCATGGGCGGTGGCCTGTACGCGGCCCAGCCGGTGTTCGCGGCGGCGTTGGACGCGGTGTGCGCGGAGCTGGATCCGCGCCTGGAAGTGCCCTTGAAGCTGGTGCTGTTCGGTACGGACGCGGGCGTGCTGAACCGGACGGAGTTCGCCCAGCCGGCGTTGTTCGCGGTGGAGGTGGCCCTGTTCCGGCTCCTGGAGTCGTGGGGCGTGCGGCCGGACTTCGTGTCCGGTCACTCGATCGGCGAGATAACCGCCGCGCACGTCGCCGGTGTCCTCTCCCTGGCCGACGCCTGCGAACTCGTTGCGGCGCGCGGCCGGTTGATGCAGGCGCTGCCGACCGGCGGCGTGATGATCGCGGTCCAGGCCTCCGAGGCGGAGGTCGTGCCACTGGGTCCGGCACGTCCGCGAGGCCGTCCGCTTCCTCGACGGCATCCGCACCCTGGAAGCCGCCGGCGTCACGACGTACCTCGAACTCGGCCCTCCGCGGAGTCCGCGTCGACTGGGCGGCGTACTACGCCGGCACCGGCGCCCGCCGGGTCGAGCTGCCCACGTACGCCTTCCAGCGGCAGCGCTACTGGCTGGAGGCCCCGGCCTCCGCCCTCGCCGGGGACGTCGCCTCCGCAGGGCTCGGCGCGACCGCGCACCCGCTCCTCGGAGCCGCCGTCGACCTGCCCGACGCGGACGGGTTCCTCTTCACCGGACGGCTCTCGCTGCGCGCCCAGCCGTGGCTGGCCGACCACCGTGTCGCCGGAGCGGTGCTGGTGCCGGGTGCCGCGCTGGTCGAGCTCGCCGTACGGGCCGGTGACCACGTGGGCTGCTGCCGCCTGGAGGAACTCACCCTCCAGGCGCCCCTGGTGCTGCCCGAGTCCGGCGGGCTCCAGCTGCGGCTCGCCGTGGCCGAGCCCGACGCGGCCGGGCGCCGCGCCCTGCGGATCCACTCGCGCTCCGAGCAGGCCGCGCCCGACCGATCGTGGACGCGGCACGCCGAGGGCGTCCTGGCGCCCGACTCCGCCGACGCCGACGGCCCGGCCCTGGAGGAGTGGCCGCCGGCCGGAGCCGTCGCCTGCGCAGTGGACGACCTGTACCCGGGCCTGGACGCCGTCGGACTCCACTACGGACCCGCGTTCCGCAACCTGCGCGCGGCCTTCCGGCTCGGGGACGAGGTGTTCGCCGAGGTCGCCCTCGACGAGGACCGCCTGGCGGAGGCGACCCCCTACGGACTGCACCCGGCGCTCCTCGACGCCGCCCTGCACGCCGTCGGGCTGGGGGAGTTCTTCCCCGACGGCCCCGCGGGCGCGCGGCTGCCGTTCTCCTGGGACGGGGTGCGGCTCCACGCGGCCGGTGCCGCCGCGCTGCGCGTCCGGGTGGCCCCGGCCGGCCCGGACGCGGTCGCCCTGACGCTGTGGGACGGTACGGGCCGACCGGTGCTCACCGTCGACTCGCTCGTCCTGCGTCCGCTCGCCACGGAAGGCGTCGTTCCCGCCGGACCCGTCGCCGAGGCGCTGTTCCAGCTCGACTGGACCGCGCTCGCACTGCCCGCGGCACGGTCGGAGCCTGGCCCCCGCTGGGCGCTGCTCGGCACCGACCCGCTCGCGGCGGGCCCGGGCCTGGTACGGGCCGGCGTCCTCGACGCCGTCGACGACCGCACGTACGCCGACCTGCCCGCCCTGGCCGAGGCCTTCGACCTCGCCGAGGCCCTCGGCGAGCCGGCGCCGGAGACGGTCCTCGTCTCCCTGGCAGGCGACCCCGCGGCTCCCGACCTCACTGCCCCCGGCCGCGGTGCCACCGTGCCCGCGACCGCGCACGCGGCCACCGCGAAGGCCCTGCAACTGGTGCGGGCATGGCTGGCGGACGAGCGGTTCGCCGCGGCCCGCCTCGCCGTGCTGACCCGCGGCGCCGTCGCCGCCGAACCCGGCGAGGACCTGCCGGACCCGGCGCACGCCGCCGTGTGGGGGCTGCTGCGCTCCGCGCAGGCCGAGCACCCGGACCGGTTCGTCCTGGTCGACCTCGACGACGAGGACGCCTCCCACCGGGCCCTGCCCGCGGCCCTCGCCATCGACGAGACCCAGCTGGCCCTGCGCGCGGGAACCGGACGGGCACCCCGCCTGGCCCGCGCGTCCCTCACCTCCCCCGCGGAGCCCCCCGCCGCCGGCGCCCCCGCCCTCGACCCCGAGGGAACCGTCCTGATCACGGGCGCCACCGGCACGCTGGGCGGTCTGCTCGCCCGGCACCTCGTCGCCGCGCACGGCGTCCGGCACCTGCTGCTCACCAGCCGTCGCGGGGCGGCGGCAGCGGGCGCCACCGCACTCGCCGACGAGCTCCGCGAACGGGGTGCCGAGGTCACCTGGGCGGCGTGCGACGCGGCCGACCGCGACGCCCTGGCCGCGCTGCTGGCCGACGTGCCGGCCGGACACCCGCTGACGGCCGTCGTGCACACCGCCGGCGTGCTCGACGACGGCACCGTCACCTCGCTCACCCCCGAGCGGATCGCGGGCGTGCTGCGGCCCAAGGCCGACGCCGCCTGGAACCTGCACGAGCTGACCCGGGACGCCGACCTGGCGGCGTTCGTCCTGTTCTCCTCCGCGGCCGGCGTGTTCGGCAACGCGGGACAGGCCAACTACGCCGCGGGCAACGCCTTCCTCGACGCGCTCGCCCAGCACCGCCGGGCGGCGGGCCTGCCGGCCGTCTCGCTCGCCTGGGGCCTCTGGGACGACGAGGCCGGTATGGCGGCGACCCTCGACGCACAGGACCGGCAGCGCCTGAGCCGCGGCAGCATGGACGCCCTGTCGGAGGCCGACGGGCTCGCCCTGTTCGACGCGGTCCTGCGGGCGCACACGGGCCACCGGGACGGCACGGATCCCGCCGCGGAACCGCGGACCCCGAGCCTGCTCGTGCCCGCCCGGCTCGACCTGGCCGCCCTGCAGGCCCGGGCCGACGACGGCGTGGCACCCCTGCTGCGCGGCCTGGTCCGCGTCCCCGTACGGCGCCGCACGAGCGCCGCGGCGGCCGCGGACGCCCCCGGATCGCTCGCGGACCGGCTGGCCCAACTGCCGCCCGCCGAACGGGACCGGGTCCTGCTCGACACCGTCTGCACGCACGTCGCCCGGGTACTGGGCCACAGCGGCGCGGCGGCCGTCGAACCCGGCAGCGCGTTCAAGGAGCTCGGCTTCGACTCGCTGACGGCGGTCGAGCTGCGCAACCGGCTCGGCGCGGCCACCGGCCTCCGCCTCCCGGCCACGCTGGTCTTCGACCACCCGACCCCCGAGCAGCTGGCGGCGTACCTGCGGTCCGCCCTGGCGCCGGCCACCGACGGCCCGACCGTCTTCGGCGAACTCGACCGCCTGGAAGAGGTGTTGGAGTCCGTCGGCGCGACGGACGCCGACAGCGCCACCCGCTCGCGGATCACGATGCGGCTCCAGGCCCTCGCGGCCAGGTGGAGCGCCCGGCAGGAGCCCGGCCGGGCGCCCCGCGCCGGCGAGGACGCCGACGACGACCTCGACTCGGCCACCGACGACGAGCTGTTCGACCTGCTCGACGACGAACTCGGCGCCTGAGCCGCACCCCCCGACCGCCGGGCGGGGCCCTCCCCCCGCCCCGCCCGGCCCCCGACCACACACCACCGCGGTCAGACCGACCCGTACGACCCGCCTCTCTGGCATGGAGCCCACGCACATGGTGAACGAGGACAAGCTTCGCGACTACCTCAAGCGGGCGACCGCCGATCTGCGCCAGGCCCGCAGGCGGTTGCGCGAGGTCGAGGAGCAGAACCAGGAACCCGTCGCGATCGTCGCGATGAGCTGCCGCCTGCCGGGCGGCGTCCGCACCCCCGAGGACCTGTGGCGGCTCGTCGCCGACGGCCGCGACGCGATCTCCGCGTTCCCCGTGGACCGCGGCTGGGACGTCGAGACGCTCTACGACGCCGACCCCGACAGCGCCGGATCCAGCTACGTCAGCGAGGGCGGCTTCCTCTACGACGCCGCCCGCTTCGACCCCGCCCCCTTCGGGATCTCCCCGCGCGAGGCCCTGGCCATGGACCCGCAGCAGCGGCTGCTGCTGGAGACCTCCTGGGAGGCGTTCGAGCGGGCGGGCATCGACCCCACCTCGCTGCGCGGCACCCGGACCGCCGTCTTCGCCGGCGTCATGTACCACGACTACACCTCGCGCCTGGAGTCCGTCCCCGAGGGCGTCGAGGGCTTCCTCGGCACCGGCAGCTCCGGCAGCATCGCCTCCGGCCGGGTCGCGTACACCTTCGGCCTGGAGGGCCCGGCCGTCACCGTCGACACCGCCTGCTCGTCGTCCCTGGTCACCCTGCACCTGGCCGTGCAGGCGCTGCGGGCGGGGGAGTGCTCCATGGCCCTGGCCGGCGGCGTCACCGTCATGGCGACCCCGGCCACCTTCACCGAGTTCAGCCGCCAGCGCGGCCTCGCTCCCGACGGCCGCTGCAAGCCCTTCGCGGCCGCCGCCGACGGCACCGGCTGGGGCGAGGGCGTCGGGATGCTCCTGGTCGAGCGGCTGTCCGACGCACAGCGCCTCGGGCACCCGGTCCTCGCCGTGATCCGCGGCTCCGCCGTCAACCAGGACGGTGCCTCCAACGGCCTGACCGCCCCCAACGGGCCCTCCCAGCAACGCGTCATCCACCAGGCCCTCACCAACGCGCGCCTGGCCGCCGCCGACGTGGACGTCGTCGAGGCCCACGGCACCGGCACCACCCTCGGCGACCCCATCGAGGCGCAGGCCGTCCTGGCCACGTACGGGCAGGACCGCCCGGCGGACCGGCCGCTGCTGCTGGGGTCGGTCAAGTCGAACATCCGCGCCGCGCGGGTGTGTCGTCGTTCGGGTTCAGCGGGACGAACGCGCACGTGATCGTGGAGCAGGCACCGGAGCCCGAGACTCCGGAGGTTTCCGACGTTCCCGACGCTCCGGGGGCTGCGGAGGCGGCCGGCGGCGCGGCGGTGACGGTGCCGCCGGTGGTGCCGTGGGTGCTGTCGGGCAAGAGCCCCGCGGCCCTGCGGGGACAGGGGGAGCGCCTGTCGGACTGGCTCGCCGGAGAGGCGGGGCGGGCCGCCGACCCGGTGGACGTGGCCCGGTCGTTGGCGTCGGCCCGGGCCGGCCTGGAGCACCGGGCGGTGGTCCTGGGCGACCACGTCGCCGGTGTGGGCGCGGTGGCCTCGGGTGCGATGGCCCCGGGTGTGGTGACGGGCTCGGTGGTCGGCGGCAAGACGGCGTTCGTGTTCCCGGGCCAGGGCTCGCAGTGGGTCGGCATGGCGACGGAGCTGCTGGATTCCTCGCCGGTCTTCGCCACTCGGATCGGCGAGTGCGCCGAGGCGCTGGAGCCCTTCACCGACTGGTCGTTGGTCGACCTGCTGCGGGGTGGCGAGGGCGCGCCCTCGTTCGACCGGGTGGACGTGGTGCAGCCCGCCCTGTTCGCGGTGATGGTGTCGCTGGCGGAGGTGTGGCGGGCGGCGGGTGTGCGTCCGGGTGCGGTGGTCGGTCAT
>NZ_JOGB01000124.1 GCF_000719335.1 Streptomyces sp. NRRL S-87
TCTCGCCGATCGAGTGCCCGGCCACGAAGTCCGGCCGCAGCCCCCAGCTCTCCAGCAGCCGGAACAGGGCGACTTCGACGGCGAACAGGGCCGGCTGGGTGTACTCGGTACGGTCCAGGAGCCCCGCGTCCGTGCCGAACAGAACGTCCTTCAGCGGCAGTTCCAGCCGCTCGCAGACCGCGTCGAGCGCGGCGGCGAACACCGGCCGGGTCGCGTACAGCTCGCGGCCCATGCCGGGGCGCTGGCTGCCCTGCCCGGTGAACAGGAAGGCGGCCTTCCCGCCGGCGGGCGAGCCGTTCACCACGCCGGCCGCGGAGCCGCCCTCGGCCAGCGCGGCGAGGCCGGCCAGCAGGCCCTCGCGGTCGGCGGCCACGACGGCTGCCCGGTCCTCGAACCGGGCGCGCCCCTCCGCAAGCGACCACGCGACGTCGAGCGGGGCGGTGCCGTCGTGCTCGCGGGCGTGGGCGAGGAGCCGTGCGGCCTGCTCGCGCAGGGCGTCCCGGCCCTTGGCGGACAGCAGCCACGGCACGGCCCGCGGGGCCTGCGGCGCGGTGTCCCCGGCCGGCTGTGCGGGGGTGCGGTCGGCCTCCGGCGCCTGCTCGATGATGGTGTGGACGTTGGTGCCGCTGACACCGAACGCGGAGACGCCGGCCCGGTACGGGCGTCCGGTCTCCGGCCACGGCCGCGGCTCGGTGAGCAGGGAGACGGCGCCGGCCGTCCAGTCGACGTGCGGGGTGGGGGCGTCGACGTGCAGGGTCCGGGGCAGGACCCCGTGCCGCATCGCCATGACCATCTTGATGATGCCGGCGATGCCGGCGGTGTTCTGCGTGTGCCCGATGTTGGACTTCAGGGAGCCCAGCCACAGCGGCCGGTCCGCGGGCCGGTCCTGTCCGTAGGTGGCGAGCAGGGCCTGGGCCTCGATGGGGTCGCCGAGGGTGGTGCCGGTGCCGTGCGCCTCGACCGCGTCGACGTCGGCGGGGGCCAGGCGGGCGCTTTCCAGGGCCTGGCGGATGACGCGCTGCTGGGCGGGCCCGTTGGGGGCGGTCAGTCCGTTGGAGGCGCCGTCCTGGTTGACGGCGGAGCCGCGCACCAGGGCCAGGACGCGGTGGCCGTTGCGGCGGGCGTCCGACAGCCGCTCCACGAGCAGGACGCCGACGCCCTCCGACCAGCCGGTGCCGTCGGCCGCCTCGGCGAAGGACTTGCAGCGGCCGTCGGGCGACAGCCCGCGCTGGCGGCTGAACTCGACGAAGACGTCGGGGCCGGCGAGGACGGTCACGCCGGCCGCGACGGCCAGGGAGCACTCGCCCTGGCGCAGGGCCTGGACGGCCATGTGCAGGGCGACCGAGGAGGACGAGCAGGCCGTGTCGACCGTGGCGGCGGGGCCCTCCAGGCCGAACACGTAGGCGAGGCGTCCGGAGACCACGCTGGAGGCGGTGCCGGTGAGGAGGTGGCCCTCCACCCCGTCGGGCAGGTCGCCCGAGCCCGAGCCGTACGCGTTGGCGGAAGCGCCTACGAAGACGCCGGCGCGGCTGCCGCGCAGGGTCGCCGGGTCGATGCCGGCCCGCTCGAAGACCTCCCACGTGGTCTCCAGCAGGAGGCGCTGCTGGGGGTCCATGGCGAGGGCCTCGCGCGGGGAGATCCCGAAGAACGCCGGGTCGAACTCGGGTGCTCCGTAAAGGAATCCGCCGTCGCGGGCGTAGGTGGTGCCGGGGTGGTCGGGGTCGGGGTCGTACAGCGACTCGACGTCCCAGCCGCGGTCGGTGGGGAAGCCCGCGATGGCGTCGCCGCCGCGCTCGACGAGCGTCCACAGGTCCTCGGGGGAGGCGATTCCTCCGGGCAGGCGGCAGCTCATGCCGACGATCGCGACGGGTTCGCGGGAGGCGTCGGTGAGCTCCTGGTTCCGGCGGCGCAGCCGCTCGGTTTCCTTGAGGGAGGCCCGCAGCGCTTCAACGACTTTTTCGTTCTGGGTGGTCATCATTTGCTCCGCACTTCGGGCACGTCAGGAGTTGCTGTTGCTGGTGGTGTCGCCAGTGGTGTCGCCGGCGTCGGGGTCGCCGCCGTCGAGGGCGAGGTCCAGGAGGTCCTGGAGGTCCATCTCGTCGATGGACGCGACCGGGTCGGCGGGGTCCGGGCCGGCCTCGTCGGCGGCCGGGGTGTCGGGGGCGGCGAGCCGCAGGAGGGTGTCGAGGAGTCCCGCGGCGCGGATGCGGCCGATCGGGACGGCCGCCAGGGTCCGCCGCAGTTCGGCGTCCTGCGGGTCGGTGTCCGGGTCGGCGCCGGAGGCGCCGGTCGCCGCGCCCCCGGCGGTCTCCGCCGGGGAGAGGGTCCGCAGCAGGTGCCGGGTCAGGGCCTGCGGGCTGGGGTGGTCGAAGACGAGGCTGGACGGGAGCCGCAGTCCGCACGCGGCGCCGAGGCGGTTGCGCAGGTCGACGGCGGTCAGGGAGTCGAAGCCGAGGTCCTTGAACGCCCGGTCGGGGGCGACGGCTTCGGCGGACGGGTGGCCGAGGGCGGCGGCCGCGTGCTCGCGCACGAGGTCGAGGAGGAGGGCCTCCCGGTCGTCGCCGGACAGGCCGGCGAGCCGGCCGAGCAGGTCCGCGGACGGGTCGCGCACCGCCTCGACGCCGTCGGCCGCGGGGTCCTGGCGCAGCGCGGCCCGTACCTCGGGCAGGTCGCCGACCAGCGGCCGGGGCCGGGCCGCGGCGAACACCGGGGCGAACGTCGCCCAGTCCACGTCCGCGGCGGTCACCGCCGGGTACGGGCCCGCCACGGCGCGCTCCAGCGCCAGCAGGTTCGCAGCCGGGGCGACGGGCGGCAGTCCGCGCCGGGTGAGCTGCTCCTCCGCCTCGCCCTCGGCGGCCATGCCGCCGTCGGCCCAGGGTCCCCAGGCGATCGCCGTGGCGGCGAGCCCGCGGGCAGCGCGGCGGTCGGCGAGCGCGTCGAGGAACGTGTTCGCGGCCGCGTACGCGCCCTGGCCGCCGCTGCCCCAGGTGCCGGCGACGGACGAGAACAGCACGAACGCGTCGAGCGAGTCCGGCGCGTCGAACAACGCGTCGAGGTGGACGGCGCCGGCCGTCTTGGCGGTGACGACCCGGGCGAAGCCGGGGAGGTCGGTGCCGGTGCCGGGTGGCTGGGAGACGCCCGCGGCGTGGACGACGGCGCGGACCGGTGTGCCGGCGGCCGCGAGGTCCCCCACGAGCGCCGCGAGGGCGTCCCGGTCGGCGACGTCGCAGGCCGCGAGGGTCACGTCCGCGCCGAGGGCTTCGAGTTCGGTACGGATCCCGGCCGCGCCGGGTGCGTCGGCGCCGCTGCGGCTGACGAGGACGAGCCGTTCCGCGCCGCGCTCGGCGAGGTGCCGGGCCACGTGCCGGCCGAGGGCGCCGGTGCCGCCGGTGACGAGCACCGTGCCGCGCGGGGTCCACCGCGCGGGCGCGGCGGTGTCGGCGGGGGTGGCGCGGACCAGGCGGCGTACGAAGGTGCCGGCGGGTCGGACCGCCAGCTGGTCCTCGCCGCCGGGCCCGGTGAGGACCTCCGCGAGCCGGGACGGGGTCCTCTCGTCCAGGGCCTCGGGCAGGTCGACGAGCCCGCCCCAGCGGGCGGGGTGCTCCAGGGCGACGACCCGGCCCAGACCCCAGACCTGGGACTGGACGGCGCCGCCGAGCGGGTCGCCGGGGGCGGCGGCGACGGCGTCGCGGGTGACGCACCACAGGGGCGCGTCGGCCAGGACCGAGGGTGCGCCGGGGTCGGTGAGCACGGCGGCGAGGACGTGGCTGAGGGCGAGTCCGACGGGCACGCCCGGGTGCCCGGGGTGGGACCGCTCGTCGAGCGCGAGGAGCGACAGGACGCCGGTGACCGGAGCGGCAGCCGAGGTCTCGCGCAGCCGCTCGTCCAGCCGGGCCCGCAGGGCGCCGGGGTCGGTGTCGGCGGTGTCGAGCGCGAGGGTGCGGGTCTGGAGGCCGGCAGCGCCCAGGTGGCCGGTCAGGGCACGGACCCACGGGTCATCGGTCAGCGGGGCCGGCACGGCGACCAGCCAGGTGCCGCCGGGGACCGGCGCGGTGGCGGACGCGGCTGTGGCGGACGCGGCTGTGGCGGACGCGGCTGTGGCGGACCGGACGCCGGTCCACGGCTGCCAGGTGACGCGGTAGAGCAGCGAGTCGGCCTGCGCCTGGGTCTGCCGGCCGCGCCGCCAGGCGGACAGCGCGGGCAGGGCGGCGGCGAGCGGCTGGTCGCCCTCGACGTCGAACTCCTCGGCGAGGGCGGCCAGGTCGGCCCGCTCGACGACGTCCCAGAACCTGGCGTCAGCCCCGCTCACGGCGGAACCGTCCCGCGTCGCTCCGGCCGCGGGCGCCGCGGCCTGCTCGGGCCAGTGGCGCCGCGACTGGAAGGGGTAGGTGGGCAGGTCCACGCGGCGGGCTCCGGTGCCGGAGTAGAACGCCGCCCAGTCGACGGCCACACCCCGGACGTACGCCCGGGCGAGCGCCCCGACGACGGTATCGGCCTCGGCACGGCCCGCGCGGAGCA
>NZ_JOGB01000125.1 GCF_000719335.1 Streptomyces sp. NRRL S-87
CGGACCGTTCGGAGCCGTCAGACCGTTGCTCGCACCGTCCTGGTTCACCGCCGAACCACGCACCACCGCCAGCACCGGATGACCGTTGCGCCGGGCGTCCGACAGCCGCTCCACCAGCAGCATGCCGACACCCTCACCCCAGCCCGTACCGTCCGCACCCGCCGCGAACGCCTTGCAGCGGCCGTCGGGGGCGAGGCCGCCCTGGTGGCTGAACTCACTGAACGTGCCGGGCGTCGACATGACCGTCACACCGCCCGCCAGCGCCAGGGTGCACTCACCGGCCCGCAGCGCCTGGATGGCCCAGTGCAGGGCGACCAGCGAGGACGAACAGGCGGTGTCGACGGTGACGGCCGGGCCCTCCAGACCCAGGGCGTAGGCGACGCGGCCGGACATGACGCTGCCCGCGTTGCCGGTCATCACGTGGCCCAGGACACCGTCCGCGTCGGCGGACCGCTCCAGCTGGGCGTCGTAGCCGGTGTAGGAGGCGCCGACGAACACGCCGGCCCGGCTGCCGCGCAGCGAGGAGGGGTCGATGCCGGCACGCTCGATCGTCTCCCAGGAGGCCTCCAGCAGCAGCCGCTGCTGGGGGTCCATGGCGAGGGCCTCGCGCGGCGAGATGCCGAAGAAGTCGGCGTCGAAGGAGTCGGCGTCGTGGAGGAACCCGCCCTGGAAGGCCCGGCCGTGGCCGGCCTCGGCGGCGCGCAGTTCGGCGCCGTCCCAGCCGCGGTCGCCGGGGAGTCCGGCGATGGCGTCGCCGCCGGTCTCGACGAGCCTCCACAGCTCGTCGGGGGTGCGGACGCCGCCGGGGTAGCGGCAGCCCATGGCGACGATCACGATCGGGTCGTCGGCGGCGGCCGTCGCGGGAAGGGCCGGGGCCGCGCCGGCGTGCCGGTCGGCGGCGGCGTCCTCGCCGAGGAGTGCGGCGCGCACGTGGCGGGCGAGGGCCG
This sequence comes from Streptomyces sp. NRRL S-87, assembly GCF_000719335.1. Lineage (GTDB taxonomy): Bacteria > Actinomycetota > Actinomycetes > Streptomycetales > Streptomycetaceae > Streptomyces. Next base: position 948 of record NZ_JOGB01000125.1, read on the forward strand.
CGGGCGTCGGGTGGTCGAACACGAGCGTGCTGGCCAGGCGCAGGCCGGTGGCGGCGCCGAGCCGGTTGCGCAGCTCGACGGCGGTCAGCGAGTCGAAGCCGAGGTCCTTGAACGCCTTGGCGGGCTCGACGCCGTCGGCCGAGGCGTACCCGAGTACGGCGGCGACCTGGGCCCGTACGAGGTCGAGCAGGGCGCGGTCCTGGGCGGGGCGGGTGAGGCCGGCGAGGCGTTCGGCGAGCGGGGTGCCGCCGTCGGCGCGGGTCCGCGCGGTACGGCGTCCTGCCGGGCCGGCGAGCTCGCGCAGGACCGGGGCGACCGGGCCGGGGGCGGCGGCGGCGCGCAGGGCGGCGGGGTCCAGGCGGGCCGGGAGGAGCGTGGCCCGGCCGGAGGCCAGTGCGGCGTCGAGCAGGAGCATGGCGTCGGGGGCGGTGAGGGCTCCCATGCCCTGCTGCGCCATGCGACGCAGGTGCGCCTCGTCGAGTCCGCCGGTCATGCCGCTGGCCTCGGCCCACAGGCCCCAGGCGAGCGCCGTGGCGGGCAGCCCCTGCTGGTGTCGGTGCTCGGCGAGGGCGTCGAGGACGACGTTGGCGCAGGCGTAGTTGGCCTGGCCGGCGCTGCCGAGCGTGCCGGCGGCGGCGGAGTAGAGCACGAACGCCGTGACCGGCAGGTCGCGGGTCAGTTCGTGCAGGTGGAGGGCCGCGACGGCCTTGGGCCGCAGGACGGCGTCCAGGCGCTCGGGAGTGAGGGAGTCGATCATGCCGTCGTCGAGGACGCCCGCCGTGTGGACGACGGTCGTGAGGGGGTGTGCGGCGGGGATCGCGTCGAGTACGGCGGCCAGGGCGTCGCGGTCGGCGGCGTCGCAGGCGGCCCAGGTGACCTCGGCTCCCAGGGCGGTGAGTTCCGCGGTGCGTTCGGCGGCGCCGGGCGCCCCGGCGCCGCGCCGGCTGAGGAGCAGCAGGTTGCGCACGCCGTGGGCGGTGACGAGGTGGCGGGCGACGATCCCGGCGAGGGTGCCGGAGCCGCCGGTGATCAGGGCGGTGCCGTCCGGGTCGATGCCGGCGGCGGTGTCGCCCGGGGCGGTGGCGGGGTGGGTGCGGCGCAGGCGTGGGACGTGGACGGCCCCGTCGCGCAGCAGCAGCTCCGGTTCGCCGGTGGTGAGGGCCGCGGCGAGTCGGGGCGCGGCGGTCGGGTCGGCGAGGTCGGGGACGTCGGCGAGGACGAAGCGGCCCGGGTGCTCGGTCTCGGCGGAGCGCAGCAGTCCGCGAACGGCGGCGTGCTGCAGGTCCCCACCGCCGTCGGGGCCGGCGGCGGTGCCGCTGGTGAGGACGACGAGGCGGGAGGCCGCGAACCGGTCGTCCGCGAGCCAGGCCTGCACGAGTGCGAGGGCGCGGTGGGCGGCCTCGCGCAGGGCGTCCGGGCCGGTGGCGGCGGGCGGCGCGGTGAAGGGGGCCAGGACGTGGGCCGGTACGGGGGTGCCGGTGTCGGCCGCCGCGGCCAGGGACGCGAGGTCGGCGTGGTGGGCGGCCTGGCCGAACCCGCCGGGGGTGCTTCCGTCCGGGCCGAGGACGGCCCAGCCGCCGGCCGGCTCCTCGGCGGTGTCGGGAAGGGGCTGCGGTATCGGGGTCCGGTCGAGCCGGAACAGCGCCTCGCGGACCACGGCCGGTACCGGCGGCCGCAGGGTGCCGGTGTCCTCGGCGGCCGGGTACGGGCGCGGGGTCAGGCGGCCGACGGTGGCCACGGGGTCGCCGTGGTCGTCGGCCAGGTCGAGGGCGAAGGCGGGGTCGGACGGGCCGTCGGCGGTCGGGCGGATGCGGACGCGCAGGGCGCCTGCGCCGACGGCGTGCAGGGTCACGTCCGACCAGACGCCGGCCGGCCCGGCGCCCGTGTCCCCGCGGCCGCCGTCGGACTCCGCGTGCCCGCCCGCCAGCGCGGCCGCGGCGTGCGCGGCGGCGTCCAGCAGGACGGGGTGCAGACCGAACGCGGAGGCCTCCGGGGCGCCTTCGGGCAGGCGCACCTGGGCGAAGTACTCGCCGTCCAGCTGCCAGGCGGCCTCGACGGCCCGGAACAGGGGGCCGCGCCGCAGGGGGGCGGCGGTGTCGGCCGCGTACAGGTGGTCGAGGTCGAGGGGTTCGGCTCCTGCGGGCGGCCACGCGGCGGGGCCGGCCGGGGCGGAGGGCGTGGCGTCCGGCGCGCCGGGGGCGAGGACGCCCCGGGCGTGGCAGGTCCATCCGTCGTCCTCGCCGGAGCCGGTGGCGGCGCCGGAGCCGGCGCCGGTGCCGGTGCCCGCGGCCGCGCCGCCGGTCGCGTCGCGGTCGTCGTGCTCGGGCCGTCCGGAGACGGTGAAGGTGCGGCGGCCCTGCGCGTCCGCGTCGTCGACGAGGACCTGGACCCGTACGCCGGTGCCGTCCGCGGGCAGCGTGAACGGGGTGTCGAGCGCCAGCTCGACGAGTCGGCCGCAGCCGGCCCGGTCGCCGGCGAACACGGCGAGTTCGACGAAGGCGGCGGCCGGGAGCACCACCGTTCCGGCGACGGTGTGGTCGGCGAGCCAGGGCTGGGTGCGCAGGGAGAGCCGGCCGGTGCAGAGCACGCGGTCGGTACCGGCGAGGGCGACGGCCGCCCCGAGCAGCGGGTGCGCGGCGGGGTCGAGGCCGGCGACGGTCACGTCGCCGGCGGCGGCCCCGGGTTCGAGCCAGTAGCGCTCGTGCTGGAAGGCGTACGTGGGCAGGTCGTCGACGCGGCGGGCGCCGGTGCCGGCGAAGAACGCCGCCCAGTCGACGCGGGCTCCGTGGGCGTGGGCGCGGGCGAGGGCCTCGAGCGCGGTCTCGGGCTCGGGCCGTCCGGCGCGCAGGGCGGGGACGAAGACGGCGTCCTCGTCGGTGACGCACTCCTGGGCGAGGGCGGAGAGGACGCCGTCCGGACCGAGTTCGACGTACGTCCTCAC
>NZ_JOGB01000126.1 GCF_000719335.1 Streptomyces sp. NRRL S-87
CCCCCCAACCCCACCGCACCCCGTGACCGACATGGCACTCAGAGCCACCCGAACCGGGTTTCTGTCGACCCAGAGAATCTCGACATCAACAAACCATTGAACTTCCACCACGTGGAAATTACTATCCACTGGTCAGAAGCGCCCTGAACCACAGACGGCGCCCGCGACCGCTTGACGGAACTCTCCCGCCACCCGGCACTCCGTGCCGCAACCGCGGGACTGCACGAGCCTTCCCCGCGGCCGCCAGGCACCGCCGCTGAAGGAGTGACAGTTATGTCAGCACCAGCGCCGTCCCCGCTGGCCATCGTCGACGCCGAGCCCCTGCCCCGGCAGGACGAGGTCCTCACAGAAGCGGCGCTGGCCTTCGTGGCCGAGCTGCACCGGCGGTTCACCCCCCGCCGCGACGAGCTCCTCGCCCGTCGCGCCGAGCGGCGAGCCGAGATCGCCCGCACCTCCCACCTCGACTTCCTCCCGGAGACCGCACAGATCCGCGAGGGCGACTGGAAGGTGGCGCCGGCGCCGGCCGCGCTCAACGACCGCCGCGTGGAGATCACCGGTCCGACCGACCGCAAGATGACCATCAACGCCCTGAACTCGGGCGCCAAGGTCTGGCTCGCCGACTTCGAGGACGCCTCCGCCCCCACCTGGGAGAACGTCGTCCTCGGCCAGCTCAACCTCATCGACGCCTACGAGCGCCAGATCGACTTCACCGACCCGAAGTCCGGCAAGTCGTACGCGCTCAAGCCGGCCGCCGAGCTCGCGACCGTCGTGATGCGGCCCCGCGGTTGGCACCTGGAGGAGCGCCACCTGCGCTTCGACGGCCGCCCGGTCCCCGGCGCGCTCGTCGACTTCGGCCTGTACTTCTTCCACAACGCCAAGCGCCTCATCTCGCTCGGCAAGGGCCCGTACTTCTACCTCCCGAAGACGGAGTCGCACCTGGAGGCCCGCCTCTGGAACGACATCTTCGTCTTCGCCCAGGACTACGTCGGGATCCCGCAGGGCACGGTCCGCGCGACCGTCCTGATCGAGACGATCACGGCGGCGTACGAGATGGAGGAGATCCTCTACGAGCTGCGCGACCACGCCGCGGGGCTGAACGCCGGCCGCTGGGACTACCTCTTCTCCATCGTCAAGAACTTCCGTGACGGCGGCGAGAAGTTCGTCCTCCCGGACCGCAACGCGGTGACCATGACCGCCCCGTTCATGCGGGCGTACACCGAACTCCTCGTCCGCACCTGCCACAAGCGGGGCGCACACGCCATCGGCGGCATGGCGGCCTTCATCCCGTCCCGCAAGGACGCCGAGGTCAACAAGGTCGCCTTCGAGAAGGTCAAGGCGGACAAGGACCGGGAGGCCGGCGACGGCTTCGACGGTTCCTGGGTCGCCCACCCGGACCTCGTTCCGATCGCGATGGCCTCCTTCGACGCCGTCCTCGGCGACAAGCCGAACCAGAAGGACCGCCTGCGCGAGGACGTCGCCGTCGCGCCGGGCGACCTGATCGCCATCGACTCCCTCGACGCCAAGCCCACGTACGACGGCCTGCGCAACGCGGTCCAGGTCGGCATCCGCTACATCGAGGCCTGGCTCCGCGGCCTCGGGGCGGTCGGGATCTTCAACCTCATGGAGGACGCGGCCACCGCCGAGATCTCCCGCTCGCAGATCTGGCAGTGGATCAACGCGGGCGTCGTCTTCGAGAACGGCAAGCTCGCCACCGCCGACCTCGCCCGCGAGGTCGCCGCCGAGGAGCTCGCCGCCATCCGCGCCGAGATCGGCGAGGAGGCCTTCGCGGCCGGCAAGTGGCAGCAGGCGCACGACCTCCTCCTCCAGGTCTCCCTGGACTCGGACTACGCGGACTTCCTCACCCTCCCCGCGTACGAGCAGCTGGTCGGCTGACCGCACAGCAGCCGCCCCAGCACCAAACACCGCAGCACAGCACAACCCAACACAGCACACCGCAACACAGCACAACGCAGCACAACCCAACACAGCACACCGCAACACAGCACGACCCAACACAGCACACCGCAGCACAACTCGACCCAGCAACACCCCTCGGCCCCCGGTGCCCCGCACCGGGGGCCGAGGCGTTTCCGGAACGGAACCGAGGGGCCGACGGCACCCCAGCACCTCGGAGCCACACCCACCCGTCCGCAGAGCGCACAACCGGAACCGAAACGCGAACAGAAGCGGAAGGCGGGGCGGTCACCACCCACCCGAACGACCGGTCGGCCGTTACCCAATCGAAATCTGACGCTACCTAGCGGTAACAAAACAAGCCATGACACATTCCTGTCGCCACCGGCCGGCGGTACCCCCACTTCCTCAGCCATGCGCCCGAGTTGTCCGCTTCCTCCTCGGGCGTGGCCGACCGCAGGAGTTCCGCAGTGATCGGATTCCGCACCTCCCGCACCGCCCGCACGACCAGCACGTCGCCCACGTCGCCCACGTCCCCCACGTCGCCCGCGTCCCCCAAGTCCCCCGCGTCCCCGTCCACCTCGCGGAGACGGCTCACGGCCGCCGTGTGCACCCTTCCGCTCCTGGTCGGCGCCCTCGTCGCCGCCGGAAGCGGGCCCGCGACCGCGAGCCCTGGCAACGGCCCGACGGCCTTCGTGAGCATGGGCGACAGCTACATCTCCGGCGAGGCCGGCCGCTGGAAGGGCAACAGCCTCACCAACAGCGGCAGTCGCGACGGCACCGACCGCGCCTGGGTCAGCGGCAGCACGTACGACCCCAGCCGCGTCTACGGGGCCACGGCCGCCAGCGGCTGCGACCGCTCCGACTCCGCCGAGGTCAACGGCGCGGCCGGCAGCGTGCAGAAGGTGATCAACCTGGCCTGCTCCGGCGCCGTCAGCGACAACGTCTTCCGGTCCGCCAACGGCGGCGTCTCGTACAAGGGCGAGGCCCCGCAGGCCGACCAGCTCGCCGCCGTGGCCGCCGCGAACGACGTCAAGGCGATCGCGCTCTCGATCGGCGGCAACGACCTCGGCTTCGCCGACATCATCACCACCTGCGCCTCGGACTACATCGTCTGGTACTCGTACTGCTACGACGACCAGCAGGCGGCCGTGGACTCCAAGATCGACGGCGTGATGACCAAGGTGGGCAAGGCCATCGACGAGATCCGGGCCGTGATGTCGACGGCCGGGTACAGCAGCTCCTCCTACCGGATCGTGCTGCAGTCCTACCCGTCGCCCATCCCCCGCGCCGCGGAGAACCGCTACTCCGAGAGCGGCTGGAGCCGGGTGAACAGCGGCGGCTGCCCGTTCTGGAACCGCGACTCCGACTGGGCCCGGGACTCGCTGGTCCCGCAGCTCGCCGGCCGGCTGAAGGCAGTGGCCGCGGCCAAGGGCGCACAGTTCCTCGACCTGCGCGACATGCTCCAGGGCCGCGAGGTCTGCGCGAAGTCCAGCAAGCTGGTCAGCGCCACGTCACCGGCGTCCGCCACCACCAGCGAGTGGGCGCGGTGGATCGACAGCAGCGAGACGCAGGGGAAGGTGCAGGAGTCCATGCACCCGAACCACTTCGGCCAGCTGGCCCTCCAGCGCTGCCTGGCCCTCGCCTACGCCCAGTCGGCGACCGCCAGCAACTCCTGCCGCAACACGGCGGGCAGCGACGCGAGCGGCATGTACCTGACCGCCGCCCCGTAAGCGAACACCCAAGCACCCACCTCCCAGGCACCCCACCCAGGGGTGCCTGGGGAGAACCCCCTCTCACCACCTCGGCAC
>NZ_JOGB01000127.1 GCF_000719335.1 Streptomyces sp. NRRL S-87
GCAGGCCCACCCCTGGGGCAAGGGGCTGCGCCCTGGCCTGCGGCCACCCCAGGCCCGGGCCTGCCTCCGGACCAGCCTGCCATGACGCCTCAAGAGGCTCCCCCACACACCACGGGACCCGCCGGCACTGCCAAGGAGCCGGGGACCGGGGTGGGGGCGGCCCTCTCGTGGGTGACCCGCCCCGGAAGCCGAGCAGTGGGCCCTACGGAGGACGACGACCCGGATGCGGGGCGTCGCGGCCGGGCGGACGCTTGAGCCATGACAGACCGGGAGCCGCGGGGGTGGGACCGGCAGCCGGGTAGGGGCGGGGGCGGTCAGGGACGCTCCGGGCCGGGAGGCTGGGCGCAGCCGCCGCCGGCGGCTCGGGGCGGGGCAGGGCGGGTGCTCGGGTGGTCGTGCCTCGGGGTGTTCGCCGTGCTGGGGGTGCTCGCCGTCGCGGCCCTCGTCGGGCTCTTCGTCGTCGCGGACAAGGACGGCGGGGCGGAGGACGGGCCCCGTGGTGACGTGCGGCTCACGGCATGCGTGGTGGACGCGACGACGAAGTGGCCCCACGCCGACGTGCTGGTCACCAACCGCTCTGCCAAGGCCAGCGACTACGGCGTCCACGTCGAGTTCCTCGATCCGGCGGGCAAACGGCTGAGCGACGCCTACGGCGCGACGGACAACCTGGCGCCGGGGCAGCGGGCGACCGTTCGGGTGCAGAGCCTGCACCAGGTCGCGGCCGGTACGCGCTGCCGCATCGTGGACGTCAGCCGGCACATGTCCTGGCGCCCGTCCGGCTGACCCCGGCTGACTTTGGATTTGCGTCAGCCGCCTCGCCCACCAGCCGGTCCCGGTACTCCTGACTCCTGGAGCGAACGGTCGGGTGGTCGACGGCCGTGGGGGCAGCGGGGGCTGACGGTCCATCCGGGCGATGCCGGGTGAGGAGGGGCGTGCGGGGGTTCAGCCGGGGGCGGGCACAGAGCGTTCGCCGTGGGCGAACGGAGCGTGGGGAACATTGGGCGGCGCAGATGCATTGAGTCGGCATAGCTCAACTTCACTGCCGGAAGGAAGATCATGGCTTCGATGTCCGCAACGCTCACGCTGCCTGTGCTGCCGCTCGACGACGAGGTCGTGCTGCCCGGCATGGTCGTGCCGCTCGACCTCACGGACAGCGAGGTGCGCGCCGCGGTGGAAGCCGCCCAGGCCGCGGCCCGGTCCGGCAAGCCGAGGGTGCTGCTGGTGCCCCGGGTGGACGGCACGTACGCGGGTACCGGCGTACTCGGCCGCATCGAGCAGGTCGGCCGCCTCTCCGGAGGCGACCCGGGCGCGCTGATCCGCGCGCTGGGCCGCGTCCGCATCGGCTCGGGCACCACCGGCCCCGGCGCCGCCCTGTGGGTCGAGGGCGAGACCGTGCCCGAGCACGTGCCGGACCCGCTGCCCGGCGCGGTCGCCGACCTCGTCAAGGAGTACAAGGCGCTGGCCACCAGCTGGCTGAAGAAGCGCGGCGCCTGGCAGGTCGTCGACCGGGTCCAGGGCATCGAGGGCGTGGGCGCCCTCGCCGACAACTCGGGCTACTCGCCCTTCCTGACGGTGGCCCAGAAGGTCGAGCTGCTGGAGACCGCCGACCCGGTCGCCCGTCTCAAGCTCGCCGTCACGTGGCTCAGCGACCACCTCGCCGAGCAGGACGTGGCCGAGTCCATCGCCAAGGACGTCCAGGAGGGCGTCGACAAGCAGCAGCGCGAGTTCCTGCTGCGCCGTCAGCTGGAAGCCGTCCGCAAGGAGCTGCGCGAGCTCAACGGCGACGCCGAGGGCGAGGAGTCCGACGACTACCGCGCCCGGGTGGAGGCCGCGGACCTGCCGGAGAAGGTCCGGGAGGCCGCCATCAAGGAGGTCGACAAGCTCGAGCGGTCCAGCGACCAGTCGCCCGAGGGCTCCTGGATCCGCACCTGGCTCGACACCGTCCTCGAACTGCCGTGGAACGAGCGCACGGAGGACGCGTACGACATCCAGGGCGCGCGGGCGGTGCTCGACGCCGAGCACGCCGGCCTGGACGACGTGAAGGACCGCATCACCGAGTACCTGGCCGTCCGCAAGCGTCGCAGCGACCGCGGCATGGGCCTGGTGGGCGGCCGCCGCGGCGGGGCCGTGCTGGCCCTCGTCGGCCCGCCCGGCGTCGGAAAGACGAGCCTGGGCGAGTCGGTCGCGCACGCGATGGGGCGCAAGTTCGTCCGGGTCGCCCTGGGCGGCGTACGCGACGAGGCGGAGGTCAGGGGCCACCGGCGCACGTACGTCGGCGCCCTGCCGGGCCGGATCGTCCGCGCCATCAAGGAGGCCGGGTCCATGAACCCGGTCGTGCTCCTCGACGAGATCGACAAGGTCGGCTCCGACTTCCGGGGCGACCCCGCGGCCGCCCTGCTCGAGGTACTCGACCCGGCACAGAACCACACGTTCCGGGACCACTACCTGGAGGTCGAACTGGACCTCAGCGACGTCGTCTTCCTGGCGACGGCGAACGTCCTGGAGGCCATCCCCGAGGCGCTGGCCGACCGCATGGAGCTGGTGCGCCTGGACGGCTACACCGAGGACGAGAAGGTCGTCATCGCCCGGGACCACCTGCTGCCCCGCCAGCTGGAGCGGGCCGGGCTCGACGCCGCCGAGGTGACGCTGGAGGAGTCCGCACTGCGCGCCCTGGCGGGGGAGTACACCCGCGAGGCGGGCGTCCGGAACCTGGAGCGCTCCATCGCCCGCCTGCTGCGCAAGGTGGCCGCCCAGCACGAACTGGGGCAGCGCGAGCTGCCGACCGCCCTCGGCGCGGACGACCTGCGCGCCCTGATCGGCCGGCCGCACCACGTGCCCGAGTCCGGTCAGGACCCGGCGGAGCGGCGTACGGCCGTGCCGGGCGTGGCCACCGGCCTGGCGGTCACCGGGGCGGGCGGCGACGTGCTGTTCGTCGAGGCCTCCCTGGCCGACCCGGAGACCGGGGCCGCCGGGCTGACCCTCACCGGCCAGCTGGGCGACGTCATGAAGGAGTCGGCCCAGATCGCCCTCAGCTTCCTCCGCTCGCACGGCGCGGAGCTGGAGCTGCCCGTGGCCGACCTGAAGGACCGGGGCGTGCACATCCACTTCCCGGCGGGCGCGGTCCCCAAGGACGGCCCGAGCGCGGGCATCACGATGACCACGGCCCTGGCGTCGCTCCTGTCCGGCCGCCAGGTGCGTACGGACGTGGCGATGACCGGTGAGGTGTCCCTGACCGGCCGGGTCCTGCCGATCGGCGGCGTCAAGCAGAAGCTGCTGGCCGCGCACCGGGCGGGTCTGACGACCGTGATCATCCCGAAGCGGAACGAGCCGGACCTGGACGACGTCCCTGCCGAGGTCCTGGAGAAGCTGGAGGTCCACCCGGTGACGGACGTGCGTCAGGTGCTCGAGCTCGCCCTGTCGGAGGCGGACGTCGCGATCGCCACGGCGGCCTGAGCCTCCTGAGCCCCCTGAGGTGAGATCCGGGCGGCCGCTGCTCCCTGCAGCGGCCGCCCGAAACCCGGCTCCGCCCCGGCACCGGGCCACCGGGCCCGTCCCGTCCCGCCCCGCCCAGAAACCGTTCCCCCACCCCCCCATCGCCCCACGCCGCCCCCATCGCTCCAGACCGCACGGCCTGACCC
>NZ_JOGB01000128.1 GCF_000719335.1 Streptomyces sp. NRRL S-87
GGGGGTGGGGTGGGGGTGGGGTGAGGGTGGGGGCGAGGGGGAGGAAGGGGGGGCGGGGGCGCCGCGGCGGCCGGCGGCAGTTCGTCGGGGCGGGCGCGGCGATGTGGCCCGCATCACGATGCCAGTCCGTATAGAGATACGGATGCTCGTATAGAATTCCAGCCTCCCCTGTCCCCCTTCCGCATCCCCCGAACCCGTAGGAGTCCCCCATGGCGACCGACCTCGTTGGCCGGAGCTTCCTGAAGGAGCTCGACTTCACCGCCGCGGAGTTCCGAGGCCTGGTCGAGCTGGCCGCCGAGCTCAAGGCCGCCAAGCGCGCGGGCACCGAGGTCCAGCGGCTGCGGGGCAGGAACATCGCGCTGATCTTCGAGAAGACCTCCACCCGCACCCGCTGCGCGTTCGAGGTCGCCGCTGCCGACCAGGGTGCCCGCACCACCTACCTCGACCCCGCCAGCTCCCAGATGGGCCACAAGGAGTCCGTGCGCGACACCGCGCGCGTGCTGGGCCGGATGTTCGACGGCATCGAGTACCGCGGCGACAGCCAGGACAACGTCGAGCAACTGGCGGCGTACGCGGGCGTGCCGGTCTTCAACGGCCTGACCGACGACTGGCACCCCACGCAGATGCTGGCCGACGTGCTGACGATGACCGAGCACACCGAGAAGCCCCTGGAGACGGTCGCCTTCGCCTACCTCGGCGACGCCCGCTTCAACATGGGCAACTCCTACCTCGTCACCGGCGCGCTGTTGGGCATGGACGTCCGGATCGTCGCCCCGCGCGCGTACTGGCCCGCCGAGCAGGTCGTCGCGCTGGCGGAGGCGGCCGCCGAGGCCAGCGGCGCCCGGATCACGCTCACCGAGGACGTGGCCGCGGGCGTCGCGGGCGCGGACTTCGTGGCCACGGACGTGTGGGTGTCCATGGGTGAGCCCAAGGACGTGTGGGGCGAGCGGATCAAGGTGCTGGCGCCGTACGCCGTGACCATGGACGTCCTGCGGGCCACCGGCAACCCGGACGTGAAGTTCCTGCACTGCCTGCCGGCCTTCCACGACCTGGGCACCGAGGTCGGCCGTGACGTCCACGAACGGTACGGGCTGGAGTCGCTCGAGGTCACGGACGAGGTCTTCGAGTCGGCCCACTCGGTGGTGTTCGACGAGGCGGAGAACCGGCTGCACACCATCAAGGCGGTACTGGTCGCCACCATGGCCGGTGACACCGCCGCATAGTCATGCGGTGGAGGTGGCGGCCACGGTGAACGACACCGCCTTGATGGTGGTGACGGTGGTGATGGTGGTGTGGTTCATGCCGTGTCCGGGTGGGGCTTTCGGGGTGCTCGGGGGCTTCGGGGAGTGGCCGGGGGCTTCGGTCGGCTCGCTTCGATGGGTGGGTCGCGTGGTGTGTGGGTCCCCTCGGCGCTTGACAGGGGCGGCCTGCAGGCCCTGCGGCAGGCCCACCCCAGGGGCTTTGGGGCTTCGCCCTGGCGGCCCGTCGGCGGCCATGGGGAGCCCGCGGGGGCGTCCGAGAGCAGGGTTATCGCGCTTGGCTGACGTACGTCACGAGATGGTGATACGTTCGTTCCCGTGAGCCCCTTCACCGGTTCCGCAGCCCGTACCGACCGCTGGCGTCACCTGCGGGTGACCCGGCAGGACGGTGTCGCCACGGTCACCCTCGACCGCCCCGAGAAGCTGAACGCGCTCACCTTCGGTGCTTACGCCGACCTGCGCGACCTCCTCGCCGAACTGTCCCGGGAGCGCGCGGTCCGCGCCCTCGTGCTGGGCGGCGAGGGGCGCGGCTTCTGCTCCGGCGGCGACGTCGACGAGATCATCGGCGCCACCCTCGCCATGGACACCGACCAGCTCCTCGACTTCAACCGGATGACCGGCCAGGTCGTGCGGGCGATCCGGGAATGCCCCTTCCCCGTGATCGCCGCCGTGCACGGGGTGGCCGCGGGTGCCGGCGCGGTGCTGGCCCTCGCCGCGGACTTCCGGATCGCCGACCCCACCGCCCGCTTCGCGTTCCTCTTCACCCGGGTCGGCCTCTCCGGCGGAGACATGGGGGCGGCGTACCTGCTGCCCCGGGTCGTCGGCCTCGGCCACGCCACCCGTCTGCTGATGCTGGGCGAACCGGTCCGGGCCCCCGAGGCCGAGCGGATCGGCCTGCTCAGCGAACTCACCGACGAGGGCAAGGCCGACGTCCGGGCCGCCGAGCTGGCCGCCCACCTCGCGGCCGGCCCCGCCCTCGCGTACGCCCAGACCAAGGCGCTGCTGACGGCCGAGCTCGACATGCCGCTGGCCGCCTCCGTCGAACTGGACGCCAACACCCAGGCACTGCTGATGAACGGCCAGGACTACGCGGAGTTCCACGCGGCCTTCACCGGCAAACGGCCGCCCGCGTGGCGGGGGAAGTGAGGCCCGGATGCGCATCGCGGTCATCGGCGGCGGACCGGGCGGCCTCTACGCGGCCGCCCTGCTCAAGCGGCTGGGGCCGGACCGCCGCATCGAGGTCTGGGAGCGCAACACCCCGGACGACACCTTCGGCTTCGGCGTGGTGCTCTCCGACGAGACCCTCGGCGGCATCGAGCACGCCGACCCGGAGGTCTACCGGGCGCTGGAACGGGAGTTCGTCCGCTGGGACGACATCGACGTCGTCCACCGCGGCCGGATCCTGACCTCCGGGGGCCACGGCTTCGCCGCCCTCGGCCGGCGCGCCCTGCTGCGCATCCTCCACGAGCGCTGCGCCGGCCTCGGCGTGGTCCTGCACACCGAGCGCGAAGCACCGCCCGCCGCGGCGCTGGCGGCCGCGTACGACCTGGTCATCGCCGCCGACGGCGTGCACAGCCGCACCCGCGAGGCGCACGCCGACGCCTTCGAACCCCGGATCACCGGCCACCGCTGCCGCTACATCTGGCTGGCCGCCGACTTCGCCTTCGACGCCTTCCGCTTCGAGGTCGCCGAGACCGAGCACGGCGTGGTGCAACTGCACGCCTACCCGTACTCGGCCGACTCCTCCACCGTGATCGTGGAGATGCGCGAGGAGGTGTGGCGGGCCGCCGGATTCGACCTGTGCGACGAGGCCGAGTCCGCCGCCCGCTGCGCCAAGCTCTTCAGCGAAGCCCTGCGCGGCCGCCCGCTGCGCGGCAACAACTCCACCTGGACCGCCTTCCGCACGGTCGTGAACGCGCACTGGTCGCACGGCAACACCGTGCTGCTCGGCGACGCCGCACACACCGCGCACTTCTCCATCGGCTCCGGCACCAAGCTCGCCGTCGAGGACGCCCTCGCCCTGGCCGCCTGCGTCGAGGAGCACCCCGGGGACCTGCCGGCCGCCCTGGCCGCGTACGAGGCGGAGCGCAAGCCCGTCGTCGAGTCCACCCAGCGCGCCGCGGCCGCCAGCCTGCGCTGGTTCGAAGAGCTCGCCGGGTACGTGGACCAGCCGCCACGGCAGTTCGCCTTCAACCTCCTCACCCGCAGCCGCCGCGTCACCCACGGCAACCTGCGGCTGCGCGACCCCCGCTTCACCGGCACCGTGGAACAGGACTTCGGCTGCCCGCCCGGCACCCCGCCGATGTTCACCCCCCTCCGGCTGCGCGGGCTGACGCTGCGCAACCGGGTCGTGGTCTCCCCGATGGACATGTACTCCGCCACCGACGGCGTCCCCGGCGACTTCCACCTCGTCCACCTGGGCTCCCGCGCCCTCGGCGGCGCCGGACTGGTCATGACCGAGATGGTCTGCGTCAGCCCCGAGGGCCGCATCACCCCCGGCTGCGCCGGCCTGTACACGGCGGAGCAGGCCGCGGCATGGACCCGGATCACCGACTTCGTGCACGCCCAGGCCCCCGGCGCCGCCCTGGGCGTCCAACTCGGCCACTCCGGCCGCAAGGGCTCCACCCGCCGGATGTGGGAGGGCATGGACCAACCCCTGGAGAACGGCAACTGGCCCCTCACCGCCGCCTCGCCGCTCCCGTACCTCCCCGGCGTCAGCCAGGTCCCGCACGCCCTCACCGCAGCCGAACTCGACGTGATCCGCGCGCAGTTCACCGAAGCCGCCACTCGGGCCGCAGCCTGCGGCTTCGACCTCCTCGAACTCCACTGCGCCCACGGCTACCTGCTCTCCGGCTTCCTCTCGCCGCTCACCAACCACCGCACCGACCAGTACGGCGGGAGCCTGGCCAACCGCCTGCGCTTCCCGCTGGAGGTCTTCGACGCCGTCCGCGGGGCGTGGCCCGCCGACCGCCCCATGACGGTCCGCATCTCCGCCACCGACTGGGCCGCCGGCGGCACCACCGCCGAGGACGCCGTCGCGATCGCCCGCGCCTTCGCCGAGCACGGCGTCGACGCCGTCGACGTCTCCACCGGCCAGGTCGTCCCCGACGAGCGCCCCGAGTACGGCCGCTCGTACCAGACCCCGTACGCCGACCGGATCCGCAACGAACTGAACATCCCCGTCATCGCCGTCGGCGCCATCTCCTCCTGGGACGACGTCAACTCCCTGCTGCTGGCCGGCCGGGCCGACCTCTGCGCACTGGCCCGCCCGCACCTGTACGACCCCCACTGGACCCTGCACGCCGCCGCCGACCAGGGCTACACCGGCCCCGCGGCCCCCTGGCCCGCCCCCTACCGCGCCGGCAGCCGCACCCCACCCACCGGCCGCACCGACGCCCCGAAGCCCCGCCTCACCCTCCCGTAAACCACGCCGGTCGGCCCACGTCACCCAGACCCCGGTTCCACATCCTTGGCGGTGCCGGGTGGGTCCCGTGGTGTGTGGGGGAGGCGCTTGACAGGGGTGGCAGGCTGGTCCGGAGGCAGGCCCGGGCCAGGGGTGGCCGCAGGCCAGGGCGAAGCCC
>NZ_JOGB01000129.1 GCF_000719335.1 Streptomyces sp. NRRL S-87
GACCTTCTTGAGCCGGTCGTCGTCGCCCTTGGCCTGCAGGGCCGACTCCAGCTCGTAGTTGCGGTCGAAGTGGTCCTCCAGCGGCCGCTTGTTGCGGCCCGTGATCATCAGTACGTCGCTCAGGCCGGCGGAGACCGCCTCCTCGACCACGTACTGGATCGCCGGCTTGTCGACGACGGGCAGCATCTCCTTGGGGGTGGCCTTGGTCGCCGGCAGGAACCGGGTACCCAGACCAGCCGCCGGGATGACGGCCTTGGTCACCGTCTGCTGCGAATTGTTCATGCCCATGAATCCACCAACTTGTCCAACACGAAGGAAACCGGCCCGCTCATCAACGGTCGAGGAAGGAGAACAGCTGCTCCCAGCGGGCGACGATCTCCGCGGGGACGTACCGCTGTATTCGCTCACGGGCCAGGTCGCCCATCCCGTCGCGCAGCTCCTTGTCCGCCATCAGGCGGCTCAGGATGCGGGCGAGGCCGGTGGTGTTGCCCAGGGCGGCCAGCAGGCCGTCCTCGCCGTCGTGGATGATCTCCCGCACGCCCGGCGCGCAGTCGAACGCGGCACAGGGCACGCCGGCCGCCATCGCCTCCATCAGGGCGAGGGGGAAGCCCTCGCCGCGCGAGGACTGCACGAAGATCGAGCTGCCGTGCAGGGCCCCGATCACGTCGCTGGTGCGCCCCATCCACTCGACGGAGGAGTCCAGGCCCAGCTCGGAGCACTGCTTCTTGAGCATCTCCTCGTCCTCGCCGGAGCCGTAGATGCGCAGCGTCCAGTCCGGGTGCTCCGGTGCGACCTCGGCCCAGGCGTCGAGCAGCATGTCGATGCCCTTCTGGTCCGCCAGCCGGCCGATGCTCGCGACGACCTTCTCGCTGCGCGGCGAGGGCTCGCCCGGCATGAACGGCAGCGGGTTGGGCATGTACGAGGCGTTGTTCAGGCCCTGGCGGATCCAGAGGTCGGAGTCCTCCTGGGTCAGCGCCAGCATCCGGTCGACGTCCTTGTAGTACCGCTGCACGCGCGGGAAGCGCGAGCAGGCCTTGGTGTACTCGAAGGACTCGTGGCTCATGCCGATGACGGTCACGTCCGAGGTGTCCGCGAGGACCACCCACTCCATGGCCCACACCTGCGTGACGATCACGACCGCGCCCTTACCGGCCGCGCGGAACATCGCGGTCAGTCTGGCGGCCTGCTCCTGCATGCCCTCGTCGCGACGGGACTTCTGCAGCCGCCGGCCGACGTTGAGCTTGTGCACGCCCTGGATGCGCGGCACCGGACCCGGGTGCCGGTCGCCGTAGAGGGTCGTCGTCGGGTACGGCAGGTCGGTGCCGATGTCCTGGACGACCTCGGCCTGGGTGATGCCGATGACGTGGACGTTGTGGCCGCGCTCGGTGAACAGGCGGGCCATCTGGTGCGTCCAGGTGGTCACACCGCCCAGTTCGTCGACCTGGTTGCCGACGAAGAAGATGTCGCGCCGCGGGTCGGCGTACTCGGTCATCCATTCCTCCTGTGGGAGAAGAACTCGTCGACGATGCGGCGGGCTGCGGAACCCGTGTCGTACTCGCCGAACTCGGCAACGAAGCGCTTGCGGTCGGCGGCGTGCTCGGCGACCGCGCGGTCGAGCGAGCCGATCTCCTCGAACAGCTCGGCCGCCGTCCGCACGACCGGGCCCGGGGCCGACTCGAAGAGGTCCCAGTAGGCGCCCCGCTCGGTCGTGTACTCCTCGTAGTCGTACGCGAAGAGGAAGATCGGGCGGTCCAGGAGCGCGTAGTCGAACATGATCGACGAGTAGTCCGTGATCAGTGCGTCGGCCAGCTCCAGCACCGGCGACACGTCCGGCGAGGACGACACGTCGATCACCCGGCCGCGCACCGACGGCGGCAGCGTGACGTGGTTGAGGTAGTGCGAGCGCACCAGCAGCACGTACCGGTCGCCGAAGCGCTCGGCGAACTCCTCCACGTCGAAGGGCAGCTCGAAGGCGGCGCTGCCGCGGCCGCGGTTGCGGAACGTGGGCGCGTACAGCAGCACCTTCTTGTCCGCGGGGATGCCGAGCTCGGCCGCCAGCTTCCCGCGCTCGCGCACGCCGGAGGCGTCCTCGCGCTCCTTCGCGGCCACGAGGGCGTCGTTGCGCGGGTAGCCCGTGCGCAGCAGCACCTTCTCCTGCAGGCGGAAGGCCTTGGCGAGGGTTCGGGTGTCGTGCTCGGAGCGGATCAGGAAGCGGTCGAAGCGGTCCAGCGTCCGCTGCATCTCGTCCTGCTGCGGCTTGGACTTGAGCTTCCAGGCCGCCTCGTCGAAGCCCATGCGCTTGAGCGCGGAGCCGTGCCAGGTCTGGATGTACGTGGTCTCGGGGCGCTTGGTGAGCTTGAGCGGGAAGCCCTGGTTGTCGATCCAGAACTCGGCCTGGGCCAGCGCCTTGAGGTACGGCAGCGACCAGCGCTTGACCAGGGTGGCGTCCTTCGGGAAGCCCTTGGTCGAGCCCTCGTGGGACCAGACGGCCTCGAACTGCACGCCCTGGCGGCGCATCTCCTCGTAGATGGCGCGCGGGCTGTCGCTGTACTGCTTGCCGAGGTGGCTCTCGAAGACGACCAGGCCCTTCTTGACCGGCAGCTTGGAGAACACCTCGTGGTACAGGCGCAGCTTGGTCTCGCCCGAGGACAGCTTGCCGCGGACGCCCTTCGCCTTGCGGACACCGGACTTCGCCAGCCGCGCGGGGGCGGCCTGCATGCTGCGGTCGATGAACGCCTGGATGTTCTCGGCGCGCTTGTCGTACGAGGCGAGGCAGAAGGCGAGGTGGCCGCGCGGGGAGACCTCGGGCTCCAGGTGGTCGGCGACCATGCGCGTCAGCCGCGGCCGCACCGGCAGGGCGCCCTCGACGAGCTCCGGGTTGCCGGCGGACAGGCGGGTCGTGGTCCGTACGCCGTCCGCGTCCAGGTGCAGCCGGACGTCCCACACGGCGTCCACCACGCCGATCGGGCGCAGCTGTGCGGCGAGGTCGGCGGTGGCCGTCCACGTGACGGCGGTGCCCGCGTGCGTGACCGTCGCGACGGGGAAGCGGACCGGCTTGACGCCGACCTTGCGGCGGGCCCGGAACTCCAGCTCGGCGCTCAGCTTCGCGCCGGGCTTGATGCGGCCCAGCGGGTTCACGACGCGGCCGCTGAGCGTGACGGAGCCGTCCTTCGCCGCGTACGCGGTGAGCTCGTTGCGCAGGAACATCTTGTCGATGCTCTTGGCGTGCAGGCCCAGGCTCGTCACGTCGAGCACGCGACGGCCCTGCGGGTCGTCGAGGTGCTCGGCACACCAGTAGATCCGGCCGTCCTGCTCGTGCAGCGGCGACGCGACCTTGCCCTGGTTCGCCAGTGCGTCCACCGCCGGGAGGAGGTTGTCCCAGTCCTCCTGCTTGAGGAGGTAGGCGCAGATGGCTTGGAGGGGTTGGACGTGGTCGTAGGCGGCGGGGTCGAGGGTGTCGAGG
>NZ_JOGB01000130.1 GCF_000719335.1 Streptomyces sp. NRRL S-87
GCCAGGGCGAAGCCCCAAAGCCCCTGGGGTGGGCCTGCCGCAGGGCCTGCAGGCCGCCCCTGTCAAGCGCCGAGGGGACCCACACACCACGGGACGGCCCCCCGAAGCCACCCCACCCCGACACCGGCCCCGTTCCCCACACCCCGACTGCGCTCTGGGCGAAGTCCGCGCCCGGCGTATTCGCGTGCCCCGCCCGCAACTCCCTGCGTACGGTCGCAGCATGGATCTTGTCGAGATACTCCCGCAGCTGCACCTGCTCCGCTTCCGGATCGGCCAGGCCTACCTCTGGCGGGACGGCTCCGGCGACGCGGCCGAGCTGACGCTCGTGGACGCCGGCGACGCCGCCTCCGGGCCGGACATCGAGGCCGGCATACGCTCCCTCGGCCTCGACCCCGCGGCCCTGCGGCGCATCGTCCTGACGCACTGCCACCGCGACCACGTCGGCGCGGCCGAGGAACTCGCCGCCCGCTACGGCGCCGAGGTCATCGCACACGGTCTGGACGCCCCGGTCATCCGGGGACTCGCGCCGGTGCCCGAGCCGGTACTGCTCGACTGGGAGGTCCCGCTGTACGCGCACGGGCTGACGGTGCCCGAGGCGCCGCCGACCCGGGTCGACCGAGAAGTGGTGGACGGCGAGGAACTCGGCTTCGGGGACGGGGCGTACGCGGTGCACTCCCCCGGGCACACCGACGGCAGCATCGCCGTCCACCTGCCGCGGCACGGGGTGCTGTTCACCGGCGACTGCGTGGCGGGGGTCCAGCAGGTGATGCTCGGGGTGTTCAACACCGACCGGCGGCGGGCACTGGAGTCCTTCCGGCGGCTGGCCGCGCTGGAACCGGAGGTGGCCTGCTTCGGGCACGGCGACCCACTGGTCAGTGACACGGCGGCGACGCTCAAGGCGGCGGCGCAGCACTGACCGAACGAGGACAACAACCCGAACCCGAACCCAAGCCCGAAAGCCCCCCGAGCCAGCCCCCAAACCAGCCTTGAGCCGCCCCCAAACCTGCCCTGAGCCGCCCCCGAGCCGCCCCTTAAGCCCCCCACCTCACCCCACCGGCGCCCCCGCCTCCAGATTGAGCACGGTCCCCCGCTCCCGGGCCCGCAGGGCCCAGCGCAGCCGCTCGAACCGGACCCGCGGCAGTAGCCGGGCCGCTTCCTCCTCGGTGACGAACCGCCACCCGCGCAGTTCCGCGCCGGGCAGCCGCAGGTCCCGGACCCGCTCGGCGGACAGCCGCCCGCCGTCGAAGAGGAAGCGCAGTCCGCCGAAGGCGGGGTGGCGGGGCGGCTCCCAGTCAACGACCAGCAGCCGCGGCACCGCGCCGAGTTCCACCCCGACCTCCTCGGCCACCTCCCGCATGCCGGCCCGGGCCGGGGCCTCGCCCGCCTCGACCACGCCGCCGGGGAACTCCCAGCCCGGCTTGTAGGTGGGGTCGACGAGCAGCACCCGGTCCTCGTCGTCGAACAGCAGCACCCCGGACGCCACGGTCTCCCGGGTCGGCTCCGGGGTCTGCACGATGTCGCAGGGCGGGACGCCACCGGAACGCAGGAGTTCGACGATGGCCTCGGCGGTCTCGCGCGGGGTCAGCCGGCCGTTGTCGACGGCGTGGGCGTCCGCGCGCAGCCAGCCGTCCAGGGCCTCGTGGTACGCGGGGATGCGGTCGTACGCCCACTGGCGGACCCGCGTCTCGACCTCGGGGACGGCGACGCCCGGCTCCTCGCGGTGCGCGATGCGCTCCCGCAGGATCGTTTCATCAGGAGTGAGCACGATGTGGCGCACCGGGATACGGCGGGCGGCCAGGCCGCCGAAGATCTCGTCGCGGTACTCCTGGCGCAGCAGGGTCATCGGTACGACCAGGGTGCCGCCGAGCTCGGCCAGCATCGCGGTGGCCCCGTCGACGACCAGCCGCCGCCAGATCGCCAGGTCCTGGTAGTCCGTCACCTGCGCCACGTACTTGGGCGGGAGGAGGTACTTGAGGACGCCGCCGACCACCTCGGGGTCGAACAGGGCGCTGTCCGGGATCAGGCCGGTCAGCTCGCGTGCGGTGCTGGTCTTCCCGGCGCTGAACGTGCCGTTGATCCAGACGATCACTTGTCCCCCTCCTGACGGAGGCCTCGGCCGAGGCCCCCTGTGGCTTGCCCGCAACACCCGGAGGCGGAAACCCCGTTACCGGCCATTCGGTCCGCGCCGGAGGCACCCGATGCCACCCCGGGCACACGATGACCGACGCACCGGGCCTACCCTGTAGTTCCAGGCCCCTTCCCTGCCGCTTCCCATCGGGTGCCCAGCCCGTTCCCAGCCCGTTCCCAGCCCGTTCCCCGCTTTCCCCCCTGCCGGTCTCCGGCCCGTTCCCCACCCCGTCCGCCCGAAAGGCCCCTGACCGTGACCGTCTCCTCCGGTTCCGCCCGCTACGGCCTGCGCCCGACGATGAAGGACGTGGCGGCCCGGGCCGGCGTGGGGCTGAAGACGGTCTCGCGCGTGGTCAACGGCGAGCCGGGGGTCACCCCGGAGACCGAGCAGCGGGTCCAGAACGCCATCACCGACCTCGGCTTCCGCCGCAACGACAGCGCGCGCGTGCTGCGCAAGGGGCGCACGGCCACCGTCGGACTGGTCCTGGAGGACCTGGCCGACCCCTTCTACGGGCCGTTGAACCGGGCGGTCGAGGAGGTCGCGCGGGCGCACGGCGCGCTCCTCATCAACGGGTCGAGCGCCAAGGACCCGGACCGGGAGCGCGAGCTGGCCCTGGCCCTGTGCGCGCGGCGGGTGGACGGGCTCGTCGTGATCCCGGCCGGGGACGACCACCGCTACCTGGAGCCGGAGATGCGGGCCGGCGTGGCGACCGTGTTCGTGGACCGCCCGGCGGGCCGGATCGCGGCGGACGTGGTGCTCTCCGACAGCTTCGGCGGGGCCCGCGAAGGCGTCGCGCACCTGGTCGCCCACGGCCACCGGCGGATCGGCTTCATCGGCGACCAGCCGCGCATCCACACCGCCCAGGAGCGGGTACGGGGCTACCGCGCGGCGATGTCGGACGCGGGCCTGCCGGTGGTGCCGGAGTGGGTGGCACTGGGGGCCACCGACCCTGCCACCGTGACCCGGGCGGCGCGGCACATGCTGGCCGGCGACGCGCCCGTCACCGCGCTGTTCGCGGGGAACAACCGGGTGACCGTGACCCTCGTCCGGGTGCTCGCGGAGCTCGACCGGCCGGTGGCGCTGGTCGGCTTCGACGACTTCGAACTGGCGGACCTCCTGCGGCCCGGCGTCACGGTCGTGGCCCAGGACCCCGCCGCCCTGGGCCGGGTGGCGACCGAGCGCCTGTTCGCGCGGCTCTCGGGGGCCCGGCTCGCGCCGGAGCGGGTCGAGCTGCCGACGCGGCTCATCGCACGGGGGTCGGGAGAGTTGCCGCCGGTGTGAGGGGGGCGCGGGGTGTCGGGGGTCTCGGGGGGCT
>NZ_JOGB01000131.1 GCF_000719335.1 Streptomyces sp. NRRL S-87
ACCTCCCAGCGGTAGCTGGGGGAGGCCTGCAGGCCGCCCCTGTCAAGCGCCGAGGGGACCCACACACCACGGGACGGCCCCGCGAAGCGAGCCCACCCCCCACCCGGGTCAGGCCCCCGCAGCGAGCCCACCCGACCCCGGGTCAGGCCCCCGCAGCGAGCCCACCCCGACCCCGGTCAGGCCCCCGAAGCGAGCCGCCCCACCAGGCGCCCCCACCCCCCACCCCGCAGAATCGTCGTATGGACCTGCCGGTGATGCCGCCCGTCAAGCCGATGCTCGCCAAGTCCGTGGCCCGGATCCCGGAGGGGATGCAGTACGAGGCCAAGTGGGACGGCTTCCGCTGCATCGTCTTCCGCGACGGCGCCGAGGTCGAGCTGGGCAGCCGTACCGGCAAGCCGCTGACCCGCTACTTCCCCGAGTTGGTGGCAGCCCTGCGGGCGAACCTGCCCGAGCGGTGCGTCGTGGACGGCGAGATCGTGATCGCGTACGACGGTCGACTGGACTTCGACCGGCTGACCGAGCGCATCCACCCCGCCGCATCCCGGGTGAACCTGCTCGCCGAGCAGACCCCCGCCAGCTTCGTGGCCTTCGATCTGCTCGCCCTGGGCGACACCGACCTGCGGGCGGCCCCGCTCACCGAGCGCCGCGCCGCCCTCGCGGACGCCCTGGGCCCGGCCGGCCCCCCGGTACACCTGGCCCCGGCCACCACCGACGCCGCACTCGCCCAGGAGTGGTTCGACAGGTACGAGGGAGCGGGGCTCGACGGGGTCGTCGCCAAGCCCCTCCACCTCCCCTACCGGCCGGACGCCCGCGTGATGTTCAAGATCAAGCACGAACGGACCGCCGACACCGTCGTGGCGGGCTACCGCTTCCACAAGAGCGGCCCGGTGCTCGGCTCGCTGCTGCTCGGCCTGTACGACGCACGGGGTGCGCTCCAGCACGTCGGCGTGTGCGCCGCGTTCCCGATGAAGCGCCGCGCCGAACTGGTCGAGGAGCTGGAGCCCCTGCGCCTCGACGACGTGGCGGACCACCCGTGGGCCGCCTGGACGGACGACAGCGCCCACGAGGCCGCCCGACTGCCCGGCGCCCCCAGCCGCTGGTCCGGCAAGAAGGACCTCTCCTGGGTCCCGCTGCGCCCCGAGCGCGTGGTGGAGGTCGCCTACGACCACATGGAGGGCGACCGGTTCCGGCACACCGCGCAGTTCCGCCGCTGGCGCCCCGACCGCACGCCCGACAGCTGCACGTACGCCCAGCTGGAGGAGGTCCCCCGCTACGACCTGGCCGAGGTCCTCGGCGGGTGAGCGGGCACGACGGGCCCGCACTTCAGCACCGCACGAAGGGTGCACCACAGGCCGCACGACAAAGCGCACAACAGGCACGCACAACACGCTGTTACGAGACGCCAGCACGCCACCCCGCCAGCACGCCACCCCGCCAGCCCGCCTACGCCCCTACGCCCCTACGCCCCGCGGCGACGCACCGGGCAGTCCCGTCACCGAGTCGCGAGCTTCTCCCAGGTGGCCCGGTCCGGCCCGGCGGCGTTCGGGACGTAGTCGGGCCGGGCGGCGAGCCAGCGGGCGACGCGGGCCTTCACGTCGGGGGCCGCGTACGCCCGCGCGGGGGTCTCCGCCAGGTGCCGGACCCGGGCCCTGGCCCGCATCACCACCGGGTCGGTGAGCGCGCACTCGAAGAGGGCCGCCGTCTCACGGGGCGCGGCGGCCGGGGCCGCCGTGCCGCCGAGCGCCCCGATCCCGAAGCGCTGGTCGAGCGCGGCGTCGGCCACGACCTGGAAGTCGAACCAGGGCCGCAGGGTGGCCCGCGCCCAGGCCAGGTAGCCAGTGGCGAAGCCGAGCGAGCGGGGCTCCTCGTGCACGGTCGTGGCCACCCGGCGGGCGGCCCACAGGGCCAGGGACACACCCTGGCCGAGGGTGGGGTTGGTGTGGGTGATGGCATCGCCGACCGGGACCAGGCCGACGACGACCGGTCCGTGCCCGTCGGCGAGCGCGCTCCAGCGGTTGTCGAGCGCCGCGGTGGCGATGACGTCCGACAGCGGCCGCGCGCCGATGTCCAGCCAGGCCGCGGCCGGTGGGAACGTGCGGGCGGCGGCTTCGAATACGGCCGGATCGCGCAGGGCGGCGCGGGTGGGGTCCGTGGTGTGGACGAACAGGGTCACGGCGAAGGTGCCGTTGTCGGCGGGGAAGACCGCGCAGCCCGCGAACCGCCCGCCCGCCACCGCCCACGGCCGCCGCGGCCCGTCCGACCGTCCCTCGGGCAGCCGGTACCAGCGGCACAGGTATGCCAGCCCCGTCCGGTGCCGCTCGACGAGCGGCGGGCGGCAGCCCGCGTCGGCCAGCCATCGCTCCACGTCGCCGCGCCGGCCGCCGGCCGCCACCGTCAGCTCCCCCTCCCGGCTGCCCGAAGCGGTCCGGACGCCGGTCACCCGGGGCGGGGCCCCGGCCCGGTCGCGCACGGCCACCAGGCCACGGACCCGCTCGCCGTGGTGGGCGGTGATGCCCGGCTCGGCGCGGACGGCGGCGCCGAGGGCGCTCTCCAGCACGATCCGGCGGGCCTGCACCGTCACGAGGTCCTCGTCCCCGGGGCGGGCCGGTGGCCGCTCGTCGAACCAGTCGAGGTCGTGCCGCTCCCGCGCGCCGAGCTCCAGCATCCGGGCGTACACGTCGGGCAGTTCGGCGCGCAGCACCGCGCGGGCGGCGCCGAGCAGGGCGTGCGGCTGGGTCGCCTGCGGGACGGCGGGCCGGTGGCGTCCGAAGAAGGCGCGGTCGAGCGCCTCTCGGTCGAGGGCGTCGGCCGGGTCCGCCCCGGGGGCGCGCGGGTCCCCCTCGAACAGCTCGACGGTGTGCCCGTACCGCGCGGCGAGCAGCGCGGTCGCGAGCCCGCCGATCCCGCCTCCGACCACCAGGACGTGCGTCATGTGCCTCCCCCTTCGCGGGCTCCTCGGAACCCTCTTCGCAGGCGGGGCGCGGAGGCGTGGGGGCGTGGGGTGCGGGGCCGTAGCTCCTCAGGGACCCAGACCCTCGCGGATCCCGGCTCCCCCGTGTCCGCACCGCCCCAAGAGCTTGCGCGGGGCGGGGCGGGGTGAAACCAGGCACGGGTCCGCGTACACAGAGCCGAATCACGGATCCCGGGGTGTACCTGCCACCCGGACCGTGGGTCCCACGGTGTGAGGGTCCCGCGGTGTGTGGGTCCCGCGGTGTGTGGGTCCCGCGGTGTGTGGGTCCCCTCGCCTCTTGACCCGGTATGGCCTGCAGGCCCTGCGGCAGGCCCACCCCTGGGGCAAGGGCTTCCGTTCTAGTGGTCGTCGCAACACCCCAGCTCAGGGGATGCGATGGACTTCAAGATCCGGGAGATCCGGACGGCGCAGGGGCCGAAGAAGCTGGT
>NZ_JOGB01000132.1 GCF_000719335.1 Streptomyces sp. NRRL S-87
GCCCCAGCACCAGCCCCAGCACCAGCCCCAGCACCAGCACCAGCCCCAGCCCCAACCTCCGCCCCAGCCCCCCCGAACTCCGGCACCAGCGCCCCCGCCGACTTCCGCAGCTCCGCCCACCGGGCTTCGCGCACCCCGCGGTCCGCCCAGCGCCCCCCGTCCCAGTCCTCCGCGTCGTCGTCCAGGGTGGCGAGGCCCCGTACGGCCCAGGCCCGTACCGCCACCGCGACCGGAACCGCGACCACAAGCGTCCATCCCACCGCAGCCGCTCCGACCTCCCACCACACCGGCCCGAACGCGGCCAGGCGGTCCGATCCCACCGGGCCCCCGGCGGCCGCGGCCAGCGCCGCCATCAGCCCGCCGCACACGACCGACCCCCACGCCGCGGCGACCGCACCTTCCCCACCCGACTCCGCGTCGCGCCCGGCGAAACGCCCGACGCACACTCCCGCCACCACCGGCAGCGCCAGTGCCGCCCAGGTCAGCGGGCTCCCCTCGCCCGCCGCCGGAAGGCCGGCGAGCAACGGGAAGCGCGGCATCGCCGGGGCCGCACCCGCGAATCCGAGTGGCGTGGCCGTCGCCCCGACACCCAGGGAGAAGCCGGGCCCGAGGGCATAGGCAGCGGCCCACACGGCCGCGTTCGGAATCAGCGCCAGCGCGACCAGCAGCACCGCGAAGCGCCCCGACCAGACGCCGGTCAGCTCCAGGAAGGACTGCTGCGCCGGCCCTGCGTGCAACACCAGCGAGGCCCCCACCAGCACGGCGCCGCCCCCGACGAGAACCAGCGCCCCGGCCACCCCCGCGCGCAGCGCACGCCCGTACCGGGGGCGCTCGCAGGAGCGCCGCACGCCCCTCGGAAGCCAGCCGAGCAAGGCCCCGTACGGACGTCCGCGCGCGCTCCACACGCCCGCGGCTCCGGCGATCGCAGCGACGAGGGGCACGTGCCAGGCGGCGCTCAGCGGGTCGGCGGGCATCGGTCCGCCCGCCGCGTACGCCGTCGCGGCGGCGCCGACCGCCAGGTATCCGCAGGTCACTGCGGAGAACACGGCACCTGGCGAAAGACCTCCACCCAGCAGCCCACCGCCCGCCGACGGGCCACCCCCACCCGGGAGCCGGGCGCCCGCAGAGGCCCCGTCACCTGAGGGAACGTCACTTCCCAGACCACCGCCACCACCAGCGGCGTCACCGGCAGCACCGCCACCACCACCACCAGCACCAGCACTGCCACCACCGCCCCCACTGTCACCGAGGCCTCCGGCCTCCCCACCCCCCTCGTCCTCGTACAGCGCCAGCCGGGCCGCCCGCCGCATGAGCAGCACGGGCAGCCCCACCAGGAGCAACGGCGTGAGGCCGATGGGGGCAGGTACGCCTGACAGCGTGTCAAGCCTGATCAGCTCGGTGCCATGGGCCAGCAGCCACAGGCCGGCGGCGATATGGAGGGCGGCGCCGGGTCCGCTGTCCGGGTACGGGGAGCTGATCCACAGCACCATGACGAGGACGGCCAGGCCGCCCAGGCCGAGCCCGGCGGCGACAGCGCCACCCAGTACGCAGGCGGCGGCCGCCGGAGAACGACGGCGGCGACCGGACGTCACGTTGGTCACCCGGACATGGTCCCAACGACACGCGCTGCTGCCGGGTAACAGGCGAATGATCGTAGTGTCTCGCAATATACGGTTATGTACTTTTTCGGCCAATGGTGGGTTTCTGGGAGTCCGTCATGACACACAGCGTCGACACCGCCGCCGAGTTGACCCTGCCCTCCCCCAAGGAACGCCGACGGCTGCGCGAAGCCGGCGGGCTCTCTCCCGACGAGCTGGCGGCCGCGATGGGCGTCACGACGACGACGGTCCGGTCGTGGGAGACCGGCCGCACTGAGCCCCGCGGCCGGAAGTTGGAGGCGTACGCGAAGCTGCTCACCCGCCTGGCGGCGGAGACGGAGCCGGAGGCGGAGTCCGTAGCGGAAACCGAAGAAGCCACACCCGAACCGGAGCAGCTGGGACCGGACCTGCTCGAACCGGATCTGTCGGAAACCGACCTGTTCGAACCAACCCTGCTCGAACCGGACCCGCTCGAACCGGCCCTGCTGCACCCCGGACCGAAGCAGACGCCCCCTCAGCCCGCTGCCCCCAAGCACTCCGTTCGGCCGCTGACCCTGGCGCGCCACAACCCGCCGCACCACGCGGCTGTACCCGCACCAGAACCCAGCCCTGAAGAACCGGAGCCCGAACGCACCACCGAACCCGAAGCCAAGTCAGAGCCACCCACCCCCAAAGCCCAACCCCCCACCGAAACCCACCCCACCCCCGAAACCCACCCCACCCTCGAAACCCACCCCACCCCAGGAGCCCAGCCCACCCCAGAAACCCGTGCCACCCCAGACGCCCACCCCACCCCCGAAGCCGAACCCACCCCCACCCAAACCTTCGACGCCCTCTACGCCTACGCCGCCGCCCCCCTCGCCCGCCAGGCCTACCTCCTCACCGGCCGCCGCTCCCTCGCGCACGAGGCCGTGGAACGGGCCTTCCAGCAGGCCTGGCAGCGATGGCCCGAGGTGGCCACCGACCGCGACCCCGTGGGCTGGGTCCGCGCGGCCGTGTACGAGTACGCGCTCTCCCCCTGGCACCAACTGCGCCGCGCCCACAAGCACCCCGACCGCCCGCCGGCCTCCCCCGCCGACCGGGCCCTCCTCGACGCCCTGCTCGCGCTGCCGCCCGTCCACCGCAGAACGGTCCTGCTGTACGACGGCGTGGGCCTGGACCTCCCCGACACCGCCGCCGAGACCGAGGCCACCACCCCCACCGCCGGTCAGCGCCTCGTGAACGCCCACGCCCACCTCACGGCCCGGCTCCCGGAACTGTCCACCCCGGGCGCACTGCACCACCGGCTCGGGTCCGTCGTACCCGCGGTGGCACTGGAACCGCCCGCCGCCGCGGCCGTACGCGCCGCGGGGGAGCACCGCGCACGGCTGTGGACGCGCGCCGCGCTCGCCCTCATGGCGGCGATCGCGGTGGCCACCGCGTACACGGTCTCCACCGCCCCCACGCGCTATATCCCCCCGGAGTCACCGAGCGCGACGGTCTCCGGCGTGCCGCCGCACGGCGGCCCGCAGCGGCTGACCGAGGCGGACATGGAGCTGCGCGCGAAGCTGCGCTCCCACCCCGCGCCGGGCCCGGAGCGACTCGTACCCAAACCAGGCTGAGACCGCGCCACCCACCCAGCCCCCAGCC
>NZ_JOGB01000133.1 GCF_000719335.1 Streptomyces sp. NRRL S-87
CCGAACACCCCCCACAACCCCCCGCATCCGCACCCCCCGCATCCGCACCCGCCTCACCGCCCCCACCGCCACCCGCGCCAACGCGATCCCCGCCCTCGCCTGGTGGATCTGGGCCCTCGGACTGGCGGCCGCGGCCAGCCGCACCACCAACCCCCTCCTCCTGGCGCTGGTCCTCACCACCGCCGGCTACGTCGTCGCCGCCCGCCGGACCGACGCCCCCTGGTCCCGCTCCTACGGGGCCTTCCTCAAGCTCGGCCTCGCCGTCCTCCTCCTCCGCCTCGCCTTCTCCGTCCTCCTCGGCTCCCCCATCCCCGGCACCCACACCCTCCTGACCCTCCCCGAGGTCCCCCTCCCCGACTGGGCCCAGGGCATCCGCCTCGGCGGCCGGGTCACGGCCGAGCAGCTGGTGTTCGCCGCCTACGACGGCGCGAAGCTCGCCACGCTGCTGGTCTGCGTGGGCGCCGCGAACGCCCTCGCCAACCCCACCCGCCTCCTGAAGTCCCTCCCCGCGGCGCTCTACGAGGCCGGCGTGGCCGTGGTCGTAGCGATGACCTTCGCGCCGAACCTCGTCTCCGACGTCGCCCGCCTGCGCGCCGCCCGCCGCCTGCGCGGCCGTTCCACGGGCGGCGTCAGGGCGGTCCTGCAGATCGGGCTGCCCGTCCTGGAGGGGGCCCTGGAGCGCTCGGTCGCGGTCGCCGCGTCGATGGACGCGCGCGGTTACGGCCGCACGGCCCGGGTCCCGGTCGCCGTACGCCGCCTCACCGCCCTCCTCACCCTCGGCGGCCTGCTCGGCGTGTGCGCCGGAACGTACGGGCTGCTGTCCGCCGAGGGCGCCGGTTACGGCCTGCCCGTCCTCCTCCTCGGCCTCGGGGGCGCCCTCGCGGGGCTGTGGCTGGGCGGCCGGCGGAGCGTCCGTACCCACTACCGGCCCGACCGCTGGGGGGTGCGGGCCTGGCTGGTCGCCGGCTCGGGAGCGGCCGTCGCGGCCTGCCTCGTCCTCGCCTCGGCGCAGGCCCCCGAGGACCTGCGACCGGGGGTCGTCCCCCTCGTCGTCCCCGCCTTCCCCCTGTGGCCGGCCGCGGCGATCCTCCTGGGCCTCCTCCCGGCCTTCGTCACGCCCGTTCCCGAGGAGCAAGAGCAGTGATCCGCTTCGAGCAGGTGTCCGTCACCTACGACGGGGCGACCGCCCCCACCCTCCAGGGCCTGGACCTGACCGTCCCGGAGGGTGAGCTGGTGCTGCTCGTCGGGCCGTCCGGCGTCGGGAAGTCCACGCTCCTCGGCACGGTCTCCGGACTGGTCCCGCACTTCACCGGGGGCACGCTGCGCGGCCGGGTCACGGTCGCGGGGCGTGACACCCGTACGCACCCGCCCCGCGAGCTGGCCGACGTGGTCGGCACCGTCGGTCAGGACCCGCTCGCCCACTTCGTCACCGACACGGTCGAGGACGAGCTGGCGTACGGGATGGAGTCCCTGGGGCTGGCCCCGGCCGTCATGCGCCGCCGGGTCGAGGAGACCCTCGACCTGCTGGGCCTGGGCGACCTGCGGGACCGGCCCATCGCCTCCCTCTCCGGCGGCCAGCAGCAGCGCGTCGCGATCGGCTCCGTGCTCACCCCGCACCCCGCCGTCCTGGTCCTGGACGAGCCGACCTCCGCCCTCGACCCGGCGGCCGCGGAGGACGTGCTGGCCGTACTGCAGCGCCTGGTCCACGACCTGGGCACGACGGTCCTGATGGCCGAGCACCGCCTGGAGCGCGTGGTCCAGTACGCCGACCGGGTCCTGCTCGTCCCGGGACCCGGCGGGACCCCGCGCCTGGGCACTCCTGCCGAGGTCATGGCCGTCTCCCCCGTCCACCCGCCGGTGGTCTCCCTGGGCCGCCTCGCCGGCTGGTCCCCCCTCCCCCTGTCCGTCCGCGACGCCCGCCGCGCGGCCCTCCCCCTCCGCACCCTCCTGACCCCGCCCACCGCCGCCCCGACGACCGGAGCCCCGGCCCCGACTCCCCCTACCGGCGCCCCCGTCGCCACGGCGAAGTCCCTCCACGTGCGCCGCGCCCGCACCGAGGTGCTGCGGAACGTGGACCTCACCCTCCGCGCCGGCGAGGTCACCGCCCTCATGGGCCGCAACGGCGCCGGCAAGTCGACCCTCCTCTCGACGCTCGTCGGAATGACCGCCCCCCACTCCGGCGGGGTGACGGTCGCCGGACACGCCCCGCACCGCACCGAGCCCGCCGCCCTCCTCCGCCACGTCGGCCTCGTCCCCCAGGAGCCCCGGGACCTCCTGTACGCGGACACGGTCGCCGCCGAGTGCACGGCGGCGGACCAGGACGCGGGCGCCGACCCCGGCACCTGCCGGGCCCTGGTCGCCCGGCTGCTCCCCGGCGTCGCCGACGACACCCACCCCCGCGACCTGTCCGAGGGCCAGCGGCTGGCGCTCGCCCTGGCCATCGTCCTGACCTCCCGCCCCCGGCTGCTGCTGCTCGACGAGCCGACCCGCGGACTCGACTACGCGGCCAAGGCCCGCCTGGTGGAGGTGCTGCGCGAGCTGGCCGACCGGGGGCACGCCATCCTGCTCGCCACGCACGACGTCGAGCTGGCCGCCGAACTGGCGCACCGCGTGGTGATCCTCGCGGGCGGCGAGGTCGTCGCGGACGGCCCGACGGCCGAGGTGGTGGTCTCCTCGCCCGCGTACGCCCCCCAGGTGGCCAAGATCCTCACCCTCGGCGGCGCCCCGGACGCCCCGGCGGCCGCCCCGTGGCTCACGGTCGGCCAGGTCGCGGCGGCCCTCGCGGCACACCGCTCCTCACCACCGGACCCGGCGGCGGCCCACCCGCTCCCGCCCACCCGCTGCCCGCACCCCTCCGACGCCGTCCCGCCCGCCCCCGCGACCACCCCGCTCCCGCCCCAGGAGCACCCCGTGAGCCCCACCGCCGACCGGCCCCCCACACCCGCGACCACCCCCACCGCCACCCCGGCCACCGCG
>NZ_JOGB01000134.1 GCF_000719335.1 Streptomyces sp. NRRL S-87
TGTCGCGCGGTTGGTGCTGACCAGCCGTCGGGGCCTGGATGCTCCGGGTGCTGCGGAACTGGTCGCGGAGCTTGCGGGGTCGGGTGTGGAGGTGTCGGTGGTGGCGTGTGACGCCGCCGACCGGGACGCGCTGCGGGAGTTGCTGTCCGCCGAGGCGGGGGGCCTGACGGCGGTGGTTCACACCGCGGGTGTGCTGGACGACGGTGTCCTGGACGCCCTGACTCCCGACCGATTCGAGAACGTACTGCGGGCCAAGGCCGACTCGGCGCGCAACCTCCACGTCCGTGGGCCGGGAGCGGCATGGCCGCCGACGAGGCGATGGACGCCAGGATGCGCCGCGAGGGCGTGCCTCCCATGGCCCCCGACGCGGCCGTCGCCGCGCTGGCGCAGGCCGTCGGCGCCGGCGAGACCGCGCTGACCGTCGCCGACATCGCCTGGGACCGCTACGCGTCGGTCGTGGCGGCCGTCCGCCCCAACCCGTCGGTCGCCCAGTTCGTCACCGGCGCGAAGGCGGTCGAGCCCGTGCCCGCCGGCCACGGCACCGTCGTGACGGGTGCCGACGTCGCAGGTGCCGCCTTCGCGAGGCTGGCCGGGCTGCCCCGGGCCGAGCAGGACCGTGAGCTGCTGGGCCTCGTCCGTACGCACGTAGCGGCCGTCCTCGGCCACGGCAGCGCCGACGCGGTCGGCGCCGAACGCGCCTTCAAGGAACTCGGCTTCGACTCGCTGGCCGCCGTCGACCTGCGCAACCGCCTCGGCGCCGCCACCGCGCTGCGGCTGCCCGCCACCCTCGTCTACGACTACCCGACCTCGGCCGCCCTCGCCGCGTACCTGCGCGGGGAACTGGCCGGCGGCGACCGGTCCGCGGACACCGCCCAGCCGGCCGCCACCGACGAGGACCCGATCGCCATCGTGGCGATGAGCTGCCGCTTCCCCGGCGGCGTCCGGACCCCGGAAGACCTCTGGGGCCTGCTCGCCCAGGGCGCGGACGCGGTCTCCCCGTTCCCCGCCGACCGCGGCTGGGACCTGGACGGCCTCTACAGCGCCGACCCGGACCGGCCCGGGACCTCGTACACGCGGGAAGGCGGCTTCCTCTACGACGCCGCCGACTTCGACGCGGACTTCTTCGGCATCTCGCCCCGCGAGGCCCTCGCCATGGACCCGCAGCAGCGCCTGCTGCTGGAGACCTCCTGGGAGGCCTTCGAGCGCGCCGGCATCGACCCGGCCGTGCTCAAGGGCAGCCGCGCCGGCGTGTTCGTCGGCACCAACGGCCAGGACTACCTCTCCCTCGTCGCCGGGGACGCCGACGGCCTCGAGGGCCACGTCGGCACCGGCAACGCGGCGAGCGTCGTCTCCGGCCGCCTGTCGTACGTCTTCGGCCTCGAAGGCCCCGCGATCACCGTCGACACCGCCTGCTCCTCGTCGCTCGTCGCCCTGCACCTGGCCGTGCAGGCGCTGCGCCAGGGCGAGTGCACCCTGGCCCTGGCCGGCGGCGTGACCGTGATGTCGACACCCGACGCCTTCATCGACTTCAGCCGCCAGCGGGGGCTGGCGGAGGACGGCCGGATCAAGGCGTTCGCCGCGGCCGCCGACGGTACGGGCTGGGGCGAGGGCGTCGGCATGCTGCTCGTCGAGCGGCTCTCCGACGCCCGCCGCAACGGCCACCCGGTGCTGGCCGTGGTGCGCGGCTCGGCGATCAACCAGGACGGCGCGAGCAACGGCCTGACGGCACCCAACGGTCCGTCGCAGCAGCGCGTGATCCGTCAGGCGCTGGCGAGCGCGGGCCTCGATGCCGCCGACGTGGATGCGGTGGAGGCGCACGGCACGGGCACGCGGCTGGGCGACCCGATCGAGGCGCAGGCCCTGCTGGCGACGTACGGCCAGGAGCGGGTCGGGGGCCGGCCGCTGCTGCTGGGTTCGCTGAAGTCGAACATCGGGCACACCCAGGCGGCGGCCGGTGTCGCCGGCGTCATCAAGATGGTCCTCGCCATGCAGCACGGGCTGCTGCCGCGGACCCTGCACGTGGACGAGCCCACCCCGCACGTCGACTGGTCCGCCGGCGAGGTGGAGCTGCTGACGGAGGCCGTCGAGTGGCCGCGGAGCACCCGCCCGCGCCGCGCCGGCGTGTCGTCGTTCGGCCTGAGCGGCACGAACGCCCACACGATCATCGAGGAGGCGCCGGCCGACGACGCGGACGGCACCGCGCCCGGGACCCGGGCCACCGACTCCGCGCCCGTGGTGCCGTTCGTCGTCTCCGGCAAGGGCGCGGCGGGACTGCGCGCCCAGGCCGAGCAGCTCGTGGCGTGGATGACCCGCAACCTGCACGTCGCCATCGCCGACACCGCCTACTCCCTCGCGGCCGGCCGCTCGGCGTTCGAGTCGCGTGCCGTCCTGGTCGCGGACACCGGGGACCGCGAGGCGGTCATCGCCGGCCTGCGCGGCCTCGCCGCCGGTGCGGAACTGCCCGGTCTGGTGCGGGGAACCGTCTCGGAGGGCGGGCTGGCCTTCCTGTTCACGGGACAGGGCAGCCAGCGGCTGGGCATGGGGCGTGAGCTGTACGACCTCCACACCGTGTTCGCGGATGAGCTGGACGCCGTCTGCGCCCGTATGGACGCCCACCTCGAACTCCCGCTGAAGGACGTCCTGTTCGGCTCGGACGCCGCTGTGCTGGACCGGACGGAGTACACCCAGCCCGCGCTCTTCGCCGTCGAGGTGGCCCTGTTCCGCCTGCTGGAGTCGTACGGGATACGGCCGGACTTCGTGGCCGGTCATTCGGTCGGTGAGATCGCCGCCGCGCACGTGGCCGGGGTGCTGTCCCTGGACGACGCGTGCGTGCTGGTCGCTGCGCGTGGTCGGTAGGACGAAGCGGCTGACGGTGAGTCACGCCTTCCATTCGCCGCTCATGGACGGGATGTTGGACGATTTCCGTCAGGTGGTGGAAGGGCTGTCGTTCGCGGCCCCGGAGATCCCGGTGGTCTCCAACCTGACCGGTGCCGCGGTCACCGACGAGATGGGCTGCGCCGACTTCTGGGTGCGGCACGTCCGTGAGGGCGTGCGCTTCCTGGACGGCGTCCGCGCGCTGGGGGCCGCCGGCGTGACGACGTACGTCGAGATCGGGCCGGACGCCGTGCTGTCGGCGCTGGCTCAGGAATGCCTGACGGGCGGCGAGGCCGGGATCGCCTTTGCCGACGTACGCCTTCCAGGCGAGTTCGTCCCCGCCCTGGCGGCCTGGCACCGGCAGAACCGGGAGCAGGCGCAGGCCGACGCCTGGCGCTACCGGGTGCAGTGGAAGCCGCTGACGGCCGTCATGGCTCCGGAGCTGCCCGCGGGGGAGTGGCTCGCCGTCGTTCCCGAGGTGCTCGCCGACGACACCTACGTGGAGTCCGTCACCGCGGCGCTGGCGGGGCGTGGTGCACAGGTCCGTCGGGTCGTGGTCGGGGCGGACGGTGTCGGTCGTGGCGTGCTGGCGGGTCTGCTGGCCGAGTACGACGTCGAGGGTGTCGCGGGTGTGGTGTCGCTCCTGGCCCTGGACGAGTCGGGGTCCGCTGGTGTGGTCGCCACGGCTGCTCTTGTGCAGGCGTTGGGTGATGTCGGGGTGGAGGCGCCGGTGTGGTGCCTGACCCGGGGTGCGGTGTCGGTGGGTCGTTCGGACCGGCTGGTGTCTGCGGTTCAGGCGCAGACGTGGGGTCTGGGTCGTGTGGCTGCGCTGGAGGTGCCGGAGCGGTGGGGTGGTCTGGTCGATCTGCCTGAGGTGTGGGACGAGCGGGCGATGGGTCGGCTGGTCGGTGTGCTGGCCGGTGGTGCGGCGGGTGAGGACCAGGTCGCGGTCCGGTCGTCAGGGGTGTTCGGACGCAGGCTCGTCCGGGCTGCCCGTGCGGAGGGCTCCGCATCCTGGACGCCGTCCGGGACGGTTCTGGTGACCGGTGGCACCGGTGCGCTGGGTGGCCGTGTGGCGCGGTGGCTGGCGGGTGCGGGTGTCGCGCGGTTGGTGCTGACCAGCCGTCGGGGCCTGGATGCTCCGGGTGCTGCG
>NZ_JOGB01000135.1 GCF_000719335.1 Streptomyces sp. NRRL S-87
GGGGTGGGCCTGCCGCTGGGGGCACCTCCCAGCGGTAGCTGGGGGAGGCCTGCAGGCCATGACGGGTCAAGAGGCGAGGGGACCCACACACCACGGGACCCGCCCCCGAAGCGAGCCCACCCCGACACCGGCCCACCCCCCGCGGCCGGCCGGACCCACCCACCAACCGCCCCCCGCCCACCATCACCCCCACCACCCACCGCCCCCACCACACACCCCCCACCACATCAGCCGGTAGCCCGCCCCTCAGCACGAGCCAGGCCGCGAAAACAGGGCCACCCTCGCGCCGTGGACGGAGCGGACGGCGCAGAGCTCGAAGCCCGAGACGAGGGTCTGCCGCTTGACGGCCTCGCGCGGGTACGGGTCGCGGGGCTGGTCCGGGGGGTCGAGCAGGGCGACGGCGCGGGGACCGGCGAGCAGGGCGGCCCGGATGCGTTCGGACGGCAGCTCCGAGCCCTGGAGGGTGCCCTCCGCGGCGGGCGGCCGGACCAGCGCGACGTCGTGCAGGTGCCCGTACACGCCCGGGGAGGACAGCAGCCACTCGCGCCGCCGGGACGGCAGGAAGACCACCGCGTCGCCGGGCCGGGCCAGCTCGCGCACGGCCTGCGCCACGGCCAGGACGTCGTCCTTGCGGCTGTCCGGAGTCCGCAGCCACAGCGTCCACGGCAGCGTCACCAGCACGAGCACCGCGACCAGCCGGACCCGCTGGACGAGCAGTGCGAGCCCCGCGAGCGAGAAGAGCACGTACCGGTCGACGTACCAGGGGTGGAGGAGCGACACCGACAGGAGCAGTCCGGCCGGGAGCAGCAGGAGCGGCAGCGCCACCCGCACCGCGCGCGGGTCCCGGCCGCGGGCCAGCCACAGCCCCGCCGCGGCGGCCACGGCGTACGCGAGCCAGTCCGACCCGCCCGGCCGGCCGAGCCAGCCCAGCTGCGCCCCGGCCTGGCCCGCGCTCACCCACCCGAGCGGGACCAGGCACACCAGGACCACCGCAGCGCACCGCCACCAGGCGCGTTGGCGCCGGGCGCCGACGGCGTGCGCGAACAGCGCGAGGACGGCGAACTCGTGCAGCCAGCAGGCCACGACGGCCAGCGCGGTGTACGCCGCCCAGCGCCGGCGCAGCAGCGCGTACGTCGCCCAGACCACCGCGGCGGCGACGAGCGCGTACGACCGCCCCTCCTGCGCGTACATCTGCACCGGCGGCAGGACCGCGTACGCCGTCCCGGCCACCACCCCGCCCCCGGCGCGACCACCCACCCGAGCCGCCCGAGCCACCCGGACCGCCCGCCCCACGACCCGAGCCGCCCGCGCCACAGGACCACCCGCCCGAGCCGGCGCCGCCGGACCCACCGGCGCCGCCGGAGCCGCCGGAGCCGTACGAGCCGCCCCCGCCGCCCCAGTCGGCGAACGGAGCGCGTCGGTGAACGCCCAGGAGCCGGCCGCCGGCCGCGCAGGACGGCGGGAACACGGCTCCGCCAGACGGTGCGCCAGCGTCCCGACCCCCGCGGCGGCCGCGGCCGTGGCGAGGACCGACGGCAGGCGCAGCGCCCACAGGCCGCCTTCCCAGAGCCGGAAGACCCCGTGTATCAGGAAGTAGTAGAGGCCGTGGACGGCGTCGACGTGGCCGAGAAGCACCCACAGGTCGGGGAGCGAGCGGTGGGCGACCTGGTAGGTGACGGACTCGTCCCGCCACATGCTCCCGCCCCGCTCCAGCCCCCACACCCCGAGCCCCACCGCGACGGCGGCCGGCACCCACGCGGCCACCCACGCCGAGCCGCCACCGCCACCGCCGCCCGCACCTCCACCCGCACCTCCACCGGCGCCCTCGGCCGTCGGCTCGGCGCCCCCGGCCGTCGGCTCGGCGTCCCGGGCCGGCCGGCCCGGGCCCGGCGGCATGAGCGGGCCGGACAGACGTCCTCGGAGCCGGCCGGACGGACGTCCTCGGGGCTCTGCTGTCCGGCTGATGTCGGCCTCCGAACGGTTTCGCGGAACGGACGGGGCCCCCATACTCGTGCTCGGCCGTAACGGGTGCGGAGGTGTCGTGCAGGTGAAGCGCAGTTCCACTCAGACGGGCCGCTGGTCCGGACCAGGAACCCCGCGCAGGACGGCGGTGGCGCGGGCGGTGGCCGCGGCCCTGCTGACGGGTGCGGTGGCCGGCGGGCTCGGGGCCTGCACGCCGGGGGCGGGCGAACCGTCCGGGGCCATGACCACGGGTCCGGCGGACCCGGGCAAGCCCTCCGGGTCGACGACGGCGGGCACGGCAGACGGGACGGGCACGGCCGCCGGGACGGACACGGGCGCCAGTGGCGGTCCAGGAGCCACCCCGACCGCCGGCCCGACGACCGACGGCCGCACGACCGGCGGTCCCACTGCCACGCCCACCACCCCACCCAGCACCCCACCCACCAGCACACCGGCCACCGCATGGCTCGTGCGGGTCACCCGGACCGGCGGCCTGGCCGGGGTGAACCAGAGCGTGCTGGTCAAAGACGACGGCACCGTCACCCGCCTCCGGCGCGGCGAACCCGCCGGAACCGGCCACATGTCCCCCGCCGAGCTCGCCCGGCTGAAGGCCGCGCTCGAGGCCGCCGACTTCCCGCACCTGCCGCGGGTGGGTCGGCCGGGCGGGATCGCGGACGGGTTCACGTACCAGTTCGTGTACGGCGGGTACGAGGTCATGGCCGCGGACCCGCTGCCACCCGCCCTGTCCCGCGTGATCACCGCCCTGCCGCCCTTCTCCTGACCGCCGAGCCCGCCGAGCCCGCCGAGCCCGCCACGCCCGCCGCGCCGCCACTCGACCTGAACGCCCCGGCCCCGCACGCACCCGGCCCTCAC
>NZ_JOGB01000136.1 GCF_000719335.1 Streptomyces sp. NRRL S-87
GCCCAGACCGCCGCCTACGGCCACTTCGGCCGCGAGCTGCCCGACTTCACCTGGGAGCGCACCGACCGCGTCGACGCCCTCCGCACGGCAGCCGGTCTGTAGGCACCGGTTTGTAAGCACTGGTCTGCAGCACTCGTCTGCACGACCTCGGCCCCGGCCCCGGACCCCTCGGTCCGGGGCCGTCGGCGTTGGCGGCGGTGTCAGCGGGCTTTGGTAAGAATGCTGGTGTGACCAGCGCGAACGAACCCCGCGAGGCCGCCGGGAGGGCCCGGGGGCAGGAAACGGCTGCCCGGGGGCGGGAAACGGCTGCCCGGGGGCCGCAGTCCGCCGGGGACCGGCGCCCTCCCGCGGCGCGGGGGCCCGTCGGGGGGCCGCATGGCGCGGGTGAGCGGGAGGAACCGCAGGAGACCGGAGAGCGGGAGGGTCCGCGGGCGGCCGGGGAGCGGGAGGGTCGGGGGGCCGGTGCGGGGCCGCGGCAGGAGGCGGGCGGAGGGCCGCCGGAGCAGCTCGCGCTCATCCGGGAGACGGTGCGGGCCGCCAAGGCCGCCGCGCCCCGGGCAAAGCCGCGCACCTGGCGCGGCGCACCGCTCGCCGAGCAGCTGCCCGTCGCCCGGATCCTGGTGAACAAGGGCGTGCTCCACCTCGACCAGCTCTGGGACTACGCCGTCCCCGCCGAACTCGACGAGGCCGCCCAGCCCGGGGTGCGGGTCCGCGTCCGCTTCGGCGCGGGGGCGCACCAGGTCCGCGAGGGCCGCCGGGAGGGCGGCGGGCTGATCGACGGGTTCATCGTCGAGCGCCGCGCCGAGAGCGACTACAACGGCCCGCTGGCCGCGCTCGCGCACGTGGTCTCGCCCGAGCCCGTCCTCACCCCGCGCCTGCTCGCCCTCACCCGGGCCGTCGCCGACCGGTACGCCGGGAGCCTCGCCGACGTCCTGCAACTGGCCGTGCCGCCGCGCAACGCCCGCGCCGAGTCCCGGCCCTCGCCCGACCCGCTGCCCCCGCCGCCCGCCCCCGAGCCCGGTGGCTGGCAGCGCTACCCGGCCGGGCCCGCCTTCCTGGGTGCGCTGGCCGCCGGTCGCAACCCGCGTGCCGTCTGGACCGCGCTGCCCGGCCCGGGCTGGCCCGACGAGCTGGCCCGCGCGATGGCCGCCGCCCTGTCCGCCGGTCGGGGCGCCCTCGCCGTACTGCCCGACGGGCGGTCGGTGGCCCGGCTGGACGCCGCCCTGACCGCCCTCCTCGGAGACGGCCGCCACGCGGTGCTGACCGCCGAGTCCGGTCCGGAGAAGCGCTACCGCCAGTGGCTGGCCGTGCACCGCGGTTCCGTGCGGGCCGTGATCGGGACCCGGTCTGCCATGTTCGCGCCCGTACGGGACCTGGGCCTGGTCGCGATCTGGGACGACGGCGACTCCAGCCACAGCGACGACAACGCGCCCTTCCCGCACGTGCGGGAGGTCCTGGAACTGCGCTCGGCGCACGAGGAGTGCGCCTTCCTGCTCGGCGGCACCAGCTGCACGGTCGAGGCGGCGCAGCTGGTGGAGTCCGGCTGGGCCCGGCCGGTGACGGCCGACCGCGACGAGGTGCGGGCCGCCGCGCCGCTCGTGCGCACGGTCGGTGAGGACGACCTGGCCCGTGACGAGGCCGCCCGGGCCGCCCGGCTGCCCACCCTCGCCTGGCAGGCGGTGCGCGAGGGCCTCAAGACCGGCCCGGTGCTGGTCCAGGTCCCGCGCCGCGGGTACGTGCCCCGGCTGGCCTGCGAGCGGTGCCGTACCCCGGCCCGCTGCACGGCCTGCGCGGGGCCGCTGGAGGCGCCGGACGAGCGGGCGCTGCGCTGCGGCTGGTGCGGGCGCGGCGAACCGGACTGGCACTGCGGCGCCTGCGGTTCGGCACGGCTGCGGGCCAGCATCGTGGGCGCCCGGCGGACGGCCGAGGAGCTCGGCCGGGCCTTCCCGGCGGTGCCGGTGCGCACCTCGGGGCGGGACCACGTACTGGACTCCGTACCGGACCGCCCGGCGCTGATCGTGTCCACACCGGGCGCGGAGCCGGTGGCCGAGGGCGCCGGGTACGCGGCCGCCCTGCTGCTCGACGGCTGGGCGATGCTCGGCTTCCCCGACCTGCGGGCGGGCGAGGAGGCGCTGCGCCGGTGGATCACGGCCGCCTCGCTGGTGCGGGGGGACGGCACGGTCGTCGTGGTCGCCGAGCCGTCGCTCCGGCCCGTGCAGGCGCTCGTGCGCTGGGACCCGGTCGGGCACGCGGTGCGGGAGCTGTCCGAACGGGCGGAACTGCACTTCCCGCCGGTGTCGCGGATGGCGGCGGTGACCGGCCGGCCCGACACCCTGGAGGCCTTCCTCGCCGGCGCGGCCCTGCCGTCCGACGCGGAGATTCTGGGGCCGGTTCCGGTTCCGGTTCCGGTTCGGGTGCCGGTTCGGGTCGGGGCCGGCGGGCCGGTGGCGGGTGCTGGTGCCGGTGCTGGTGCCGGTGCTGGTACGGGTTCGGGTGCGCGCGCGGGGGCTCGTTCGGGCGGGGGCGGGGCTCGGCGCGGTGGAGCGGGGGGCGGCGAGGCCGGGGGCGGCGACGGGGGGATGGCGCGGGCGCTGGTTCGGGTTCCGCCCGGGTCGGGGGCGGCTCTGGCCGCCGCGCTGAAGGCAGCCCAGGCGGCCCGACTGGCCAAGGGGCCTGCGGCTGCGGATCCGATTCGGGTGCGGATCGATCCGTTGGATATTGGGTGATGGCGGGTCCGTCACCGGTGGCGGGTGGCGGGTGGCGGGTGG
>NZ_JOGB01000137.1 GCF_000719335.1 Streptomyces sp. NRRL S-87
GGACGCCGGTTCGGGGGAGAGAGGGGAGGCAGGGGAGTGGCTGCGGTTCGGGGGGCGGCGGTTCCGTGCGGCGTTCCGTCGGCGGTTGCGCCCCCGGGACTCGTACGTAGGCTTGAGTGGGCCCGATCGGCCCTCGTAAATGGTGAGATCGCACGAACTCGCAGCTCATGGGTGAGGCGATCTGTGAGGCGAATCACCGCTCCGGTGTGACGTGCGATTTAGGGACCTACGTCCCACGGAGATAACCTGCCGGACGGACATGCCGCGTCCACGGTCACCGTGTGCGCTCCCCTTGTGACAGCGCCGTCACGTTGCCCTCGCGGCACGCCCACGCAGACAACCGCGATCACTGCGAATCTTAAAAAGACAAGGGACGGACGCGCGTGGACCTGTTCGAGTACCAGGCGAGGGACCTCTTCGCCAAGCACGGTGTACCGGTGCTGGCCGGTGAAGTCATCGACACGCCTGAGGCGGCGCGCGCGGCGACGGAGCGCCTGGGCGGCAAGTCGGTCGTCAAGGCGCAGGTGAAGGTCGGCGGCCGCGGCAAGGCCGGCGGCGT
Organism: Streptomyces sp. NRRL S-87; assembly: GCF_000719335.1. Taxonomy (GTDB): domain Bacteria; phylum Actinomycetota; class Actinomycetes; order Streptomycetales; family Streptomycetaceae; genus Streptomyces. The sequence continues at coordinate 560 of NZ_JOGB01000137.1, forward strand.
CAAGCTCGCCGCCACCCCGGACGAGGCCGTCGCCCGCGCGACGGACATCCTGGGCATGGACATCAAGGGCCACACGGTCCACAAGGTGATGATCGCGGAGACCGCTCCGGAGATCGTCGAGGAGTACTACGTCTCCTACCTGCTGGACCGCACCAACCGCACCTTCCTGGCCATGGCCTCGGTCGCGGGCGGCATGGACATCGAGGAGGTCGCCGCGACGACCCCCGAGAAGCTCGCCAAGGTCCCGGTCAACGCCAACGAGGGCGTGACGATCGAGAAGGCCCGCGAGATCGTCGCCCAGGCGCAGTTCCCGGCCGAGGTCGCCGAGAAGGTCGCCGAGGTCATGGTCACCCTGTGGGACACCTTCGTCGCCGAGGACGCGCTCCTCGTCGAGGTCAACCCGCTGGCCAAGGTCGCGTCCGGTGACGTCATCGCCCTCGACGGCAAGGTCTCCCTGGACGAGAACGCCGAGTTCCGCCAGCCGGGCCACGAGGAGTTCGTGGACCACGCGGCCGCGAACCCCCTCGAGGCCGCCGCCAAGGCGAAGAACCTCAACTACGTCAAGCTCGAGGGCGAGGTCGGCATCATCGGCAACGGCGCGGGTCTCGTCATGAGCACCCTCGACGTCGTCGCGTACGCCGGTGAGAACCACGGTGGCGTCAAGCCCGCCAACTTCCTCGACATCGGTGGCGGCGCCTCCGCCGCCGTCATGGCCAACGGTCTCGAGATCATCCTCGGCGACCCGGACGTCAAGTCGGTCTTCGTCAACGTCTTCGGTGGCATCACCGCGTGCGACGAGGTCGCCAACGGCATCGTCCAGGCGCTGGCCCTGCTGGAGGAGAAGGGCGAGGCGGTCACCAAGCCGCTCGTCGTCCGTCTCGACGGCAACAACGCGGAGCTGGGTCGCAAGATCCTGTCGGACGCCAACCACCCGCTGGTCCAGCGCGTGGACACCATGGACGGCGCGGCCGACAAGGCCGCCGAGCTCGCTGCGGCTGCTGCGAAGTAAGGGACGAGGTCACAGACTCACATGGCTATCTTCCTCAACAAGGACAGCAAGGTCATCGTCCAGGGCATGACCGGTGCCACGGGCATGAAGCACACCAAGCTCATGCTGGGTGACGGCACCAACATCGTCGGTGGCGTGAACCCGCGCAAGGCCGGCACGACCGTCGACTTCGACGGCACCGAGGTCCCGGTCTTCGGCTCCGTCGCCGAGGCGATGGAGAAGACGGGCGCCAACGTCTCCGTCCTCTTCGTGCCGCCGGCCTTCGCCAAGGCCGCCGTCGTCGAGGCCATCGACGCCGAGATCCCGCTGGCCGTCGTCATCACCGAGGGCATCGCGGTGCACGACTCCGCCGCCTTCTGGGCGTACGCCTCGGCCAAGGGCAACAAGACCCGGATCATCGGCCCGAACTGCCCCGGCCTGATCACCCCCGGTCAGTCCAACGCCGGCATCATCCCGGGCGACATCACCAAGCCCGGCCGCATCGGTCTCGTGTCGAAGTCCGGCACGCTGACCTACCAGATGATGTACGAGCTGCGTGACCTGGGCTTCTCGTCCTGCGTCGGCATCGGTGGCGACCCGGTCATCGGCACCACCCACATCGACGCCCTGGCGGCCTTCGAGGCCGACCCGGAGACCGACCTGATCGTGATGATCGGTGAGATCGGTGGCGACGCCGAGGAGCGTGCGGCCGACTTCATCAAGGCCAACGTCACCAAGCCGGTCGTCGGCTACGTCGCGGGCTTCACCGCCCCCGAGGGCAAGACCATGGGCCACGCCGGCGCCATCGTCTCCGGTTCGTCCGGCACCGCCCAGGCGAAGAAGGAGGCCCTGGAGGCCGCCGGTGTCAAGGTCGGCAAGACCCCGACCGAGACCGCGAAGCTGGCGCGCGAGCTCCTGTCGGGGCTGGGCGCCTGATTCGGGCCGGGTGCCTGATCCGGTGTCCGGTGCCTGATTCGGGGCCGGGTGCCTGATTCGGTGCCCTGCCTGTCTTGAGTGACTGATCGTCGGCTGCGGCCCGTACCCCCTTGGGG
>NZ_JOGB01000138.1 GCF_000719335.1 Streptomyces sp. NRRL S-87
GCAGGTTGCCGAACCAGTAACCGGCATCCAGCTCCGGCCCCTTGACCCACTCCCCCGTCACCGTCGACAGCAACGGCACCTCCGCCTCCCGCGGCACGACCGGCGCCAGCACCTCCGCCAACTCCTCACGGAGCAGGTCGACCTGCGCGGAATGGGAGGCGTAGTCCACGGCAATCCGCCTCGCCCGCACACCGTCCGCCTCACACGCCGCCAGGAACTCCTCCAACGCCAGCGCCTCACCCGACACCACCACGGACGAGGGCCCGTTGGCGGCCGCCACCGAGATCCGCTCCTCGCCCCACGATGCGATCCGCTCCCGCACCTGCACGGCCGGCAACGGCACCGACACCATGCCGCCCAGACCCGCCAACACCCGACCGATGGCCTGACTACGCAGCGCCACCACCCGAGCCGCATCCTCCAACGACAAGATCCCCGCCACACACGCCGCCGCGATCTCACCCTGCGAATGACCGACCACCGCACCCGGACGCACACCCGCCGCCCGCCACACCTCCGCCAGCGACACCATCACCGCGAACAGGGCGGGCGCCGATCAGGACGGCCCGTCGGTCGTGTGCCGCGCGGGTGGTGGCCAGGGAGTGGCCGACATCGCAGACGCGCAGGTCAGGGCTGGTGGCGAGGTGGTTCAGCAGGCGTGCTGCCTGGCCGTGGAGCGCGCGTTCCGTCTTGGCGGTCAGCGGCCAGGGCAGCGGGGCCGGCGACTCGGTGCCGGTGCCGTCGGGGGTGGTCGCGGTCGGTAGGGGGTGGGGGTCCAGGGGTGCAGGGGTCCCCTCGTCGCCGGACCCCTGTGCGGCGGGGGCCTGCTCGATGACGGCGTGGGCGTTGGTGCCGCTGAAACCGAACGAGGACACGCCGGCGCGCCAGGGGCGGCCGCCGGTGTCGGGCCAGGCCCGCTGCTCCGTGAGCAGGGCCACCCGGCCGGCGGTCCAGTCCACGTGCGGGGTGGGCTCCGTGATGTGGAGGCTCCGCGGCAGCACGCCGTGCTGCATGGCCAGCACCATCTTCATCACGCCGGCCACACCGGCGGCGGCCTGCGCGTGGCCGATGTTGGACTTGACGGAGCCGAGCAGCAGCGGCCGGTCCGCCGGGCGGTCCTGCCCGTACGTCGCGAGCAGGGCCTGTGCCTCGATGGGGTCGCCGAGGGTGGTGCCGGTGCCGTGGGCCTCGACGACGTCCACGTCGGCGGCGGCCAGGCGGGCGTTGGCGAGGGCCTGGCGGATGACGCGCTGCTGGGAGGGCCCGTTGGGGGCGGTCAGGCCGTTGGAGGCACCGTCCTGGTTGATCGCCGTACCGCGGATCACGGCGAGGACGGGGTGCCCGAGGCGCTGTGCGTCGGACAGCCGCTCGACGAGCAGCAGGCCGACGCCCTCGGCGGGGCTGAAGCCGTCGGCGTCGGCGGAGAAGGCCTTGCAGCGGCCGTCGCTGGACAGGCCGCGCTGGCGGCTGAACTCGATGAAGGTGCCGGGGGTGGACATGACGGTGACGCCGCCGGCCAGGGCCAGGGTGCACTCCCCCGCGCGCAGTGCCTGCACCGCCAGGTGCAGCGCGACCAGCGAGGCCGAGCAGGCGGTGTCGACCGTGACGGCCGGCCCCTCCAGCCCGAACGTGTAGGACAGCCGGCCGGAGACGACGCTGCCCGCGCTGCCGGTGGCCAGGTGCCCCTCGAGGCCGTCGGCGGCGCCGCGTACGAGGTGGGAGTAGTCGGAGCCGTTGGTGCCGACGAAGACGCCGGACGGGCTGCCGTGCAGGGTCCCCGGGTCGATGCCGGCCCGCTCGAACGCCTCCCAGGAGGTCTCTAGCAGCAGCCGCTGCTGCGGGTCCATGGCGAGGGCCTCGCGGGGGGAGATCCCGAAGAACGCGGGGTCGAAGGCGGCCGCGTCGCTGAGGAAGCCGCCCTCGCGCGTGTACGAGGTGCCCGGGGCGTCGGGGTCGGGGTCGTAGAGCGCCTCGACGTCCCAGCCGCGGTCGGCGGGGAACGCGGAGAGTGCGTCCCCGCCGGAGGCGAGCAGCTGCCACAGGTCCTCGGGGGTGCGGACGCCGCCGGGGAAGCGGCAGCTCATCGCGACGACGGCGATCGGTTCGGCGTCGTCGCCGGAGGTCGCGGCGGTCGGTGCGGGCGCGGCGTCCGCGGCGCTCCGGCCGGCGAGTTCGGCGCGCAGGTGCCGGGCCAGGACGGTGGGCGTCGGGTGGTCGAAGACGAGGGTGGGCGGGAGTTTGAGGCCGGCTGCGGCGTTCAGGCGGTTGCGCAGTTCGACGGAGGTGAGGGAGTCGAAGCCCAGCTCCTTGAAGGCGCGGCCGGCCTCGACCGCGTCGGGGCCGGAGTAGCCGAGGACGCCGGCGACCGCGGTGCGGACCAGGTCCAGCAGCAGGCGCTCCTGCTCGGCCTCGGGCTGTCCGGCGAGCCGCCGCAGGAGCGGGGCGGCGCCGGCGTCGTCGTCCTCGGCCGCGGCGGTGCGGGTGCCCTCGACGACCTGCCGGGCCTCGGGCAGGTCGTGCAGCAGCGGCCGGGCGCGGCCGGAGGTGAAGGCGAGGACGAACCGCTTCCATTCCATGTCGGCGACGGTCAGGGTCGTCTCGTCGCGGTCCAGGGCGTGCTGGAGGGCGGTGAGGGCCCGTGCCGGGGCCATCTCGATGACGCCGTGGCGGCGCATGCGGTCGCCGACGGCGCCGTCCGCCATGCCCCCGTCCGCCCACGGGCCCCAGGCGAGGGAGGTGGCGGGGAGGCCGGCGGCCCTGCGGTACTCGGCGAAGGCGTCGAGGAAGGCGTTGCCCGGCGCGTAGTTGCCCTGGCCGGGGGCGCCGAAGGTGGCGGCGAAGGAGGAGAAGAGCACGAAGGCCGACAGGTCCAGGTCCCGGGTCAGCTCGTGCAGGTGCCGGGTTCGCAGGCGGCGAGCGTCACCTCGGCGCCGAGGGCGGTGAGTTCCTCGCGCAGTGCGGCGGCGCCGGGGGCGTCGGGGCCGCGGCGGCCGGCGAGCAGCAGGTGTTCGGCGCCGTTCGCGGCGAGCCGGCGGGCGACGTGCGCGCCGAGCGCGCCCGTACCGCCCGTGACCAGGGTCGTGCCGCTCGGCCGCCAGGCGCGTACCGCCGGGGCGTCGGCCAGCCGGGCGCGGACGAGGCGTCGTACGAAGGTCCCGGAGGGGCGTACGGCGACCTGGTCCTCGGCGGCGTCCCCGGCGAGCACGCCCGCGAGCCGGGCGAGTGTGCCGTCGTCGACGGCGTCGGTGCCGGGCAGGTCGATCAGGCCGCCCCAGCGCTCGCCGTGCTCCAGGGCCGCCACCCGGCCCAGGCCCCACACCGTGGCCTGGGCGGGATCGGGGTGCCGCTCGGAGCGGCCCACGGCGACGGCACCGCGGGTGGCGCACCACAGCGGGGCGGCCACCTCCGCGTCGCCGAGGGCCTGGACGAGGGTGAGCGTGGCGGTCACGGCGGCGGCCGCCGCGGTGCCGTCGGAGGTCAGCAGGGAGAGCACGCCGGACGGGACGGTGCCGTCGGCGAGCGCCTCGCGGATCCGCCCGGTCAGGTCGGTCCGTGCGTCCGGGGTGGCGGGGACGGTCGTGCGCCGTACGTCGGCGCCGTGTGCGGCCAGCGTCCGCAGGACGGCGTCGACGGTGTCGGTGTCGCCGCCCGTGCCGGCCGGGGTCTCGGGTACGGCGACGAGCCAGGTGCCGGAGAGGCGGACGGCGGCGGGGTCGGGGGCGGGCTTCCAGGTGATCCGGTAGCGCCAGCCGTCGACGGTGGACCGCTCCTGGTTCTGCCGCCGCCACGAGGAGAGGGCGGGGAGCAGCGCCGTGAGGGCCTCGTCCGCCTCGATGTCCAGCTCGCTGGTGAGGGCGGCGACGTCGTTGGCCTCGACGGCCTCCCAGAAGCGGGCGTCGGAGGTGTCGGCCGGGACCGCGACGGCGGCCCCGGCGGCCTCGGCGGTGCCGCTCTCCAGCCAGAAGTGCTCCTGCTGGAAGGCGTAGGTGGGGAGGTCGACCCGGCGGGCTCGGGTGCCGGCGAAGACGGCCTCCCAGTCCAGGCCCACGCCGCGGACCCACGCCTCGGCCAGCGACTGCCAGAAGCGTCCGAGTCCGCCTTCGTCGCGGCGCAGCGACCCGAGGACGGCCGCCTCGCGGCCCGCGTCCTCGACCGTCTCCTGGATGCCCACCGTCAGCACCGGATGCGGACTGCACTCCACGAACACG
>NZ_JOGB01000139.1 GCF_000719335.1 Streptomyces sp. NRRL S-87
GTTGTGGGGGGTGTTCGGGTTGTGGGGGGTGGTGCGGGTGCGGGTTCCTGGGTGGGTGCGGGTTCCTGCGTGGGTGCGGGCTGCGCGCCGTCGGCCTCGGGTGCGTCGGGGCGGGGCGGGGCGGGCGTGCGGAGTGGGCGGACCGTGCGGAGGGCGCGGTCCCGGTTCTCGTGCGGGGTCATCGTGAGCGGCGGCGGGACTTCAGGGCGGCGGCCGTTCCCAGGGCGGCTACCGCGCCGACGCCCAGGACCAGGCCCACGGTGCCGCCGGAGCCGGAGCCGGAGCCGGAGCCGGAGTTCGGGTCGGAACCGGTTGCGGGGGTGTCGGTGGAGGTCGACGGGGGTGCGGAGCGCTGCGGGTCGGAGGCGGAGATCTGCTCGCCGCAGCCCCGCTCCGGGTAGCCCGCGATCGCGCACAGCAGGGCCGCGCTGTCGTAGCGCAGCGGCTTCGCGACCGCCGCCAGGGCCTCGGCCGCCGTGGCGTCGGGCGCGACGGTGGCGCAGGCGGTGCGCGGGGCGGTGCGCGGCGGGGTCTCGCCGGCCGGGGCGTCCGCGGGCACGCCGAAGTCGATCACCAGCGCGACCCGCTTCTTCCCCGCGGCCGGGGCCGTCGCCCCGCAGACCGCCGCGAAGTCGGGCTCCGCCCGCGGCCGGTCCGCGTCGGCGGAGTCCTCGCTCACCGCGAACCGGAACCCCTGGACGTCGCCGTCGGCCGGGCGCGCCGTGGAGGGGCCCTGGCCGGAATACCGCCAGGTGCCGCCGGCCCCGTCCCAGAAGGACCAGTACCGGTAACCGGTCGCGGCCGCCGGGCCGGCGCCGAGCAGCAGCGCGCACAGGGTGCCCAGGACGAGCACCCCGTACGCGCGACGACCCGGACGCATCACAGCTGCTGGGACTTCTTGCGGCCGCTCAGCAGGAAGCCGATGCCGATGCCGAAGAACGCGCCCGCGCCGATGATCCACCAGACGCTGGAGCCGGAGTCCTCGGTGTCCTCGTCCTTCTTCTCGTCCTTGCCGGACGGAGAGGACGAGGCGGTGGCGGCCTGCGGGGCCGGGCCGGTCGCGTTCAGCTGCGCGACGAGGTCGGTGCCGCCGAAGGACTTCGGGTCGGCGCCCACCGCGTGCGCGGCGAGCACGAGCGTGCCGAGGCCCGCCGGGTTGTCCTTGGCCCACGCGGCCGCGTTCTTCTGCAGCCAGTCGTAGGACTCCTTGGCCGCCGAGCCGTGGCCGCCGGCCGCGATGGCGATGACCGCGTCGGCGGTGTTGCCGAAGTCGGGCGTGGGCTTGTCGGCGCCGGGGGTGACGGCGACGAGGTGGTTGCCGTTCTTCCGCAGCGTCTGGACCAGGTAGAACTCGGAGCCCATGGCGGCGGTCGGCATGTCCGCGGCGCCGGTCGAGCCGGCCGGGCACTCGGGGGCCATCAGCGGCATCTGGGCGTTGTCGGCGCTGTTCCCCGTGTTCGCCGGGGGCACGACCGCGCTCTTGCCGAAGCCGGCCAGGGTGGCGGCGGCGGTGGCGTCGGCGTTCGCGACGAGCTTGCCGCTCTTGTCCTTCTGGTACGCGAACGCGCCCTGGTCGGCGGCCGGGACGGCGCAGCCGACCTGGAACTCCAGCAGGCCGTCGAAGGCCGACTTGCCCGTCTTGGACTTCACGGCCGCCGGCTTCTCGCCGGCCGCGACGAGCGCGCCGATCACGATGGAGGTGGAGTTGGCGTCGCTGGCCGCGCCCGGGCCGGGGGAGTAGGCCCAGCCGCCGTCGGGGTTCTGCACGGACTTCAGCCAGGCCACGCTCTTCTTGACGGCCGCGTCCTGGCCGCCCAGCGCGGCCAGGGCCTGCACGGCGGCGGCGGTGGCATTGGTGTCGAGCATGGTCTTCGCGTCGCAGGCCTTGCCGGCGTCGGCGCGGAAGGAGGCGAAGCCGCCGTTCGCGCACTGCTGGCCGGTCAGCCAGTCCACCGCCTGAGGGGCGGGCTTGAGGCCCACCGTGTCCTGGGCGAGCAGGGCGAAGGACTGCCGCCACACGCCGTCGTACGTCGGGTCCGCCTTGCCGTACAGGCCGGACGGGATCACGGGCGCCGTGCTGGGGGCGGCCGGGGCGGCGAGCGCCGCGGGGGCGGCGGCCACGCAGAGCACGGCGGTGGCGGCGAGCGCTGCGGCGCTGCGGCGGACGGTCATGACGGGCGGAAGCCTCTCCTGCGGGGGAGCAGGAGGCAGGCACGCGAGGCGCCCGGGCTCCGGCTCCGCAAACCTCGACGTTGCCGGTCACCGGGATCGGAACGGAGGCGGGCCTCGGGCCGAACCGGCGACTGAGCCGTGCACGTCCCGCGGGGCAGTCCGGCTCGCCGCGCGCGGGCGGCTCACGGTTGCGGGTCAGCGCCGGTCTCGCACCGGCTTCCCCCCGCGTGGGTGATGACGACGCGCCCACTGTACCGGCCCGGGATGGGGGC
>NZ_JOGB01000140.1 GCF_000719335.1 Streptomyces sp. NRRL S-87
CGCGCACACCGCGTCCAACGCCGCCGCGAACACCGGCTGGGCCGCGTACAACTCACGCCCCATACCGAGCCGCTGACTGCCCTGACCGGTGAACAGGAAGGCCAGCTTCCCGGCCCCCGTGGCGCCCACGGTGTGGCGTGCGACTCCGGCGGCCGCCGGGTCGCCGTCCGCCAGCGCGGCCAGGCCGCGCAGCAGTTCCTCCCGGTCCTCCGCCACGACCACCGCACGGTGGTCGAAGGCCGCCCGGCGCGTGGCCAGCGAGTAGGCCACGTCCGCGGTCGCGGCCCCGGGCGTGGTCTCCAGGTGGACCCGGAGGCGGGCGGCCTGGGCCCGCAGCGCGTCCGCCGACTTCGCGGACAGCGGGTACGGCAGCACGGGTGCCTGACGGTCGCCGTCCGCCGCGGCGGGGGCGAAGACCTCGGGCGCCTGCTCGATGATGGTGTGGGCGTTGGTGCCGCTGATGCCGAAGGAGGACACGCCGGCACGGCGCGGGCGGCCGGTCTCCGGCCACGGCACGGACTCGGTCAGCAGGGCGACGGCGCCGTCCGCCCAGTCCACGTGCGGGGTGGGCTCGTCGACGTGCAGGGTCTTCGGCAGCACCCCGTGGCGCATGGCCATGACCATCTTGATGACGCCGGCGACGCCGGCGGCGGCCTGCGTGTGGCCCATGTTGGACTTCACCGAACCCAGCCACAGCGGCTCGTCGGCGGCGCGCTCCCGGCCGTAGGTGGCCAGCAGGGCCTGCGCCTCGATCGGGTCGCCCAGGGTCGTGCCCGTGCCGTGCGCCTCGACCACGTCGATCCGGTCGCTGCTCAGCCCGGCGGAGGCGAGGGCCTGCCGGATGACGCGCTGCTGGGACGGGCCGTTGGGGGCTGTGAGGCCGTTGCTCGCACCGTCCTGGTTGATCGCCGAGCCGCGCACCACCGCCAGGACGGGGTGTCCGTTGCGGCGGGCGTCCGAGAGCCGCTCGACGAGGAGCATGCCCGCGCCCTCGGCCCAACTGGTCCCGTCGGCGGCGGCCGCGAAGGACTTGATCCGGCCGTCGGCGGCCAGGCCGCGCTGCCGGCTGAACTCGGTGAACGTGCCGGGGGTCGACATCACCGTGACGCCGCCGGCGAGGGCCATGCTGCACTCGCCGTTGCGCAGTGCCTGGATGGCCCAGTGCAGGGCCACGAGGGACGAGGAGCAGGCCGTGTCGACGGTGACCGCCGGACCTTCCAGCCCGAAGGCGTAGGAGACGCGGCCGGAGGCGATGCTGCCGGAGTTGCCGGTCCCGAGGTAGCCCTCGACGCCGTCGGGCACGGAGGTGATCCGGGTGGCGTAGTCGTGGTACATGATGCCCGCGAAGACGCCGGTACGGCTGCCGCGCAGCGACGCCGGGTCGATGCCGGCGCGCTCGAAGGCCTCCCAGGAGGTCTCCAGCAGGAGCCGCTGCTGCGGGTCCATCGCCACCGCCTCGCGGGGCGAGATGCCGAAGAACGCCGGGTCGAAGCGGCCCGCGTCGTGCAGGAAGCCGCCCGACCGGGTGTAGCTGGTGCCCTTGCCGTCCGGGTCCGGGTCGTAGAGTGCCTCCAGGTCCCAGCCTCGGCCCTGCGGGAACTCGGAGATGGCGTCGGTGCCGCCGGCCACGAGGCGCCACAGGTCCTCGGGCGTCTCGACCCCGCCGGGGTAGCGGCAGCTCATGCCGACGATCGCGATCGGGTCCTCGTGCAGCGGGGCGCCCGGTGAGGCGGCCGGCGCCGGGGAGTCGGCGGTGCGGTGACCGTCCGCGGACAGGCCCAGGACCTCCGCCATCAGGTAGGCGGCGAGCGCGCCGGGCGTCGGGTAGTCGAAGACGAGGGTGGCGGGCAGCCGTTCACCAGTGGCGGCGCCGAGGCGGTTGCGCAGCTCGACGGAGGTCAGGGAGTCGAAGCCGAGCTCCTTGAACGCCCGGTCGGCCGGCACCTCGTCGGTGGAGGCGTGGCCGAGTACGGCGGCCACTTCGGCCCGGACCGCGGCCAGCAGGGCCGCCTCCCGCTCCTCGGCGGGCAGGGCGGCCAGCCCCGCCCGGAACGCGCCGCCGTCGCCGGCGCCCCGGCCCGTGGCGGCCCGGCGGGCCGGACCGCGGACCAGGCCGCGCAGCAGGTCGGGGACCGGTCCGGTACGGGCCTGGGCGCGCAGGGCCCGCAGGTCGAGCGGGAGCGGTACGAGCAGCGGGTCGGCGGTGCGCCGGGCCGCGTCGAAGAGCGCAAGGCCGGTCTCGGGGGTGAGGGCGCCGATGCCGCCACGGCCGATGCGCTCGCGGTCACCGTCGCCGAGCGCGTCGCCCATGCCGCCGACCTCGGACCACAGGCCCCAGGCCAGCGAGGTACCGGCGAGACCGGCCGCCCGGCGGTGCGCGGCCAGGGCGTCGAGGAAGGTGTTCGCCGCCGCGTAGTTGGCCTGACCCGCACCACCGAACACGCCGGCGGCGGAGGAGAAGAGCACGAACGCGGACAGGTCCAGGTCGGCCGTCAGCTCGTGC
>NZ_JOGB01000141.1 GCF_000719335.1 Streptomyces sp. NRRL S-87
GCTTGTTAGCGGTGGGGGGCTCGGTGGCGGTGGGCTTGGTGGGCGTGGTGGGGGTGCTGAGCGTGGTGGGGGTGGTGGTGGGCGGCTCGGCCTTCTCGGTGGGCTCGGCCTTCTCGGTGGGCTTCGTGGGTGTGGTGGGTCCGTCGTCCGGTCGGCGCCAGAGTTCCGGGGTGATCCCGTCGACCACCCGCCGCTTGGCGTTGACCGGCTCGGCGTCGATCTCCGCCTCGGCCTCCAGGTCCAGCTCGCGTTCCAGCTCGGCGAGGGTGGCCGCCTCCGCCCGGTCCAGGGCCGAGACCCGGTCGCGGGCCGCGACCGCCTGTCCGGCCGGGTCCGGCGAGCCGCCGGCCAGCGCGTCGGGGTCGGTCAGCAGCCGCCGGTACAGCTCCGAGCGGGCCTCCAGCTCCGCGTGCGTACCGATGTCGGAGAGCCGGCCCCGGTCCAGTACGGCGATCCGGTCGGCCAGCGCGAGCGTGGAACGGCGGTGGGCGATCAGGAGGGTGGTGCGGCCGGCCATGACCGAGCGCAGGGCCTCGTGGATCTCGTGCTCGATGCGCGCGTCGACGGCCGAGGTCGCGTCGTCCAGGAGCAGCAGCCGCGGGTCCGTGAGGATCGCGCGGGCCAGTGCCATGCGCTGGCGCTGACCGCCGGACAGGGTCAGGCCGTGCTCGCCGACCTTGGTGTCGTAGCCGTCCGGGAGCGCCTCGATGAAGCCCTCGGCCTGGGCGGCCCGGGCGGCCGTGCGGATCTGCTCGTCGGTCGCGTCGGGGACGCCGTACGCGATGTTGGCGCGCACCGAGTCGGAGAACAGGAAGCTGTCCTCCGGGACGAGCCCGATGGCGGCCCGGAGGGAGGCGAGGGTGAGCTCGCGGACGTCCTCGCCACCGACCCGCACGGCCCCGTCGGTGACGTCGTAGAAGCGGGGCAGGAGGAGCGAGACGGTGGACTTGCCGCTGCCGGAGGCCCCGACCACGGCCACGGTCTCGCCGGGCGCGATGGTGAGCGAGAAGCCGTCCAGGACCGGGCGGGCCGGGTCGTAGCCGAAGGAGACCTTGTCGAACTCGACCGTCGCCGGCGCGTCGGCGGGCAGCTCGCGCGTGCCGTCCTCGATCGCGGGCTCGGTGTCGATGAGCTCCATGACGCGCTCCACGCCGGCCCGGGCCTGCTGGCCGACGGTCAGGACCATGGCGAGCATGCGGACCGGGCCGACGAGCTGGGCGAGATACGTGGAGAACGCCACGAACGTGCCGAGCGTGACCTGGCCGCGGGTGGCCATCCAGCCGCCGACCGCCAGCATGGCCACCTGGCCGAGGGCGGGGACGGCCTGGAGGGCGGGGTTGTAGCGGGAGTTCAGGCGGATGGTGCGCAGTCGGCCCGCGAAGAGGCGGCGGCTGGCGTCGCGCAGCTTGGCGGTCTCCTGCTCCTCCTGGCCGAAGCCCTTGACGACGCGGACGCCGGTGACGGCCCCGTCCACCACGCCCGCCACGGCCGCCGCCTGGCCCTGGGCCCACCAGGTGGCCGGGAACAGCCGGGAGCGGCTCCGCTTGGCGATGAACCAGAGCGCGGGCGCGATGGCGAGGGCGATCAGGGTGAGCAGTGGCGAGAGCCAGAGCATGATCGCGAGCGATATGCCGAAGAGGAGGAAGTTCCCGATGGTCATCGGGAGCATGAAGAGCAGGCCCTGGATCAGCTGCAGGTCGCTGGTGGCCCGGCCGACGACCTGGCCGGTGGACAGCTCGTCCTGGCGGCGGCCGTCGAGGCGGGCGATCGTCTCGTACATCTCGGTGCGCAGGTCGTGCTGCACGTCGAGGGCGAGGCGGCCGCCGTAGTAGCGGCGGACGTAGGTGAGGACGTAGACGAGGACGGCGGCGCCGACGAGGGCGCCCGCCCACGGGGCCATGGGGCGGGAGTGGTCGCCGATGACGTCGTCGATGATCACCTTGGTGACCAGGGGGACGAGGGCCATGAGGGCCATGCCGGCGAGGGAGGAGCCGAGGGAGAGCAGCACGTTGGCGCGGTAGCGCCACGTGTAGCCCGCCAGGCGGCGGGCCCAGCCCTGCTGCTCGAGGGCGGGGGGAGTGGGGGGCTCGGGGCGCGTGGATATAGGCCCGGGGTCGTCCGCTCGGGGTGCGTCCGCTCGGTGGGCGTCCGCTCGTGCGGCGTCCGCTCCCGGTTTCTCCGCTCCGGCCGTCTCTGCCGCCGCCACGTGGGGCCTCCCCGTCGTCGTCTCGTCGTCCTGCTGTCGTCCTGCCGGCCGGTCCTGGTGCCCGGTCCTGCAGGACAGCCCAACACGCGGAGCTGCGGATTTCATCCCGCTGCAACAATCCGGGGGATGCGCGGGGGCGCGCGGTGGGGGCGCGGGGGTGGGGTTCGGGGTGGGGTTCTGGAG
>NZ_JOGB01000142.1 GCF_000719335.1 Streptomyces sp. NRRL S-87
TGCGGGCGGCCTGCTCCTCGAACAGTTCCGGGAACGTCCTCGCGGGGAGCGCCAGTGCCGTGTCGTTCCACTCGGTCAGCACCCGCCGCCGCTCCAGCGACGACAGGACGTCGACCTGCCCGAGCGGCAGCTCGGGATCCGCGACGACCGCCTCCAGCAACCGCACCAGACGCGCCGCGATCGCTTCGGCGGACTCCCGGTCGAACAGATCGGCGGCGTACTCCAGGGTGCCGTCGAGGCCGCCAAGCCGTCCGCCGGCACCGGCCACGTCCCGCATGGAGAACGCCAGGTCGAACTTCGAGACGTCCGAGCGGACGGGCTCGTCGCTGATGCCGATGCCGGCGATGTCCCAGGAGGCCCGGACGTTGTTCTGGAACGCCAGCATCACCTGGAACAGCGGGTTGCGGTCCAGGGAGCGGCCCGGGTTGAGGGCCTCCACCAGGCGGTCGAACGGCAGGTCCTGGTGGTTGTAGGCCGCCAGGTCGGTCGTGCGCACGCGCTGCAGCAGCTCCCGGAAGGTCGGGTCCCCGGACGTGTCGGTGCGCAGCACCAGCGTGTTGACGAAGAAACCGACGAGGTCGTCGAGGGCCTCGTCCGTCCGCCCCGCGACGGGCGACCCGATCGGGATGTCGGTGCCCGCGCCCAGACGCGTCAGCAGCGCCGCGACGGCGGCCTGCACGACCATGAACACCGTGCACTCGTGTTCCTGCGCCAGCCGCGCCAGACCCCGGTGCAGCTCACGCCCGCACCGGAACGACACCGCCCCGCCCCGGTGGCTCGACACCGCGGGCCGCGGCCGGTCGGCCGGCAGCGCCAACACGTCCGGCAGCCCGTCGAGTTCCGCGGTCCAGTACGCCAGCTGCCGCGCGTACACGCTGCCCGGGTCCGCGGGATCACCCAGCAGGTCCCGCTGCCACAGCGTGTAGTCCGCGTACTGCACCGGCAGCGGCGCCCACGAGGGGGCGCCGTCCTTCTGCCGGGCCTCGTACGCCAGCGACAGGTCCCGCGCCAGCGGGGCCATCGACCAGCCGTCGCACGCGATGTGGTGCAACACCAGGAGGAGGACGTGCTCCTCGGGCCCCACGACGAACAGCGAGGCCCGGACCGGCAGGTCGTGCACCAGATCGAAGGTCCGCCCCACGGCCCGGCGGATCACCTCGCCGAGAGCGGGCCCGGCGACCTCCCGTACGTCGAACTCGAGCCGTACCTCGGCCGGGTCCAGCACGCGCTGGTACGGCTCACCGTCCGCCTCGGGAAAGACCGTGCGCAGTGCCTCGTGGCGACCCACCACGTCCTGGAGGGCCGCCCGCAGGGCCTCGGCGTCCAGCGCCCCCGACAGCCGGAACGCCACGTGTTCGTTGTACGTCGCGTTGGGGCCTTCGAGGTGGTCCAGGAACCACAGCCGGCGTTGGGCGGAGGACAGCGGGAGCAGACGGGGACGGGGCTGCGATCCGAGCGCCCCGCGGGACCGGGGCGCGTCGGCGAGCGCGGCGCCGAGCCTGGCGGGAGTGGACGCGTCGAACAGAGTGCTGATCGTCAGCTCGACGCCGAGCAGCGTGCGGACGCGGCTGACGAGCCGCGTCGCCAGCAGCGAGTGCCCGCCGATGTCGAAGAAGCCGTCGTCGATGCCCACCCGCTCGAGCCCGAGGACCTCCGCGAACAGATCGCACAGGAGCTCCTCCCGCGGGGTGCGCGGCGCACGCCAGGCGGCCGTGTCGGCCGCGTAGCGGGGGGCCGGCAGCGCCCGCTGGTCCAGCTTCCCGTTCGGCGTGAGGGGGAACCCGTCCACCTCGACCACTGCCGCGGGCACCATGACCTCGGGCAGCGACCGGCCGCAGAAGGTCCGGAGCAGCTGCTCGTCGATCCCGTCGGCGCCGGCCGCCGGAACCACGTAGGCGACGATGCGCCGGTCACCGGGCCGGTCCTCGCGGGCCACCACGACGGCCCTGGCCACGGAGTCGTGCCCCGAGAGCACGGACTCGATCTCGCCCAGCTCGATCCGGGCACCGCGCACCTTGACCTGGTGGTCCGTCCGCCCGAGGCACTCCAGTTCGCCGTCGCCGTTCCACCGCACGAGGTCGCCCGTGCGGTACATGCGCGATCCGGCCGGTCCGAAGGGGTCGGGCACGAACCGCTCGGCCGTGGGCCCGTAGACGTTGACCATCGTCCGGCCGGGTGACCAGATCCGGACCAGTTCCTCGGGGAGCGCCTCACCCCCGAGGGACAGCGTGCTCACACCCGACAGGGTGCCGGGCGACAGCACGCCCAGGACGGCGGGCGGTACCCAGAGGTGGGTGATGCGCTGCTCGTCGACGAGGTGCTCCAGCTCGGGGCCGGGCAGGAGCTCGTCGGCCGGGGCCATGACGAGGGCCGCGCCCGCCGCCAGGGCCATGATCACTTCGTAGACGTGGGCGTCGAAGCTGGGGGAGGCGAACTGCAGCACCCGGCTGCCGGTGTCCACGGCGAGTGCGACGGCGTACTGGACGGCGAGGGCGGCGAGGCCCGCGTGGGTGACGACGACGCCCTTGGGGCGGCCGGTCGAGCCGGAGGTGTAGATCACGTAGGCGGGGTGGGCCACCGCGGCCGGGCTACGTCGCTCGCCGTCCGTCACCTGTGCGGCCGAGTAGCCGGTGAGCTCGGCCGCGGTCTCCGGAGCGTCCAGGACGAGGTGGTCGGCGTCCGTGCCGCGGGTCGTGGTGGGGGTGTCGGTGGTC
>NZ_JOGB01000143.1 GCF_000719335.1 Streptomyces sp. NRRL S-87
GCGTTGGGTCGTGGCGGGGAGGCGTAACCCTGGTGGGTACACGTGTGGCGCGTAGTGCGGGAGAGGCGTACCGCGGGCCGGAGCCGGCCGGTGGGCCGGGGCGGCGGGCGAGGTGGTGCAGCGCGTTACGTCGGGGGCGCGTGCGCCCTTGGGGGCCTCGTCCGGCCGCTTCGGGAGCGGGGGGCGGGGACCGGCCGATAGGACTACGCTAACTAACCAATCAGTCAGTCATCAAGTCTTGACACCCCGGAAACCCACCAGCAATCTGACTGACCAATCAGTCAGCCCCCGCCCCGGACGTTCCGTCCCGGTCGGGTGCCGACAGCCGATCGGGCCGCCCCGCCCGGCCGTCCCCCCGGCCGCCCGCGCGGGGCATGGAGGATTCCGCGATGCGCCCCGAAGCCACCGAATTCCAAGCCCCCCCGACGTCCGAGGCCCTTCGACCCCCCGTTCGCGAAGCCCCCGGGCCCCACTCCCTCCCGGCGGATGCAGCGGCCCGCCCGCCCCGGACCTCGACCGGAGGCCCCACGCCCCGGACCGCCGCCGCCACCCGGCCCGCCCCTACCACCGCCGAGCCCCGCACCCCCCGGACCACCCCCGATCCCGACACCGTCCCGGTCGCGGCCGAGGCGGCGGCCCGCGAGCCCCGGGCTCCCGGGGCACCCGACCCCCACGGGCCGCCCCCGCAGGCCCTGCCGGCGCGGTACTACACCGACCCCGGGCTCGCGGAAGCGGAGCAGCGGCACGTCTTCGCCAAGTCCTGGCAGCTGGTCTGCCACGAGTCCGACCTGCCGGGACCCGGCGCGCGGCTCGCCGCGCTCGCGGCCGGCCGCGAGGTGCTGGTCGTACGGACCCAGGACGGCTCCCTGGCCGCCCACCTCAACGTCTGCCGCCACCGCGGCACCCGGCTCGTGACCGCCCCCGAGCCCTCCGGCAAGGCCATCCGCTGCCCGTACCACGGCTGGACGTACCGCCTGGACGGCACGCTGGTCGGGGCACCGGAGGCACGCCAGATCCCCTGTCTGGACAAGCCGAATCTCGGGCTGCTGCCGGTGCGCGTGGAGTCCTTCCTCGGCTTCGTCTTCGTCAACCACGACCCCGACGCCGTTCCGCTGGCCGAGAGCTGCGCCGGCCTGGCCGAGGCCGTGGGCCACTACGCGGGGCCCGAGCTCGTGCCCATCGGCAAGGACCGGATCCACGACCTGGCCGGCGCCGAGGTGCAGCACGCCAACTGGAAGGTGGCGGTCGACAACTACCTGGAGGGCTACCACGTCCCGGTCGCCCATCCGGGACTGATGCGACTGCTGGACTACCAGTCCTACACCGCCGAGACCGACGTGGCGTACGCCCTCTTCGCCTCCCCGCTCCGCGACAAGCCCTCCTCCAACTGGGCCGAGCGCCTCTACCAGCGGGTCACGGCCCCGATGCCGGGCCTGCGGGAGGAGGACCGCCGGGTGTGGCGGTACGCGGTGATCTACCCGAACACCCTCATCGACTTCTACCCCGACCACGTCCTCGCCTGGACGGCCGTGCCGACCGCCGTGGACCGGGTCGCGGTGCCCGGCGCGTTCTACGCCCGGCCCGGCAGCGGTCTGCGCACCCGTGTCGCCCGCCGGCTCAACGTCCACATCGGGTGGATCACCAACGACGAGGACGCCGAGCTGGTGGCCAGGGTCCAGCAGGGCCTGGGCACACCGGGCTTCGTCCCGGGGCCGCTCTCCCGGCGGGAGGCGGCGGTGGGCTGGTTCGCCGACCGGATCCGTGCCGACCTCGCGGCCGCCGACGCCGTCCCGGGACCACCGGCCGCCGAATCCTGAGGCTCCCCCGCACCCCAACGCCCCGCGCTCCGGCACACCAGCTCCCCGGATCCCCACCCCCGCGCCGCGAACCCCCGCCGAACCACCGCCACGACGGAGAGGACCGCAGATGTCCCCCGAGGCACCACCACCC
>NZ_JOGB01000144.1 GCF_000719335.1 Streptomyces sp. NRRL S-87
GCCGTCCGCTTCCTCGACGGCATCCGCACCCTGGAAGCCGCCGGCGTCACGACGTACCTCGAACTCGGCCCCGACGGCGTCCTCTCCGCGATGGCCCAGAACTGCCTGACCGACGAGGACGGTACGGCCGCCGGCGTGCCCGCCCTGCGCGCCGCCCGCCCGGAGGCCGCCACCCTGGCCTCGGCCCTCGCCCAGGTCCACGTCCGCGGCACCTCCGTGGACTGGGAGGCGTACTTCGCCCCGACCGGCGCCCGGCCGGCGGAACTGCCCACCTACGCCTTCCAGCGCGAGTGGTACTGGCTGGACTCCGCGACCGGCGCACAGCACGCCCCCGGGGACGCCACCGGCCTCGGTCTCGGCACGACCGACCACCCGCTGCTCGGCGCGGCCGTCGAACTGCCCGACTCCGACGGCTTCCTCTTCACCGGCCGGCTGTCCGCGGCCACCCAGCCCTGGCTCGCGGACCACGCCGTCCTGGGCTCGGTCCTCCTCCCCGGCACCGCGTTCGTGGAACTGGCGGTCCGCGCCGGCGACCAGGTCGGCTGCACCGACCTGGAGGAGCTGACCCTGGAGGCGCCCCTGGTCCTGCCGGAACGCGGCGGGGTCCAGCTGAGGCTCTCCGTCGCCGGGGCCGACGGCTCCGGACGGCGCGCCCTGTCCCTGTACTCCCGTGACGAGGACAGCGCGGCCGACCTGCCGTGGACGCGCCACGCCACCGGCGTCCTCGCCCCCGCCCCCGCCGGGGCCGCCCCGGCCCCGGCGGCCGACCTCACGTCCTGGCCCCCGGCCGGCGCCGAACGCGTGGACCTCGGCGGGCTGTACGACGGACTCGCCGCCGCCGGCTTCGACTACGGCCCGGCCTTCCAGGGCCTGCGCTCCGCCTGGCTGCACGGCGACGCCGTGTACGCCGAGGTGGCCCTGGACGAGGAGACCGCGGGGTCGGCCGACTCGTTCGGCCTCCACCCGGCCCTCCTCGACGCCACCCTGCACGCCGCCGGACTCGGATCCCTCGTCGAGGACACCGGACGGGGCAGGCTGCCCTTCGCGTGGACCGGGGTCCGGCTGCACGCCGCCGGCGCCTCCGCGGTACGGGTCCGACTGGCCCCGGCCGGCCGTGACGCGGTCGCGCTGGAGCTCGCCGACCCGGCGGGGGCGCCCGTCGCCTCGGTCGCCTCGCTGGCGCTGCGCGCCGTCTCGCCCGAGCAGCTCGGCGCCGCCCGCGGCGGCCAGGACGCGCTGTTCCAGGTGGCGTGGACGGCCGTACCGGTCGGCCCGGTCTCCGCTGCCGAGCAGCGCCCCTGGGCCCTGCTCGGGGACGGCCACCCGGGCCTGGACGCCGTCGGCGTCCGCTACGAGGCCCACGACTCCCTCAGCACCCTCGCGGGGCCGGCCGTCGTGTGCCTGCCGCTGTCGCCGCCGACCGGCGGGGAGGAGGTCGCGGGAGCCGTGCACGCCGAGACCGGACGGGTGCTGGAACTGCTCCGGCAGTGGCTGGCGGACGACCGGTTCACGGACTCCCGCCTGCTGGTCCTGACGCGGGGCGCGGTGGCCGCCGTACCCGGCGAGGGCCCGTCGGACCTGGTGCACGCCCCGGTGTGGGGCCTGGTCCGGTCCGCGCAGTCCGAGAACCCGGGCCGGATCGTCCTGGCCGACACCGACGGCAGCGACGCGTCCCACCGCCTGCTGCCCGCCCTCCTGGCCTCGGGCGAGTCCGAGGTGGCGGTGCGCGGTGGCGAGGTGCTGGTGCCGCGGCTGGCCCGTGCCGATGCTTCCGCCGCCTCCGCTCCTGCGTGGGGTGGGGCCGGTGACGGCACGGTGCTGGTGACGGGTGCGAGCGGTTCGCTCGGCGCCCTGTTCGCCCGCCACCTCGTCGCGGAGCACGGCGTACGGCACCTGCTGCTCGTCAGCCGGAGGGGTGAAGGGGCGCCGGGCGCGTCCGAGTTGGCGGCGGAGCTGTCGGATCTGGGTGCCGAGGTGACCTGGGCGGCGTGTGACGTGGCCGACCGGGAGGCGTTGGCGGCCGTACTGGCCGGCGTTCCGGCGGAGCACCCGCTGA
>NZ_JOGB01000145.1 GCF_000719335.1 Streptomyces sp. NRRL S-87
CGCGGTCAGCGGGTGCTCCGCCGGAACGCCGGCCAGTACGGCCGCCAACGCCTCCCGGTCGGCCACGTCACACGCCGCCCAGGTCACCTCGGCACCCAGGCCCGCCAGCTCCGCCGCCAACTCGACCGCGCCCGGCGCCGCTTCACCACGACGCGACACCAGCAGCAGGTGCCGCACACCGTGCTCCGCGACGAGGTGGCGGGCGAACAGGGCGCCCAGGGAACCGCTCGCGCCGGTGAGGAGCACCGTGCCGTCGGGGTCCCACGCGGGAGCCGGCTGGACGGCCGGCGCGTCGGCGCGGGCCAGCCGCGGCACCAGAACCGTGCCGCCGCGGACCGCCACCTCGGACTCGCCGCCGGCGAGGGCGGCCGCGAGGGCGCCCCGCACGTCGGCGTCGGCGCGGTCCGTGTCGGCGGGCCCGTCGGTGTCGACCAGGAGGAAGCGGCCCGGGTGCTCGGACTGCGCCGACCGCACCAGGCCCCGGACCGCGGCGTGCACCGGGTCGGGCAGGCCCTCGCCGGGTACGGCCTCCACCGCGCCCCGCGTCACGAACGCCAGGCGCCCGTCCGCGGACCGGTCCTCGGACAGCCGCTCCTGCAGCAGCACCAGCACCCGTGCCGTCGCGGTGTGCACCGCCTCCGGCAGCTCGGCGGGGGCGTCCGTGCGCAGGTCGACGACGCCGACGTCCGCCGTGTCAGCGGGAGCCGCGGCCGTGCCGTCGGCGGGGACCACGGTCCACTCGACCCGGTACAGGGACTCCGGGCGGCCGTCGCGGGCGGCCGCGCCGATCTGCTCGGGCGAGACCGCGCGCAGCGCCAGCGCGTCCACGGACGCGAGCGGCCGACCGGCCGGATCGGCGAGTTCCAGGGACACCGCCCCGGGGCCGGCCGGGGCGAGGCGGACCCGCGCCGCGGAGGCTCCGGTGGCGTGCAGGCGTACGCCGCTCCAGGCGAACGGCAGCCGCGCAGCGGCGTCGGAGCCGGAGTCGGAGTCGGGACCCGCCTCGGGACCCGGGTCGGTGGCCGGGGTCGCGAGGAGTCCGGCGTCGAGCGCCAGGGCGTGCAGGGCCGAGTCGAGCAGGGCCGGGTGCACTCCGAACGCGTCGGCGTCCGACCGCGCGCGTCCGTCCAGGGCGAGTTCGGCGTACAGGGCTCCGTCGTGGCGCCAGGCCGCCGTCAGCCCCTGGAACAGGGGCCCGTAGCGCAGGCCGGAGGCGTCGAGCTGCTCGTACGCCTCGTCCACGGGGACGGGGGTGGCGCCGGCGGGCGGCCAGACGCCCAGGTCCACGCCGGCCGCGCGGACGTCCGAGGCGAGCAGACCCGCCGCGTGCCGCAGCCACGGCCGGTCCTCGGCAGGGGCGTCGGCACCGGCGCTGCTGTCGGCCGGGCGCGAGTACACGGCGACCGGGCGGCGACCGGAGTCGTCCGGCGCGCCGACGGTCACCTGGACCTGCACCGCGCCGCCGTCGTCCGGCAGGACCAGCGGGGCCTGGAGGGTCAGCTCGTCCAGGGCGGGGGCGCCGACGCGTTCACCGGCATGCAGCGCCAGCTCCACGAACGCCGTGCCCGGGACGAGGACGGATCCCATGACCGCGTGGTCCGCGAGCCAGGGGTGGGTGCGCAGCGAGAGCCGGCCGGTGAGGACGCGGCCGTCGGCGTCCGCGAGCGACACGGCCGCCCCGAGGAGCGGGTGCGCGGCGGCGGCGAGGCCGAGGCCGGTGGCGTCGCCGGGGAGCGGGCCGCCGGTCCGCGGCCAGTAGCGCTCCCGCTGGAAGGCGTAGGTGGGCAGGTCCACGCGCCGCGCGCCCGTCCCTGCGAAGTACTCGTTCCAGTCGACGTCGACGCCCCGGCAGTGGGCCCGGGCGAGCGCGGTGGTGAGGGTCTCCGCCTCGGGGCGTCCCGCGCGGAGCACGGGGGCGAGGACGGCGCCGTCGCCTCCGGTGAGGCAGTCCTGGGCCATCGCGGAGAGGACGCCGTCGGGGCCGAGTTCGAGGTACGTCGTGACGCCGGCGGCTTCCAGGGTGCGGATGCCGTCGAGGAAGCGGACGGCGTGCGGGGAGTGGAAGGCGTGGCTGACCGTCAGGCGCTTGGTCTTGCGGCCCTGCGCCTCGAAGGCATCGGCGATCGCGACCGCCGCGGCCTGGTCACCGGAGACGACCACCGCCTGCGGACCGTTGACCGCGGCGATGTCCACGTCCTCGGTGAGCAATGGCACGACCTCCGCCTCGGAGGCCTGGACCGCGATCATCACGCCGCCGGTCGG
>NZ_JOGB01000146.1 GCF_000719335.1 Streptomyces sp. NRRL S-87
TCAGCGGGTGCTCCGCCGGAACGCCGGCCAGTACGGCCGCCAACGCCTCCCGGTCGGCCACGTCACACGCCGCCCAGGTCACCTCGGCACCCAGATCCGCCAGCTCCGCCGCCAACTCGCACGCGCCCGGCGCCGCTTCACCACGACGCGACACCAGCAGCAGGTGCCGCACACCGTGCTCCGCGACCAGGTGGCGGGCGAACAGGGCCCCGAGCGAACCACTCGCACCCGTCACCAGCACCGTGCCGTCACCGGCCCCACCCCCCTCGGCAGGGGCCTCGTCGGCGACCGCCACCGCGGCCCGGGCGAGCCGCGGCACCAGGACCGCCGCTCCACGTACGGCGACCTCGGACTCGCCCGAGGCCAGCGCGGCCGACACGGCACCGGCCACGTCGGCGTCGGTCGCGTCGGCGGCCACGTCGACCAGGACGAGGCGGCCGGGATTCTCCGACTGCGCCGACCGGACCAGGCCGCGCACCGCCGCGTGCGCCAGGTCCGCCACGCCCTCCCCGGCCACGGCCTCGACCGCGCCCCGGGTCAGGAACACCAGCCGCGCGGCGGACGGCTCGTCCGCGGCCCGGTCCTGGAGCAGCCCCAGCACCCTGGCGGTCTCCGCGTGCGCCGCGGCGACCGGGTCCGTGCCCGGCCGCGGTGTGCACGGCACCACCAGGGTGGTGGCGTGCTCGGCGCGCGCACCGGTCACGCCCGTCTCGTCCAGCATCCGCCAGTCCTCGGCGGTCCCGTCGGCCGCGACCTCCGTCCACGCCACCCGGAACAGGGCGTCGCGGGTGGCGTCGGGTACCGCGCCGAGCCGGTCGCGGCCGACCGCGCGCAGGGCCAGTCCGGCAACCGAGGCGACCGGTGCGCCGGTGGCGTCGGCGACCGTCAGGGACACCTCGCCGGTGCGGCCCGGGGCCAGCCGGACGCGGAGCTCGGTGGCCCCGACCGCGTGCAGGGACACCCCTGACCAGGAGAACGGCAGGCGTCCTTCGCCGGCGCCCGGGTCCGCGGCGCCCAGGCCCAGCGCGTGGAGCGCCGCGTCGAGCAGCGCCGGGTGCAGGCCGAAGCGGGCGGCCTCGGCCGCGGCGCCCTCGGGCAGGGCGACCTCGGCGTAGGTGGCGTCCTGGTCACGCCAGGCGGCGCGCAGGCCGCGGAAGACCGGTCCGTATCCGAAGCCGGAGTCGGCGAGGCCCTCGTACAGGCCGTCCACCGGTACGGGCTCCGCACCGGCCGGCGGCCACTCGGCGAAGCCCTCCGGGGCCGGGCCGGTGCCGGGCGCGAGCACGCCGACGGCGTGCCGCGTCCACGGCGCGTCCGGGTCGGCGCCCTCGGGCCGGGAGTGCAGGGACAGGGCGCGCCGGCCGGCCGGGCCGTCGGCGGCGGCGAGGGAGAGCCGGAGTTGGACGGCGCCGTGCTCGGGCAGCACCAGGGGTGCTTCGAGGGTGAGTTCCTCGATCACCTCGCAGCCGGCGTGCGTGCCGGCCCGGAGCGCGAGTTCGACGAACGCCGTGCCCGGGAGCAGCGCGGAGCCCAGGACCCGGTGGTCCCCGAGCCAGGGGTGGCCGGCCAGGGACAGCCGTCCGGTGAGGACGTGGCCGTCGGTGTCGGGCAGCTGCAGCTCGGCGCCGAGCAGCGGGTGGTCGGCGGGGCCGAGGCCGGCGGCGGTGACGTCCCCGTCGGGGCGGCCGGCGTCGAGCCAGTAGGGGCTGCGCTGGAAGGCGTAGGTCGGCAGGTCGACGCGCCGGGCGTCGAACGGGGCGTAGAAGGCCGGCCAGTCGACGGCGGTGCCGCGGACGTGGGCGGTGGACAGGGCGGTGACCAGGGTCTCGGACTCGGGGCGCCCGGCGCGCAGGACGGCGGCGAACGCGGCGGAGCCGGTGTCGTCGGCGAGGCAGGCCTGCGCCGCCGCCGACAGCACGCCGTCGGGGCCGAGTTCGACGTACGTCGTGACGCCGGCGGCTTCCAGGGTGCGGATGCCGTCGAGGAAGCGGACGGCCTCGCGGACGTGCCGGACCCAGAAGTCGGCGGAGCCCATCTC
>NZ_JOGB01000147.1 GCF_000719335.1 Streptomyces sp. NRRL S-87
GTGGTCGTCTCGGCTGCTTCTGCGGCTTCGAGTGCGGCGAGGACGGCTTGGATGTGGAGGCGTCCGGAGGCGACGAGTTGTGCGCCGCTGCGGCGGAGGGCGGTGGCGAAGGGGGCGGCCCAGCGGTTTTCGTAGACGAGGAGTCCGGCGGAGTTGCCGGGTTCGACGGCGGTGGCGGCTTCTTCGAGTTCGTCCTGGCCGAGGATGCCGGAGTGGACGCCGTCGAAGACGGTGAGGTCGAGTTGTCCGTCGCCGGTGAGGTCGGTGATCTTCAGGGCGGTGACGGATCCGTCGAGGTCCTTGCGGATGAACATGAGGTCGAGGATGCGGACGATGCCGCGGTCCACGAGGTCGACGAGGAGGGGGAAGGCCTCGCCGGTCATGTGGTTGCCGGGGAACTCCACGACGATGTAGTCGATGGGGCCCATCTCGTCGATTGGCTCGGTCACGGTGGTCACCTTCGCGTGTTCGTCGGCCCCCGTCAGCCATTGCACCACCGAGCCCGGGCCCCCGCACCCCGTGCCCGGCCCCTCTCTTTCGTTGGGGGAGGGGGTCTCACTCGGGTGGTGGTGTGGGGTCACTCGGGTGGGTGGGTGGGGTCGCTCTGTCGGCGGTGTCGGGGTGGCTGGGGGTGCGGGTGTGGGGTGTGGTCGGTGGCATGACTGGTAGCGATGCGTCTTCGCCGTCCTCGTCCTCGTCCTCCTCCTCGTCCTCCTCCTCGTCCTCGTCGGGGGGTGTGCCGTGGGAGCGGCAGGGGGGCGGTGAGTTGGAGGAGCTGCGGCGTCGGGTGCATGAGTTGGAGGGTGCCCGGCATGAGCCCAGGCATCGGTTGAGGGCGTTGGGCGCGACGTTGTTGATCATTGTGGCGTCGGTGTTGTCGATGCTGGCGGTGGTGGCGGTGTGGGCGAACAGCATTGTTCGTGACACCGATCGGTATGTGGCGACGGTGGCGCCGTTGGCGTCGAATCCTGAGATTCAGGCGGCGGTGACGAATCGGGTCACGGCGGCGGTGTTGGCGCAGATCGATGTGGAGGGGCTGGTCAAGGAGCTCAGTGATGCGGCGGCGGAGCGGGGGGTGCCGCCGAAGGTGTCGACGTTGATCGGGAATCTGGACGGGCCGATCACCAGTGGCATCAAGCAGGTGGTGAGTACGACGGTGATGAAGGTGGTGTCGTCGCAGGCGTTCGAGACGGTGTGGACGAATGCCAATCGTCGGGCGCATGCGGCGGTGGACAAGGCGTTGACGGGTTCGTCGGACAGTGTGGTGCAGGTTCAGGACAACCAGGTGGCGATCGATGTGGGGCCGATCGTGGCGCAGGTGAAGGAGCGGTTGGTGGATGCGGGGTTGGGGGTGGCGTCGAAGATCCCGGATGTGCACACCAGTTTCGTGGTGGTGCAGGGGCAGGACGTGGGGAAGGTGAAGACGTATCTGCGGGTGTTGCAGATCGTGGGGACCTGGTTGCCGGTGATTGCGGTGCTGGTGGCGGCGGGTGGGGTGTTGTTGGCGTTCAATCGGCGGCGGGCGTTGATCGGGGCGGCGGTGGGGGTGTTCTTGGCGATGTTGTTGTTGGGGTTGACGTTGACGGTGTTCCGGTCGGTGTATTTGGATCATCTGCCGGCGGGGGCGGATGCGGGGGCGGCGGGTGCGTTCTATGACGCGTTGGTGCGGTTCCTGCGGTCGAGTGTTCGGGCGGTGGGTGCGTTGGCGGTGGTGACGGGGTTGGGTGCGTTCGTGGTGGGTCCCTCGCGGCCGGCGGTGTTCACGCGGCGTTTCTTCGGTCGGGGTATTGCTTCGGGGCGGGAGGTGGCGATGTCGTCGGGGATGCGGTTGGGGGCGGTGGGGTCGTTCGTGCACCGGTTCAAGAGGTGGATCGGGGCGGCGATCTTGCTGGTGGCGGCGGTCGTGCTGTTCACCTGGAACTATCCGACGATGATGGTGGTGATCTGGACCGCCGTGATCGTCCTGGTCGGGTTCGCCCTCCGCGAGTTCCTCGACACCGGACCCACCCCGACCGCCTAGA
>NZ_JOGB01000148.1 GCF_000719335.1 Streptomyces sp. NRRL S-87
AGGACGCCGCGTTGGTCACCCGGACCGTGTACGTCGCCTGGTCACCGATGCTCACCGACGTCGGACCGGACGCCGTCACCGACAGGTCCGCGGACGCGGGCGGCGGCGGAGGAGGTGGCGGAGGCGTGGTGCCGCCGCCCTGGTAGCGGGCGATGCCGAAGGCGCCCAGCCCGGCCAGGCCCGCGGCCACGATCTTCCCGTCGGGCTGGACGAGCAGGCCCCGGATCTCCTCGTAGCCCAGCATGCCGGTGTAGACGCGGCCGTCGCCGCCGCCGAAGCCGGTGTCCAGGGTGCCGTTGGTGTTGTACCGGGCGAGGGCGAAGTCGCTGGCCTCCTGGCTGTCCGGGTCGTCCGCCCGGCCGCCGACCAGGATCCTGCCGTCCTGCTGGAGCGCCACGTCGTAGGCCACCGCGATGCTCTGGGGCCAGATGGTGATGACCCGTCCGCCCGTGCCGAAGCCCGGGTCCGGGTTGCCGGCCGCCGTGAACCGGGCCAGGGCGAAACCGGAGTCGGTGGATCCCGCGGCGACGACCATGCCGTCGGACTGGACCACTACCGCCTGCGCGAAGTCCGTACCGCCGAAGTCGGCGGTGGCCATCCCGTCGCCGCTGAAGGACGTGTCGAGGCTGCCGTTCGACAGGTAGCGGGCCACGCCGTAGTCGAAGGCGGTCGAGCCGGTGTAGCCGACCACGACGAACCGGCCGTCCGACTGCAGTGCCAGGCCGGTGGCCCGGCCGCCCGGGTCCTGTGGCGAGGTGGGGGTGAAGCCCGCCACCACGCTCCCGTCCCCGCCGAAGGTGGGGTCCGGGCTGCCGTTCGGGTTGAGGCGGGCCAGGGCGAAGCCGGCCCCACCGCTCAGGCCGACCGCGAGGATCTTCCCGTCCGGCTGGACGGCCACGTCGGCGGCGCCCGAGGCGCCGCCGAAGGAGTCCACCCGCACCAGCCCGCCCGTGCCGAAGCCCTGGTCGAGGGTGCCGTCGGTGTTGTAGCGGGCCAGTGAGAAGAAGCAGCAGCCGCCGCCCTCGCCCGGCACCTCGGTGCTGCCCGCCACCACGATCTTGCCGTCGGAGGGCTGTACGGCCACCGCCTCGGCCTGGTCGTTGCCGCCGAAGTCGCTGGTCACCCGCCCGTCGCCACCGCCGAAGGCGGGGTCCACCGCGCCGTTGGCGGTGTACCGGATCAGTGCGACGTCGGACTGGCCGTCGGACCCCGTGACGCGGCCGGCCACGACCAGCCGGCCGTCCGCCTGCCGGGCCACGTCGAAGCCCTCGGCGTAGTCCCAGGGGCCGGCGTTGTCCGGGAAGTACGTCTGGACCCTGCCGCTGTCCGCGAAGGTGGGGTCGAGGTCGCCGGGGGCCGCCAGTGCGGTGCCGGGGAGGGCTAGGACCAGGGAGAGGGCTGCGGCGGCTGCGGCTGTGGCTGTGGCTGTGGCTGATCTGGCGGGTTTGGTGGGTTTCGCGGGTTTGGTGGGCTTGGCGGAGTGGGTGGACCTGACTGCTCGGGTTGCCTTGGTTGCTCGGGCTGCTCGGGCTGCTTGGGTGAGGAGGGGGAGGCAGGTGAGGCGGGTGATGTGGGCGAAGGGGGTGGTGGGTCGGGAGGGGCCGGGACGGGCGTGGGGCATGGGTGTACGGACCTCCGATCCGCGGCGGTGGGAGAGCAGGCCATAGCTTCGGGGAGGGTCCGCACGGCGGCGGCGAGGCGCGGGGCGCGCTGCGCCCTCTGGAGGGTGGGGATCCACCCAGGTGGGCGACGCGGGGGGAGCGCCGACGCGGGGGAGGGGGAGGCGCGAGGGGGGCGCCGGGTGTCGGGGTGGGGTGGCTTCGTGGGGGCGCCCCGTGGTGTGTGGGTCCCCTCGGCGCTTGACAGGGGCGGCCTGCAGGCCCTGCGGCAGGCCCACCCCAGGGGCAAGGGGCTTCGCCCTGGCCTGC
>NZ_JOGB01000149.1 GCF_000719335.1 Streptomyces sp. NRRL S-87
CGGACCGTTCGGAGCCGTCAGACCGTTGCTCGCACCGTCCTGGTTCACCGCCGAACCACGCACCACCGCCAGCACCGGATGACCGTTGCGCCGGGCGTCGGAGAGCCGCTCCACGAGCAGCATGCCGACGCCCTCGCCCCAGCCCGTACCGTCCGCACCCGCCGCGAACGCCTTGATCCGGCCGTCCTCCGCCAGCCCCCGCTGGCGGCTGAAGTCGATGAAGTTCTCGGGCGTCGACATGACGGTGACGCCGCCGGCCAGGGCGAGGTCGCATTCGCCGTGGCGCAGCGCCTGGATCGCCCAGTGCAGCGCGACCAGCGACGACGAGCACGCCGTGTCGACGGTCACCGCCGGGCCCTCCAGCCCGAAGACGTACGAGACGCGGCCGGACATGACGCTGCCCGCGTTGCCGGTGCCGACGTGGCCTTCCAGGCCGCCGTCCTGCTCGCGCGTGACGAGGGAGAGGTAGTCCTGGCCGTTGGTGCCGACGAACACGCCGGCGCGGCTGCCGCGCAGGGTGGTGGGGTCGATCCCGGCCCGCTCGAAGGCCTCCCAGGAGGTCTCGAGGAGAAGGCGCTGCTGGGGGTCCATGGCGAGGGCCTCGCGCGGCGCGATGCCGAAGAAGTCCGCGTCGAAGTCGGCCCCTCCGGTGACGAAGCCGCCCTCACGGGTGTACGAGGTCCCCGGCTGGTCGGGGTCGGGGCTGTAGAGGCGGTCGAGGTTCCAGCCGCGGTCGACGGGGAACGCGGCGACGGCGTCCGTCCCGTCCTTGAGCAGCCGCCACAGCTCCTCGGGGGTCTGCACGCCGCCGGGGAAGCGGCAGCTCATCGCGACGATCGCGACGGGGTCGGCGTCGACGGACGCGGTGACGGGCAGCACGGCGCGGGAGGCGGGGAGGCTGCCGAGAAGGTCGTCGCGGAGGTGCTCGGCCAGCGCGGCGGAGGTCGGGTAGTCGTAGACGAGGGTGACGGGCAGGCGCAGCCCGGTGGCCGCGCCCAGGCGGTTGCGGAGCTCGACGGCCGTCAGTGAGTCGAAGCCGAGCTCCTTGAAGGCGCGCTCCGCGCCGACCGCGTCGGCGCTGCCGTGGCCGAGGACGGCCGCGACGTGCGTCCGTACGAGGTCCAGCAGCTCCCGCTCCTGCTCGGCGGGCGCGAGCGCGCCGAGGCGTCCGGCGAGACCCGCGGGGGCGTCCGCCTGCTCGGCGGTGTGGCGGCGTGAGGCCTCGGCCGACGTACGGGTGGCGCGCGCCGCGCCGAGCTCGTCGAACAGGGTGGTACGGCGTACGGCGGTGTGGCCGGCGAGGTACCGGTCCCACTCGACGTCGGCCACCGTCAGGACGGGGTCGGGGGCGCCGACGGCCTGGTGGAGTGCGCGGAGGGCCGGCCGGGCCGGCATCGGGGGCACTCCGTCCCGGCGCATTCGGGCGTCGAGGGCGTCGTCGGCGGCCATGCCGCTCCCGGCCCACGGACCCCACGCCACCGAGGTCGCGGCCAGACCGGCCGCCCGCCGCTGCTCCGCCAGCGCATCCAAGTACGCGTTCGCCGCGGCGTAGTTGGCCTGCCCGGCCGCACCCACGGTCCCACTCATCGAGGAGAACAGCACGAACGCCGACAGCTCGATACCGAGCTCGACGGTCAGCTCGTGGAGGTTGCGGGCCGAGTCGGCCTTGGCCCGCAGCACGGTCTCGAACCGCTCGGGAGTGAGGGCGTCGATCGTGCCGTCGTCCAGGACACCTGCGGTGTGGACGACCGCCGTCAGGCTCTCGGCCTCGGCGGACAGCAGCTCGCGCAAGGCGTCCCGGTCGGCGGCGTCACACGCCACGACCGACACCTCCACACCCGACCCCGCAAGCTCCGCGACCAGTTCCGCAGCACCCGGAGCATCCAGGCCCCGACGGCTGGTCAGCACCAACCGCGCGACA
>NZ_JOGB01000150.1 GCF_000719335.1 Streptomyces sp. NRRL S-87
GGGTGGGGGTGGTGCTGCGGGTGGGGGTGGCCGGTGCGCTGCTTGGGGTGGTGTCCGTCGTCACGGTCAGGAGCCTCCGTCGTCGGTGAGCAGGTGGAGCGGTGTGGCGGCGGGCAGGACGTCGTCGGCCTCCCAGGTGCGGGCGAGCGCTCCGACGGTGGAGAGTTCGCCGAGCAGGACCCCGCCGACGAGCCGGTCGTCGCGGAGGACGACCTTGCGGTACGTGCCGCGGGTGGCGTCGGCCAGCCGCAGTACGTCGTCGCCGGGGCGGGGGGTGGTCTCGCCGAAGGCGGCGAGGTCGAGGGGGCGGTCGCCGGTGGCGAGGGTGAGGCGGGTCAGGGCGCGGGTGCCCGTGTAGGGCGGGTGGGGCGCGCTCCCGCCGGACCCGGTGAGGGCCGCGGTCAGCACGCCGGCGAGGGTGTCGGCCTGTTCGAGGGCGGGGCCCGCGAGCCCGTACACGGTGCCGCGGTGCTCGGCGCAGTCGCCGATGGCGTACACGTCGGGGTCCGAGGTGCGCAGGGCGTCGTCCACCACGATCCCGCGGCGCGTGGTCAGGCCGGCCGCCTGGGCGAGGCCGATGCGGGGGCGGACGCCGCAGGCGATGACGACCAGCTCGGCGTCCAGGCGGTAGCCGTCGGCCAGTTCTACGGCGGTTACGCGACGGGGGGTGGGGTTGGGGGTGGCGTTGGGGGTGGTGCTGGATGCGTTGGGGGTGGTGCTGGGGGTGGTGCCGGATGCGTTGGGGGTGGTGCTGGGAGTGGTGCCGGGAGCGTTGGGGGTGGTGCTGGTGCTGGTGCTGGTGCTGGTGCTGGTTTCGTTGGTTTCGCCGGTGTGCAGGCCGCGGGCTCGGCACTCTGTGTGGATTTCGACGCCCAGGGCGGTCAGGTGGTCTCGGACCAGTTCCGCCGCGTCCTCGTCCAGCTGGCGCTCCATGAGGCGGGCGCCCTGCTGGGTCAGCACCACCTGGGCGCCGCGGGCGGCCAGGGCGCGGGCGGCCGAGACGCCGAGGAGCCCGCCGCCGATCACCACCGCCCGCACGCCGGGGCGGACCGCGGCCGACAGGGCCAGGCAGTCGTCCATGGTGCGGAACGGGTGCACGCCGTCCGGGAGTTCGCCCCCGCTCGGCTCGAACAGCCCCCGCAGCGGCGGCAGTACCGGGTTCGAGCCGGTGGCCAGCACGAGCGCGTCGTACCGCAGCACGGTGCCGTCGTCGCAGTGCACCGCCTTCTCGGCCCGGTCGAGGCGGACCGCCCGGACGGCCCGGTGCAGTGCGGGGCCGGGGTCGGGCAGGGCCGCGATCTCGGGCCCGTACCGGCCGGCGAGCACGTCTGCCAGCAGCACCCGGTTGTACGGGGCGTGCGGCTCCTCGCCGAGGACGGTCACCCGTACGCCGGGTACGCCGGCGAGGCGCTGGGCGAGCCGGGGCCCGGCCAGCCCGCCGCCGATCACCACCACATGTCGCGAGGTCATGTCAGGAGCGTGCGGGGTGGCTGTTTCCCGGCCGCATCGCGTCTGTTTCCCGGGGGGAACGCTGCCCTCCCGGGTGGGGGCGGGACGTTGTGAGGGGCTGCGGGGGGTGGGGTGGGGGCTTCGGGGGCGCGCGCTTCGGGGCGCCCTCGGGGGTGGGGACCGGGGCCTGCTCGCTTTGGGGAGGGGGCCGGTGTCGGGGCTTGCCCGCTTTGGGGGTGGGTCCCGTGGTGTGTGGGTCCCCTCGGCGCTTGACAGGGGTGGCCTGCAGGCCTCCCCCAGCTACCGCTGGGAGGTACCCCCAGCGGCAGGC
>NZ_JOGB01000151.1 GCF_000719335.1 Streptomyces sp. NRRL S-87
ACCCCACCCCACCCAGCCGCGTTACCACCCCACCCCACCCAGCGGCGTCAACACCGGTACACACCCCCGCCGCCAGGGGGCGTACGCACATACGCGCGCCCCTCGCATATGCCGACACGCCCCAGGTGCGTGACTCCTCGGCGGATGGAGCGTTGGTCAAGAGAGATTGACCGAAACGGGCCGCATTGCGTGACGCACCGTCCTTTGGCCCGATCCGTTCCTATGCCGGTACGAGAGGCTTGTTCATGGCCGACCACGCCACCCACGACGCTCAAGCGAGGGCCAGCTTGCATCTGCTGGTGCGGGACATCGAGCGGGTCCGCCGTCAGGTGGATGCTCTGCGTACGCTCACCGCCCAGCTGGGCAACGTCTACCGCCCGCGTCGCTCCGGTCCCTCCACGGGCTTCGTCGTCTACGGCCGGGCGCCCGCCCCCACCGTCCGTCTGGCCCAGGAGCTGCGTGACAGCGTCGAGACGCTGGTCACCGCCGCGGTCGACTTCGACCGCTCGCTCGGATTCTCGTGGGACGCCGTGGGCTCGGCCCTCGGGGTCACGAAGCAGGCCGTGCACCGGCGTTACGGGGCCCGGCGGGCGGCCGCCGCGGCAGAGGCCGCCGAACCGCTGGCCGAAGGCACGACGACCCGCACGATCAACATGCCCACGGTGCCGGCCGCCCGCTCGATGCCGCCGCAGCCCACGTCCGGCTCCCAGGGGCTGCGCGAGGAGGCCACGGCCCGTCCGGCCGCCTTCCCCGGTCCCCGCACCGGCTGACCCACTCACCGGCCCACGCCGGGACCGCGGCCCCGCTGGGCGGATCCTCAGCCCACCGGGGCCGCCGCGCATCACCCAGTCCGCACCCCGCACCGCACCCGCACCCGCACCCAGCTCCGCACCCGCGCCCCGCACCGCATCCGCACCCGCACCCGCCCACCCACAGACGATCAGATACGGTCGCGAACGGATCACCGGCGTGATCAACGCCGTCCGAAGCCGACCAGGGGGCGACCGTGGAGCAGGTGCCGTACCAGGACCACACCTGGAACCAGAACCGGGCCCAGCACCAGCACCAGCACCAGCACCAGGATCCGAGCCAGGACGAGCACCAAGCCCTGACAGCCCAGACCCTGGCGGACGTGCTGGACGCGGCGGCGCGGGGCCAGTACCCGCCGCCCGACGGTGGTGTGACGGTGCTCCCGCAGCCGAGCCACCGCGACGCCGGGGTGATCGCGTTCACCGCGCACTCGGTGGTGTTCACCGACGAGGACCCCGAGTGGGTGCACACCACCCTGGCCGCCCTGGACTGCGACGCACTGGCCGCCACGATGAACGCCCGCTTCCTCGCGGCCCTCCTCGGCCGGACCGGCCGGACGACCGACACGATCGACCTCCTCACGGCGGCGGACCCGCTGCCGGGTGAACCGCCACTCCCCCTGCGCGAGCTCGTGGACCCCGACCACCCGCGCGTGACGAGT
Organism: Streptomyces sp. NRRL S-87; assembly: GCF_000719335.1. GTDB lineage: Bacteria > Actinomycetota > Actinomycetes > Streptomycetales > Streptomycetaceae > Streptomyces. The sequence continues at coordinate 1,472 of NZ_JOGB01000151.1, forward strand.
GCCCGCAGGCGCCGCGACGACGTACGCGTCTGGGCCTGCGACGGCGGGGTCCTCGTCCTCGGACGAGGCGTGGCGGGACGCTGGGAGACGGCGATCGAAGTCGACGAAGACGCCCGCCACCGCGGTCTGGGCCGGTCCCTGGCCCTGGCCGCCCGGCACCTCGTACCGGACGGCTCGCCCGTCTGGTCCCAGCAGGCCGCCGGCAACGCCCGCAGCGTCCGCGCCTTCCAGGCCGCGGGCTACCGCCCGATCGGCGCGGAAGCGCTGCTCCTCCCCCGCCTCTGAGCACCGGCCGCCCGAACCGGGCACGGCCGCCCCTCCAGCAACCGACCGACGGACCTCAGGCCC
>NZ_JOGB01000152.1 GCF_000719335.1 Streptomyces sp. NRRL S-87
AGCGCGCTCGGCAGCCACCGCATCGCCACCGCCGTGGCCGAGCACGGCCGCGACCCTGCCGCACACCACCTCCAACAGCACGCCCTCACGCTCCGCCACCGGAACGGCCAGGAGCCGTGCCACCAGCGGCGAGAGGGCGTCCGTACCTCCGCTCCCGGCCGGCCGCTCCGCCGTGCGGCGGGCGGGCACCCGTACGAGCGCCCGCAGCAGGGCGGGGGTCGAGCCCGCGGACACGGCCTGCGCACGCAGTACCGACACGTCGAGGTGCATCGGCAGCAGCACCGCCGCGTCCGCCGTCACCGCCGTGTCGAAGAGGGCAAGGCCCTCGTCGGCAGTGAGGGCGGCGACGCCGTCACGGGCGATGCGACGCAGGTCGACCTCGTCGAGCTGCCCCGCCATGCCCCCGTCGACGCCGTCCTGCGGGGCCCACAGGCCCCAGGCGAGCGAGACCGCCGGCAGACCCTCCGCCCGCCGCCGCTCGGCCAACGCCTCCAAGAAGGAGTTCGCGGCCGCGTAGTTCGCCTGGCCCGCCGCACCGAACGCGGCCGCCGCACCCGAGAACAGGACGAAGGCGGAGAGGTCCAGGTCCCGGGTCAGCTCGTGCAGGTTCCACGCCGCGTCCACCTTCGGACGCAGCACGCCCGCCACCCGCTCCGGCGTGAGGGACGCCAGAACGCCGTCGTCCAGCACGCCCGCCGTATGGACGACAGCGGTCAGCGGGTGCTCCGCAGGTACGGACGCCAGCAGTCCGGCCAGGGCCTCGCGATCGGCCACGTCACACGCGACGAGGTCGACCTCCGCCCCCAGCCCCTCCAACTCCGCCACCAGTTCAGCAGCACCGGCGGCGTCCGGACCGCGCCGACTCGTCAGCAGCAGACGCCGCACCCCGTACGCCGACACCAGATGCCGGGCGAACCCGCGGCCAGCGACGCCGCGTCGACGTCGGCACCGAGGTCGAGCATGAGGAGCTGACCGGGGTTCTCCGACTGCGCCGAGCGCAGCAGGCCGCGCACCGCGCTGCCCGCCAGGTCCGCCACCCCCGCGCCACGCCCGACGCCCACCGCACCGGAGGTCACCCACACCAGGCGCGTGCCCGCGAACCGCTCGTCCGCCAGCCATTCCTGCACCGCCGCCAGCGCCGCGTTCACCGCGCCGTGCACCCGGCCGACCATCCCGACCGTGCCGACAGCGGACTGCCCGTCTCCGTCTGCCGGCATGACGAACACGGCGTCGGGAGCCGGTCCGCCGGCGTCGAGGGCCGCACCGAGCTCCGCCAGGTCGGCGTACTCCGTGACGCGGGCGCCCGGGCCTCCGGGCCCGCCCAGGCCGATCGTGTCCCGCCCCAGCACGGCCCAGCGGAGGTCTCCGGAGGCGGACGGGGCGTGGGGTGCGGATACGGGCAGCCACTCCACGCGGAACAGCGACTCGTGGCCGGCGCCGGCCGCGTGGACCTGGTCGGCGGAGGCCGGACGCAGCGTCAGCGACTCCACCGCAGCCACCGGCCGACCCGTCTCGTCCGCGACCAGCAGCGCAAGGCTGTGCGGGTCCCCCGACGACACCGGAACCAGCCGCATCCGCAGAGCGGACGCACCCACCGCGTAGAGCGAGACGCCCGACCAGGCGAAGGGCAGGAGGGCACGGCTCGCCGATGAGCGCGTCCGGGCGCCGCGAGTAGACCGCGAACGACCGCCGCGCGGCGGCGTCCGGCGCCTCCACCACGAGCTGGAGCTGCACGCCGCCCCGTTCGGGCAGCACGAGCGGCGCCTCCAGCGTCAGCTCCTCCAGCACCTCGCAACCGACCTGGTCGCCGGCCCGGATCGCCAGGTCGACGAAGGCGGTGCCGGGCAGCAGCGCGGAACCGTGGATGGTGTGGTCGGCGAGCCAGGGGTGGGTGTCGAGCGACAGCCGGCCCGCCAGGAGCACGCCCTCGGAGTCGGCCGGCGCCACGGCCGCACCCAGCAGCGGGTGCCCGGCGTCTCCGAGGCCGATCGACTCGGGATCCGTGGCCGCGAGGACCGACGCGCTCGGCCAGAACCGCCGACGCTGGAACGCGTACGTCGGCAGGTCCACCCGCCGCGCACCCGACCCCGCGAAGAACGCCTCCCAGTCGACCGCCACACCATGGACGTGTGCCCGGGCAAGGGCGCCGACCAGGGTCTCGACCTCGGGGCGGCCGGAACGGAGCAGCGCGGCGAAGACGGCGTGCGGGGTGCCGGTCTGGCAGTCCTGGGCGAGGGCGGAGAGCACGCCCTCGGGCCCGAGTTCGAGGTACGTGGTCACGCCCGCGGCCTCCAGCGCGCGGACGCCGTCGAGGAAGCGGACGGCCTCGCGCACGTGCCGGACCCAGAAGTCGGCCGTGCCCATCTCGTCGGTGACGAGGGCACCGGTCAGGCAGGACACGACCGGAATGCGGGGCGCGGCGAAGGACAGGCCCGCCACCACCTCACGGAAGGCGTCGAGCATCCCGTCCATGTGCGGCGAGTGGAACGCGTGGCTGACCGTCAGCCGCTTGGTCTTGCGCCCCTGGCCCGCGAAGGCCTCGGCGACGGCGACCACCGCGTCCTCGTCACCCGCGACCACCACCGACCGCGGGCCGTTGACCGCGGCCACGCTGACCCGGTCGGATCCGGTCAGGAACGGCAGGACCTCGTCCTCCGACGCCTCCACCGCAACCATCGCCCCACCCGCAGGCAACGCCTGCATGAGCCGGCCCCGCGCCGCCACCAGCACGCACGCGTCGTCCAGGGACAGCACCCCGGCCACGTGCGCGGCGGCGATCTCACCGATCGAATGACCGGACACGAAGTCCGGCCGCACACCCCAGCTCTCGAGCAGGCGGAACAGCGCCACCTCGACCGCGAAGAGCGCCGGCTGGGCGTACTCCGTCCGGTCCAACACAGCAGCATCCGACCCGAACAGGACCTCCCTCAGAGGGAGTTCGAGGTGGCCGTCCATACGGGCACACACGGCGTCCAGCGCGTCCGCGAACGCGGGTCCTCGGTCCTGCCGGAGAGGAGGTAGGGGAGGTACGGGAGGACTCGGACGGCGGCGGTGCGTCGGTCCGCCGGGCGCGGCTCGGCGTCCACCGTCGGTTCGGCGTCCGGGGCCTGCTCGACGATCGTGTGGGCGTTGGTGCCGCTGATGCCGAACGAGGAGACGCCGGCTCGGCGCGGACGCCCGGTCTCCGGCCAGTCCACGGCCTCGGTCAGCAGCTCCACGTCACCGCTCGACCAGTCGACGTGGGGGGTCGGGGCGTCCACGTGGAGGGTCTGCGGGAGCACCCCGTACTGCATGGCCAGGACCATCTTGATGACGCCGGCGACGCCGGCGGCGGCCTGGGTGTGCCCGATGTTCGACTTGATCGAGCCCAGCAGCAGCGGACGACCCTCCGGCCTGTC
>NZ_JOGB01000153.1 GCF_000719335.1 Streptomyces sp. NRRL S-87
CGAGCTCGGCGAGGAGGTGGCGGGCCAGGGCGACCGGAGTCGGGTAGTCGAAGATCAACGTCGGGGGCAGGCGCAGACCCGTCTCCGCCTTCAGCACGTTCCGCAACTCGACGGCCGTCAACGAGTCGAAGCCCAGGTCACGGAAAGCGCGCTCGGCAGCCACCGCATCGCCACCGCCGTGGCCGAGCACGGCCGCGACCCTGCCGCACACCACCTCCAACAGCACGCCCTCACGCTCCGCCACGGCGGATACAGCCTGGGCCCGCAGGGAGGCGACGTCGAGGTGCATCGGCACGAGCACGGGGGCGTCCACGCCCATCGCGGTGTCGAAGAGGGCCAGGCCCTCGTCGGCGGCGAGAGCGGCCACGCCCTCCCGGGCGAGGCGGCGCAGGTTGGCGTCGTCGAGGCTCGCGGCCATGCCGCCACCGCCGGCCGCGTCGCCGTCCTGCGGGGCCCACAGGCCCCAGGCGAGCGAGACCGCCGGCAGACCCTCCGCCCGCCGCCGCTCGGCCAGCGCCTCCAAGAAGGAGTTCGCGGCCGCGTAGTTCGCCTGACCCGCCGCACCGAACGCGGCCGCCGCACCCGAGAAGAGCACGAAGGCGGAGAGGTCCAGGTCCCGGGTCAGCTCGTGCAGGTTCCACGCCGCGTCCACCTTCGGACGCAGCACGCCCGCCACCCGCTCCGGGGTCAGCGAAACCAGGAGACCGTCGTCCAGTACACCGGCGGTGTGCACGACGGCGGTCAGCGGGTGCTCCGCAGGTACGGACGCCAACACGCCCGCCAGTGCCTCGCGATCGGCCACGTCACACGCGACGAGGTCGACCTCGGCCCCCGACGCTTCGAGTTCCGCCACCAGTTCAGCAGCACCGGCGGCGTCCGGACCGCGCCGACTCGTCAGCAGCAGACGCCGCACCCCGTACGCCGACACCAGATGCCGGGCGAACCGAGGCCCGATCGCGGTCCAGGTCGATCATGACGAGCTGGCCGGGGTTCTCCGACTGCGCCGAGCGCAGCAGGCCGCGCACCGCGCTGCCCGCCAGGTCCGCCACCCCCGCGCCACGCCCGACGGCCACCGCACCGGACGTCACCCACACCAGGCGCGTGCCCGCGAACCGCTCGTCCGCCAGCCATTCCTGCACCGCCGCCAGCGCCGCGTTCACCGCGCCGTGGACGGCGTCCACCGCATCGTCGGCGCGGGTGCCGGCGGGCGGGAGGACGAACACGGCGTCCGGAGCCGGCTCGCCGGCGTCGAGGGCCGCACCGAGCCCGGCCAGGTCGGTGTACTCCCTGACCTGGGCGCCGGTGCCGGCGAGGTCGACGGCGTCGTGGCCGAGCACGGCCCACCGGAGCCCGGCGGTCGCCGGTGCTGCCGTGGCGGGCACGTCCGTCCACTCCACGCGGAACAGCGACTCCAGGTGGCCGGCGCCAGCCGCGTGGACCTGGTCGGCGGAGGCCGGACGCAGCGTCAGCGACTCCACCGCCGCCACCGGCCGACCCGTCTCGTCGGCGACCAGCAGCGCAAGGGTGTGCGGGTCCCCCGACGACACCGGAACCAGCCGCATCCGCAGAGCGGACGCACCCACCGCGTAGAGCGAGACGCCCGACCAGGCGAAGGGCAGGAGGGGTGGCGGGTCCACGGCTCCTCCCCGAGCCCGTCCTGGCGGCGCGCGTACACCGCGAAGGGCCGACCGCCCGTCGCGGAGGGCGCCTCCACGACCAGCTGGAGCTGTACACCGCCCCGTTCGGGCAGCACGAGCGGCGCCTCCAGCGTCAGCTCCTCCAGCATCTCGCAACCGACCTGGTCGCCGGCCCGGATCGCCAGGTCGACGAAGGCCGTTCCCGGCACCAGGACGGAACCGTGGACGACGTGGTCGCCGAGCCAGGGCTGCGCGGCGAGCGACAGCCGGCCCGCGAGCAGCACGCCCTCGGAGTCGGCCAGCGGCACCGCCGCACCCAGCAGCGGGTGCCCGGCGTCTCCGAGGCCGATCGACTCGGGATCCGTGGCCGCGAGGACCGACGCGCTCGGCCAGAACCGCCGGCGCTGGAACGCGTACGTCGGCAGGTCCACCCGCCGCGCACCCGACCCCGCGAAGAACGCCTCCCAGCCGACCGCCACACCATGGACGTGTGCCCGGGCAAGGGCGCAGACCAGGGTCTCGACCTCGGGGCGGCCGGAACGGAGCGCAGGGACGAACACCATGCCCTCGGCGTCACCGGACGTGCAGCCCTGGGCGAGGGCGGACAGCACACCGTCCGGCCCGATCTCGACGTACGTGGTCACGCCCGCGGCCTCCAGCGCGCGGACGCCGTCCAGGAAGCGGACGGCCTCGCGCACGTGCCGGACCCAGAAGTCGGCCGTGCCCATCTCGTCGGTGACGAGGGCACCGGTCAGGTTCGAAACGACCGGGATCCGCGGTGCGTCGAACGACAGTCCTTCCACCACTCGGCGGAAGTCGGCCAGCATGCCGTCCATGAGGGGCGAGTGGAAGGCGTGGCTGACCGTGAGCCGCTTGGTCTTCCGACCCTGGGCGGCGAAGACCTCGGCGACGGCGACCGCCGCCTCCTCGCCACCGGCGACCACGACGGACCGCGGGCCGTTGACCGCGGCGATGCCCACGCCCTCGGAGAGCAGCGGGAGGAGCTCGTCCTCCGACGCCTCCACCGCGATCATCGCGCCGCCCGCGGGAAGCGCCTGCATCAGCCGGCCCCGCGCCGCCACCAGCACGCACGCGTCGTCCAGGGACAGCACTCCGGCGACGTGCGCGGCGGCGATCTCACCGATCGAGTGGCCGGACACGAAGTCCGGCCGCACACCCCACGACTCGAGCAGGCGGAACAGCGCCACCTCGACGGCGAAGAGCGCCGGCTGGGTGTACTCCGTCCGGTCCAGCACAGCAGCATCCGACCCGAACAGGACCTCCCTCAGAGGGAGTTCGAGGTGGCCGTCCATACGGGCACACACGGCGTCCAGCGCGTCCGCGAACGCGGGGCCCGCAGCGCGGTGTGGGAGGCGGCCGACAGTACCCACGGCAGGGTGCCGAGCCCCTGCCGCGTCTCGGACGGCGTCGCGTCCTCGTCCGCCGGGGCCTGCTCGATGATGGTGTGTGCGTTGGTGCCGCTGAAGCCGAACGAGGAGACGCCCGCCCGGCGCGGGCGGCCGGTCTCCGGCCAGGCCCGCTGTGCGGTGAGGAGTTCGACGTCGCCCGCGGTCCAGTCGACGTGCGGGGTCGGCTCGTCCACGTGGAGGGTCTGCGGGAGCACCCCGTACTGCATGGCCAGGACCATCTTGATGACGCCGGCGACGCCGGCGGCGGCCTGCGTGTGCCCGATGTTCGACTTGATCGAGCCCAGCAGCAGCGGACGACCCTCCGGCCTGTCCTGGCCGTACGTCGCCAGCAGCGCCTGCGCCTCGATCGGGGCCGTTGCTGGCACCGTCCTGGTTGATCGCGGAGCCGCGGACGAGCGC
>NZ_JOGB01000154.1 GCF_000719335.1 Streptomyces sp. NRRL S-87
GGACGGTCCAGGTAACCACGGGCCAGCCCCGGCCCGGTGATCCACAACTCGCCCGGCACCCCCACCGGCGCCAGCCCCCCGTGCCGGTCCACCACCAGGACCTGCGTGTTGGCGACGGGGCCGCCGATCGGCATGGAGGTGGTGTCCGGGCGGTCCTCGTCCACGACGAAGCAGGTGGCGAGCACTCCGGCCTCGGTGGGGCCGTAGAGGTGCGCGAGCCGTGCCGGGGCGTACGGACCCGAGAGCAGGGCGTCCGTGATCGAGCGGTCGCCGGCCTCGCCGCCGTAGAAGACCGACTTCAGGTCCTTGAGGAGGTCCGGCCGCTCCACCAGGTACTGGTTGAACAGGGGCGTCGGGATGAGGGACGTCGAGACGGCGTGGCGTGCGAGGGCCTCGGCGAAGGGCTCGCTGCCGGCGAGCACCTTCGGGTCAAGGATCGCCATCGTGGCACCGGCGGTCAGGACGGGCCAGCACTCGAGGGCGAAGGAGTCCCAGGCGAAGTTGAGGATCTGGGAGACGACGTCCCCGGCCGTGATGGTGTGGAACCAGTTGTTGGTGATCAGGCGGCAGATGGACCGGTGCTCGATCTGGACGCCCTTGGGGGTGCCGGTGGAGCCGGAGGTGTAGATGACGTAGGCGAGGTCCCGGGCGCCCGTGGGGGTGACCGGGTCGTCCGCCGGCTGCCCGTCCAGCACCAGCCGGTCGAGGACGAGCAGCGGCGTGCCGGTGTGCTCCAGGCGGGCGGTCAGGTGGGCGTGGGTCAGCACCAGCGGGGCCGCCGACTCCTCCAGCATGAAGGCCAGGCGGGAGGCGGGGTTCTCCGGGTCGAGGGGCAGGTAGGCGGCGCCGGCCTTGAGGACGGCGAGCAGTGCGGTGATCATGTCGACGCCGCGGTCGAGGCAGATCGCCACGAGGGTGTCGGTGCCCACGCCCCGGCCGATCAGGTGGTGCGCCAGCCGGTTCGCCCGCTCGTTCAGCTCCCGGTACGTGAGCGTGCTGTCGTGGTGGACCACGGCGACGGCGTCGGGGGCGAGCCGTACCTGCTCCTCGAAGAGGTGGTGGATGGTGGTGTCGTCCGCGTAGTCGACCGTGGTGTCGTTGAACTCGACCAGGATCTGGTGCCGTTCGGCATCGGTGAGCAGGCGCACCTCGCCCAGGGGGCGGTGCGGGTCCCGGGCGACGTCGGCCAGGGCGGTGACGAAGTGCCCGGTCAGCCGCTCGATGGTGGCCGCGTCGAACAGCTCCGTCGCGAACGTCGCCTCGCCCGACAGGCTCCCGTCCGCCTCCTCCGTCAGGAACACCGAGACGTCGACCTTGGAGACCTTCGAGCTCACCGCGACGGGTTCCAGGGTCAGCCCGGGGATCTCGTACGGGGACGAGGCCGCGCCGTCGAGGCTGAAGCCCACCTGGACGAGGGGGTTGCGGCTGAGGTCGCGCTCGGGGGTCAGCTCCTCGACGAGGCGCTCGAACGGCAGGTCCTGGTGCGCGTACGCGTCCAGGGTCGTCTGGCGCACCTGCTCCAGGACCTCCGCGAACGTCGCCTCCGCAGCGAGGTCCGCCCGCATCACCAGCGTGTTCACGAAGAACCCGACCAGGTCCTCCACCTCCGCCCGGTTGCGCCCCGCGATCGGCACCCCCACCGCGATGTCGCCGGTCGGTGGGCAGCTCCAGCGTCTCCAACCCGGCCAGCCGCGCCCGCCAGTAGTCGAGATGCCGGTCGAGTCCGGCACCGGAGAGCCGGTCCTGCTGCCACAGGGCGAAGTCGGCGTACTGGAGCGGGAGTTCCGCAAGGGCGGAAGCGCCCTCCGCGTAGAACGTGCGCAGCTCGTCGACGAGGACGCCCATCGACCAGCCGTCCACCACGATGTGGTGCATCGACAGCGCCAGCAGATGGTCGTCCGCACCCAACCGCACCGTCATCGCCCGCAGCAGCCGGCCCGCACCCAGATCGAACGGCCGGTGCCCGAACGACTCGACCACCGCCCGCCCC
>NZ_JOGB01000155.1 GCF_000719335.1 Streptomyces sp. NRRL S-87
GGGGCGGGCGGTGGTCGAGTCGTTCGGGCACCGGCCGTTCGATCTGGGTGCGGGCCGGCTGCTGCGGGCGATGACGGTGCGGTTGGGTGCGGACGACCACCTGCTGGCGCTGTCGATGCACCACATCGTGGTGGACGGCTGGTCGATGGGCGTCCTCGTCGAGGAGCTGCGCCGGCTCTACGCCGGTGACGGTGAGCTCGCCGACCTTCCCATCCAGTACGCCGACTTCGCGCTGTGGCAGCAGGAGCAGCTCTCCGGTGCCGGACTCGATCGGCACCTGGACTACTGGCGGGCGCGGTTGGCCGGGTTGGAGACCTTGGAGCTGCCCACGGACCGGCCCCGGCCCCGAGTGCGTTCTGGGGTCGGTGAGACGAGCGTGTTCACCGTGCCGGCGGGGACGGTGGGGGCGTTGCGGGAGCTGGCGGCGCGGCACAACGCGTCGTTGTTCATGGCGGCGCTGGCGGTGTTCCAGCTGGTGTTGGCGCGGTGGAGCGGGCAGAGCGACATCGCGGTGGGGGTGCCGATCGCGGGGCGCAACCGGGCGGAGGTGGAGGACCTGGTCGGGTTCTTCGTGAACACCCCTCGTCCAGTCGATGTTCGCGCTGCAGAACCTGCCGGCCCAGGACTGGCACCTGCCCGGCACCACCGTGGAACGGCTCACCACCGCCGACCGGACGTCAAAGTTCGACGTGTCGGTGTTCCTGACGGAGGAGGCGGACGGCAGCCTGTCGGGCGAGGCGACGTTCGCGACGGAGCTGTTCGACGCGGCGACCATCGAGCGGCTGACCGGGCACTTCGTGACCGCCCTGGGCGACGTGAGCCGCGACCCGGAGCGACCGCTGGGCGAGGTGCGCCTGCTCACCGATGCCGAACGGCACCAGATCCTGGTCGAGTTCAACGACACCACGGTCGACTACGCCGACGACGCCACCGTCCACCACCTCTTCGAGCAGCAGGCCGAGCGCACGCCGGACTCCCCCGCCGTGGTCCACCACGAGGCCACGCTCACGTACCGGGAGCTGAACGAGCGGGCGAACCGGCTGGCGCACCACCTGATCGGCCGGGGCGTGGGCACCGACACCCTCGTCGCGGTCTGCCTCGACCGCGGCGTCGACATGATCACCGCACTGCTCGCCGTCCTCAAGGCCGGCGCCGCGTACGTGCCGCTCGACCCCGACACCCCGGCGGACCGCCTCTCCTTCATGCTGGAGGAGTCGGGGACGCCACTGGTGCTGACCCACACGGACCTGGCCCCGCGCCTCGACCACGCCCCCGTCCCGCTGGTCGCCCTCGACCGGCTCTCCCTCGACGCCCTGGCCTCCGGGAACCCCGTGACCCCCACCGGTGCCCGGGACCTCGCCTACGTCATCTACACCTCCGGCTCCACCGGCACCCCCAAGGGCGTCCAGATCGAGCACCGGTCCGTCTGCCGCCTCCTGGTCAACAACTGGTTCAACACGATCACGGCCGACGACGTCGTCTCCCAGACGTGCAACTACTGCTTCGACGTCTTCACGTACGAGTGCTGGGGCGCCCTCATCACGGGCGCGACCCTCGCGGTCGTGGACAAGGAGGAGCTGGGCGACTCCGACGCGCTCGCCGCCGCGTTCCGGCGCGACCGGGTCACCGTCGCCTGGCTGACGGCCCCGCTGTTCAACCAGCACGTGGTCGAGCGCCCGGACCTGGTGGCCGGGATGAAGACGGTGATGTACGGCGGCGAGGCCGTCGACCGCTCGGTCGCGGACGCCCTGATGGCGGGACCGCACGCCCCCGCCACCCTGATCAACGGGTACGGGCCCACCGAGGCCACCGTCTTCGCCACCTGCTTCGTCGTGGCGGACGACGGCCCCGAGCTCACCTCCATGCCCATCGGCCGGCCGATCTCCAACACCATGAACCTGGTGGTGGACCGGCACGGGGGGCTGGCGCCGGTGGGGGTGCCGGGCGAGTTGTGGATCACCGGGCCGGGGCTGGCCCGTGGTTACCTGGACCGTCC
>NZ_JOGB01000156.1 GCF_000719335.1 Streptomyces sp. NRRL S-87
CCCCACCCGCCCGTAAGCCCCACTCCCAGGAGGTGACGACCATGGCCACCGTTCTCGCCAAGGCTGCCCAGGAAACCGCTGACCCGGTGACCCACGCCGCCCGCATCGAGCACGTCTCGAAGTCCTTCACCGGCCCGGCCGGAGCACACCTCGTCCTGGACGACATCACCCTCGACGTCGCCCCCGGCGAGTTCGTCACCCTCCTGGGAGCCTCCGGCTGCGGCAAGTCCACCCTGCTCAACCTCATCGCCGGCCTCGACCAGCCCACCACCGGCACCATCACCACCCCCGGCGGCCGCCCCGCCCTGATGTTCCAGGAACACGCCCTCTTCCCCTGGCTGACCGCCGGCCAGAACATCGAACTCGCCCTGCGCCTGCGCGGCGTCACCAAAACCGAACGCCGCACAGAAGCCGAACGACTCCTGGAACTGGTCCGCCTCACCGGCGCCCACGGCAAACGCGTCCACGAACTCTCCGGCGGCATGCGCCAACGCGTGGCCATGGCCCGCGCACTGGCCCAACACAGCGACCTGCTCCTCATGGACGAACCCTTCGCCGCCCTGGACGCCATCACCCGCGACGTCCTCCACGACGAACTCACCCGCATCTGGCAGGAAACCGGCGTCTCCGTCCTCTTCGTCACCCACAACGTCCGCGAAGCCGTCCGCCTCGCCCAACGCGTGGTCCTGCTCTCCTCCCGCCCCGGCCGCATCGCCACCCAATGGACCGTGGACATCCCCCAACCCCGCCGCATCGAGGACCCCGCCGTCGCGGAACTCTCCCTCGAGATCACCGAACACCTCCGTGGGGAGATCCGCCGCCATGGCCAGCACTGACACCACCCCCCAACCCACCCACACCACCCCCCAGACCACGGACACGACCGGACAGCACGACCTGGGCGGCCTCGGCGCCGGCCTGGACGCCCTCGACGCGGTCGAGGTCGGGCGCACGCCCGTCCGGGAGGTCCTGACCAAGAAGGTCCTGCCGCCGTTCATCGCCGTCCTGCTGGTCCTGGGCGTCTGGCAGGCACTCGTCTCCCTGAAGGTGACCGACGAGACCAAGCTGCCCGCCCCGTCCGCGGTGTGGGACAGCCTGACCGAGCTGTGGCTGCAGGGCACCCTCTTCGAGGTCATCTGGACCTCGGTCTCCCGCGGCCTGTTCGGCTTCCTGTTCGCCCTGGCGATCGGTACGCCGCTGGGCCTGCTGGTGTCCCGCGTCAAGGCCGTCCGGGCGGCGATCGGCCCGATCCTCCAGGGCCTGCAGTCGCTGCCCTCGGTCGCCTGGGTCCCCCCGGCCGTCCTCTGGTTCGGCCTCGACGACGCCATGATGTACACCGTCATCCTGCTGGGCGCCGTCCCCTCCATCGCCAACGGCCTCGTCTCCGGCGTCGACCAGATCCCGCCCCTCTACCTGCGCGCCGGCCGCACCCTGGGCGCCACCGGACTGCTCGGCGCACGGCACGTCGTCATGCCCGCCGCCCTGCCCGGCTACCTGGCCGGCCTCAAGCAGGGCTGGGCGTTCTC
>NZ_JOGB01000157.1 GCF_000719335.1 Streptomyces sp. NRRL S-87
GGCCCAGGGTCGCAAGACCAAGCAGCTGACGGTCAGCCACGCGTTCCACTCGTCGCACATGGACGGGATGTCGGACGACTTCCGTGAGGTGGTGGCGGGCCTGTCGTTCGCCGCGCCGCGGATCCCGGTCGTGTCCTGCCTGACCGGTGCCGTGGTCACGGACGAGATGGCTGCGGCGGAGTTCTGGGTCCGGCACGTCCGCGAGGCGGTCCGCTTCCTCGACGGCATGCGGGCTCTGGAGGCCGCGGGCGTGACGACGTACCTCGAACTCGGTCCCGACGGTGTGCTCTCGGCCCTCGGACAGGAGTGCGTGACGGGCGACGGCGCCGCCTTCGTGCCGGCCCTACGCACCGGTCGACCCGAGGCGGACACCGTCGTGGCCGCGCTGGCCCGGACCGATGCACGTGGTGTCGTGGTGAACTGGACGGCCTTCTATGCCGGTTCGGGCGCGCGGCGGGTGGAGCTGCCGACGTACGCCTTCCAGCGCCAGCGCTACTGGCTGCCGATGGCGGGCGGCGGTACCCGGAGCGGTACCGCCGACGAGCTGGACTCCCTGTTCTGGGACGCCGTCGAGCGCGAGGACCTGGAGTCGCTCGCCGCCACCTTCGACACGGACGATGCGAACGCCTGGAGCACGGTCCTGCCGGCGCTGCCGGCCCTCTCGGCGTGGCGGCGTGGCCTGCGCACGCAGTCCGAGGTGGACCGCTGGCGCTACCGGGTGTCGTGGCGGCCGCTGGCCGACGGCACGTCCGGTGCGCGGCTGTCCGGCTCGTGGCTGGTGGCGGTTCCGGCCGGCGGTGTGGACGACACCGCCGTGGTGGACGCCCTGGCCGGGCGCGGCGCCGACGTCAGGCGCGTCGTCGTGGAGGCCGGCGCGGACCGGGCGGCCCTGGCCGGGCTGCTGGCCGAGTACGACACCGACGGTGTCGCCGGCGTGGTGTCCCTGCTCGCGCTGGACGAGGCGGCGGGCGTGGTGGCCACGGCAGGCCTGGTGCAGGCGCTGGGCGACGCGGGGGTCGAGGCACCGCTGTGGTGCGTCACCCGCGGCGCGGTCAGCGTCGGCCGCTCGGACCGCCTCGTCTCGGCGGTGCAGGCGCAGACGTGGGGTCTGGGTCGGGTCGCCGCGCTGGAGCTCCCCGGACGCTGGGGCGGTCTGGTCGACCTGCCCGAGACGTGGGACGAGCGCACCATGGCCCGCCTGGCGGGCGTGTTGGCCGGCGGTACCGGCGAGGACCAGGTCGCCGTACGCTCCTCCGGTCTCTTCGGACGCCGCCTCGTGCGTGCCGCAGGCGGACGGACCGACCACACCTGGACCCCGTCCGGGACGGTCCTGGTGACCGGCGGTACGGGTGCGCTGGGTGGTCGTGTGGCCCGTTGGCTGGCGGGTGCGGGTGCCGAGCGCCTGGTGCTGACCAGCCGCCGGGGCCCGGATGCTCCGGGT
>NZ_JOGB01000158.1 GCF_000719335.1 Streptomyces sp. NRRL S-87
CGCCACCGCCCGCCGCCGGTTCATCCTCGCCGACACCCCCGGCCACGTGCAGTACACCCGCAACATGGTCACCGGCGCCTCCACCGCCGAACTCGCCGTGGTGCTGGTCGACGCCCGCAACGGCGTGGTCGAGCAGACCCGCCGGCACGCCGCGGTCGCCGCCCTGCTGCGGGTCCCCCACGTGGTCCTGGCCGTCAACAAGATGGACCTCGTCGGCTACGACGAGTCCGTCTTCGCGAAGATCGCCGAGGAGTTCACCTCCTACGCCGCAACGCTCGGCGTCCCGGAGATCACCGCGATCCCGATCTCGGCGCTGGCCGGTGACAACGTGGTGGAGCCGTCCGCCAACATGGACTGGTACGGCGGGCCGACGGTGCTGGAGCACCTGGAGACCGTGCCCGTCAGCCACGACCTGACCGCCTGCCCGGCCCGCTTCCCGGTGCAGTACGTGATCCGCCCGCAGAGCGCCGAGCACCCCGACTACCGGGGCTACGCCGGCCAGATCGCCTCCGGCGTGCTGCGCGTGGGCGAGGCCGTCACGGTGCTGCCGTCGGGGAAGACCTCGGTCATCGAGGGCATCGACGCACTGGGCAAGAGCGTGGACATCGCCTGGGCCCCGCAGTCGGTGACGCTGCGCCTGGCGGACGACATCGACATCTCGCGCGGCGACCTGATCGCCCCGACCGCGAGCGCGCCGGCCACCACGCAGGACGTGGTCGCCACGGTCTGCCACGTGGCCGACCAGCCGCTGGCGGTCGGCGCCCGGGTGCTGCTGAAGCACACCACGCGCACGGTCAAGGCCATCGTCAAGGAGATCCCCTCCCGGCTGACGCTGGACGACCTGTCCCAGCACCCGAGCCCCGGGCAGCTGGTGGCGAACGACATCGGCCGGGTCGTCGTGCGCACCGCCGAACCCCTCGCGCTCGACGCGTACGCCGACTCGCGCCGCACCGGGTCCTTCCTCCTGATCGACCCGGCCGACGGCACCACCCTCGCGGCGGGCATGGCCGGTGAGTCGTTCGCGACCGCCGCGGCCGAGCCCGTCCAGGACGACGAGGGCTGGGACTTCTGAGACGACCGCCGACGCCTGATCGTCCTCCGCGACGGGGGGCGGCCGCAGAGGCTGACCTGGCCGGCATCTACGACCTCACCCTCCTCGACAAGGTCCTCACCGCCGCCGGCAAGCCCGCCGTCACCGACGCCGGCCTCGGCACCAAGTAACCCCACCCGCCCGTAAGCCCCACTCCCAGGAGGTGACGACCATGGCCACCGTTCTCGCCAAGGCTGCCCAGGAAACCGCTGACCCGGTGACCCACGCCG
>NZ_JOGB01000159.1 GCF_000719335.1 Streptomyces sp. NRRL S-87
GGCGGTTTCTAGGGGTCGTTGCAACACGTGGTTGTGTGGGTCAGGCCGCGAGTAGTTTATGTAGGCGCTGGGCGGGGGTTTCCCAGTTGAGGGTTTTGCGTGGGCGGCCGTTGAGTTCGGCAGCGACGGCGTCCAGATGCTCGCGGGTGTGGGCGGTGAGGTCGGTGCCCTTGGGGAAGTACTGCCGCAGCAGGCCGTTGGTGTTCTCGTTCGAGCCGCGTTGCCAGGGGCTGGCCGGGTCGCAGAAGTAGACCGGGACGTCGGTGGCGAGGGTGAAGGAGACATGCGCGGCCATCTCGCTGCCCTGGTCCCAGGTCAGCGAGCGCACCAGGTGGCCGGGCAGGGTCTTGACTGTGGTGACCAGCGCGTCGCGGACGTGTTCGGCGCTGCGTCCGTCGGGCAGGTGCAGCAGCATGACGTAGCGGGTGGCGCGCTCGACCAGGGTCCCGATGGCGGAGGCGCCGTCCTTGCCGATGATCAGGTCGCCCTCCCAGTGGCCGGGCACCGCCCGGTCCTCCACCTCCGCGGGCCGGTCACTGATCATGATCATGGGATCTTTGAAGCGGGGCTGGCGGGAGTTCTCCTGCCGCTGGGGCATGCGGCGGGTGCGTCCGCTGCGCAGAGCGCGGGCCACCTCGCGGCGTAGTTCGCCCCGGCCCTGGATGTAGAGGGCCTGGTAGACGGTCTCGTGGACCACGTGCATCTCGGGCCGGTCGGGGAAGGTCATCCGTAGAGCCTGGCAGATCTGCTGCGGGCTCCACCGCTGGCCCAGGCCGGCCTGGATGAAGTCCCGCAGCTCAGGGTTCTGGCGGATCTTGGACGGTTTGGGGCGACGGCGGCGGGCATCGGCGCGGGCCTGGGCGGCGTAGGGCCGGTAGTACCACCGGCCGCGGGCGTCGACGGAGCGGTTGCGGCGGATCTCCCGGCTGACCGTGGAGGGACTACGGCCCAACTCGGCCGCGATGGCACGCACCGAGGCCTTCTCCCGCACCCGGTCCGCGATGTAGATCCGCTCTCCCTCGTGCAGATACCGGGACACCCCCGCGGGCGGCACCACGGGTCGATGCGCAGGCCCCGCCTTCCGCTTAACCTGCGGGCTGCGACCGTGGCGCCAGCGACGCCCGGTCTTCTCATTGACGCCCACGATCTGACACGCGTGCTCGTTACTCAAGCCCTGCTGCATGAGCCGGAAGTATGTCTCCCGCTCACGCACCAGCTTCTTCGGCCCCTGCGCCGTCCGGATCTCCCGGATCTTGAAGTCCATCGCATCCCCTGAGCTGGGGTGTTGCGACGACCACTAGAACGGAAG
>NZ_JOGB01000160.1 GCF_000719335.1 Streptomyces sp. NRRL S-87
GCGCTCGTCCGCGGCTCCGCGATCAACCAGGACGGTGCCAGCAACGGCCTCACCGCCCCGAACGGCCCCTCCCAGCAGCGCGTCATCCGCGCCGCCCTCACCAACGCGGGCCTCTCGCCCGCCGAGGTCGACGCGGTCGAGGCGCACGGCACCGGGACCCGCCTCGGAGACCCGATCGAGGCCCAGGCCCTGCTGGCCACCTACGGCCAGGACCGCCCCGCCGACCGGCCCCTGCACCTCGGGTCGATCAAGTCGAACATCGGGCACACGCAGGCCGCCGCCGGCGTCGCCGGCGTCATCAAGATGGTGCTCGCCATGGAGCACGGGGTGCTCCCGCAGACCCTGCATGTCGACGAGCCGACCCCGCACGTCGACTGGGAGGCGGGGGAGATCGCCCTGCTGACCGAGCGGCGCACGTGGCCGGAGACCGGCCGCCCGCGCCGGGCCGGCATCTCCTCGTTCGGCTTCAGCGGCACCAACGCACACACCATCATCGAGCAGGCCCCGGCGGCCCCCGAGGGGACCGGACCGTCCGACACCCCGCGGCAGCGGCCCGCCCTCCTGCCGTGGGTGCTGTCGGCGAAGACCGGCACCGCCCTCCAGGTCCAGGCCGAGCGCCTGGCGGCCCGCATCTCCTCGGACGAGTCGCTCGAAACCGTGGACGTGGCCTACTCCCTGGCCACCTCCCGCTCGGCCCTCGACCACCGGGCCGTCGTCCTCGCGGAGGAGCGCGAGGAGTTCCTGGCGGCGCTGACGGCCCTGGCCGCCGGTGAGCAGGTCGCGGGACTCGTCAGCGGACGGATGTCCGCAGGCGCTACGGCCTTCCTGTTCACGGGGCAGGGCAGTCAGCGCCTGGGGATGGGGCGTGAGCTGTACGACGCCCACCCCGCGTTCGCGGACGCGCTGGACGCCGTGTGTGCCCGCATGGACGGCCACCTCGAACTCCCTCTGAGGGAGGTCCTGTTCGGGTCGGATGCTGCTGTGCTGGACCGGACGGAGTACGCCCAGCCGGCGCTCTTCGCGGTCGAGGTGGCGCTGTTCCGGCTGGTCGAGAGCTGGGGTGTGCGGCCGGACTTCGTGTCCGGTCACTCGATCGGTGAGATCGCCGCCGCGCACGTGGCCGGGGTGCTGTCCCTGGACGACGCGTGTGAACTGGTGGCCGCCCGCGGCCGGTTGATGCAGGCGCTCCCGGCGGGCGGCGTGATGATCGCGGTGCAGGCCGCGGAGGAGGAGGTCCTGCCGCTGTTGTCGGAGGGTGTGGGCATC
>NZ_JOGB01000161.1 GCF_000719335.1 Streptomyces sp. NRRL S-87
CGTACCACCGGTGACCAGGACCGTCCCCGACGGCTCCCACGCACCCGCGCCACCACCGGCAGCCCGGATCAGACGACGACCGAAGACACCCGACGACCGGACCGCGACCTGGTCCTCACCAGCCGCGCCACCGGCCAGCACACCGACCAGCCGGCCCATCGCCCGCTCGTCCCACACCTCAGGCAGATCGACCAGACCTCCCCACCGCTCCGGCACCTCCAGCGCGGCCACACGGCCCAGGCCCCACGTCTGCGCCTGCACCGCGGACACCAGCCGGTCCGAACGACCCACCGACACCGCACCCCGGGTCAGGCACCACACCGGCGCCTCCACCCCGGCATCACCCAACGCCTGCACAAGAGCAGCCGTGGCGACCACACCAGCGAATTCATCCAGGGCCAGAAGCGACACCACACCGGCAACGTGCTCGGTGTCGTACTCGGCCAGCAGCCCGGCCAGGGCCGCCCGGTCCGCGCCGGCCTCCACGACGACGCGCCTGACGTCGGCACCGCGCCCGGCCAGCGCGTCCACCACGGCGGAGTCGTCGACACCGCCGGCCGGAACCACCACCAGCCACGAGCCGGACAGCCGCGCACCGGACGTGCCGTCGGCCAGCGGCCGCCACGACACCCGGTACCGCCGGCGGTCCACCTCGGACTGCGTGCGCAGGCCACGCCGCCAGGCCGACAGGGCCGGGAGCACCTGGCCCCAGGCGTCCTCGTCGGCCACGTCCAGCGTGGTGGCGAGCGAGCCCAGGTCCTCGCGTTCGACCGCGTCCCAGAAGCGGGCGTCCTCGTCGTGGCCGCCGCGGGTCCGTGCGGTGCCGGTCAGCTGCAGCCAGTAGCGCTGGCGCTGGAAGGCGTACGTCGGCAGCTCGACCCGTCGCGCGCCCGAACCCTCGTAGAGGGAGGCCCAGTTCACCTCCCGGCCGCGCAGATGGGCCTGGGTCAGCGCGGTGACCGCGGTCTCGGCCTCGGAGCGTCCGCTCCGCAGGGCCGGCACGAAGGCGGCGCCGTCGCCCGTCACGCACTCCTGTCCGAGGGCCGAGAGCACGCCGTCGGGGCCGAGTTCGAGGTACGTCGTCACGCCCGCGGCCTCCAGAGCCCGCATGCCGTCCAGGAAGCGGACCGCCTCGCGGACGTGCCGCACCCAGAACTCGGCGGAAGCCATCTCGTCCGTGACCACGGCACCGGTCAGGCAGGACACGACCGGGATCCGCGGCGCGGCGAACGACAGCCCCGCCACCACCTCACGGAAGTCGTC
>NZ_JOGB01000162.1 GCF_000719335.1 Streptomyces sp. NRRL S-87
GGTACGGGTGCGCTGGGTGGTCGTGTGGCCCGTTGGCTGGCGGGTGCGGGTGCCGAGCGCCTGGTGCTGACCAGCCGCCGGGGCCCGGATGCTCCGGGTGCTGCGGAACTGGTTGCGGAGCTTGCGGGATTGGGTGTGGAGGTGTCGGTGGTGGCGTGTGACGCCGCCGACCGGGACGCCCTGCGCGAACTGCTGTCCGCCGAGGCGGGGGGCCTGACGGCGGTGGTGCACACCGCCGGTGTGCTGGACGACGGTGTCCTGGACGCCCTGACCCCCGACCGTTTCGAGACCGTGCTGCGGGCCAAGGCCGACTCGGCCCGCAACCTGCACGAACTGACCGTCGAGCTCGGTATCGAGTTGTCGGCGTTCGTGCTGTTCTCCTCGATGAGCGGGGTGATCGGCGCACCGGGGCAGGGTAACTACGCTGCCGCGAACGCCTTCTTGGATGCGTTGGCGGAGCAGCGGCGGGCGGCCGGGCTGGCCGCGACGTCGCTGGCGTGGGGTCCGTGGGCGGAGGGCGGCATGGCCGCCGACGACGCCCTGGATGCCCGCCTGCGGCGTGAGGGTCTGCCGCCCATGCCGCCCGAGACGGCCCTGGCGGTTCTTGGGCAGAGTGCAGGGGCTTCCTCCGATGCGGCGCTGCTGGTCGCCGACGTGGACTGGGACCGCTTCGGTCCGGCGTTCACCGTCGTCCGGTCGAGCACCCTCTTCGCGGAGCTGGTGGAGTCCGGGCCTGCGGGGCCGGCCGCCTCCGGCGAGGTCGTGGGTGGTTCGGCGGTCGGGCGGTTCGTCGGGCTCGGTGCGGTGGAGTTGGAGCGTGAGCTGCTGGGGTTGGTGCGTTCCCAGGTGGCGGCGGTTCTGGGGCATGACGGTGGTGATGCGGTGGGTGCGGACCGGGCGTTCAAGGAGCTCGGGTTCGACTCGTTGACGGCGGTCGAGTTGCGCAATCGTCTGGGTGCGGCGACCGGTGTGAGCCTGCCGGCCACGTTGGTCTTCGACTATCCGTCGGCTTCCGCTCTGACGGGCTTCTTGCGGGATGAACTGCTGGGCGCGCGGGCGGAGGTCGCCGGTCCGGTGGCCGCCGCGGGTGCGGGGGTGGCGGACGATCCGATCGCGATCGTGGCGATGAGTTGCCGTTTCCCCGGTGGTGTCCGTACTCCTGAGGAGCTGTGGCAG
>NZ_JOGB01000163.1 GCF_000719335.1 Streptomyces sp. NRRL S-87
GTCAAGGGTGGAGCGCAGCGGAATCGCCGCAGGCGACGCCCGAAGGGCGCCCTTGACGCCCCGACCCGGCCCGGAAACCCTCGGCAGGCGGACAGGCCCCACCCCGCCCACCACTCCGACCCCGCCCAACCCCGACCTCGCAAGCCCGACCCCGGGCCACTCCCCCCGACCGGCCCCACCCCCACTTCGGAGGCCCCACCCCCGGCCGCTCACCCCGACCCGGCCCGCCCCCAACGGCGTGGGCCCGAGCCCGCAGCCAAACGACGGAGCTCCTACCGAACCCCGGCCACCACACCCAGCAGCACCAGACCCGCCGCCACCGGGGCGAGGATCTCGTACGCCCACCGGACCGCGACGACGCCCTGGGCGCCGGGCCGGTCGGCGCAGCGCTCGTGGAGCTCGTTCAGCTCGTCGACCGTGCGATCGGCGGTGGCCCTGCGCACCTGGTCACCCGCCGCCGCCACGGCCTCCGTACCGGCACCAGCGTCGCGGCCGCTCCGCCCGAGGACGGAGCCGCGCCCACCGGCGGCCTGGCGGTTGGCCCGCTTGCGCTCCCGCAGCGAGACGGGGATCGACCACAGCTGGTACTTCGCGCCCCCGGCGAAAAGCTCCGCCGAGTAGCCGGACCGCAGGTACTCCACCGCGGCCCAGGGCGCGGTGATGAGGCGGAACGGGTTCCGCACGCGGATCCGGTCGTCGTTGACGAACACGGCCGGCCGCAGCGTGAAGGCCACGATGAGGGGCACGGCGATCAACAGGCCGGCCGCGGCGAACCACGGCGTCCACCCGCTGCCGCGCAGCAGCGCGTCCCCACCCAGCCACGCCGCGATCGCGAGCAGCATCACCCCTGCCACGAGGGCCTGGGGCGAACGGTAGACACGGTCCGCGTAGACGGGCTCGGCGGAGGACGGCGGGGGGTTCGTCATACCGCCGATTCTGCCATCGGCCCTGCGACCGGAACCCGCACGAACCCACACCCACCCCAAGCAGAACCCGCACGCATCACCCCACCCCCGCGAATGAGGGCCCCCAATCCGGCGCCCAATCCCCACACCACGCACACCCGCCCCCCAACCC
>NZ_JOGB01000164.1 GCF_000719335.1 Streptomyces sp. NRRL S-87
GATGCCCACACCCTCCGACAACAGCGGCAGGACCTCCTCCTCCGCGGCCTGCACCGCGATCATCACGCCGCCCGCCGGGAGCGCCTGCATCAACCGGCCACGGGCGGCCACCAGTTCACACGCGTCGTCCAGGGACAGCACCCCGGCCACGTGCGCGGCGGCGATCTCACCGATCGAATGACCGGACACGAAGTCCGGCCGCACACCCCACGACTCGAGCAGGCGGAACAGCGCCACCTCGACCGCGAAGAGCGCCGGCTGGGCGTACTCCGTCCGGTCCAACAGGCCAGCATCCGACCCGAACAGGACGTCCTTCAGCGGGAGTTCGAGGTGCGCGTCCATACGGGCACACACCGCATCCAGCGCGTCCGCGAACACCGGCCGGGAGCCGTACAACTCACGCCCCATCCCCAGGCGCTGACTGCCCTGCCCCGTGAACAGGAAGGCCAGCCGGCCGCCCGAGACCGTGCCGCGGTTCAGCCCCGGGGCCGACCCGTCGGACGCGAGGGCGGTGAGCGCGGCCAGCAGGCCGGCGGGGTCGGCGGCGGCGAACGCCGCCCGGTGCTCCAGGCCCGCGCGGGAGGTGGCCAGGGAGTACGCCAGGTCGACGAGACCGGAGCCGGTCCCGTCCCCGGCCGCCGTGGCGGCCTCGGCCACCGGCAGCAGGCGGGCGGCCTGGGCGCGGAGCGCCTGCGGGTCCCGGGCGGACAGGACGTACGGGAAGGGACCGGCGGCGGGTGCCGTCGCGGCCGGCCCGGGCCGGTCCGCGGGCTGCGGTGCGCCCGGTGCTTCCGGTGCGCCTGCTTCCGGTGCTTCCGTTGCTTCGGGGGCCTGCTCGATGACGGTGTGCGCGTTGGTGCCGCTGATGCCGAACGAGGACACCGCGGCACGCCGCGGACGGCCCGTCTCGGGCCAGGCCGCGGCTTCGGTGAGCAGGGCGATCTCGCCCGCGGTCCAGTCGACGTGGGGGGTCGGTTCGTCCACGTGCAGGGTCCGCGGCAGCACCCCGTGGCGCATCGCCATGACCATCTTGATGACGCCGGCGACGCCGGCGGCGGCCTGGGTGTGCCCGATGTTCGACTTGATCGAGCCCAGCAGCAGCGGACGACCCTCCGGCCTGTC
>NZ_JOGB01000165.1 GCF_000719335.1 Streptomyces sp. NRRL S-87
TGGGGGTACCTCCCAGCGGTAGCTGGGGGAGGCCTGCAGGCCGCCCCTGTCAAGCGCCGAGGGGACCCACACACCACGGGACCCACCCCCGAAGCGAGCAGCAGGCCCCAACACCGGGCCACTCTCCGAAGCGCCCAAGCCCCCACGCCCCCGAACGACCCACGCCCAAGCCCCCGATATCCCCGAGCACCCACCCCACCACCCCCGCTAGCCTCGGCGCATGCATCCCGAACAGCTCGTGCGCGACCACACCGTCTACGCCTGCGTGATGGGGTCGCGCGCCTTCGGGCTGGACACTGCGGGCAGCGACACCGACCGGCGCGGGGTCTTCGTCGCGCCCACCCCCCTGTTCTGGCGCTTCGAGAAGCCGCCCACTCACGTGGACGGCCCGCTGGAGGAGCAGTTCTCGTGGGAGCTCGAACGCTTCTGCGAGCTCGCCCTGCGCGCCAACCCCAACATCCTGGAGTGCCTCCACTCCCCCTTGGTGGAGACCCTCACCCCGGTCGGCGAGGAACTCCTCTCCCTGCGCGGCGCCTTCCTCTCCCGCCACACCCACACCACGTTCACGCGCTACGCCGCCGGCCAACGGGCCAAGCTCGACCAGGACGTGCGCAACCACGGCGCCCCCCGCTGGAAGCACGCCATGCACCTCCTGCGCCTCCTGCTGTCCTGCCGCGACCTGCTGCGCTCGGGGCTGCTGAGCATCGACGCGACCCCCTACCGGGACCGCCTCCTCGCCGTCAGGCGCGGCGAACTCGCCTGGGCCGAGGTGGAGTCCTGGATGGCCCACCTGGTCGAGGAGACCGATGCGGCCGCGACCGGCACGCCCCTGCCCGCCGAGCCCGACCGCGCCGCGGTCGAGGATTTCCTCGTCCGCACCCGCCGCGCCGCGGCCTGAGCAACCCGCCGACCACCCACACACAAACCACCCCACCCACCCAGGCAGTCACGCACAAACCCACCCAAGCCGCCAAAACCCAAGCACCCCCCACCCACGCACCCCACCCACCCCACTCCCCTCACCCC
>NZ_JOGB01000166.1 GCF_000719335.1 Streptomyces sp. NRRL S-87
ACGTCTCCGTGGTCGTCATCGTCTACAACGACGCAGAGCGTCTTCCGACGGCGGTCCAGTCCGTCCTCGACCAGACCCTGCACGGGGTCGAGGTCGTCATCGTCGACGACTGCAGCAAGGACCGCTCCTACGCCGTCGCACAGGAACTCGAAGCCGCCCACCCCGGCCGGGTCCGCGCCTTCCAGCTCCCCGCCAACAGCGGCGGCTGCGGCGCCCCCCGCAACCACGGCATCACCCGAGCCCGCGGCACCTACGTCATGTTCCTCGACAGCGACGACGTCCTCGAACGCAACGCCTGCCGCAACATGCTCGAAGCCGCCGAGACCACCGGCGCCGACCTCGTCTCCGGCATGTGCGTCCGCGTCCACCTCGACTCACGCCACAAGAAGACCGTCGAGTGGTACCCCTGGCTCTACAACCGCACCCGCACCCTCACCTCCATCACCGAACTCCCCGACCTCCTCGTCTTCGACACCCTCTCGACGAACAAGTGCTACCGGCGCCAGTTCCTCCTCGACGCAGGCCTCGAGTTCCCCGTCGGCATCCACTACGAAGACCTCCTCTTCTCCGCCCAGGCCTACGTAGCCGCCGACAAGATCACCCTCATCCCCAACCACGTCTACTACTGGAACGTGATCGAAAAGGCCGCCGCCAAATCGATCAGCAACCGACGCCACGAGATCGCCAACTTCGTCCACCGCATGGAGATCCACCGCCGCGTGGACGAACTCCTCGAAAGCCACGGACACGACGACCTCAAATTCGCCAAGGACGTCAAGTTCCTCAAGCACGACCTCGTCCTCCACCTCCGCGACCTCCCCCTCCTCGACGACACCTACCGCCACGAATTCGCCCAACTCGCCAACACCTACCTCGACACCCTCGACCCCGCCGCCTACGACCACGTCCAACCCCTCCAAGCCATCTGCGCCTACCTCCTCAAGCAGGAGGACTGGGACAACCTCCTCCC
>NZ_JOGB01000167.1 GCF_000719335.1 Streptomyces sp. NRRL S-87
GC
The DNA here is from genome assembly GCF_000719335.1 of Streptomyces sp. NRRL S-87. Classification (GTDB taxonomy): domain Bacteria; phylum Actinomycetota; class Actinomycetes; order Streptomycetales; family Streptomycetaceae; genus Streptomyces. Next base: position 3 of record NZ_JOGB01000167.1, read on the forward strand.
CCCACCCCCACCCCCAGCCGACCGAAGCCCCGGGGCGCGACCCCGCAGGGCCCCCGCTACCCCGGCCCCACCGGTCCCGCCCCGGAAATCGCGGGCCGGGACGGTACGCCGGGCCCCGGGCGGGCAGAGCAACGGGGTGACCCTATTCCGTGGCATGTGCTACCCCACCGCTCGCGAACTCGCCCTCACCGCCCGCGCGCTCGTGGACGAGCATCCCGACCTGGCCCGGCTCCGCCAGGTCGGCACGTCCCGGGGCGGGCGCCCGCTGTGGCTGCTCTCGGCCGGGGGCCGGGAGCCGGGCGGCTGTGAGGTGCTCGTGGTCGCCGGCGCGCACGCCAACGAGCCGGTCGGCGGCCCGACCGCGCTGGCCCTGGCCCGCCGCGTGGTCCGCGAGCCGGCCCTGCGCGAGCACGGCGGCTGGCACTTCCTGCTGTGCGCCGACCCCGACGGGGCCGCGCTGCACCGGACCCCGCGCCCGTACACGCTGCTCGACTACCACCGGAACTTCTTCCGCCCGCCCGGACCGGAACAGCCCGAGTGGGCCCCGGCCTTACTGGCCCCGGACCGGCTGCCGCCCGAGACCGTCGCACTGACCGGGCTCATCGACGAGCTTCGGCCCCTCCTCCAGCTCTCCCTGCACGGGACCGACCTGGGCGGCAGCTGGGTGCAACTCACCCGCGACATACCGGGGCTTGCGGAGCCGTTCGGCAAGTCGGCCGCGGAGCTGCGCATCCCGGTGGAGACCAGTGCCTCGGACGCGGCCGGCTGGCCCTCCCCCGGCCCCGGGATCTTCGTCATGCCGGACGGAACCGCCACCACCACCGCAACCACGACCGTCCCCGCCACCATCACCGCAACCACGACCGCCCCCACCACCGCCACGACCACCCATGCCACCCCCACCGCCGACGCCCCCGCC
>NZ_JOGB01000168.1 GCF_000719335.1 Streptomyces sp. NRRL S-87
GGGGTGGGGGTGGCAGAGGTGAGGGAGGCGAGGCCCAGGCGGAGTGAGGAGCCCATGCCCTCCGACCAGTCGGGGTTGTCGACGACGGTGCAGTCGGAGAGGTCGGCGCGCTCGCGGACTTCGGCGGCCGAGGCGCCGAGCACGACGTGGATCGGGTCGCAGCCGGCGTCGCGGAGGACGCGGATGGCGTTCTCGACGAGGGGGCGGCCCCGGTGCGGGAGGAGGGCCTTCGGGTGGCCGCCCAGGCGGCGGCCGCCGCCGGCGGCCAGGAGGAGGCCGGCGATTCTGGGTGTGGGTGTGGGTGTGGGGGTGGGTTTGGTTGGGGTGGGTTCGGTGGTGGGGTCGGTGGTCATGGGTTCTGCTTACCACTCGGGTGGTGGTTCACCCGAAGTCGTCCACTGCTCGTCTTAGCTGGCTCAGGGCCGGTGCCAGCGCGCTCACCGACCCCAGGGCGCCGGCCACCGTCAACAGCGAGCGGCGCAGGCGGCGTACGTCGGGTTCCGGGGCGGCGCCCGAGGTCATGGCGTGCAGCGCGGCCAACTCGTCCTCGGCGATGGGGAGCTCCGCGAACTCGCCCCGATAGACCGCTAGTTCCCGTCTGAGCCGGGATACGGCGCGCCGAAGCTCGGCCACCCTCGGGCTCTCGCCGCCGGTTGCCGTTCTCGGGCTCTCGTCTCCATCCGCCACGCATCCGGATTCCACGCGCGCAGTCAATCGCGCCGATGCCACCCGCGCCAGCACCGCACCACCGCTGGCCGGTTCGAAGCGGTGGCCGGGGTGGGGCTTGCGAGGTTGGGGTTGGGCGGGGTCGGAGTGGTGGGCGGGGTTGGGCCTGTCCGCCTGCCGAGGGTTTCCGGGCCGGGTCGGGGCGTCAAGGGCGCCCTTCGGGCGTCGCCTGC
>NZ_JOGB01000169.1 GCF_000719335.1 Streptomyces sp. NRRL S-87
CGCGGCGCCATCGGCGCCGTCGTCCTCGTCGACACCCGCCGACTCGCCGACTGCTTCCCCGCCGTCGACTACTTCGAGAACTCCGGCCTCCCCTTCGTCATCGCCCTCAACGGCTTCGACGGACACCAGCCGTACACCCCCGAAGAGGTCCGCGAGGCACTCCAGATCGGACCCGACGCCCCGATCATCACCACCGACGCCCGCCACCGCGCGGACGCGAAGTCGGCGCTGATCACGCTGGTCGAGCACGCCCTCATGGCTCGCCTGCGGTAGTCGGTACGTACGTGCCGAAGGCCCCCTCCCCGCCGGGGAGGGGGCCTTCGGCGTGTCCGGGGCCCGGTCCGAAGCCCGGGCACGTCCCGGGCGGGCCGCTTCGGGGTTCGGGGCGCGTCCCGGGGAGGGTCCGGGGGCGGATACGCGAACGGTCCCGGACTCTCTCGGAGTTCGGGACCGTTCGCGGTCTGCCGGGGTGCCGGCGGCCTCAGCCCTGCCAGCTGTGCGGCGCGCGGAAGCCGGAGCTGCGCTCCAGGCGGCGCCAGCCCGCGGTGGAGCGGGTGCGGGCGGCGGGGACAGCCGGGGTGGCGGCGGCGCGGGCGAGGAGGATCGCGGTGATCGCGGCCAGTTCCTCGGGCGCGGCGTTGCCCTTCTCGACGCGCAGGAGCGTGTCGGTGCTCATAGGTCGGTGTCTCCTTACTGCGGCGGGTTGCCGTGCTTGCGGGACGGCAGGTCGGCGTGCTTGCTGCGGAGCATCGCGAGGGCGCTGATGAGCACCTCGCGGGTCTCGGCGGGGTCGATGACGTCGTCGACGAGGCCGCGCTCGGCCGCGTAGTACGGGTGCATCAGCTCGGCCTTGTACTCCTTGACGGGAGTCCATGACGATGTACGCGCCGCCGTAGGCCTTGCGCAGGATCAGCGAGATCCGCGGCACGGTCGCGTTGCAGTACGCGTACAGGAGCTTGGCTCCG
>NZ_JOGB01000170.1 GCF_000719335.1 Streptomyces sp. NRRL S-87
CGCCTGTTCACCTCGGAGTCCGTGACCGAGGGCCACCCCGACAAGATCGCTGACCAGATCAGCGACACGATCCTCGACGCGCTTCTCGCCGAGGACCCGACCTCCCGCGTCGCCGTCGAGACGCTGATCACGACCGGTCTGGTCCACATCGCGGGTGAGGTGACCACCAAGGCCTACGCGCCGATCGCGCAGCTGGTGCGCGAGAAGATCCTCGAGATCGGCTACGACTCGTCGAAGAAGGGTTTCGACGGCGCCTCGTGCGGTGTGTCGACCTCGATCGGCTCGCAGTCCCCGGACATCGCGCAGGGTGTCGACACCGCCTACGAGCAGCGGGTGGAGGGCGACGAGGACGAGCTGGACAAGCAGGGCGCGGGTGACCAGGGCCTGATGTTCGGCTACGCCACCGACGAGACGCCGAACTTCATGCCGCTGCCGATCGAGCTGGCGCACCGCCTGTCGCGTCGCCTGACCGAGGTCCGCAAGAACGGGACGATCCCCTACCTGCGTCCGGACGGCAAGACGCAGGTCACCATCGAGTACGACGGTGACCAGCCGGTCCGTCTGGACACGGTGGTGGTGTCCTCGCAGCACGCCTCGGACATCGACCTGGACTCGCTGCTGGCGCCGGACATCCGGGAGTTCGTGGTCGAGCACGTCCTCAAGGAGCTGGCCGAGGACGGTATCTCGCTGGAGACCGACGGCTACCGGCTGCTGGTCAACCCCACGGGCCGGTTCGAGATCGGTGGCCCGATGGGTGACGCGGGTCTGACCGGCCGCAAGATCATCATCGACACCTACGGTCGAGACCTTCGGCACCGCCAAGGTCGAGACCGCCACCATCGAGCAGGCCATCTCCGAGGTCTTCGACCTCCGGCCGGCCGCGATCATCCGCGACCTCGACCTGCTGCGCCCGATCTACGCCCAGACCGCCGCCTACGGCCACTTCGGCCGCGAGCTGCCCGACTTCACCTGGGAGCGCACCGACCGCGTCGACGCCCTCCGCACGGCAGCCGGTCTG
>NZ_JOGB01000171.1 GCF_000719335.1 Streptomyces sp. NRRL S-87
GGTCACACCACCGGCGAGCGCGAGGTCGCACTCGCCGTTGCGCAGGGCCTGCACGGCCCAGTGCAGCGCCACCAGGGAGGCGGAACAGGCGGTGTCGACGGTGACCGCCGGGCCTTCGAGCCCGAACGCGTACGACAGCCGACCGGAGACGACGCTCGCCGCGTTACCCGTGCCCAGGAAACCCTCGATGCCCTCGGGGATGACCTGGAAGGAGGAGTCGTAGTCCTGGCCGTTGGTGCCGACGAACACGCCGGCCTGGCTGCCGCGGACGCTCGCCGGGTCGATCCCGGCCCGCTCGAACGCCTCCCACGAGGCCTCCAACAGCAGACGCTGCTGCGGATCCATGGCGAGCGCCTCGCGCGGCGAGATCCCGAAGAAGTCCGCGTCGAAGTCCGCGGCGTCATAAAGGAACCCGCCCTCACGGGCGTAGAACGTGCCCTGCCGGTCCGGGTCCGGACTGTAGAGCCGCTCCAGATCCCACCCCCGATCACTCGGGAACGCACCGACCGCATCCCCACCCGAGGCCAGCAACTGCCACAGCTCCTCAGGAGTACGGACACCACCGGGGAAACGGCAACTCATCGCCACGATCGCGATCGGATCGTCCGCCACCCCCGCACCCGCGGCGGC
>NZ_JOGB01000172.1 GCF_000719335.1 Streptomyces sp. NRRL S-87
GCCGCCGCGGGTGCGGGGGTGGCGGACGATCCGATCGCGATCGTGGCGATGAGTTGCCGTTTCCCCGGTGGTGTCCGTACTCCTGAGGAGCTGTGGCAGCTGCTGGCCTCGGGTGGGGATGCGATCGGTGCGTTCCCGAGTGATCGGGGGTGGGATCTGGAGCGGCTCTACAGTCCGGACCCGGACCGGCAGGGCACGTTCTACGCCCGGGAAGGTGGCTTCCTTTACGACGCCGCGGACTTCGACGCGGACTTCTTCGGGATCTCGCCGCGCGAGGCCCTCGCCATGGACCCGCAGCAGCGTCTGCTGTTGGAGGCCTCGTGGGAGGCGTTCGAGCGGGCCGGCATCGACCCGGCGAGCGTCCGCGGCAGCCAGGCCGGCGTGTTCGTCGGCACCAACGGCCAGGACTACGGGACCATGCTCGACTCGGTTCCGGACGGCATCGAGGGTTTCCTGGGCACGGGTAACGCGGCGAGCGTCGTCTCCGGTCGCCTCTCGTACGCGTTCGGGCTGGAAGGCCCGGCGGTCACGGTCGACACCGCCTGTTCCGCCTCCCTGGTGGCGCTGCACTGGGCCGTGCAGGCCCTGCGCAACGGCGAGTGCGACCTCGCGCTCGCCGGTGGTGTGACC
>NZ_JOGB01000173.1 GCF_000719335.1 Streptomyces sp. NRRL S-87
CTCTCGTGCTCCACGATCTTGCTGAAGGCCGCGAACTGCGCCGGGTCCTTGATCATCTGCTGCGCGATCGCCTTCGCACTCGACGGCGCCGCGGCATGCGCCGGCACCGTGGCGAGCAGGGAACCAGCGGCGGCAAGACCCACCACGGCGCCCGCGAGGGACTTCTTCGAAACGGCGATGCGACGGATGACGGAGACGGACACAGAAAACCTTCCGAAGACAACAAGGACGGTCACAGCCACACCCGGCAGGCATGCGTGAGCCACTCACACGAGGGAGAGGGGATCGTCGGCGGGGCGGGGACGCACCCCGGCCGCCCTGCGACACCACCAGTTAGCCAGGCCCCCCACCCCCACGCAACGACCCCACCTACTAACCCCGACCGGAGCCACCCCACCCCGGCCCCGCCCCGGCCGGGGTGGAAGAACCCCAGGTGGCGGCGGGCGTGCGGGACGCACGCACCCGGCGCGGCAGGTCTACTACCGCCCCTCGGATGTGACCTGCGCCCTGTGGGCCGCCTCACCGCCCCCACCCCCCGAACCCACCCTCCGTAACCGGACGAACCCCCTCAGG
>NZ_JOGB01000174.1 GCF_000719335.1 Streptomyces sp. NRRL S-87
GCAGGTTGCCGAACCAGTAACCGGCATCCAGCTCCGGCCCCTTGACCCACTCCCCCGTCACCGTCGACAGCAACGGCACCTCCGCCTCCCGCGGCACGATCGGCGCCAGCAGCTCCGCCAACTCCTCACGGAGCAGGTCGACCTGCGCGGAATGGGAGGCGTAGTCCACGGCGATCCGCCTCGCCCGCACACCGTCCGCCTCACACGCCGCCAGGAACTCCTCCAACGCCAGCGCCTCACCCGACACCACCACCGAGGAAGGCCCGTTGGCCGCGGCCACCGAGATCCGCTCCTCGCCCCACGGGGCGATCCGCTCCCGAACCTGCACGGCCGGCAACGGCACCGACACCATGCCGCCCAGACCCGCCAACACCCGACCGATGGCCTGACTACGCAGCGCCACCACCCGGGCCGCGTCCTCCAACGACAAGATCCCCGCCACACACGCCGCAGCGATCTCACCCTGCGAATGACCGACCACCGCACCCGGACGCACACCCGCCGCCCGCCACACCTCCGCCAGCGACACCATCACCGCGAACAGGGCGGGC
>NZ_JOGB01000175.1 GCF_000719335.1 Streptomyces sp. NRRL S-87
CGCCGGCAGCGCCTGCATCAACCGACCACGCGCAGCGACCAGCACACACGCGTCGTCCAGCGACAGCACACCCGCCACATGCGCAGCAGCGATCTCACCAACGGAGTGCCCGGCCACGAAGTCAGGCCGCACACCCCAGCTCTCCACGAGCCGGAACAGCGCCACCTCCACCGCGAACAGCGCCGGCTGGGTGTACTCCGTCCGATCCAGCGCAGCAGCATCCGACCCGAACAGGACGTTTTTCAGCGGGATTCCGAGGTGAGCGTGGGCGTCCACGCGGGTGCAGACGGCGTCCAGCGCGTCTGCGAACGCCGGGAAGGCGTCGTACAGCTCCCGCCCCATCCCGATGCGCTGACTGCCCTGCCCGGTGAACAGGAAAGCGGTCTTCCCACCGACCGGCGAACCGGTCACCAGACCCGCGGCCGCAGCACCCTCCGCCAGCGCGGCCAGTCCGGCCAGCAGACCTTCACGGTCCGCCGCCACGACCGCCGCACGATCCTCGAAACGCGCCCGCCCCGCGACCAGCGACCACGCGACGTCCACCGGCTCCACCGGTCTCCGGCCACTCCAGCGCCTCCGTCAACAGCTCGACCTCGCCCGCCTCCCAGTCGATACGAGCCCCTGCCCGTACGTCGCCAACAGCGCCTGCGCCTCGATACGTTGCTGCGACGGACCGTTCGGAGCCGTCAGACCGTTGCTCGCACCGTCCTGGTTGACGGCCGAACCGCGCACGACGGCGAGGATCGGGTGGCCGTTGCGC
>NZ_JOGB01000176.1 GCF_000719335.1 Streptomyces sp. NRRL S-87
CGCCGGCAGCGCCTGCATCAACCGACCACGCGCAGCGACCAGCACACACGCGTCGTCCAGCGACAGCACACCCGCCACATGCGCAGCAGCGATCTCACCGATGGAGTGCCCGGCCACGAAGTCAGGCCGCACACCCCAGCTCTCCACGAGCCGGAACAGCGCCACCTCCACCGCGAACAGCGCCGGCTGGGTGTACTCGGTACGGTCCAGAAGCCCGCCGTCCGACCCGAACAGCACGTCCTTCAGGGGCAATGCGGTGGCCATGCGCGCGCAGACGGCGTCCAGCGCGTCCGCGAACACCGGGAAGGCGTCGTACAGCTCCCGCCCCATCCCGATGCGCTGACTGCCCTGCCCCGTGAACAGGAAAGCGGTCTTCCCACCGACCGGCGAACCCGTCACCAGACCCGCAGCCGCACCACCCTCCGCCAGCGCCGCCAGCCCGGCCAGCAGACCTTCACGGTCCGCCGCCACGACCGCCGCACGATCCTCGAAACGCGCCCGCCCCGCGACCAGCGACCACGCGACGTCCACCGGCTCCGCCTCCGTCAACAGCTCGACCTCGCCCGCCTCCCAGTCGATACGACGTCAGACCGTTGCTCGCACCGTCCTGGTTGACGGCCGAACCGCGCACGACGGCGAGGATCGGGTGGCCGTTGCGC
>NZ_JOGB01000177.1 GCF_000719335.1 Streptomyces sp. NRRL S-87
CCTGGTGGTGGACCGGCACGGGGGGCTGGCGCCGGTGGGGGTGCCGGGCGAGTTGTGGATCACCGGGCCGGGGCTGGCCCGTGGTTACCTGGACCGTCCGGAGCTGACCGCGGACCGGTTCGTCACCACGCACCTGACGCCCGAGCCGACCCGCGCCTACCGCACCGGTGACCTGGTGCGCTGGCTGCCCGACGGCACCATCGAGTTCCTCGGCCGGATCGACAACCAGGTCAAGATCCGCGGGCTGCGCATCGAGCTCGGTGAGATCGAGGCGACCCTGACCGGGCATCCCGACATCGCCCTGACCACCGTGGTCGTCCGCGAGGACACCCCCGGCGACAAGCGCCTCACCGCCTACTACACCACCCAGTCCGCGGCCGCCCACACCGCCGCCGACCTGCGCACGCACTGCCGCCGCCAGTTGCCCGACTACATGGTCCCCAACCACTTCGTGCACCTGGACAAGATCCCCACCACCCCCAACGGAAAGGTCGACCGACGCGCCCTGCCGATCCCCGCGCAGGCCGCCCCCACCACC
>NZ_JOGB01000178.1 GCF_000719335.1 Streptomyces sp. NRRL S-87
CGCTACCGCACCGTCGGCGACATGTCCTGCACCGGCGCCGTCGACTCCGACGCCACCACGCTCGACGCGGTGATCGCCGAGATCGCCGTCTCCCGCCTCACCGAGCGGGGCGCGACCCGGGCCGACGACAAGCTGTCCGAGGCCGCGATGGAAGACCGCAAGCGCGAAGGGTACTTCTAACGATGACCACCACCACCGAGCAGCTCAGCGCCACCACGCTGCTGCGCTTCGCCACCGCGGGATCCGTCGACGACGGCAAGTCCACCCTGGTCGGCCGCCTCCTGCACGACTCCAAGTCGGTCCTGGAGGACCAGCTCGAAGCCGTCGAGCGGGTCTCCGCCGACCGCGGCCAGGACGCCCCCGACCTGGCACTGCTGACCGACGGCCTGCGTGCCGAACGCGAGCAGGGCATCACCATCGACGTGGCCTACCGCTACTTCGCCACCGCCCGCCGCCGGTTCATCCTCGCCGACACCCCCGGCCACGTGCAGTACACCCGCAACATGGTCACCGGCGCCTCCACCGCCGAACTCGCCGT
>NZ_JOGB01000179.1 GCF_000719335.1 Streptomyces sp. NRRL S-87
AGACCTCGCAGATGTTCATCACCGGCCCGGACGTGGTCCGCGCGGTGACGGGTGAGGAGATCAGCCAGAACGGCCTGGGCGGCGCCGACGTCCACGCCGAGACCTCCGGTGTCGCGCACTTCGCGTACGACGACGAGGAGACCTGCATCGCCGAGGTGCGCTACCTCATCTCGATGCTCCCCTCCAACAACCGGGAGAACCCGCCGGTCCACCCGACCGACGACCCGGCCGACCGCCGCTCGGACGTCCTGCTCGACCTGGTCCCGGCGGACGGCAACCGCCCGTACGACATGCACAAGGTCATCGAGGAGCTCGTCGACGAGGGCGACTACCTCGAGATCCACGAGCGCTGGGCCCGCAACATCATCTGCGCCCTCGCCCGTCTGGACGGCCAGGTCGTCGGCATCGTCGCCAACCAGCCGCAGACGCTGGCCGGGGTGCTGGACATCGAGGCGTCCGAGAAGGCCGCGCGGTTCGTGCAGATGTGCGACGCGTTCAACATTCCGATCATC
>NZ_JOGB01000180.1 GCF_000719335.1 Streptomyces sp. NRRL S-87
GATGATCGGAATGTTGAACGCGTCGCACATCTGCACGAACCGCGCGGCCTTCTCGGACGCCTCGATGTCCAGCACCCCGGCCAGCGTCTGCGGCTGGTTCGCCACGATGCCCACGACCTGCCCGTTCAGGCGGCCCAGGGCGCAGATGATGTTGCGCGCCCAGCGCTCGTGGACCTCCAGGTACTCGCCGTCGTCGAGGACCTCCTCGATCACCGCGGCCATGTCGTACGGGCGGTTGCCGTCGGCCGGGACCAGGTCGAGGAGCACCTCGGAGCGGCGGTTCTGGGGGTCCGAGCACGGCACGCACGGCGGGTACTCGCGGTTGTTCTGCGGCAGCATCGAGAGGAGGTAGCGCACCTCGGCGATGCAGGTCTCCTCGTCGTCGTACGCGAAGTGCGCGACACCGGAGGTGCCGGCGTGGACGTCGGCGCCGCCCAGGCCGTTCTGGCTGATCTCCTCACCCGTCACCGCGCGGACCACGTCCGGGCCGGTGATGAACATCTGCGAGGTCT
>NZ_JOGB01000181.1 GCF_000719335.1 Streptomyces sp. NRRL S-87
GCTGACCGTCAGGCGCTTGGTCTTGCGGCCCTGCGCCTCGAAGGCATCGGCGATCGCGACCGCGGCGGCCTCGTCGCCGGAGACGACCACCGCCTGCGGACCGTTGACCGCGGCGATGTCCACGTCCTCGGTGAGCAGTGGCACGACCTCCGCCTCGGAGGCCTGGACCGCGATCATCACGCCACCCGCCGGGAGCGCCTGCATCAGCCGCCCGCGGGCCGCCACCAGCGCACACGCGTCGTCCAGGGACAGCACCCCGGCCACGTGCGCGGCGGCGATCTCACCGATCGAGTGACCGGCCACGAAGTCCGGCCGCACCCCGTACGACTCCAGCAGGCGGAACAGCGCCACCTCGACCGCGAACAACGCCGGCTGGGCGAACTCCGTCCGGTCCAGCACATCGGCGTCCCCACCGAACAGCACCTGCTGCAACGGCACTTCCAAGCGCGGATCCAGCTCCGCGCACACCGCGTCCAACGCCGCCGCGAACACCGGCTGG
>NZ_JOGB01000182.1 GCF_000719335.1 Streptomyces sp. NRRL S-87
GTGTGTGCGGAGCTGGACCGGCATCTGGATCAGCCGATCCGGGATGTGGTGTTCGATGGTGGTGAGCTGCTGGATCAGACGCAGTTCACGCAGGCCGGTCTGTTCGCGCTCGAAGTGGCGCTGTTCCGCCTGGTGTCGGCCTGGGGCGTCAAGCCCGATTACCTGCTGGGTCACTCGATCGGTGAGCTGTCGGCTGCGCATGTGGCCGGGGTGCTCTCGCTGGAGGACGCTGCCAGGCTGGTGGCGGCTCGTGGTCGTCTGATGCAGGCGTTGCCGGCGGGCGGGGCGATGGTCTCGCTCCAGGCAGCCGAGGACGAGGTCCTGCCGCTCCTGACCGACGGCGTCTCGATCGCAGCACTCAACGGGCCCTCCTCGACGGTGATCTCGGGGGACGAGGCCGACGTCCTGGCCGTCGCCGCGCACTTCGAGGCGGAGGGCCGTAAGACCAAGCGGCTTCGCGTCAGTCACGCGTTCCACTCGCCC
>NZ_JOGB01000183.1 GCF_000719335.1 Streptomyces sp. NRRL S-87
CGCTGGAGCGGCGGCGGGTGCTGACCGAGTGGAACGACACGGCACTGGCGCTCCCCGCGAGGACGTTCCCGGAACTGTTCGAGGAGCAGGCCGCCCGCACCCCGGACGCCGTCGCGGTCGTCTTCGGACGCGAGGAGCTCTCGTACGCCGAACTCGACGCCCGGGCCAACCGCCTGGCCCGCCTCCTCGTCGCACGCGGCGTCGGCCCCGAGCACGTCGTCGCCCTGGCCCTACCCCGCTCGGCACAGCTGGTCGTCGCCCTCCTCGCCGTCATGAAGGCCGGCGGCGCCTACCTGCCCCTCGACACCAAATACCCCGCCGACCGCACCGACTACATGCTGCGCGACGCCCGACCCACCCTCGTCCTCACGACCACCGACACCCCCACCACGACCCGCGGCACGGACGCCGACCACCTCGTCCTGGACGCTCCGGAGACCGCGGCCGAGCTCACCGGCTACTCGGCCGC
>NZ_JOGB01000184.1 GCF_000719335.1 Streptomyces sp. NRRL S-87
CGGCCACCCTCGGCCCGGGCCTGCCTCCGGTCCAGCCTGCCACCCCTGTCAAGCGCCTCCCCCACACACCACGCGACCCACCAGGCACCGCCAAGGAGGCGTGCGGCCGCTGCATGCTCCGGCCGGGTCAGCAGGCCCATTTGTCACGACCCGGGTCGCCAGGACCCACTCACCAAGACCCGGGTCGCCCGCGTACTCCCTGCAGCAGCGCGGACTGAGCCGGTTCGCTGCGGTCCAGGTCACCGTTGCGCAGCTCCCGTCGGGCCGTCCCGTGGTGTGTGGGGAAGCCTCTTGAGGCGGTATGGCAGGCTGGTCCGGAGGCAGGCCCGGGCCTGGGGTGGCCGCAGGCCAGGGCGAAGCCCCTTGCCCCAGGGGTGGGCCTGCCGCTGGGGGCACCTCCCAGCGGTAGCTGGGGGAGGCCTGCAGGCCATACCGGGTCAAGAGGCGAGGGGACCCAC
>NZ_JOGB01000185.1 GCF_000719335.1 Streptomyces sp. NRRL S-87
CCCAACCACTTCGTGCACCTGGACAAGATCCCCACCACCCCCAACGGAAAGGTCGACCGACGCGCCCTGCCGATCCCCGCGCAGGCCGCCCCCACCACCGTCCACACCCCGCCCCGCACGCCCCTGGAGACGACCCTCGCGGCCGTGTGGGCCGACACCCTCCAGATACCCCGGGTCGGGATCCACGACAACTTCTTCGACCTCGGCGGCCACAGCCTCCTCGCCACCCGGGCCGTGAACCACATCGGCCGGGCGCTCGGCGTGGACGTCCCCGTCCGCCGGCTGTTCAGCCACCCGACGGTGGCCGAACTCGCCGCCAGCCTGGACGAGTGCGACGAGGTGGCCCCGCCCGTCCCGCGCCGTGCGGAGGGCGTGCGGGAGGTTCCGTTGTCGTTCGCGCAGCAGCGTCTGTGGTTCCTGGACCAGTTGGATCCGGGGAGTGCGGAGTACGTGGTG
>NZ_JOGB01000186.1 GCF_000719335.1 Streptomyces sp. NRRL S-87
GCTTCGTGGGGCCGTCCCGTGGTGTGTGGGTCCCCTCGCCTCTTGACCCGTCATGGCCTGCAGGCCCTGCGGCAGGCCCACCCCTGGGGCTTTGGGGCTGCGCCCTGGCCTGCGGCCACCCCAGGCCCGGGCCTGCCTCCGGACCAGCCTGCCATGACGCCTCAAGAGGCTTCCCCACACACCACGGGACGGCCCGGCGGAAGCTGCACAACGGTGACCTGGACCGCAGCGAACCGGCCCCGGGCGGCCCGGGTCGTGAGGAGTTGGGTCGCGATGAGTTGGGTCGCGATGAGTGGGTCCTGGCGACTCGGCCGAGCATGCAGCAGCCGCACGCCTCCTTGGCGGTGCCTGGTGGGTCCCGTGGTGTGTGGGGGAGGCGCTTGACAGGGGTGGCAGGCTGGCTCGGAGGCAGGCCCGGGCCTGGGGTGGCCGCA
>NZ_JOGB01000187.1 GCF_000719335.1 Streptomyces sp. NRRL S-87
AATCCGGCAGTACTTCCCCAAGGGCACCGACCTCACCGCCCACACCCGCGAGCATTTGGACGCCGGCGCTGCCGAACTCAACGGCCGCCCGCGCAAAACCCTCGACTGGGAAACCCCCGCCCAGCGCCTACATAAACTACTCGCGGCCTGACCCACACAACCACGTGTTGCAACGACCCCTAGAAACCGCCTCGGGGCTTCGCCCTGGCCTTCGGCCACCCTCGGCCCGGGCCTGCCTCCGGACCAGCCTGCCACCCCCGTCAAGCGCCTCCCCCACACACCACAGGGCGGCACTCTCCCTGATTCGCTGAGCCGGCTTCGCGGATGGGCCGTCAGGGGCAGCTGATGCGGGTGTCGCCGGGGTCGGTGGTGCAGGTGTCGAAGCCGGAGCCGCCGTTGGCGGTGTCGTTGGCGGTGACGCCGTCGGTGG
>NZ_JOGB01000188.1 GCF_000719335.1 Streptomyces sp. NRRL S-87
GGACGAGCGGGGCCCACCGGGAGCGGTCGGCGGCGATGGAGCGGGCGAGTCCGGCGAACCCGGCCACGGTGGAGGGGTGAGGGCTGGCCGGCTGCAGAAGGTGCTGGACCTCAAGGATGTCGCCGGCGATCGAAAGGTCGCTGTCGCTGTTCATGGGTGCGGTGGTTCCTCGGCAGGTGGATGCGCGTGCGGGGGGTGTGACGCGGAGACCGGAATCCGGTGAAACGAAGCTGGATCAGAGCTGGAGCGCAGGGCTTCAACAGCTGTGACAGCTGGAACAGCAACAGCGAGCCTGGACAGCCGTACGGAACCCACGGGCGTGGGTCGTGTACATCACTGCGGTCGCTTGCATGCGATTAAGGAGACCGGCTGGGTCCGCCTCCTGTCAACCCAATGCCCGATTTGACGGCATTGTTTCACTC
>NZ_JOGB01000189.1 GCF_000719335.1 Streptomyces sp. NRRL S-87
CGCCCTGGCCTGCGGCCACCCTCGGCCCGGGCCTGCCTCCGAGCCAGCCTGCCACCCCTGTCAAGCGCCTCCCCCACACACCACGGGACCCACCGGGCAACGCCAAGGAGGCGTGCAGCCGCTGCATGCTCCGGCCGCGTCAGCAGGCCCCACTCGCCACACCCCGGGTCGCCAGGACCCACTCACCACGACCCGGGTCGCCCGCGTCCTCCCTGCAGCAGCGCGGACTGAGCCGGTTCGCTGCGGTCCAGGTCACCGTTGCGCAGCTCCTGTCGGGCCGGCCCGTGGTGTGTGGGGAAGCCTCTTGAGGCGGTATGGCAGGCTGGTCCGGAGGCAGGCCCGGGCCTGGGGTGGCCGCAGGCCAGGGGCGGAGCCCCCTTGCCCCAGGGGTGGGCCTGCCGCTGGGGGCACCT
>NZ_JOGB01000190.1 GCF_000719335.1 Streptomyces sp. NRRL S-87
ACCTGGACCGGGTCGGGTCGAGCTGTGCCGCGAAAAAAGCCGAGGCCGTCCGCAGGATCTCGTTCGACCGCTTGAGCTGGGTGTTCTCCTTGCGCAGCGCGGCCAGCTCGGCGCGTTCGTCGCTGGTCAGCAGATCGTTGCGTTCGCCGGCGTCGGCCTCGGCCTGGCGGATCCAGCCGCGCAGGGCCTCATGATGGACACCGATCTCCTCGGCCATACGGCGGATCACGGGCTTCGGCTCCGCGGCGCGGTACATCCGCACCGCACGCTCACGCAACTCCAGCGGGTACTTCCTCGGGGCAGGCATCAACAGGGCTCCTCTCTGTGAGTCCCATCTGACCTACTGTCACCGCTTCCCGCATCTCGGGGGAACCTCAGACCCTCAAGAGACCGGTGTGGCTCACCGGCAGG
>NZ_JOGB01000191.1 GCF_000719335.1 Streptomyces sp. NRRL S-87
ACCGAGCACATCACCGCCGACTACGAGGCGGGGGTACTGACCCTGCGCATCCCGATCGCCGAGCGCGCCAAGCCGCGCAAGATCGCCATCGGCGACGGCGTCGGGGGGAGCGTCAAGCAGATCAGTAGCTGAGCGGACCGCTCACGACCCGCACGCCAGGCCGTCGCCGGCGCTTGCAGGCCAGGACGGGAGGGTGATCCCCCGCCCCTCCCGTCCTCCGCGCCCCGCCCCCTTCCCTCATGGCCCGCATGCCATCACTTTCCGGAGAGACGAGCGCCATGACGTTGAGATGGGATGCTTTCGTCGAGCACGTGCAGGAACGCGGTGAGTACGCCTCCCGCGAGGAGGCCGACCGCGCCGCCCGCGTGGTCCTGGCCCTGCTGGGAGCCCACCTGGTCGGCGAGGACCGC
>NZ_JOGB01000192.1 GCF_000719335.1 Streptomyces sp. NRRL S-87
GGCTTCTCCACCAGGTCGGTGATGCGGACGACGTCCTCGTCCTCGGTGGGCTTCACGGCCGCGCAGCCGTAGAGGTGGATCTGGGCGGGGTCGACCTCCATGAGGGCGATGACGCTGCCGCCGGTGCGGCCCTGGGTCTCGACCATCCGCGACAGCAGCGGGTCGCGCGGGTCGATCAGGTCGTCGCCGAGGAGCACCGCGAAGGGCTGGTCGCCGACGTGCGGGGCCGCGCACAGCACCGCGTGGCCGAGGCCCCGCGGGTCGCCCTGGCGGACGTAGTGCATGGTCGCCAGGTCGCTGGACTCCTGGACCTTCTTGAGCCGGTCGTCGTCGCCCTTGGCCTGCAGGGCCGACTCCAGCTCGTAGTTGCGGTCGAAGTGGTCCTCCAGCGGCCGCTTGTTGCGGCC
>NZ_JOGB01000193.1 GCF_000719335.1 Streptomyces sp. NRRL S-87
GGGGTGCGGTGGGGCTGGGGGACGGCTTGGCGGGTTCGCCGGTCTTGTTGCGGGCGGCCTTCCTCATTCCAGGCGCGCGAGGTCTTCGGGCGTGTCGATGTCGTAGGGCTCCGCGATGTCGCCGCACTCGACCAGAGTGAGCTCCGCCGCGTGCTTTGTCAGGTGAACACGCGCACCGCGGTCCCCCGTAGCGGTGGCGGCGATGTCCGCCCAACGGTCGGAGCCGAAGAGCACCGGGTGTCCGCGTTCGCCGTCGTACGCCGCCGCGGCGAGCGACGCCGGCGAGCGGTAGGCGGCCAGGACGCGCTTGAGGGCCTCGGGGCCGATGCCGGGTTGGTCGACGAGGGAGACGAGCGCGGCTTGGGGGGCCGGGGCCGGGGACGGGGTGGAGGGGGTGGTGGGGGT
>NZ_JOGB01000194.1 GCF_000719335.1 Streptomyces sp. NRRL S-87
GCCGTGGCGACAACTCGTTCAACGACTCCGCCGCCCGTGGTCTGGACAAGGCCAAGGCCGAGTTCGACGCCGAGACCAAGGAGCTCACCGCCAAGAGCGGCGAGACCCCGGCCGACCGTGAGCAGCGTCTGGCGTCGCTCGCCGAGGGCGGCTACAACCCGGTGATCGGTGTCGGCTTCGCCTACCAGGCCGCGATCGACAAGGTCGCCAAGTCGCACCCCGACACCACCTTCGGCCTGATCGACTCGGTCTCCGAGGCCAAGAACGTGGCCTCCATCGTCTTCACCGAGGAGCAGGGCTCGTACCTCGCCGGTGTCGCGGCGGCGCTGAAGTCCAAGGACGGCCAGGTCGGCTTCATCGGCGGCGTCGACCTTCCGCTGATCAAGAAGTTCGCGGCCGG
>NZ_JOGB01000195.1 GCF_000719335.1 Streptomyces sp. NRRL S-87
TGGTCGTCCGCACCCAACCGCACCGTCATCGCCCGCAGCAGCCGGCCCGCACCCAGATCGAACGGCCGGTGCCCGAACGACTCGACCACCGCCCGCCCCGCCCCGGCGGGATCGGCCTCCGCGCTGACGTCCACCTGCTCGACCGCCACCCGCCACGGATCCTCCACCACCTGCACCGGATCACCCTCCGGCCCCGTCGCGAACCGCGTCCGCAGCACCTCGTGCCGCACCACCAACGCGTCCAACGCCGCACCCAACGCCACCCCGTCCAACGGACCACGCACCCGGAACGCCACCGGCACCACGTACTCCGCACTCCCCGGATCCAACTGGTCCAGGAACCACAGACGCTGCTGCGCGAACGACAACGGAACCTCCCGCACGCCCTCCGCACGGCG
>NZ_JOGB01000196.1 GCF_000719335.1 Streptomyces sp. NRRL S-87
CCCTCCAGGCCGGTGTCCTCAAGGGCGAGGTCAAGGACGTCCTGCTCCTCGACGTGACCCCGCTGTCCCTCGGCATCGAGACCAAGGGCGGCATCATGACCAAGCTCATCGAGCGCAACACCACGATCCCGACCAAGCGTTCCGAGATCTTCACCACGGCCGAGGACAACCAGCCGTCCGTGCAGATCCAGGTCTACCAGGGCGAGCGCGAGATCGCGGCGTACAACAAGAAGCTCGGCATGTTCGAGCTGACCGGTCTGCCGCCGGCCCCGCGCGGCGTGCCGCAGATCGAGGTCGCCTTCGACATCGACGCCAACGGCATCATGCACGTGACCGCGAAGGACCTGGGCACGGGCAAGGAGCAGAAGATGACCGTCACCGGCGGCTCCTCGCTGCC
>NZ_JOGB01000197.1 GCF_000719335.1 Streptomyces sp. NRRL S-87
GGAGGTCCTGCCGCTGTTGTCGGAGGGTGTGGGCATCGCCGCGGTGAACGGTCCGCAGTCGGTGGTCGTCTCCGGTGACGAGGGCGCGGCGGTCGCGATCGCCGAGACGTTCGAGGCGCAGGGGCGTAAGACCAAGCGGCTGGCGGTCAGTCACGCGTTCCACTCGCCGCTCATGGACGGGATGCTGGCCGACTTCCGCAAGGTCGTCGAGGGGCTGTCGTTCGATGCGCCCCGTGTTCCGGTCGTCTCGAACCTGACCGGTGCCCTCGTCGCCGACGAGATGGGTACGGCCGACTTCTGGGTGCGGCACGTGCGCGAGGCCGTCCGTTTCCTGGACGGCGTGCGGGCGCTGGAGGCGGCCGGGGTGGCGACGTACGTCGAACTCGGGCCG
>NZ_JOGB01000198.1 GCF_000719335.1 Streptomyces sp. NRRL S-87
CGGCCCGAGTTCGACGTACGTCGCCACCCCGGCCGCCTCCAGCGCCCGCACGCCGTCCAGGAAACGGACGGCCTCGCGCACGTGCCGCACCCAGAAGTCCGCCGTACCCATCTCGTCGGTGACGAGGGCACCGGTCAGGTTCGAGACGACCGGAACACGGGGCGCGTCGAACGACAGCCCCTCGACGACCTTGCGGAAGTCGGCCAGCATCCCGTCCATGAGCGGCGAGTGGAAAGCGTGACTGACCGCCAGCCGCTTGGTCTTACGCCCCTGCGCCTCGAACGTCTCGGCCATCGCGACCGCCGCGCCCTCGTCACCGGAGACGACCACCGACTGCGGACCGTTCACCGCGGCGATGCCCACACCCTCCGACAACAGCGGCAGGACCTCC
>NZ_JOGB01000199.1 GCF_000719335.1 Streptomyces sp. NRRL S-87
CCGCGTCCGCGGACCTGTCGGTGACGGCGTCCGGTCCGACGTCGGTGAGCATCGGTGACCAGGCGACGTACACGGTCCGGGTGACCAACGCGGCGTCCTCGACCGCGACCGCGACGGGCGTGAGCCTGACCGACACGCTTTCCGGCGCGGGCGGCACGCTGCTCTCGGCCGTCCCCTCCCAGGGCACCTGCACCCTCCCCACCGCCACGGGCGCGACGTGCGCGCTGGGCAGCCTGGCCCCCGGCGCCACCGCCACCGTGACCGTCACCGCCGAACCGCGCACCACCGGCACCCTGACCGACACGGCCTCCGCGACCAGCAGCACCCCGCAGGACCCGAACACCGGCAACAACACGGCCACCGCCACCACTTCGGTGAACAACCGTCACCGCCAACGACACCGCCAACGGCGGCTCCGGCTTCGACACCTGCACCACCGACCCCGGCGACACCCGCATCAGCTGCCCCTGAC
>NZ_JOGB01000200.1 GCF_000719335.1 Streptomyces sp. NRRL S-87
ATCGTGGGCGGCGTATGCCCAGCCCCCACCGGACCCGGAAGCCGCCACCTCAACCGGAGGGGCGTAGCGATCTGAGGCGGCCTATGCCCAACCCCCACCAACCCGCACCCGCCACCCGAACCGGTGGGGCGTAGCGATCTGAGGCGCTGACCCGCTGGCCGGACTCAACGGGCCGGAGTCTTCACGATCGTCCCGGGCGTCTTTCCGGGCCTGTCCGCCGAGGTTTTGCTTTTCCGGGCCGGGTCGGGGGGGCAAGGGTGGAGCGCAGCGCAATCGCCGCAGGCGACGCCCGAAGGGCGCCCTTGACGCCCCGACCCGGCCCGGAAACCCTCGGCAGGCGGACAGGCCCAACCCCGCCCACCACTCCGACCCCGCCC
>NZ_JOGB01000201.1 GCF_000719335.1 Streptomyces sp. NRRL S-87
CGCTCCACCACCTCCGCGAAGATCGTGGTGGCGGGCGGCTTCGGCGTGGGCAAGACCACGTTCGTCGGCGCGGTCTCCGAGATCAACCCCCTGCGCACCGAAGCCGTCATGACGTCCGCCTCCGCGGGCATCGACGACCTCACCCACACCGGCGACAAGACCACCACCACCGTCGCCATGGACTTCGGCCGCATCACCCTCGACCAGGACCTCATCCTGTACCTCTTCGGTACGCCGGGACAGGACCGCTTCTGGTTCATGTGGGACGACCTCGTCCGCGGCGCCATCGGCGCCGTCGTCCTCGTCGACACCCGCCGACTCGCCGACTGCTTCCCCGCCGTCGACTACTTCGAGAACTCCGGCCTCCCCTTCGTC
>NZ_JOGB01000202.1 GCF_000719335.1 Streptomyces sp. NRRL S-87
GAGGGCGGCGCGGATGACGCGCTGCTGGGAGGGGCCGTTCGGGGCGGTGAGGCCGTTGCTGGCACCGTCCTGGTTGATCGCGGAGCCGCGGACGAGCGCGAGGACCGGGTGACCGTTGCGCCGGGCGTCCGAGAGCCGCTCCACCAGGAGCATGCCCACGCCCTCGCCCCAGCCCGTGCCGTCGGCACCGGCCGCGAACGCCTTGATCCGACCGTCTTCGGCGAGTCCTCGCTGGCGGCTGAAGTCGATGTAGGCACCGGGCGAGGACATCACGGTCACACCACCGGCGAGCGCGAGGTCGCACTCGCCGTTGCGCAGGGCCTGCACGGCCCAGTGCAGCGCCACCAGGGAGGCGGAACAGGCGGTGTCGAC
>NZ_JOGB01000203.1 GCF_000719335.1 Streptomyces sp. NRRL S-87
GCGGTCCTCGCCGACCAGGTGGGCTCCCAGCAGGGCCAGGACCACGCGGGCGGCGCGGTCGGCCTCCTCGCGGGAGGCGTACTCACCGCGTTCCTGCACATGCTCGACGAAAGCATCCCATCTCAACGTCATGGCGCTCGTCTCCCCCATATGCGGTAGGGGCCGTGAGGGTGGAAGGACGGGAGGGGCGGGGGAATCCCTCCCGTCCTGGTCTGCGAACTTCGAGCGCGGGTCGTGAGCGGCCCGCTCAGCTACTGATCTGCTTGAGGCCGTCGCCGATGGCGATCTTGCGCGGCTTGGCGCGCTCGGCGATCGGGATGCGCAGGGTCAGTACCCCCGCCTCGTAGTCGGCGGTGATGTGCTCGGT
>NZ_JOGB01000204.1 GCF_000719335.1 Streptomyces sp. NRRL S-87
CGCCCTGGCCTGCGGCCACCCTCGGCCCGGGCCTGCCTCCGAGCCAGCCTGCCACCCCTGTCAAGCGCCTCCCCCACACACCACGGGACCCACCGGGCACCGCCAAGGAGGCGTGCGGCTGCTGCATGCTCCGGCCGAGTCGCCAGGACCCACTCATCGCGACCCAACTCATCACAACCCTGGTTGCCCGGGGCCGGGTCGCTGCGGTCCAGGTCACCGTTGCGCAGCTCCTGTCGGGCCGGCCCGTGGTGTGTGGGGAAGCCTCTTGAGGCGTCATGGCAGGCTGGTCCGGAGGCAGGCCCGGGCCTGGGGTGGCCGAAGGCCAGGGGCGGAGCCCCCTTGCCCCAGGGGTGGGCCT
>NZ_JOGB01000205.1 GCF_000719335.1 Streptomyces sp. NRRL S-87
GGTCCATGCTGCCCGTGCGGAAGTCGTCGTTGACGCCGCTGCCGACCGCCATCGCCACGTTCATGCCCAGCATCGCCATGAGGCCGGGCACCACGTAGTTGACGTACGAGTCGCTGTCGCCTCCCAGCGACTGGCCGACCGAGCCACCGAAGACGAACACGAACAGGAGGGTGAAGACGACCGGCATCAGCACGACGTCGAGCATCGACTCGGGGTCCTGCTTGATCTGCATGACGTTGCGCCGGGTGAAGGCGCCGATGTGCCTGAGGTTCGCCCGCAGGCCGATCCGGTTCCGTCCGGCGGCGCCGCCTTTCTCCGCATGCTTGGAATGCGACGGCGGACGGAACCGGAT
>NZ_JOGB01000206.1 GCF_000719335.1 Streptomyces sp. NRRL S-87
CCCAGCCGGCCCTGTTCGCCGTCGAAGTCGCCCTGTTCCGGCTGCTGGAGAGCTGGGGGCTGCGGCCGGACTTCGTGGCCGGGCACTCGATCGGCGAGATCGCCGCCGCGCATGTGGCGGGTGTGCTGTCGCTGGACGACGCGTGCGCCCTGGTCGCCGCCCGCGGCCGTCTGATGCAGGCGCTGCCGACCGGTGGCGCCATGATCGCGGTGCAGGCGGGCGAGGAGGAGGTCCTGCCGCTGCTCACCGGGCGGGTGTCCGTCGCCGCGGTCAACGGCCCGCGGTCGGTGGTGCTCGCGGGTGACGAGGACGTGACGGCGGCCCTGGCGGCCGGTTTCGAGGCGCGGGGCCGAGTTCTGGGTGCGGCACGTCCGGGAGGCCGTCCGCTTCCTCGACGCCGTCCGCGCCCTCGAAGCGGCCGGCGTGAGGACGTACGTCGAACTCGGTCCGGACGGCGTCCTCTCCGCCCTCGCCCAGGAGTGCGTCACCGACGAGGACGCCGTCTTCGTCCCCGCCCTGCGC
>NZ_JOGB01000207.1 GCF_000719335.1 Streptomyces sp. NRRL S-87
CCCGCCACCACCTCACGGAAGTCGTCCGACATCCCGTCCATGTGCGACGAGTGGAACGCGTGGCTGACCGTCAGCTGCTTGGTCTTGCGACCCTGGGCCGCGAAGGCCTCGGCGACAGCGACCGCCGCGCCCTCGTCACCCGCGACCACCACCGACCGCGGACCGTTGACCGCGGCGATGCCCACACCTTCGGAGAGCAGCGGCAGGACCTCGTCCTCCGACGCCTCCACCGCGACCATCACCCCACCCGCCGGCAGCGCCTGCATCAACCGACCACGCGCAGCGACCAGCACACACGCGTCGTCCAGCGACAGCACACCCGCCACATGCGCAGCAGCGATCTCACC
>NZ_JOGB01000208.1 GCF_000719335.1 Streptomyces sp. NRRL S-87
ACCCCGAGAGTAGCCTGAGGAAAAGAAGGTCCAGCCATAGGCTCAAAGTGGGCTGCAGCTCAAAGGGAGACCTGACACCATTACTGAAGATATGGGGCACTCACAAAAAGGGAACTATCATGACTGCCCTCCAAAAGACCCAATAAGCAGCTGGAAGAGCCAGATGCAGATTTGTGCACCCAACCAATGAACAGAAGCTGTTGACCCTCTGTTGAATTAGGGAAAAGCTGGAAGAAGCTGAGGAGGAGGGCGACCCGTAGGAGGACCAGCAGTCTCAACTGACCTGGTCCTTGGGACCTCTCAGACACTGAGCCACCAACCAGGCAGCATACACCAGCTGATATGA
>NZ_JOGB01000209.1 GCF_000719335.1 Streptomyces sp. NRRL S-87
CGTGGAGGTTGCGCGCCGAGTCGGCCTTGGCCCGCAGTACGTTCTCGAATCGGTCGGGAGTCAGGGCGTCCAGGACACCGTCGTCCAGCACACCCGCGGCGTGGACCACCGCCGTCAGGCCCCCCGCCTCGGCGGACAGCAGTTCGCGCAGGGCGTCCCGGTCGGCGGCGTCACACGCCACCACCGACACCTCCACGCCCGACCCCGCAAGCTCCGCAACCAGTTCCCCAGCACCCGGAGCATCCGGGCCCCGACGGCTGGTCAGCACCAACCGCGCGACACCCGCACCCGCCAGCCACCGCGCCACACGGCCACCCAGCGCACCCGTACCACCGGTGACCAGGA
>NZ_JOGB01000210.1 GCF_000719335.1 Streptomyces sp. NRRL S-87
GAAGATCATGTCCTTGGTGGAACCGTCCTGGCGGCGCACCCCGTTGACGGACAGCCTCATGCCGAGCGCCTGCGGATCGGCTTGCTCGTCGGGGGTCACCAGCCAGGGCCCGAGGGGGTTGAAGGTCTCGCAGGACTTCCCGAGGTCCCACTGGGGCGAGAGGTCGAGCTGGAACTCCCGCTCGGAAACGTCGTGGCTGACCGCGTACCCGGCGACGCAGGCCAGCGCGGCCTCGTGGCTGTCCAGATAGCGCGCCCTCCAGCCGTTCACCACGCCGAGCTCCACCTCCCAGTCCGTGCTCCGGGAGCCGCGCGGGACGAGCACCTGGTCGTAGGGCCCGATGAC
>NZ_JOGB01000211.1 GCF_000719335.1 Streptomyces sp. NRRL S-87
GAGGCGGGAGACGGCGATCTCGGCGATCACCGCGTCGAGCGTGGTGGCGTCGGAGTCGACGGCGCCGGTGCAGGACATGTCGCCGACGGTGCGGTAGCGGATGAGCCGCTTCTCGACCGTCTCGCCGTCCTTGGGGCCGCCCCACTCGCCGGCGGTCAGCCACATGCCGTTGCGGGCGAAGACCTCGCGCTCGTGGGCGAAGTAGATCTGCGGGAGCTCGATGCCCTCGCGGTCGATGTACTGCCAGACGTCCAGCTCGGTCCAGTTGGACAGGGGGAAGACGCGGACGTGTTCGCCGGGGGCGTGGCGGCCGTTGTAGAGCTGCCACAGTT
>NZ_JOGB01000212.1 GCF_000719335.1 Streptomyces sp. NRRL S-87
AACTGTGGCAGCTCTACAACGGCCGCCACGCCCCCGGCGAACACGTCCGCGTCTTCCCCCTGTCCAACTGGACCGAGCTGGACGTCTGGCAGTACATCGCCCGCGAGGACATCGCCCTCCCCGAGATCTACTTCGCCCACGAGCGCGAGGTCTTCGCCCGCAACGGCATGTGGCTGACCGCCGGCGAATGGGGCGGCCCCAAGGACGGCGAACGCGTCGAGAGGCGCCTGGTGCGCTACCGCACCGTCGGCGACATGTCCTGCACCGGCGCCGTCGACTCCGACGCCACCACGCTCGACGCGGTGATCGCCGAGATCGCCGTCTCCCGCCTC
>NZ_JOGB01000213.1 GCF_000719335.1 Streptomyces sp. NRRL S-87
TATAAGAGACAGGGGCTCCGCTGCCCCAGTTCTGGTCGATCTTGGAATCGCAGTCCGTCTTCTTCGGCGCGCCCGAGAACGTCGTGTTCGCGAAGAACTGCCGTGTGAAGACGGGGGAAGTACAGTTCACCGCCGCGGAAGCAGGTACGGCGGTGGCGTAGAGCACTCCGCCTGCCGTGGCCAGAGCCAAGGCGGTGGCGGTCGTGCGTCTGGCTGGGTTCATCAAGTCCTTCAGTCCTGTTCGGCGGCCGATGTCGGTCAGACGTCGCCGAACAAGACAGATAAGAGGGCCGGTTGGTTGTACGAGCCCCAGCCGTGACAGCTCAGCCGC
>NZ_JOGB01000214.1 GCF_000719335.1 Streptomyces sp. NRRL S-87
CACACACCACGGGACCCACCAGGCACCGCCAAGGAGGCGTGCAGCCGCCGCACGCTCCGGTCACGTCAGCAGGCCCCACGCCAGGACCCACTCACCACGCCACGCCAGGACCCACTCACCAAGACCCGGGTCGCCCGCGTACTCCCTGCAGCAGCGCGGACTGAGCCGGGTCGCTGCGATCCAGGTCACTGTTCCGCAGCTTCCGCCGGGCCGTCCCGTGGTGTGTGGGGAAGCCTCTTGAGGCGTCATGGCAGGCTGGTCCGGAGGCAGGCCCGGGCCTGGGGTGGCCGAAGGCCAGGGCGAAGCCCCAAAGCCCCAGGGGTGGGCCTG
>NZ_JOGB01000215.1 GCF_000719335.1 Streptomyces sp. NRRL S-87
CGCCACCCGAACCGGAGGGGCGTAGCGATCGTGGGCGGCGTATGCCCAGCCCCCACCGGACCCGGAAGCCGCCACCTCAACCGGAGGGGCGTAGCGATCGTAGGCGGCGTATGTCCGGCCCCCGCCAACCCGCACCCGCCACCCGAACCGGTGGGGCGTAGCGATCTGAGGCGCTGACCCGCTGGCCGGACCGAACGGGCCGGAGTCTTCACGATCGTCCCGGGCGTCTTTCTGGGCCTGTCCGCCGAGGTTTTGCTTTTCCGGGCCGGGTCGGGGGGTCAAGGGTGGAGCGCAGCGGAATCGCCGCAGGCGACGCCCGAAGGGCGCC
>NZ_JOGB01000216.1 GCF_000719335.1 Streptomyces sp. NRRL S-87
CACACACCACGGGACCCACCAGGCACCGCCAAGGAGGCGTGCAGCCGCCGCACGCTCCGGTCACGTCAGCAGGCCCCACGCCAGGACCCACTCACCACGACACGCCAGGACCCACTCACCAAGACCCGGGTCGCCCGCGTCCTCCCTGCAGCAGCGCGGACTGAGCCGGGTCGCTGCGGTCCAGGTCACCGTTGCGCAGCTCCCGTCGGGCCGTCCCGTGGTGTGTGGGGAAGCCTCTTGAGGCGTCATGGCAGGCTGGTCCGGAGGCAGGCCCGGGCCTGGGGTGGCCGCAGGCCAGGGCGAAGCCCCAAAGCCCCAGGGGTGG
>NZ_JOGB01000217.1 GCF_000719335.1 Streptomyces sp. NRRL S-87
GCCGGACCCGGCGCACCCACGTCGTCGTCGGCGGGGTGGGAACGGGCAAGACGGCTCTGATCGTGCTGCTGACGGCGACCCTCGCCCGGCAGAAGGCGGTCCCCGTACCGCTGCGCCTGCGCAACGCGGACAAGGATCTGGATTTCCGGCAGCTCGCCTTCGCCCGGTTCTCCCAGGAGGTGCAGGGAAACCTCCGCTCCGACGCCGAAGCGGAGAAGGTGTGGCGGCGCCTGGGCAAGCAGGGACGGATCGTCGTGCTGGCGGACGGCCTGGAGGAGGCCCTGACGGGCGAAGGCCTGATGGAGGAGCGCGACACCATCATCG
>NZ_JOGB01000218.1 GCF_000719335.1 Streptomyces sp. NRRL S-87
CCCCTGATCACTGCCGTGGACCGATTCGCCGACCGTCTGCGGAGCACCCCGCAGAGCCGGCTGCAGCGCGGTGTCGCCGCCGAGGCGCTGCTGACGGCCAGAGAGCTGTCCGCCCGCGCCCAGCGTGCCGAAGCGCCGGACCGGGAGCCGAGGATCATGCCGGACGTCGGGATATTCGCCGTCGGTGACCAGCTCGCGGTCGCGGGCCGGGACCTGGCCGTGGCACTGGAAACGGCCTCGTCCCAGGAGCTGGACGAGGCCGTGCGTCGTGTCGAGGAGGCGGCGGGGCG
Organism: Streptomyces sp. NRRL S-87; assembly: GCF_000719335.1. Taxonomy (GTDB): domain Bacteria; phylum Actinomycetota; class Actinomycetes; order Streptomycetales; family Streptomycetaceae; genus Streptomyces. Next base: position 291 of record NZ_JOGB01000218.1, read on the forward strand.
GGCGTTCGCACCCGGGCCGCGCTAGAAC
>NZ_JOGB01000219.1 GCF_000719335.1 Streptomyces sp. NRRL S-87
GCACTCGCCGTTGCGCAGCGCCTGGATCGCCCAGTGCAGCGCGACCAGCGACGACGAGCACGCCGTGTCCACCGTCACCGCCGGGCCCTCCAGCCCGAACGTGTAGGCGATGCGGCCGGAGGCGATGCTGCCCGCGTTGCCGGTACCGAGGTAGCCCTCGACGCCCTCGGGCAGTTCCGCGCCGGAGCCCGCACCGTCACCGATGCCGATGCCCGGTACGTAGTCGTGGTACATGACGCCCGCGAAGACACCGGTACGGCTGCCCCGCACGGTCGCCGGGTCGATGCCGGCCCGCTCGAAGGCCTCCCACGAGGTCTCAGGGCCTCGGCGTCCCAGCCGCGGTCGGCCGGGAAGGCCGTGATGCCGTCGCCGCCCGCGGCGACGAGCTGCCACAGGTCCTCCGGGGTGCGGACGCCCCCCGGGAAGCCGACCGGAGTCGGGTAGTCGAAGATCAACGTCGGGGGCAGGCGCAGACCCGTCTCCGCCTTCAGCACGT
>NZ_JOGB01000220.1 GCF_000719335.1 Streptomyces sp. NRRL S-87
TGTAAAAAGAATGAGAGATTGAGACTGGGAAAAGGATTTTTAGTCTATATAGAAAAGTATGCTTTCTAGAATTACTTAAAACTAAGCTTAATCACCAAGTAAGAACAATTCACTTTGTAAAACACTAGCTGTGTGTTTATCTTCAAAGTCATCTTCCTACAAGCTTTGCCAGCTTGGAACGAACAGAATTCGCTAAAGAATGTGCGATTCAGACTGGGAAACCCACATTTGATCCATATAGAAAAGTATGCTTTTTACCCTCTAGAACCACTTAAAACTAAGCTTATTGGCCAAGTAACAGCAATTCACTTTGC
>NZ_JOGB01000221.1 GCF_000719335.1 Streptomyces sp. NRRL S-87
GGGCGAGGAGGGTCTGGCGGGTCTGCCGGAGGGTGCTCCGGCGGTACGGCTGGAGCCCGACCGGCTGGCGTGCGTGCTGCACACCTCGGGCTCGACGGGCGTGCCCAAGGGCGTGGCGATCACCCACGACAACATCGTGGCCTTCGCAGCCGACCGGGCCTGGCGGGACGGCTCCCAGGAGCGGGTGCTGCTGCACTCCGCGCACGCCTTCGACGCCTCGACGTACGAGCTGTGGGTGCCGCTGCTCAACGGCGGCTGCATCGTGGTCGCCCCGCCGGGACGGCTCGACACCGCGACGTACGCCCGCCTCATC
>NZ_JOGB01000222.1 GCF_000719335.1 Streptomyces sp. NRRL S-87
CGCCGCGCTGTCCGAGGAGCACACGCGCATCGACTGCTTCCCCGAGGTCACCGCCCACGGCGAACGCGTCGGCGCGCTCTCCGGCACCGGCCTGTCCAACCCGTACTTCGTCGTGCACGAGGGCGGTCTGACGGACACGACCGTCGTCGACGGCCGCAGGCTCCTGTCCTTCTCCGGCTACAACTACCTGGGAATGGCCACCCACCCCCGGGTCAACGAGGCCGCCAGGGAGGCGATCGAGACCTACGGCACCTCGGTGTCCGCCAGCCGGCTGCTGTCCGGCAGCCGTCCGCTCCACCTGGAACTGGAG
>NZ_JOGB01000223.1 GCF_000719335.1 Streptomyces sp. NRRL S-87
CAGGGCGAAGCCCCAAAGCCCCTGGGGTGGGCCTGCCGCAGGGCCTGCAGGCCGCCCCTGTCAAGCGCCGAGGGGACCCACACACCACGCGACCCACCCCCCGAAGCGAGCAGCAGGCCCGAACACCGGGCCACCCCTCGAAGCGAGCCCACCCCGCCCCCGGCCCACCCCCCGACGCCAGCTCGGCCCCCGTCCGCGTGTACTCGCCCCCGACGCCAGCTCGGCCCCCGTCCGCGTGCACTCGCCCCCGACGCCAGCTCGGCCCCCGTCCGCGTGTACTCGCCCCCGACGCCAGCTCGGCCCCCGTCC
>NZ_JOGB01000224.1 GCF_000719335.1 Streptomyces sp. NRRL S-87
GTGCACGCTCCTCGTCATCTCGTCTCGGACTTCCCGCGGGCGCGGCAAGATGCGGCCATCGTGCCGGGAGGACCGGGAACGCGGTCCCGGCGGGTCAACTCCGCGCCATATCGGCCCAAGAGGTAGGAGCCAGTCCGGTCTGCCGCCGGAAGAAGGTGGTGAAGTTCCCGGTGTCGCGGAATCCGAGGTGGTGTGCGCAGCGGCCGACCGGTAGGTCGGTGTGGGCGAGCAGCCGTTTCGCTTCGAGCAGGATGCGCTGGTCGAGGAATGCCTTGGCGCCGGTTCCGGCGGTGGCGCGGGTCGCGCGGG
>NZ_JOGB01000225.1 GCF_000719335.1 Streptomyces sp. NRRL S-87
GCCCGGCCCAGGGCACCGAGGCGCTGGTCGGGGTCGGCGCCGACTGCGTCGAGCACGAGGCCCAGGCCGTCGGCGAGCGCGGCGACGGTGTCCGCGTCGTACAGGTCCCGCGCGTAGTTGCACTCCAGCGTCAGGCCGGCGGGTGCCCCCGCCGTCCCGGGGCGCCCCGGCACCGCCCCCGAGAGGGCGAACTTTGCGGGGGCGGTCGGCACGTCGGTCCACGCGGCCGTGGTGCCCGGGAGCTCGATCCGGCCCTCGTAGTCGTGCTGGAAGGCGAGCATGACCTGGAAGAGGGGGTGGTGGG
>NZ_JOGB01000226.1 GCF_000719335.1 Streptomyces sp. NRRL S-87
GCCAGGGCGAAGCCCCAAAGCCCCTGGGGTGGGCCTGCCGCAGGGCCTGCAGGCCGCCCCTGTCAAGCGCCGAGGGGACCCACACACCACGGGACGGCCGCCCCTGGAGCGAGCCCGCCGAAGCCCCCGCCCATCCCCGCCCACCCCACCACCCCACACACGCACGCACGCACGCACCCACCCGCCTACACCCCCGGACCTAAGCCGCAGGCCCGATGCGCGCGCCCGCACGGCGATGGTCGTATGACCCAATGAACGATCTTGCAAAAAACCCGGCCCCCATCACCCCCAGCCCCATCAC
>NZ_JOGB01000227.1 GCF_000719335.1 Streptomyces sp. NRRL S-87
ACGTGCTGAAGGCGGAGACGGGTCTGCGCCTGCCCCCGACGTTGATCTTCGACTACCCGACTCCGGTCGCCCTGGCCCGCCACCTCCTCGCCGAGCTCGGCGTGGCCGGGGCGCCGGGGGAGTCCGGGAGCCAGGCGGGAGCGGAACCGGGTGCGCGGACGCCGGTGCGGACCTCCGCGGAGTCCGGCGACGATCCGATCGTGATCGTCGGCATGGGCTGCCGCTTCCCGGGGGGCGTCCGCACCCCGGAGGACCTGTGGCAGCTCGTCGCCGCGGGCGGCGACGGGCCCTCGCCATGGACCCGCAGCAGCGCCTGCTGCTGGAGACCTCGTGGGAGGCCTTCGAGATCGCCTCCGGCCGCGTCTCGTACGCCTTCGGGCTGGAGGGCCCGGCGGTGACGGTGGACACGGCGTGCTCGTCGTCGCTGGTCGCGCTGCACTGGGCGATCCAGGCGCTGCGCAACGGCGAGTGC
>NZ_JOGB01000228.1 GCF_000719335.1 Streptomyces sp. NRRL S-87
CACCCTGGGCGCCACCGGACTGCTCGGCGCACGGCACGTCGTCATGCCCGCCGCCCTGCCCGGCTACCTGGCCGGCCTCAAGCAGGGCTGGGCGTTCTCGTGGCGCTCCCTGATGGCCGCCGAGATCATCGCCAGCTCCCCCGACCTCGGCCTGGGCCTGGGCCAGCTCCTGGAGAACGGCCGCAACAACATCGACCTGCCCGGCGTGTTCCTGGCGATCTTCCTGATCCTCGTCGTCGGCATCGCGATCGACCTGCTGATCTTCAGCCCCCTCGAGCGCCACGTACTGCGCAACCGC
>NZ_JOGB01000229.1 GCF_000719335.1 Streptomyces sp. NRRL S-87
CACCCTGGGCGCCACCGGACTGCTCGGCGCACGGCACGTCGTCATGCCCGCCGCCCTGCCCGGCTACCTGGCCGGCCTCAAGCAGGGCTGGGCGTTCTCCTGGCGCTCCCTGATGGCCGCCGAAATCATCGCCAGCTCCCCCGACCTCGGCCTGGGCCTGGGCCAGCTCCTGGAGAACGGCCGCAACAACATCGACCTACCCGGCGTGTTCCTGGCGATCTTCCTGATCCTCGTCGTCGGCATCGCGATCGACCTGCTGATCTTCAGCCCCCTCGAGCGCCACGTACTGCGCAACCGC
>NZ_JOGB01000230.1 GCF_000719335.1 Streptomyces sp. NRRL S-87
GACGCCCGGCGCAACGGTCATCCGGTGCTGGCGGTGGTGCGTGGTTCGGCGGTGAACCAGGACGGTGCGAGCAACGGTCTGACGGCTCCGAACGGTCCGTCGCAGCAGCGGGTGATCCGGGCCGCGCTGGCGAGCGCGGGTCTGTCGGCCGCTGATGTGGATGCGGTGGAGGCGCACGGTACGGGTACGCGGTTGGGTGACCCGATCGAGGCGCAGGCGCTGCTGGCGACGTACGGCCAGGACAGGCCGGAGGGTCGTCCGCTGCTGCTGGGCTCGATCAAGTCGAACATCGGGCAC
>NZ_JOGB01000231.1 GCF_000719335.1 Streptomyces sp. NRRL S-87
GTCCACCTCCACACCCCGCACCCACGCCTCGGCCAACGACAACCGCAACCGCTCCAGGCCACCCTCACCACGCCGCAGCGACCCGAGGACGGCCGCCTCCCGGCCCGCGTCCTCGACCGTCTCCTGGACGCCCACCGTCAGCACCGGATGCGGACTGCACTCCACGAACACGCCGAAGCCCTGGTCGAGGAGCGTGCGGGTCGCGGACTCGAACTCCACCGTCCGGCGCAGGTTGCCGAACCAGTAACCGGCATCCAGCTCCGGCCCCTTGACCCACTCCCCC
>NZ_JOGB01000232.1 GCF_000719335.1 Streptomyces sp. NRRL S-87
CCGCAGGCGGTGGTCGTCTCCGGCGACGAGGCCGCCGCGGTCGCGATCGCCGATGCCTTCGAGGCGCAGGGCCGCAAGACCAAGCGCCTGACGGTCAGCCACGCCTTCCACTCCCCGCACATGGACGGCATGCTGGCCGACTTCCGCAAGGTCGCGGAAGGGCTGTCGTTCGGCGCGCCCCGCATCCCGGTCGTCTCGAACCTCACCGGCGCGGTGGTCACCGACGAGATGGGCTCCGCCGACTTCTGGGTCCGGCACGTCCGCGAGGCCGTCCGCTTCCTC
>NZ_JOGB01000233.1 GCF_000719335.1 Streptomyces sp. NRRL S-87
CGCCCCGACGGCGTCCGCAACCCGCTGCAGACCGTCCCGCTGACCGAGGCGATCCAGCAGCACCGCTTCGACGCCGTCTTCGGCGGCGGCCGCCGCGACGAGGAGAAGGCCCGCGCCAAGGAACGCGTCTTCTCCCTGCGCGACGAGTTCTCCCAGTGGGACCCCCGCCGCCAGCGCCCCGAACTGTGGCAGCTCTACAACGGCCGCCACGCCCCCGGCGAACACGTCCGCGTCTTCCCCCTGTCCAACTGGACCGAGCTGGACGTCTGGCAGTACATCG
>NZ_JOGB01000234.1 GCF_000719335.1 Streptomyces sp. NRRL S-87
GCATGCCGCGGCGCCGTCGAGTGCGAAGGCGATCGCGCAGCAGATGATCAAGGACCCGGCGCAGTTCGCGGCCTTCAGCAAGATCGTGGAGCACGAGAGCGGCTGGAACCCCTCCGCCACCAACGCCTCCTCCGGTGCCTACGGCCTGGTCCAGGCGCTGCCGGGTTCGAAGATGGCTTCGGCGGGTGCGGACTGGAAGACCAACCCGGCCACCCAGATCAAGTGGGGTCTGGACTACATGAACTCCCGCTACGGCTCCCCGGTCGGCGCCTGGAAC
>NZ_JOGB01000235.1 GCF_000719335.1 Streptomyces sp. NRRL S-87
GCATGCCGCGGCGCCGTCGAGTGCGAAGGCGATCGCGCAGCAGATGATCAAGGACCCGGCGCAGTTCGCGGCCTTCAGCAAGATCGTGGAGCACGAGAGTGGCTGGAACCCCTCCGCCACCAACGCCTCCTCCGGTGCCTACGGCCTGGTCCAGGCGCTGCCGGGTTCGAAGATGGCCTCGGCGGGTGCGGACTGGAAGACCAACCCGGCCACCCAGATCAAGTGGGGTCTGGACTACATGAACTCCCGCTACGGCTCCCCGGTCGGCGCCTGGAAC
>NZ_JOGB01000236.1 GCF_000719335.1 Streptomyces sp. NRRL S-87
ACCGGCACCCTGACCGACACGGCCTCCGCGACCAGCAGCACCCCGCAGGACCCGAACACCGGCAACAACACGGCCACCGCCACCACTTCGGTGAACAACGCCCGCGGCTGCACGATCGTCGGCACCTCCGGCACCGACACCCTCACCGGCGGCTTCGGCAACGACGTGATCTGTGCGTTGAGCGGCAACGACACCGTCCGCGCCGGCTACGGCAACGACACCGTCCTGGGCGGGCCGGGCAACGACAACCTCGACGGCGGCTTCGGCGACGAC
>NZ_JOGB01000237.1 GCF_000719335.1 Streptomyces sp. NRRL S-87
ACCGGCACCCTGACCGACACGGCCTCCGCGACCAGCAGCACCCCGCAGGACCCGAACACCGGCAACAACACGGCCACCGCCACCACTTCGGTGAACAACACCCGCGGCTGCACGATCGTCGGCACCTCCGGCACCGACACCCTCACCGGCGGCTTCGGCAACGACGTGATCTGCGCGTTGAGCGGCAACGACACCGTCCGCGCCGGCTACGGCAACGACACCGTCCTGGGCGGGCCGGGCAACGACAACCTCGACGGCGGCTTCGGCGACGAC
>NZ_JOGB01000238.1 GCF_000719335.1 Streptomyces sp. NRRL S-87
CCCACAGGGTCCCCCCTGCAGTACCATCGGCGCTGAAAGGCTTAGCTTCCGGGTTCGGAATGTAACCGGGCGTTTCCCTAACGCTATGACCACCGAAACCCTATCGGTTTCGAGCGAACAAGCACACTCTGTAGTTGTGTTCTAGCTCCAGAAACCAGCAACCGTTCGTTGCTTCAGAACTTACACAGTGGACGCGAGCAACTGAGGACAAGCCCTCGGCCTATTAGTACCGGTCAGCTCCACCCATTACTGGGCTTCCACATCCGGCCT
>NZ_JOGB01000239.1 GCF_000719335.1 Streptomyces sp. NRRL S-87
GAGTCCATGACGATGTACGCGCCGCCGTAGGCCTTGCGCAGGATCAGCGAGATCCGCGGCACGGTCGCGTTGCAGTACGCGTACAGGAGCTTGGCTCCGTGGCGGATGATCCCGCCGTGCTCCTGGTCCACACCCGGCAGGAAGCCCGGCACGTCCAGCAGCGTGATGATCGGAATGTTGAACGCGTCGCACATCTGCACGAACCGCGCGGCCTTCTCGGACGCCTCGATGTCCAGCACCCCGGCCAGCGTCTGCGGCTGGTT
>NZ_JOGB01000240.1 GCF_000719335.1 Streptomyces sp. NRRL S-87
GACTTCTGGGTGCGGCACGTGCGCGAGGCCGTCCGTTTCCTGGACGGCGTGCGGGCGCTGGAGGCGGCCGGGGTGGCGACGTACGTCGAACTCGGGCCGGACGGTGTGCTGTCCGCGCTGGTGCAGGAGTGTCTGACCGGGCCCGCCGAGTGCGTACCCGTGCTCCGCGCGGGCCGTGCCGAGGCCGATACCGTCGTCGGGGCGCTCGCCCGGGCGTACGTCCGGGGTGTGGCCGTCGACTGGGCGGCGTTCTACTCCG
>NZ_JOGB01000241.1 GCF_000719335.1 Streptomyces sp. NRRL S-87
GGCGGAGCACCCGCTGACCGCGGTGGTGCACACTGCGGGTGTCCTCGACGACGGTGTGGTCGGCTCGTTGACGGCCGAGCGGCTGTCGGCGGTGCTGCGCCCCAAGGTGGACGCGGCGTGGCACCTGCACGAGCTGACGGCCGACCTGGACCTGTCCGCGTTCGTGCTCTTCTCCTCCGCCGCCGGCGTGTTCGGCAACGCGGGACAGGCCAACTACGCGGCGGCCAACACCTTCCTCGACGCCCT
>NZ_JOGB01000242.1 GCF_000719335.1 Streptomyces sp. NRRL S-87
GGTTACGGCGGCATCTTCCAGCGCAACACCCGGGCCTCGGGTGTGATCCCGCAGATCTCGGTCATGCTGGGCCCGTGCGCCGGTGGGGCCGCGTACTCCCCGGCCCTGACGGACTTCGTGTTCATGGTCCGCGAGACCTCGCAGATGTTCATCACCGGCCCGGACGTGGTCCGCGCGGTGACGGGTGAGGAGATCAGCCAGAACGGCCTGGGCGGCGCCGACGTCCACGCCG
>NZ_JOGB01000243.1 GCF_000719335.1 Streptomyces sp. NRRL S-87
GCTGGGTGAGGCCCACGCGACGAAGATCCACAAGATCATGGACATGGCCATCGCTGCGGGCGCCCCGTTGGTGTCCCTGAACGACGGCGCCGGCGCCCGTATCCAGGAGGGCGTGTCCGCCCTTGCCGGTTACGGCGGCATCTTCCAGCGCAACACCCGGGCCTCGGGTGTGATCCCGCAGATCTCGGTCATGCTGGGCCCGTGCGCCGGTGGGGCCGCGTACTCC
>NZ_JOGB01000244.1 GCF_000719335.1 Streptomyces sp. NRRL S-87
CCGTCCGCACCCTCCGCGAACGACTTGCAGCGCCCGTCCGCGGCGAGCCCGCGCTGGCGGCTGAAGTCGACGAACGTCTCCGGGGTCGCCATGATCGCGACACCGCCGGCGAGCGCCATGTCGCACTCGCCGTTGCGCAGCGCCTGGATCGCCCAGTGCAGCGCGACCAGCGACGACGAGCACGCCGTGTCCACCGTCACCGCCGGGCCCTCCAGCCCGAA
>NZ_JOGB01000245.1 GCF_000719335.1 Streptomyces sp. NRRL S-87
AGCGTCCGCACCTTGAGAACTCAACAGCGTGCCAAAAGTCAACGCCAGATTGACAACCCCGGCCCACAGTCTTGTGGGTTGAGGTTCCTTTGAAAGTCCACCGGCCTCAGCGAGGCGGGTGGCAACACACACAGCGAGGACGCTGAGGACAGTCGGTCATATTCCGACATGACTGTTCCGCTCAACGCGAGTGTCTACCCGATTACGGGTCAACATTCA
>NZ_JOGB01000246.1 GCF_000719335.1 Streptomyces sp. NRRL S-87
GTAGTTGGCCTGACCCGCACCACCGAACACGCCGGCGGCGGAGGAGAAGAGCACGAACGCGGACAGGTCCAGGTCGGCCGTCAGCTCGTGCAGGTGCCACGCCGCGTCCACCTTCGGACGCAGCACCGCCGACAGCCGCTCGGCCGTCAACGAGCCGACCACACCGTCGTCGAGGACACCCGCAGTGTGCACCACCGCGGTCAGCGGGTGCTCCGCC
>NZ_JOGB01000247.1 GCF_000719335.1 Streptomyces sp. NRRL S-87
CGCAGCGACCCGAGGACGGCCGCCTCGCGGCCCGCGTCCTCGACCGTCTCCTGGATGCCCACCGTCAGCACCGGATGCGGACTGCACTCCACGAACACGCCGAAGCCCTGATCGAGGAGCGTGCGGGTCGCGGACTCGAACTCCACCGTCCGGCGCAGGTTGCCGAACCAGTAACCGGCATCCAGCTCCGGCCCCTTGACCCACTCCCCC
>NZ_JOGB01000248.1 GCF_000719335.1 Streptomyces sp. NRRL S-87
CGCGGAGCCTCGAACGACAACCCCTCCACCACCTGGCGGAAATCGTCGAGCATCCCGTCCATGTGCGGCGAGTGGAACGCGTGACTGACCGCCAGCCGCCTGGTCTTGCGGCCCCGCGCCTCGAAACCGGCCGCCAGGGCCGCCGTCACGTCCTCGTCACCCGCGAGCACCACCGACCGCGGGCCGTTGACCGCGGCGACGGACACC
>NZ_JOGB01000249.1 GCF_000719335.1 Streptomyces sp. NRRL S-87
GGTGTCCGTCGCCGCGGTCAACGGCCCGCGGTCGGTGGTGCTCGCGGGTGACGAGGACGTGACGGCGGCCCTGGCGGCCGGTTTCGAGGCGCGGGGCCGTAAGACCAAGCGGCTGGCGGTCAGTCACGCGTTCCACTCGCCGCACATGGACGGGATGCTCGACGATTTCCGCCAGGTGGTGGAGGGGTTGTCGTTCGAGGCTCCGCG
>NZ_JOGB01000250.1 GCF_000719335.1 Streptomyces sp. NRRL S-87
CTACCGGCTGCTGGTCAACCCCACGGGCCGGTTCGAGATCGGTGGCCCGATGGGTGACGCGGGTCTGACCGGCCGCAAGATCATCATCGACACCTACGGTGGCATGTCCCGCCACGGTGGCGGTGCGTTCTCGGGCAAGGACCCCTCGAAGGTGGACCGCTCGGCCGCGTACGCGATGCGCTGGGTGGCCAAGAACGTGGTCGCCG
>NZ_JOGB01000251.1 GCF_000719335.1 Streptomyces sp. NRRL S-87
CGGCGACCACGTTCTTGGCCACCCAGCGCATCGCGTACGCGGCCGAGCGGTCCACCTTCGAGGGGTCCTTGCCCGAGAACGCACCGCCACCGTGGCGGGCCATGCCGCCGTAGGTGTCGATGATGATCTTGCGGCCGGTCAGACCCGCGTCACCCATCGGGCCACCGATCTCGAACCGGCCCGTGGGGTTGACCAGCAGCCGGTAG
>NZ_JOGB01000252.1 GCF_000719335.1 Streptomyces sp. NRRL S-87
GACGGCCGAACCGCGCACGACGGCGAGGATCGGGTGGCCGTTGCGCACGGCGTCGGACTGGCGCTCGACGAGGAGCATGCCCGCGCCCTCGGCCCAGCCAGTCCCGTCCGCACCCTCCGCGAACGACTTGCAGCGCCCGTCCGCGGCGAGCCCGCGCTGGCGGCTGAAGTCGACGAACGTCTCCGGGGTCGCCATGATCGCG
>NZ_JOGB01000253.1 GCF_000719335.1 Streptomyces sp. NRRL S-87
CGCGATCATGGCGACCCCGGAGACGTTCGTCGACTTCAGCCGCCAGCGCGGGCTCGCCGCGGACGGGCGCTGCAAGTCGTTCGCGGAGGGTGCGGACGGTACGGGCTGGGCCGAGGGCGCGGGCATGCTCCTCGTCGAGCGCCAGTCCGACGCCGTGCGCAACGGCCACCCGATCCTCGCCGTCGTGCGCGGTTCGGCCGTC
>NZ_JOGB01000254.1 GCF_000719335.1 Streptomyces sp. NRRL S-87
CTTCCATCTGGCCGAGGAACCACAGGCGGCGCTGTGCGAAGGAGACCGGCAGTTCGGCGGTGCGCTCGACGGGGGTCAGGGCCGGGCGGTCACCGGCGGTCGCGGTGGCCAGGCGGCGGGCGAACTCCCGTACCGTCGGGGCGCGGAAGAGGTCGCGGACCCCCACCTCGCACCCCAGCACCGCGCGCACCCGGCTCACC
>NZ_JOGB01000255.1 GCF_000719335.1 Streptomyces sp. NRRL S-87
CTTCCATCTGGCCGAGGAACCACAGGCGGCGCTGTGCGAAGGAGACCGGCAGTTCGGCGGTGCGCTCGACGGGGGTCAGGGCCGGGCGGTCACCGGCGGCGGCGGTGGCCAGGCGGCGGGCGAACTCCCGTACCGTCGGGGCGCGGAAGAGGTCGCGGACCCCCACCTCGCACCCCAGCACCGCGCGCACCCGGCTCACC